>NZ_FZON01000013.1 GCF_900188425.1 Antarctobacter heliothermus
CATGCCGTCATACCGCCGCGCAAGAATGCCAAGCCGTGGAAGCCATCGACTGCAGGGGCTATCGCTCGGAACGAGGCGCTGCGCGCTTCGAAATACCTTGGCCGCGCCATCTGGAGAAAATGGAGCGGATACCACCGACGAAGCCGCGCCGAGACGAAGATGCATTGCGTGAAGCTGCTGGGGCAGAGCCTCATGGCGCGCGACTTCGATCGTCAGGTCGCCGAACTTCAGATCCGCGCCGCCGTGCTCAACGGCTACACCGCGCTCGGCATACCCGTCACAGAGCCTGTGGGATAATTGCGTCCGGGGAAAGGGGAACTCCGGACGTTACCGACTTTGCGCAACAAAGCCCTGGAGAAATGTCGTACAAAGTTCCATCAGACCGTTCCGCATAAGCCGACAAGGATTTAAGGACCGGTAACCGTTTTGCGCCAAAATTGTTCCAATCGGCTTGATCAAGTACAGTGTAGAGTGGTCTGATTTGCGACAAAAGTTCTGGGGCGAATTCGATTTCGGCGGCTTGGGTTGAATTTGCACCCAGCTGAATAAGGCAAAACGCCAATATGAGTTTGAACATTTTCATGACAAAAGAAGGCCGGGAAAACCCCGGCCTGTCAATCGTGATTTTTCGGTCTCACACGTCCTTGTAGCTGATTTCCCGCGTGTCGGCACCGGGGCCAACGCGGTTGCGGCGCACGATCAGTCGGTTGAGCGCCTGGATATAGGCCCGGACCGACGCCACAACCGTATCGGTGTCCGCCGATTGGCCGGTGGCGATCATGCCGTCCTCTTCCAGCCGGACAGAGACCGTCGCCTGCGCGTCGGTGCCTTCGGTCACGGCATGCACCTGATACAGCTGCAACAGCGC
This sequence comes from Antarctobacter heliothermus, assembly GCF_900188425.1. Classification (GTDB taxonomy): domain Bacteria; phylum Pseudomonadota; class Alphaproteobacteria; order Rhodobacterales; family Rhodobacteraceae; genus Antarctobacter; species Antarctobacter heliothermus. Next base: position 869 of record NZ_FZON01000013.1, read on the forward strand.
CTTGTTCGGGAACACCTCGCGCACTGCTTTGAAAGAGGCGTCAACCGGGCCGTCACCTTCGCAGGTGGCCGACAGATCCTTGCCCTCTATCTCCATCTCGATCTGCGCCTCGGCGGGACCGCCGGTGCCGCAGACGACGCGCAGATTGACCAGTTGCAATGCCTCAGGGCCGTCCGTCGTGGCCGAGACAAGCGCAAGGATGTCATCGTCAAACACCTCTTTCTTGCGGTCGGCCAGATCCTTGAACCGCACAAAGATGTCCTTGAGCTGGTTGTCGCCCACATCGGTCCCAAGCTCTTTGAGCTTGGCGCGCAGCGCCGCCCGGCCAGAGTGTTTGCCAAGCGGGAGCGAGGTGCCCGCCAGGCCCACGTCCTCGGGGCGCATGATCTCAAACGTCTCGGCGTTTTTCAGCATGCCGTCCTGGTGGATGCCGCTTTCATGGGCAAATGCGTTCTTGCCGACGATCGCCTTGTTGAACTGCACCGGAAAGCCGGACACGGTCGAGACGCGGCGCGAGATGTGCATGATCTTCTTGGTGTCGATGCCGGTGTAGTAGGGCATGATGTCCCAGCGCACCTTCAGCGCCATGACCACCTCTTCCAGCGCGGTGTTGCCGGCGCGTTCGCCAAGGCCGTTGATGGTGCATTCGATCTGCCGCGCGCCGCCCGCGACGGCGGCCAGTGCGTTGGCCGTCGCCATGCCAAGGTCGTTGTGGCAATGGGTGGCAAAGACAACCTCATCCGCGCCCGGCACCGTTTCGATCAAGCGCTTGATCAGATCGGCGCTTTCGACCGGGGCGGTATAGCCCACGGTATCGGGAATGTTGATGGTGGTGGCGCCCGCCTTGATGGCGATTTCAACGGTGCGGCACAGGTAATCCCATTCGGTCCGCGTGGCGTCCATCGGCGACCATTGCACGTTGTCGCACAGGTTGCGGGCGTGGCTGACGGTCTGTTCGATACGATCAGCCATTTCGTCCATCGTCAGGTTGGGGATGGCGCGATGCAGCGGCGAGGTGCCGATAAAGGTGTGAATGCGCGGCTGCGCGGCCTTTTTTACCGCCTCCCAGCAGCGGTCAATGTCGGGCAACTGCGCGCGGGCAAGGCCACAGATCACCGAATTACGGGACCGTTCGGCAATTTCGGAGACAGCACGGAAATCGCCCTCGGAGGCGATGGGAAAGCCCGCCTCGATGATGTCGACACCCATGTCGTCCAGCAGTTCGGCAATCTCGATTTTTTCGGCATGGGTCATGGTGGCGCCGGGCGATTGTTCGCCGTCGCGAAGGGTGGTGTCAAAGATGACGACCTTGTCCTTGGTCTGTTCAGTCATGGCGTGAGATCCTCAGATACTTGGTTTCGGAGCAGGCGGAATATCCGCGTCCCCGGAGTTGGGTTCGCCCTTGGGTTCGATCAGCAGCACCTTGACCTCTGCGGCGGCTTGGGGCCGGTGCATCTGACCTGCGGGCACGATCACGATTTCCCCGGCGCGCACTGTCACGGGCGCGCGGTCGGGGTAGTCCATCTGCATTTCCCCTTCGAGAACCAGAAAGAAGTCATCGGTGTCATCGTGTTTGTGAAAGGGAAATTCACCCTGGAATTTCACCACCATCACATCATTGCCGTTGTAACCGGCGACCACATGGGGATCCCAATGGGTGGAAAACAGCGCCAGCTTTTCAGCCAGATTGATCGCGTTCATGGGTTTGTCCTAACTCGGGTGTGGGGGTCTTCGGCGCGTCACACACATCCTCTGAGCACGCGCGCCGAGGGGGCCACGCTCAGAGGCGAGTTAGCAGCAGATCGGCACCATACGCGACGGCCGCCGGAAGGCGGGTCAGACGGAGGATATGGCGGTCAACGATCATGGCCGTCACTATACGCCGCGATTTTCAAATGAAAACCCACCATTTGCACGAAAACGTCGATGCCAAGTACACGCCTTTAGGGCGATTCGAGGTAGTGAACAAACGTTTAAGTGGAAATCAAGTATTACCAAAAAAGCGAATCTCGGTACAATTTTTCACTCTATAGTTGATTCTATTGGGCGGGAGGCCCTTGCAACCATGAAACGCATTCTATTTTTGATTTCAGCCCTCTGTTTCGCGCCGCCGGTGGTGGCGCAGCAGGTCCATAGTGACAACGTCACGAAATTGGCCACGGTCACCACGCAGCAATGGGTGAACTGCGCCAAAGAGGGCAAGGACTGCGCCCCGGGCACCGACGATCTGGTGATCGTGCGCTATGGCATCAGTGAGGATTTCACCTTTTTCGTCACCAAGGGCATTGAAAAAGTGCCGTGCAAGAACTTTTGGGGCGACCCGTCAAAAGGGACGGACAAGGAGTGCGCCTTTATCCTGGAAAACCTGTTCGGCGTCCCGGAGGCCGACACGTTTTCCAAGGTGGCCGATGAGGGCAAGGATTTCACCAATCCCAATAGTGAATTTCGCTGGGTGCGGTACGGCGCGGATGGCAAGTGGACCTATACGCTGATCGAAGGGTCGGATCAGCAAAAGCTGGCCTGTACCAACGACTATTTCGGCTTTGACCCGGCCAAGGGGACGGACAAGACCTGCCAGATGGGCGGCGCCTATACCCTGAGCGAAGGGGACATCGTGGAATGTGCCACCGAAGACCGTGAATGCCAGATGGACGTCGGAGATGTCGTCATGGCGCGGTACGGGGCGGACAAACGGTATGACATCCGCTTTATCAACCACACGGGAAATAAATTTCCTTGTGACAACAATTACTTTGGTGTGGACCCGATCCACAGCAACAAGCGGTGTTATTATCAGGCGCAGGTGCCGGTTTCGGTCAACACGGTGGGGCGCTGGCAAAAGGTGATCTCATGTGACGGGCTGAATTGCCCGATCAGCCATCAGATCTCTGTCGGGACGGAACGCACCAACAGCTGGACCACAACCCAGCAGTGGAGCATCACAGTCACGGAATCGATGGAGGCGGGTCTGACCATCTTTGGCACAGGCGTCACGGCATCGGCCTCTATCGCAGAGGGGTATGCGGGGTCTTATGCCTATAGCAGCGCGCTGTCGCAGTCGGTGACGCAGAACTACACCGCCACCTGTGACCCCAGCGGAAGTTACACCAGCCGCGCGCTGTGGCAGTTTTCGACCGGGACCGAGACCAGCTGTCTTGAATCCGGCACCTGCGACGGGTCGACCTTTACGGCAGAATACCTCTGTGTCGGCGATGCGCCGTCAGGTTACACAGGACCGGTCTGCATCCCCGGGTATTGCGCCAATGAACTGTGCAGCGCCTGTACCTATGAGGATGCCTCTGACCAATAAGTCTGCTGTCTCTGAATGGGGCGCGCCCGCGCCCCATTTGCTCAGCGGGAAACATCAGGCATACTGCCCCCGAGGCATAAAAAACGGGGCAGGGCATGAAACGGATCCTGACAGCGCTGGTAGCGCTATGGGCTAGCGTCGGGGTGGCGGCAGGGCGCGATGAGGCGCGCGTCTACGTCTTTGGAAATTCTCTGGTCCACCATCTCAGTGAGACCTCTGACCTTACCAATGTGCCGCATTGGTTGAACGAAATGGCCAAGGCTGACGGGCGGACGCTGGCGCTGGACGGTCAATGGGGGTTCCTGCGGAACTTTGCCGACGGGTTGCCGCCGACCGCGAACTGGGGCTTTCCCGGTGTAGCGGGAGCGTGGTCGCCCGGGCAGGGCAGCTTTCGCGACGGGCGCTTTGACGCGGTGATCGTGACGCCGGCGAACTTTATCCAGTACCAATTGCCTGACGTGCCCTACGACGGTGAGAACCCGACTGGCGAAAGCCCGCTGGGCGCGTTGCAACGCTTGTTCGACTGGGTCGGGGCCAACAGCCCGGGTACGCGCCTGTTCATCTATGAAGGCTGGTCGACGATGGACGGCATCGCCGCTGTCTTTCCCCCGAACGCACAGGAAACGCAGGCCTTTCACGCCTATAACGTGGGTGAGTACCATCAATGGTATCGCGACCTGCTGAACGTGATGAAAATCACCCGCCCCGACACGCAAGTGGAGCTCATCCCGGTCGCGTCGGTTTTGGCGGGTTTCTTGGCCGATGGTGGATTACTGGAGAATATTCCGCCGCAGGCACTGTATACGGACAGCGCGCCACATGGCACGCCGACGCAATACTTTCTGGCCGCCATGGCCACCTATTCTTGGATCTTCGACGCGCCTCCGCCCGCCGATTTCACGCCGCCGGCGACACTGCATCCCGATGTGGTGGAAAACTATGACGCGCTGGCCAAGGCGATCTGGCAGTCGGTGCCACCGCGAGAGGCGCGTGCGCCGGAGGCGGACCCTGAAACGCCGGTCGCACTGGCACTGCCGGAACGTCAGCCGGTGTCCCTGCCGCCCAGCGGCATTCGCCCGGACGGCATCCCGGCGCTGGCGATGGGGCTGAACGGCATTTCCGACTGGTCGACGCAGCACCCTTTTCTGGACCTGATGAAGTCCTCTCGTGGGTGGGTCGGCAATATCGGCGATACATGGGGCGCGGTCCGCACAGAGGAACTGCGCGAACGCGGCGATCTGGACGAAAACGACTGGCCGCTGCGGATGCCCGAGGGGGTCGATGCGCTGGAAACCGTAATCCTGACCAACCAGCCCACCGGGGCAGAGTCTCTGCGCGGCGACTATGTGCTGACCTATGACGGCAATGCCCGCGTGAAGCTTGTCGGGCGGGCCAAACGTGTACGCCGTGAGAATGGCCGCATCACCTTTTCCTATGAGCCAGGTGAGGGTCTGGTGGCGCTGTCGATCACCGGCATTGACACCAAGGACCCAATCCGCAACATCGTGATCCTGCGCAAGGAACATCAGGCCCTGTATCAGGCCGGGGCGCTGTTCAATCCCGCGTTTCTTGCCCAGATCGAGGACATGCGCGTGCTGCGCTTTATGGACTGGATGATCACCAACGGCTCTCCTGTGACGGGGTGGGACGCGCGCCCGACCATGGAAACGGCCAATTGGTCGGAATGGGGTGTCCCGGTCGAGGTCATGGTGCGGCTGGCCAATGTTGTTGGCGCGGACCCGTGGTTCAACATGCCCCACCTTGTCGATGACGCCTATATCCGCCAATTCGCCGAAGTGGTGGAGCGCGATCTTGACCCCCGGCTCAAAGCCTATGTGGAATTCTCGAACGAGGTCTGGAACCTCGGCTTTCCGCAGGCAACATGGGTCCGTCAACAGGCTGATGCGCGCTGGGGCGCTACGGGGGAGGGCTGGACCCAGTTCTATGGCCTGCGGTCGGCGCAGATCATGGACATCTGGACAGAGGTCTTTGGCCAAGGATCGGACAGGCTGGTGCGGGTGGTATCAACGCACACGGGCTGGCCGGGGTTGGAAGAGCAGATATTGCAGGCGCCGCTGGCCTTTCTGGAACTGGGACGCATGCCGGTCGACAGTTTCGACGCCTACGCGGTGACTGGCTATTTCGGCTATGAGATCGGCGGCACCGAGATGGCGCAGCGGATGGACGGCTGGCTGGATACGGCAGAAAAGATGGCACGCGACGCCGGTGAGGCAGAGGGACTGCAACGCGTCGCATTGCGCGAATACGTCCGTGAACGGCGCTTTGACGGGGCGATCGCACCCGTGGCGCAGGCATTGGCAGAGGGGTCGGTGCGGCAGATCGTGAAAGAGGTCTTTCCCTATCACGCAGGCGTCGCCCGCAAGAACAATCTGCGCCTGATCATGTACGAAGGCGGCACGCATCTTGTTGGCCACGGCGCGCGGGTCAACGATGAACGGCTGACCGATTTCTTCAACGCGTTCAGCTACACGCCGGAGATGGCCAAACTGTATGAGCAGTTGCTGGCCGGTTGGGTCGATGCGGGAGGCGTATTGTTCAACGCTTTTGTGGACGTGGCCCCGGCGACGATGTGGGGCAGTTGGGGTGCCAAACGGTATCTGGAGGATGAAAACCCGCGCTGGGACATGCTGATGGCCTTCAACGCCTCTGGCCCGAACGGCTGGGAAAAACGCGACGTTCAGGCCTTTGCAAACGGGGCGCGGGTGCTGGACGGTGCGGGCCGCGTCGAAGGCACGCCGCAAGAGGACTACATCGTCACCGGCGATGGCGATGATGTGCTGGTCTCTGGCGGTGGTGCGGATGTGCTGGCGGGTGGGCCGGGCCGCGACGTGGCGGTGCTGCCCGGCGCACGGGACGCCTATCAGATCACGCAGGACAGCGACCGACTGGTGGCCGTGGGTCCGGATGGTCCCGTGCGAATGATCGCGATTGAGGCGCTGGTGTTCCAGGATGCGCCCGAGGTGGAGGTGCCCGTCGCAGGGCTATGACGACGGCGTTGCCGACGCTCACATATGGGGCGCGCAGTCGATCGGCTCCATCTGTTTGACCGGGTCGTCGGCAGAGCAGGTCTTGTGCGTGATCGGATAGGTTCCGTCTGTCGGTCCTTCGCAGGCCGTCAGGGCAAAGATGGCCAGAGCGCAGAGAGGCAGGGCAAGACGTGTCATTTCAGGATCCACATGATTGTTCGGCCTCGATGGCCGCATTCTTCTTCCAGATCCGACAATAGGGGAAAGGGAAAAGGTTCGCCGTTGATCTTGGTCAAGCCAACGTGGATTTCGATAAAAGCATCCGGATTCAACGAGGCAGGCTAGACGTCGGCATTGCCTTCTTTCAGGCGCTGGATCTCTTCCACCAGCACCTCGGCCCCCAGCGAGGCGCGAAAGTTTTCCACAACATGTTCGCGTCCTGCCTGCGACAGGCGCAACAGCGCGTCCGGGTCATTGACCAGCGACCGGATCGTGCGGGTCAACTGGCCAGGGTTCTTGGGTTCGACCAGATAGCCGGTAGAGCCGTCGGTGATCAGCTCGGCCACACCGCCTGCATCGGTGCCGATGGTCGGCACGCCCATTGCCATCGCCTCCATATAGGCGACGCCCAGCGGTTCATGCCATGAGGCCAGCACAAACAGATGCGCCTCTTCCAGCTTGGCCTTGACTGCCCCTGCGTCAATTGCGCCAAGCAGTTTGACGTGATCCTGAAGGCGCAGTTTTTTCAGCGTGTCCTCCAGTTCGGAACGATAGCCGGTGCCGCCTGCGTCATCCTCTCCGGCGATTTCCAATCGCACGTCCACGCCCTGATCCAACAATTGCCGGGTGGCGGCCATGACATCCTGATGGCCCTTGACCACATTCAACCGCCCACAACTGAACAGGCGGATCGGGCGGCCATGTTCGGGGGGCACATAAGGCGTGGACCGCTTGAGCGCCTCTGTGTCGACACCCATCGGGCGGATGACTCGGCGGTCGGGCAGATAGTCGGCAAGGCTCTGCTCGATCTCGTCCAGAATCTTGCGGGTGATGATGGTCGCGAAACTGGCATGCCGCCATTTGATCCGCTGGCCGGGGCCGTAATCTGACAATGGCCCGTGCAGGGTCAGCGAATAGGTCGGCCCACCCATGAGGTGACAAAAGGTGGCGATCAGCGCGGCGCGACCACAGGAATGCGCGTGGATATGATCCAAACTGCGCGCCGCAGCCTCGCGCCTCAACCGTTCAGCGGCGGCCAGCGTGACCAGCGCGTCCTTGGTGAATCCGACACCTTCGCGCAGCATCCACAGCGGCAGGCCCTTTGCCGACATCTTGCCAAGGCCAATGGCGGCGGGGATCGGATCGACCCGGCCAAGATAGGCGGTGCGGGCGATCGCCTCGGCCGACCAGTCGTGTGAGATCAGCTTGCGCGGCGGCTTGCGGGTGGAAAAAACGTGAACGGCATGCCCCATCTCTTCCAGCGCCTGGATTTCGCGCCAGAAGAAAACATGTGTCTGTCCCGGGAATTGCGGGACGATATACCCGATACGCAAGCCTTGCGTCACCTGTTAGTCCTTGAGATGGCAGCCGCACCGCCGCTGGGGCGTTGGTCTCTTACAAACCTAAGTGATTCCACGCTTTGGCCACAGTTCCGGAGCAGTTTCCAGTGTGGGACATGGTGTATTTTTTCAAGGTGTGGCCACATGGGTACGGGTGTGGGCAGGGATATGGATCAGGAACATCAATCGCGCGGCGCGGATCTCTCTGTGATCGTGCCGGCCAGCAATGAGGCGGCGCTGATCGGCGGCTGCCTGAAGGCGTTGCTGACGTCCCGGATTTCCGTCCCTGTCGAGGTGATCGTGGTGGCCAACGGCTGTGTGGATGACACCGCGTTGGTGGCGCGGTCTTTTGCGGGGCAGGCCGCCGAACGGGGTTGGCGCCTACAGGTGATCGAACGCGCAGAGGGGGGCAAGCCCGGCGCCCTGAATGCAGGCGACGCGGCTGCGTGCGGGGCCATCCGGGTTTATCTGGATGCCGATGTGACGGTGACGCCTGACCTGTTGGGGCAGTTGGCCACGGTTCTGGATGTCGCCGTGCCGCGCTATGCCAGCGGACAGGTGGATATTGCCGCGACAACCGTGATCAGCCGGGCCTACGCGCGGATCTGGCGGCGCGTGCCGTTTATGCGCGATGTGGTGCCGGGCTGTGGTCTGTTTGCCGTCAACGCGGCCGGGCGCGCGCGCTGGGGCGGTTTTCCCGGCATTATCGCGGATGATGTCTTTGTCCGTCTGCAATTTGCGCCTCAGGAACGGTTTGGCGTCCCTGCCGCCTATCGCTGGCCGATTGCCGAGGGCATGCGCAACCTGATCAAGGTGCGGCGGCGGCAGAATGCGGGTGTCGCAGAAGTGGCAGCCCGCTTTCCCGGCCTGATCCGCAACGAGGACAAGCCTGCATTTCCAGCAGCGGACAAGCTGCGGATTGCCCTGGGGGATCCGCTGGGGTTTTTGATCTATGCCGGGGTCGCTTTGGCAGTCAAACTGACCCGGCGCAGCGATCAGGACTGGAGCCGGGGACGATGACCACACTTGCCAGGCTCAGAGGCGGGTCGATCACTGCGCGCGCCATGCGTTCTTCGTTGCTCACGATGGGCAGTTTTGGTTTTGCACAGGTCTTGCGTCTTGGTTCAAACCTGATCCTGACCCGTCTGCTGTTCCCCGAGGCGTTTGGTCTGATGGCGTTGGTCATGGTGTTCCTGATGGGGCTGGGACAATTTTCCGACGTCGGCGTGACCCCGTCGATCATGCAATCCAGACGCGGCGACGATCAGCGCTTTCTCGATACCGCATGGACCATTCAGGCGTTTCGGGGCGTCGGGTTGTGGCTGGTGGCCTGTGCGCTGGCCTGGCCGATGGCGTGGTTCTATGACCAGCCGCTGCTGGCGCAGATCTTGCCGGTGTCCGCGCTGACGCTGCTGATCACCGGGTTTCGCCCGACGCGGATGATCACCGCCAACCGGCATTTGATGCTGGGCCGGGTGACGGTGTTGGACATCGGAACGCAGGTGGCCGGAGTGCTTGCCGCAGTGCTGCTGGCCTGGTGGTGGGGGTCAATCTGGGCGCTGGTGGTGTCGGGTGTGATCGGCGCACTGATCGAGGTTGTGCTGAACTGGCGCTTTCTGCCCGGACCGGGCAACCGGATGCGCTGGGAGCGAGCGGCGGCAAAAGAGCTGATCAGATTTGGAAAATGGGTGTTCCTGGCCACGGTCTGCGGGTTTTTCTTTACCCAGGCCGACAAGATGCTGATTGGCAAGTTCATCGCGCTGGATGCCTTTGGCGTCTACAACATCGGGTTTTTCTGGGCGTCCTTCCCGCTGATGCTGGGCAATCTGGTGACGCACAAGATCCTGATCCCTGTCTACCGGGAAACCCCGCCGACCCACAGCCGTGAGAATTTCCTCAAGCTGCGCAAGATGCGCTTTGCCGTCTCGTCCCTTTTGATCGGGTTCGTGGCAGTTTTTGCCCTGCTTGGCGTCTGGTTGGTGCAGACGCTGTATGACGTGCGCTATGATGAGGCGGGCGCAGTGGCCGTGGTGCTGGCCTGCGCGCAAATCCCCATGCTGATCGTGATGACCTATGATCAGGCGGCCTTGGCGGCCGGGGATTCGCGGCGTTACTTTTACCTCGCCTTTGCGCGCGCGGTCCTGATGGTGGGCTGTGTTCTGATCGGCTTGCAGGCGGCGGGGCTGATCGGGGCTTTGATCGGTCAGGCGGTGGCTTTTACGCTGGCTTATCCAGTGGTTGTCTGGCTGGCGCGGCGCATGGGGGCCTGGGACGGGCTGCATGATGCGTTGTTTGCCGGGGTCGGCCTGTTGCTGTCGGCGCTGGCGCTTTGGCTGAACTGGGGGCCGATTCTGCACCTGGCGCAACAGGGGGGATAGGCGCATTTTCCCACCCGGCAACAATCTCGAAAAGATGGCGGCTTTGTTCCGACGCCGTTACAGTTATCCCCATATCTTGGCCCAATTGGGGCGGATTCAGGCGAAAACTCCTAAAAATCGCCGCAATCGCCGGGCAATTGTGACGGTGGGTGGAGGCGCAAATGCATTCGGAGTCAGCAATGACCGATGACAACGCCCGCATTGGTGAAAACGATATCGCTATCGTGGGGATGGCGGCGCATCTGCCGGGGGCTGCGGATATCGCGGCCTACTGGCGGAATTTGCGTGACGGTGTGTCGTCGATCCGGCGTTTGTCCGAGGAGGATTTGCGCGCGGCGGGCGAAGACCCCGGCCTGATGCGGCACCGCGACTATGTGCCCTTTGCTGCGCCGCTGGATGATTTCGACCACTTCGACGCCGAGTTCTTTGGATTCAGTCCAAAAGAGGCGGCGATCATGGACCCCCAGCACCGCCAGTTTCTGGAATGCGCCTGGGAGGCGCTGGAGACGGCGGGGCATGTCCCGGAACGCTTTGATGGGCAAGTTGGTGTCTTTGCCGGTTGCGGCATGGGCTCGTATTTCTATTTCAACGTCTGTTCGAACCCTGATTTGGTCGAGAATACCGGCATGTTCCTGCTGCGTCATACCGGCAATGACAAGGACTTCATGACCACCCGGCTGAGCCATGTGCTGGATCTACACGGGCCGTCGATCAACCTGCAAACCGCCTGTTCAACCTCGCTGGTAGCGACGCATTATGCGGCGCAGGCGCTGCTGAACGGCGAATGCGATATGGCGCTCGCAGGCGGCGTGACCATCGAATTGCCGCAGGGGCGCGGGTATCTCTACAAGGAGAATGAGATCCTGTCGCCGGACGGCGCGTGCCACGCTTTTGACCACCGGGCACAGGGAACGGTGTTCGGCTCTGGCGCGGGGGTTGTGGTGCTGCGGCGTCTGGCGGATGCGGTGGCCGATGGCGATCACATCTGGGCGGTGATCAAGGGGTCCGCCGTCAACAACGACGGCGCGCAAAAGGCTGGATATCTCGCGCCAAGTGTCGAGGGACAGGCTACTGCCGTAGCAGAGGCGCAAGCTATAGCCGGTGTGAGCGCGGACACGGTGGACTATGTCGAATGCCACGGCACCGGCACCTATCTGGGTGATCCGATCGAGGTGGCGGCGCTGACACAGGCCTTTGGCGAAACGCCCAACGCGGTGGGTCACTGTCGCATCGGATCGGTCAAGACCAACATCGGCCATCTGGATACGGCGGCGGGTGTGGCATCCTTGATCAAGGCGTCCCTGGCCCTGCACAACCGACAGATGCCGCCCTCGCTGGGGTATGAGGCGCCGAACCCGGCGATTGATTTTGACGGTTCTCCTTTTGCGGTGAACGACCGACTGCGTGACTGGCCGCGCGCCATGCATCCGCGCCGTGCCGGGGTGAATTCATTGGGGGTTGGCGGGACAAACGCGCATGTGGTGCTGGAGGAAGCCCCGGAGCGTAGGACAAGTACCGAGTCCGACTGGCCGTTCCAGATCCTGACGGTGTCAGGGCGCAGCAAGGCGGCCTTGGACGGAAATGCCGCGCGGTTGGCCACGCATCTGCGGGCGCATCCGGAACAGGAACTGGCGGATGTTGCCTGGACCCTGAAAGAGGGACGGCGCGCGTTTGAGAAACGCCGCGTCGTTGTGGCGGGGTCGCATGAAGAGGCCGCCCGCCTGCTGGACGGGGCCGAGCCGCGGCGGGTGTTTGACCATCTGGCGCTGGACCGGCCCGAGGTCGTGTTCATGTTCCCCGGCGGTGGCGCGCAATACGCGGGCATGGCGCGCGATCTGTATGAGACAGAGCCGGTCTTTGCCGAGTGGATGGACCGGGGGCTGGATCACCTTGAGCGGATCTCTGGCGGCGCGGTCGAAGAGGGTATTTCGGCAGAAAAGAAGCCGGGGGTCCGGGAATTGTGGCTGCCCGCGCGCGGCGCGGAGGCGGTGGCGGACACCGCCCTGCTGACGCCGTCGCTGCAACTGCCGCTGATCATGATTTGCGAATACGCGCTGGCGCAGCTGTGGATCAGCTGGGGTGTGACCCCTGTGGCACTGACCGGCCATTCGATGGGGGAAAACACGGCCGCCTGCGTGGCGGGCGTGATCGGTTTTGAGGACTGCATCGGGCTGGTGCATCTGCGCGGGCGGTTGTTTGACCGCGTGCCTGCGGGCGGGATGCTGTCGGTCGGTCTGCCAGCGGATGCGTTGCGGCCCTTGTTGGGCGATGATCTGGATCTGGGCGCGGTGAACGGGCCGGAATTGTCGGTGGCCACGGGGCCGCAGGCGGCGCTGGACATCCTGCAGGCAGAGTTGGAACGGCGCGAGGTGCAAAACACCCGCATCGGGATCGACATCGCCGCGCACAGCCGGATGCTGGAGCCAGTTTTGGCCGAATTCGGGGATTACCTGCGGTCGATAGACCTGCGCGCGCCTCAGTTGCCGCTGACGTCTAACCGGACAGGTCAGTTGATGACGGCGGAGCAGGCTTGCGACCCGGACTATTGGGTGGCGCATCTGCGCGGCACGGTGTTGTTTGCCGATTGCGTGGGGGCTGTGGCGGCCGAGAACCGGGTGTTACTTGAGGTCGGTCCGGGCAAGGCGTTGTCCTCTCTGGCGCGGCAACACGGGCAGGTGACCGGCAATCAGGTGCTGTCCTCGCTGCGCCATCCGGATGAGGCGATCGCCGACGACAAGCACATGTTCGAGGTGCTGGGGCGGTTGTCCGCGCTGGGCGTGGATATCGACTGGGGTCAGATCTGGGGTGAGGGGCAGCGCAATCGCGTGGTTCTGCCGACCTATGCCTTTCAGCGCAGCCCCTATTTTATTGCACCGGGCAAAGCAGCGACTGACAGCGCGCCGAGTTTTCTGATGCGCAACGACGACCTGTCCGAATGGGGCTGGCAGCCGGTCTGGCGACCGCGGTCCGCCCCGGTTGAGGTGGATGTGGTTGACGGGCTGCATGAGGCCGCGCCTCAGGTCTGGCTGATGTTCATGGATGAGGCTGGCGTTGCAGCGCGCGCGGTCCTGCGCCTGCGCGCGGCTGGCCATACTGTGGTCGAGGTGCGCCCCGGCGATGCCTTTGCCCGTGTCGGTGAGGGCTATGTTCTGGCACCAGAGCGCGGGCGCGACGGCTATGACCTGTTGTTGCAGGATCTTGGCGCGCGCGGGATCGCGCCCACGCGGATCGGGCATTTCTGGTTGTTGACAGTAGGTCAGGGGCATCGCCCCGGATCGAGTTTCTTCCACCGGGTGCAGGAGCAGGGGTTTTACGCGCTGATGTTCCTTGCGCAGGCCATCGAGGCCGAGGGCCTGCCGCGTCCGCTACACATGACGGTCGTCACAAATGGTGCCGCGCAATTGCGCGATGAGCCGTTGCCCTATCCCGAAAAGGCGACTTTGGCGGGGCCAGCGCGGGTGATCCCGCGCGAATTGCCGGGGGTGAGCGTCTCGACGTTGGATGTACCACTGCCGATGCCGTTGGAGGCGTCTTTCTGGACGCGCGCAAAGGTCCAGACGGCCCACGAGAGCGCAATGGAGGCGCTGGCGATGCGGGTACTGGAGGAACTGGTGAGCGACCCGGCCGACCGGATTGCAGCCCTGCGCGGCGACCGGCGCTTTGAGTGTGCGATGCGGCCCGTCGCATTGCCCGAGATGCCAAGACCCAAAGACGGTGGCGTCATACTGATCACCGGCGGGTTTGGCGGAATTGGCCTGACACTGGCGCGGGATTTTGCGGCGCATGGTGCGAAACTGGTCCTTCTGACGCGCAAATCGCTGCCCGACCGTGTCGATTGGCCCGATTACCTGCGCCGCCACGCGCCGCAAGACCGCATCGCCCGGCGGATCGCCTCTGTTCAGGCGCTGGAGGCGGCGGGGGCCGAGGTCATGGTGCTGGCGGCGGACGTTTGCAATCTGGGCCAGATGCAAGAGGTGCGGCGCGTGGTCGAGGCGCGGTTCGGTGCGCTCACCGGTGTGGTTCACGGCGCAGGTGTCATTGACGATGCGCCCTTGCTGACCAAGACGCCCGCCAGTGTCGAGGACGTGTTCACTCCCAAGATCCACGGCGCGCTTGTGTTGGCAGAGGTCTTTCCCGACGGCGTGCTGGAGTGGTTGGCGCTGTTTTCGTCCTCCTCCACCGTCACAGCGCCTGCCGGACAGGTGGACTATGTCGCCGCGAACGAGTTTCTGAACGCCTTCGCCCGCGCCCGCACCGGCAAGACGCGGGTTGTGGCGATCAACTGGGGCATCTGGAATGAGGTCGGCATGGCCGCCGAGGCGGTGGCCGCGCGCGCAGGGGACCTGCCGAAACCCCCGGTCGCGCCGGTCATGCAGGAGATGCTGGCAGAGGCCACCTTTGACAACCATGGCAACCGCGTCTTCAGCGCGCGCTATTCCACGGATGATTGGTTCATCGATCAGCACCGCACCAAGGCGGGCGATGCGCTGTTGCCCGGCACCGGCTATCTGTCGCTGGCAGCGCAGGCGCTGTTGGCGCATGGCGAGGCGGGCGCGTTCGAGATCCGTGACCTGTCGTTCCTGCGGCCCTTGTGGGTGGCTGAGGGTGGCGCGCGGGATGTGCGGCTGCGGCTGCGGCGGTCGGATGAGGGCTATGGCTTTGATGTACTGGCGGATGCCACGTTGAACGGGCGGCACGGCTTTGCCCTGACGGCGCAGGGCGCGCTGTCGCTGATGCCAATGGCGCGGCCCGCGCGGCTGGATCTGGCGGCGATCCGGGCGCGTTGCCCGGCCCATGTGGACGGCGAGGGGGGCAAGCTGACTTCGGCGCAGGAGGTGCATCTGGACTTTGGCGATAGCTGGAAGGTGCTGGATGCCCGCGCGCTGGGCCACGGCGAGGGGATCGCCGATCTGTCCTTGCCCGCACATTCCGCTGCGCCAGACACGCCTTTGCACCCGGCGTTGATGGATATTGCCACCGGCTGGGCGATGGAACTGATCGCGGGCTATCAACCCTCGCACCTGTGGGTGCCAGTCCGGTATGGCCGTGTGCGGGTGCATGGGCCATTGCCTGCGCGCGTCGTGTCCTGGGTCCGCAACGCGGCCGAAAACCGCGCCGATCGTGAGACGGCGAGCTTTGACATCACGCTGTGTGACGCGGCAGGAGAGGTGCTGGTCGAGGTCACCGGCTTTACCATCCGCAAGCTGTCCAGCGCCGATGTGCTGAAGGCGGCCCCGCCGCTGACTGTTGCGGAGCTTGAACTGGACGATGCCGATACCGCGCATCCGCTGTCCGCCGCCGAGGAACGGCTGGCCCATAACCTGAGCCAGGGCATCCTGCCCGCCGAGGGGGTCGAGGCGTTTCACCGCGCACTGGCGCTGGGCGCGCGGCAGGTGGTGGTGTCGTCGATGGATCTGGACGCGCTGACGCGTCAGGCGGCGGCGTCGGTCGCCGAGGCGACAAGCGGGCAGACCTTTGACCGGCCGCAACTGGAAAGCGACTATGTGGCCCCCGAGGGTGAGATCGAGGAGCGGCTGGCCGGGTTCTGGGAGGACCTGCTGGGCGTGCAGAATGTCGGGGTGGAGGATAGTTTCTTCGACCTTGGCGGGCATTCGCTGATCGCGGTGCGCCTGTTTGCAATGGTGAAAAAGGCCTTCCGGGTGGATTTCCCGATCTCTGTCCTATTCGAGGCCCCGACCATCCGCACATGCGCGGCGCTGATCGAGGCACAGATTGGCCCCGTTGGTGCAGAGCCCGGCACCAAACCCGCGCCAGAGCGCCGGTTTACCCATCTGGTGCCGATGCACGACGGCGACGGTGGTGCGCGGCGGCCTTTCTTCCTGATCGCCGGGATGTTCGGCAATGTACTGAACCTGCGGCACCTCGCGCATCTGCTGGGTGCGGACCGGCCATTCTACGGGCTTCAGGCGCGTGGTTTGTATGGCGGTGAGGCGCCGCACGACAGTATAGAGGCGGCGGCGCGCGACTATATCGCCGAGATGCAGCAGGTGCAGCCGCAGGGGCCCTACATGATTGGCGGCTTCTCGGGTGGCGGGATCACCGCCTATGAGGTGGCGCGGCAACTGGAGGTCATGGGCGAGGATGTCTCGCTTGTGGTGATGCTGGACACGCCTTTGCCACAGCGGCGGGCGCTGTCCCGGCGCGACAGGCTGATCATCCAGTGGCATCAGGCGCGCGAAAAGGGGCCTTTGTATCCGTTTATCTGGGCGAAGAACCGCATCGCGTGGGAGATCGCCAAGCGGCGGCAGGTGGCAGAGACTGGCCCGCAACACGGATTCCACAACGCCGAGATTGAGGCCGCGTTCTACCGCGCCATCGCGGCCTATACCGTGCGGCCTTGGGACGGGCGTGTGGTGCTGTGCCGTCCGCCGCTGGTGGGCAGATGGACGGTTTCCAATGGCGCGTTGGTGAACTCTGAACGCACCTATGTAACCGATGACAACGATTGGGGCCTGATGGTGCCCGGGGTCGAGGTGCATGAAGTGCCGGGCGACCATGATAGCATGGTGCTGGAGCCGAATGTGCGGGTCTTGGCCGCGCTGATGCGGGACGCGATCGAGGGGGCAGAGGCCGCATCCAGCGGCAATGGCGAAGTGGTGGCCTTTCCCAGCCACGCGGCGGAGTGATCGGCATGGCGCGGGTTCTGGTGGTGTCCCTGAACTACAAGACAGCAGAGATGACGCTGCGGTCCATGCGCGCCGCCTTGCGGGCGATGGATGGCATGGACGCTGAATTGGTGGTGGTCGACAACGCCTCTGGCGACGGGTCGTTTGAGCGGATCTCGCAGGCGGTTTCATCCGAGGATTGGGCGCAAGGCGTGCCGATCCGGGTGGTCCAATCAGGCGTGAACGGCGGTTTCGGCGCGGGCAACAACGTGGGTATGCGGGCAGGGATGTCCGACGGCAGCGCGCCGGATTATGTGTATCTGCTCAACTCCGATGCCTTCCCCGCGCCGGATGCGATCTGGCAATTGCACGATCATCTGGAGGGCCATCCAGAGGCGGGCTTTGCCGGCAGCTATATCCACGGCGAAGAAGGTGACGCGCATGTGACGGCCTTTCGGTTTCCGTCGATCTGGTCGGAACTCGAAGGGGCGGTACGCTTTGGCCCGGTCTCGCGGCTGCTGTCGGGCAAATCCGTGCCGATTGGTGTGCCGAAGGCCACACAACGGGTCGACTGGCTGGCCGGGGCGTCGATCATGATGCGGCACAGCGTGTTGGAGGACATCGGTCTCTTCGATGAGACGTTTTTTCTGTATTTTGAGGAAACCGACCTGTGCCTGCGCGCCGCGCGGGCGGGATATGAGACACATTATGTGCGCGACAGCGAGGTCGCGCATATTGGATCGGTCTCGACCGGCATGAAAAAATGGACACGCATTCCGGGGTTCTGGCTGGACAGCCGCTGGCACTATTTTTCCAAGAACCACGGGCGGGGATACGCGGCGCTGGCAACGCTGATGCACGGGCTTGGCGGCGCGGTCTGGCGGTTGCGCGTTCTGGTGCAGGGCAAAACCCCGTCTCCCCCGCCGCACTTTCTGCGGGATCTGCTGGCACATGATCTCAAGGCGCTGTTCCGGCCTCTGCCGGGAAAGCACAAGGCGGCCCCCCAAAGGGTACGGGTCGCGGCTGAACTGGAAACGGAGTGAACAAGATGGGTTTTTCCTGCGTCGTCTGGGGCAATGAATCGCTGTTGGTGCACTGCGCCGAGATGGCGCGCGCGCGTGGCAACACTGTTCTTGCCGTTGTGACCGACAGCGCCGAGGTGCGTCGGTGGGCCGAAGGGGCAGGCCTGCAGGTTGAGGCGCCGGGGCAGGACCTGGCAGCGCGGTTGCCGGGCGGATTTGACTGGCTGTTGTCCATCGCGAACCTGTCGATCATTCCCGAGGACGTTTTGGCCCTGCCCACCAGGGGGGCCGTAAACTTTCACGACGGACCGCTGCCGCGCCACGCCGGTGTGAACGCGCCGATCTGGGCGTTGATTGAGGGCGAAACACGGCACGGTATCACCTGGCACCTGATCGAGGGCGGCGTGGACAAGGGTGATATTCTGCTACAGGCGGCGTTCGACGTGACGGGGCAAGACAGCGCGCTGACCTTGAATGCCCGCGCCTATGAGGCGGCGCTGGGGTCGTTTCCCGCGCTGCTGGACCAGCTTGAATGCGGCGATCTGCGCCGGGTCAAACAGGACTTGTCACTGCGCAGCTATCACGCATTGGCCAAGCGGCCCGCTGGCTTTGGCCTGCTGGATTTCGGGCGCCCTGCGGTGGAACTGGAACGGCTGGTCCGCGCGCTGGATCACGGCGGTTACTGGAACCCGCTTTGCGTGCCAAAGATCCGCGCACGAGGGGCCATCTGGCTGGTGGGCCATGCCCGTTTGGCAGAGGCACACGCCGCGCCGGGCACCGTGCTGGAGGTTGGCAAGGATCATCTGACAGTGGCTTGCGGCGAACATGCGCTGGTGCTGTCGGCGCTGACGCGCCTGTGCGGCGCGCCTGTGGGCGCTGATCAGATCGGTGCCGTGGGGGATGTTCTGGACCTGCAGGATGCGGAAAGCTGGGCTGCAATCGACGCGGAGATGGGCAAGGTCGCCCGCCATGAAGGCCGAATGCGCAGCGCCATGGCGTCCTTGCAGCCCGCCGAGTTGAGCGGGTTGGAGGCTGGCACGACCACATTGAACACCCGCACGTTGAACGTGCCTGATGGCGACGTCGGCGTTGCGCTGGTGTCCCGTTGGGCGGACCGTTTGGCCGGGCAGGGCGCGGATCTGGCCTGGGCCGACGGTGCGCTGGTGCAGATGGCGATGGGCGGGTTGATCCTGCCCTGGGCCCCGCTGCGCGCGCGACACGCGATGGCGACGGATCTTTTTGCCCGCGCCCCAGAGCTGAATTGGCCAGATGTGCCACAGATTGGTGTCGCCGTGGATGGCGCGGGCCATGTGCCCGGCACCGTGGTGACGGTGATCTTTGGCGACGAGGTCCAGTTCAGCTATGATGAAGGACGGTTGCCGCCTGCCTTTGCGGAACTTCTGGCCGCACGGCTGGAACTGATGGTGGTCGCGCCGGAACAGACTTTGCCCGATCATGAACGCGATCTGGTGCTGAACCGCTGGAACGCGACAGAGACGGCGCATGACCGCACCCTGACCATGCACCGTGCATTTGAGCGCCAGGCGGCGCGCACGCCGGACGCTGTTGCGCTGATCTTTGAAAACCAGAGTCTCACGTATGCTGATCTGAACGTCCGCGCCAATCAGGCCGCGCATGTGTTGCGCGACATGGGCGTGACAAAGGGGCAGGTCGTGGGCCTGTGCTGCCGCCGGTCGATTGACCTGATGGTCGGCGCGCTGGCGATCCTCAAGGCCGGCGGGGCCTATTTGCCGATGGACCCCGGCTATCCGGCGGACCGCCTGCAGCATTTTGTTCAGGACAGCGGCGCGGGCGTGATCGTGACGCAGGCATCGGTGGAGCCATTCTTGCCCCGCCACACAGCCCAAGTCTTGGTTCTGGACGCTGAGCCGCGACTGGCATCGCAGCCCACGGGCAACCTGCCCGACACCAGCGGGCCAGCGGACCTTGCCTATCTGATCTATACCAGCGGATCGACCGGCAAACCCAAGGGCGTGATGGTCGAACATCGCAATGTCTGCAACTTTTACACCGGGATGGATGCCCATATCCCGCATGACGGCGGGACGTGGCTGGCGGTGACGTCGCTGTCATTCGACATCTCTGTGCTGGAACTGTTCTGGACCACGGCGCGCGGGCTGACCGTGGTGCTGACTGGCGATGAGGATCGCGGGTTGATTTCGAACGGGCCGATGCCGCGCGGCAATGGCATGGAGTTTTCGCTGTACTACTGGGGCAATGATGACGGCGCGGGCCGGGACAAATACGCCCTGCTTCTGGAGGGCGCGCAGTTTGCGGACGAACACGGCTTTGTCGCGGTCTGGACGCCGGAACGGCACTTTCACGCCTTTGGTGGCCCTTACCCGAACCCTTCGGTCACGGGGGCGGCGGTTGCGGGTGTGACCAAGAATATCGGTGTGCGCGGCGGGTCGGTCGTGGCCCCTTTGCACCATCCTGCGCGCATCGCCGAGGAATGGGCGGTGATCGACAACCTGACCAACGGGCGCGCGGGCATGGCGATTGCCAGCGGTTGGCAGCCGGACGATTTTGTCCTGCGCCCGGAAAACACCCCGCCAGAGAACAAACCCGCCATGATGCGCGATCTGGATATCGTGCGAAAGCTGTGGCGCGGTGAGGCGGTCGGTTTTCCGCGTCAGGACGGCACGGTGCATGAGGTGGTGACGCAGCCGCGTCCGGTGTCCAAGGAACTGCCGGTCTGGGTCACAACTGCGGGCAATCCCAAGACTTGGCAGGAGGCGGGGCAGGCGGGCTGCAACGTGCTGACCCACCTACTGGGTCAGACGGTCGAGGAAGTGGGCGAAAAGATCAAACTGTACCACGCGGCCTTGCGTGAGGCGGGGCATGATCCGGCGCAGTTTACCGTGACGCTGATGCTGCACACCTTCCTCAGCGACAGCCGCGAGCACGCCCGCGAAATTGCCCGCGAACCGATGAAGGACTACCTGCGCTCTGCCGCCGGGCTGATCAAGCAATACGCCTGGGCCTTTCCGGCCTTCAAACGGCCAGAAGGCGCGTCAAATGCCTTTGACTTGCAGTTGGACGGGTTGGAGCCGGATGAGCTGGAGGCGATCCTGGATTTCGCGTTTGAGCGGTATTTCAACGATAGCGGCCTGTTTGGCACGGTCGAGGATGCGATGGCGCGAACGGAGCAGGTGCAGGCAATCGGCGTGACGGAAATCGCGTGCCTGATCGACTACGGCATCGACCGTGAGACGGTCATGGCGGGGCTGCACCCCCTCGCCGAGGTGGTCGCCCAAACGGCTGGCCCGGCAGACCTGGCCGACGATGATTTCAGTATCGCGGCGCAGATCGTGCGCCACGGGGTGACGCATCTGCAATGCACGCCGTCGATGGCGCGGATGATCGCGATGAACGACGAGGCGCGCTTTGCGTTGAAGGGCGTTCAGCATGTGTACCTTGGCGGTGAGCCGTTGCCGGGTGCCTTGGTCGAAGAGTTCTCTCAGATCACGGATGCGACCGTGACCAACATGTACGGACCGACGGAAACGACGATCTGGTCCTCTAGCACGCAGGCCGCACCGGGGGAGGCAGTGGTCAATATCGGCACACCGCTGGCCAATCAGCAGCTCTACGTCCTGGATGAGACGCGCCAGCCTGTGGGCGTTGGTCAGGAAGGCGAGCTGTGGATTGGCGGTGAGGGTGTGACGCGTGGCTATTGGCAACGGCCTGATTTGACAGCGGAAAAGTTTACCGCCAACCCGTTTCATCCGGGTCAGATGTACAGCACAGGCGATCTGGTGCGGCGGCGCGTGGATGGCAAGATCGACTTTGTCGGACGGGTGGATCATCAGGTCAAACTGCGCGGTCACCGGATCGAACTGGGAGAGATCGAAGCCTGCCTTGAGGCGCTGGACGGCGTGTCGCAAGGGGTGGTGATTGCGCGTGAGGACACGCCGGGTGACGTGCGGTTGGTGGGCTATTTCACCGGCGCGGTGAAACCGGAGGCCGCGCTGAAGGCGGCGATGGCGCGGGATTTGCCCAGCTTTATGGTGCCGGGGCGGTTTGTGCATCTGGACGCCTTCCCACTGACACCAAACAAAAAAATCGACCGCAAGGCGCTGCCCGCGCCGCAGGCGGTACAGGCGAAACCTGTGTCTGTTTCGGTGGCCGCGCCGACAGGTTCCGGTGACGCGCACCAGGTTGAGGCTGCGATTGCCGCGATCTGGCAACGTACCTTGGGTGTCAGTGCTACGGGGCGTGACAATTTCTTTGACCTTGGCGGACATTCGCTGCTGGCAGTGCAGGCGCATCGCGCCATCCGTGAGGAACTGGGGGCGGTGAAGCTGTCGATCACCGACATCTTCCGGTTTCCGGTGCTGGCCGATCTGGCTGATCGGGTTGCCGGGTTGGTCGACGGGCTGGTTGACGGGCCCGTTTTGGCGAAATCCGCTGCAACCGCCCCTGTGGAAACAGCGACCCGCGCCCAATCGCGCAGCGACGCGATGGCCCGCCGCCGTGAAATGCGCGCGCGTCGCCGGGCCTGACACGATGCGGGCTGCACAGCTAGACCTGTTGATCCGCCGGATCGGTGGCCTTCGTGGGCTGGCGTGGGGTGTTGCGGACTTCGGCGAGGATGACCTGTTCCCCGAGGAAGCCGCCGTGATGACCCGCGCGTGCCCTGCCCGCCGGGCAGAGTTTGCCGCTGGGCGCCAGGCGGCCCGCCGCGCCATGGCGCGGCTGGGTTTGGACCCCACGCCGATCCCGATGGGGCCGGACCGCGCGCCGGTCTGGCCGGATGGCATTGTCGGCAGTATCAGCCATGCGCAGGGATTGTGCCTGGCGGTCGTGGCCCGCGCGCGGGACGTTCTCAGCCTGGGGGTCGACGTTGAAGGGGATGCCCCCCTGACCGCCGAGCTGATTCCCGAAATCTGCCTGCCCGAAGAACTGGCTTTGCTGCCAGACGCCGCCCGCCCGGCGCTGGCCACGCGGTTGTTTTCGGCCAAGGAGGCCGCCTACAAGGCGCACTATCCCTTGGCGAGCCATGTATTCGGATTTCATGGGCTTGCGGTTGATCTGACAGAGGGCCGCGCGCGGTTTACCGATCATCCGGAAGTTGCCGCAATTCCGCCCGAATCGCGCATGGATCTTCCCCTGCGCCAGGCGACAGGTGGCGGGTTGATCCTGTCGCTGTGCGCCACTCCCGCACGCGCACCGTCACACTAAGCCACAATTGCGCCGCATTTGCCCGGTGTATCCCTGTATCCTGCTGAAAATGAGGCGAAAATGTGACCGTGGTTCCCGTCTGGGACACGCAGTGTTTCCAGCATTTGCGCGGCAAGCTCATGGCAAAATTTAGGCAACTTCGATAGATTGAGGCCAGAAGATGACTTTGTTGGGCCGTGTGGCCCGGAGAGTTGTCTCCGCGCCGGGGGCGGTTTTGCGGGAGTTTTTGAGATGATGCAGTTTCAGTCGATCGGCGAAGTTCTGGTGGCCTTGCGGCGCCGCGCCCTTTTGATTCTTGTGGTGACCTTTCTTGGCTGTCTTGGCTCGCTGTATTACGCGCTGGGTCAGTCCAAGGTTTATGAGGCCACTGCCGTGGTCCAGATCGAGGACGCGCAGGTGCCAGACCAATTGGCCGGGGCGCTGGCCACCAACACCGACGCCGCCCGCCGCATTCGGCTGATCGAACAGCGGCTGATGGCACGCGACAACCTTGTACGGGTGATGGAAAAGCATGTGCTGTTCGCCGACAATCCGGCGATGACAATGACCGAGCGTGTGGGAAGGATGCGCGACGCGGTGCGCATTCAGCAACTGGTCAGCCAGGCGCAGACCTTCGCGCCGGGTGGCAATGCGCCTTCGGGTCTGATGATCACGGTACGGCTGGACGATCCGCAAAAGGCGGCGGATGTGGCCAACGAATTGATGCAGCTTGTGATCGACCAATCGCGCACACGCAGCGTCAGCCGGGCGCGCGACACCTTTGACTTTTTCGCCGCCGAAGAGGTTCGTGTCGGGGCCGAAATTGAGGGTCTTGAGGGCCGGATGGCCGCGTTCAAACGCCAAAATGCCGAGCAACTGCCCTCGGGGGTGGCGGATCTGCGGGCGCAACTCACCGGGTTGCGCGCCACGGATCTGGACCTGGACCAGCAGATTCTGACCATCGAAACCGCCAGCGACCGGACGCGGGACGACGTGCGGCTGCGCCAGATCGCGGCGTTGCAGGAGCAAAAGGCGCTGATTGCCTCGCGCATTGCCGAGATCGAAAAACTGATCCTGGGCGCGCCCGAGGTCGAACGAGAGTTCAACCGGCTGGAACGCGAGATGACCATGCTGCGCGAACAATACGAGGTGATCACCCGGCGCAAGGCCGAGGCGGAACTGGGTCAGATGCTGGAGGACCGTCAGGCAACCGACAGGTTCGAAGCGCTGGAAACCGCCCTGCCGCCCGAATTTTCCGTTTCGCGCAGCCGTAAAAAGCTGGCCCTTATGGGCGGCGTGGCCAGCGTGCTGGTCGGTCTTGCGGTGGCCTTTGTGGTCGAGACGATGAACCCGGTGATCCGATCGGCGGCACAGATGGAACGGATTCTGGGTATTCAACCGGTTGTCGCCATCCCGGTGGTGGCCACCCGGCAGGATCGCAGCCGCGGTGGGCTGAAGCTGATGGCAAAACTACTGGCGATCTTTGCCCTTGCCGGGTTGGGCCTGCGGCTGATCTGGGAACGTTCGCCGGTGCTTGCCGGGTTTGCGGAACGGTTCCTGCCCCGTGCGATCCGCCAATAACGGCGGCTGCGGAGGCCGGACCTAGTAGGTGTAGCGGCTGATGTCGGTGCCTTCGGCCATGTTCAGGACCATGCCCAGAATCGGCATGGAGTCGCCAAGGCGGCGCTCGACCTCGGAGATTTCGCTTTCGGTTGTCAGGCCGCCGCCAACCACCAGCAGCACGCCGTCAAACAGCGGTCTGGCAGCAATCACATCGTCGTAGAACAGCGCCGGCGGCAGGTCGAACAGGACCACATCCGGGGCAAACTGCTCTTCGATCGCGCTGAGCGTTTCCGCGCTGCGCGGGTCTTGTAGCAGTTCCGAGGCATAGGCCTCGGGGCGGTCGTTCAGCGCAAAGGCGATATTGCGTCCGGCGTTGATCGGGTTGCGGCCCATGCGGTGCAAATGCGTCTCTGGCGGGATCATGCCGCGCAACATGTCCCCCACCGATCCCGGCGAGTCGACGCCCAGAACGCGGTGCAGGCTGGGCCTGCGCATATCGAGATCCATCAGCAACGTGCGGCAATTTTCCTGTCGTGACAGGCTGATGGCCAGATTGGCGGCGGTAAAGGTCTTGCCGCAGTCCTTGCCTGGCGAGGTGATCGCCACACGCCGCCAGCCGTTTTCCGACAGGGCTTGCAACAGTCGGGTGCGCAACACGTCAAACGCGCCATGCGCCGGATCCTCACGCGTGGCGGTGATGATCCGGTTGCGGGCAAGATGTGCCTTCTCAACCGTCAATTCGGGCAACACAGACCAGGCGGTTTCGACATCCGCGACGGGTTGTGCGGTGGGTGTCACGGGCGCTGGTGCGGGGTCCGGGGCCGGTTCGGCGCGGCGCGTGACAGGGATCATGTCGGTCAGCGGCAAGACAGGCGCAGGGGCCTGCTGCGCCTTGCGCCGAGCGTCTTCCTCGACGCGCCGCACCTCTGCGTCGCGCGCCTCGGCGTCGGCCTTGCGTTGCGCTGCTTCGGCCAGGCGCTTGGCCTCTGCCTCCGCGGCGCGTTGGTGTTCATCAGCCAGCCTTTTGGCCTTGGCCATTTCGGCGTCGCGCAGCGCGGATGCGGCACGGTCCTCGGCATCGCGCTCGGCCCGCGCGCGCCGCGCGGCCTCTTTGGCGGCGCGTTTTTCGGCCTGTTGCCGAATTTCTGCGGCGTCTTGCGCCGCCTTTGTCGCCTCCTGACGGGTTCTGGCCTCTTCTGCCTCGCGGTGCTGGCGCTCACGCTCTTGCCGTTCGGCGTCTTCACTGGCTTTCAGAGCGTCGGCTGCGCGTTGTTCGCGGGCAGCCTTGACCCGGCGCAGTGCCTCAACTTGGGCGCGTTCCTCAAACTCGGCCTTGCGACGTGCCTTTTCCTCGGATTTTGCCTGTTCGGCGGCTTTGGCGATGCGCTGTGCCTCTGCCTCTGCCCGCAGGCGTGCGGCTTCTTGCGATGCCGCCTTGACGGCGGCGTAAGGCGATGCGGCATCCGCCGCGGGGTGGGGGGCCGTGGCCGAAGTGCGTTTGCGTTTGAATTTCGGGCTGTCCATCATGTTCATGCCCCATGCTCCGCGACGTGCCAGATGCCGCCGCTGTTCTGCGCCGCTGCCTGACCTTTTCCCTTGTCCCGGTTCATGACCCGATCTGACCCCATCTGCATGGCCACTGATCCCGAACGGAACCCGGCTTGCCGCCTCTTAAATCAGCCAATTCTGGCCAGAATAAGGTGGATTTGTCTGTATTGTTCACCAACCGAAAGCGATTTGGCGTTGCACCCTAGAAGCCAAAGAGATTGGCCTTTGTGATCGCCTTTTCAACAAAGCGCGCTTTTTCGTGTTCCGGCTGCCAGCCCAGATCCTGTTTGGCGCGGCTGTTGTCGAAGGGTGAAAAATGAGCCCGGCTTTGCCAGTCGGCGCGCGACGGGCGAATGACGCCCTTTTTGCGCAGGGCATGTTTCTTGAGCAGGTATTTCACCGAGTCCGAGGCGTAAAACGCGGTCAGATTGCCCGGGACAACCCGAATCTTGGCGCCCAATGCCTGATGAATGGCGTTGAAATAGCCGCGCGCTGACAGCATGGGTTCCCCGACGAGGTTAAAGCTTTGGCCCACCACTGGCGCGTCGATCATCCGCACCAGCCCGTCGACCACGTCGTCGATCAGCACAAACGGCAAGATGTTGCGCCCATGCCCCCAGATGCGCACCGCGCCCGCGCCATGCCAGCGCCCGATACCCCAATGCTGCAGTGGGCCGCCTTTGCCCACGACGATGCCGGGCCGCGCAATGACCAGCGGGAGGCCACGTTTGTGGTGCAATTCCAACAGCTTGCGTTCGCATTCCGCCTTGGATCGGGCGTACAGGTTGCGATCGGTCATATCCTCGGCAAATCCTGTGTCCTCGGTGATCTGAACGTTCGGGTCGGACATGTCATAGCTGGCGATGGTGCCGGTGTAGATCAACCGTTTCACGCCCGCCTGTTCCGCCGCCATGGCGATGCGCAGGGCCACGCCGACGTCGTTTTTCAGGCAGTCGGCCCATGTGTCGTCCAGCGATTTGGCAAGGTTGAACACCACCTCGATGCCCTGCATCGCCGCTGTCAGCGCGTCGAGATCGTGGAGCGAGGCAGAGACGGTTTCGACACTATCAGGCAGATCGGGGAAGGGGCCGGTTCTGCCCCGCGACAGTACGCGCACATCGCGCCCGTCCGCCACCAGCCGCCGGGTCAGCGCCCGACCGATAAACCCGGTGCCGCCGATGACCAAGGCGGTCGGTTTCGGCGTGCGGGTCTGCACGGCAGGGGCAGTGGTTTGTAGCACCTCCTCGGGCAGTTTCGCGATGATCGCGTCGATGGTGCGCATGACGGCAACGGCGCTGTGACCGGAAAACCGGGGATCCTGCGGTTTACCCTCGGCCAGCGCGCCATAAATCGCGGCGGTCATGCCGCGAAAGCTGAGGCCATAGGGATTGCGCGTGTTGAGCGACCTGAACTGCGTAAAGGCGTTGGAAAATCCCTCGACCAGGCGCTGATGGGCCAGCTCGCGCTGCTTCCTGAGCGGATTTGCCACCAGATCGGCCGCGTTTTCCCGTTCGACCACCAATACGTCTTGCGCATAGTCCAGCCGCGCGCGCGCCGACGATCCGCGCAGCGTGACGGAGCGGTCGTCGATCGTCTCGACCATGGCGATATTGAACGTGATCTCGACATGACCGGCGCGGGCGAGGATGCGAAAGCTTTGTGGGCGCGGATCATCGCCGGGCAACATCACGGGATGCGCGGCCTGCGCGTGCAGGATGTCTACCTCGCCGAACAGGTCGTGGGCAAAGGCCACCAGATGCGGCCCCAGTTCCAGCAGCAGGTTCTGCGGGCGGCGCAGCAGCCAAAGATTGAATGGACCGGACCTCAGCGGGGCCAGTGGCAACGACCAGGTGATCTCTGCGCCAGAGATGCGGCCATAGTCGCCGGCCTGCATCGCGGCCTTCATCCGGGTGTAGGAGGGCAGGCCCAGAAAGTTGTGTCCGGCGTGGAAACGTCGGCCCGAGGCATCGGCGGCGGCAAGGATTTCTGCGGTCTCATCGTCGGATTCAGCCACAGGCTTTTCCACAAGCACATGCAAACCATCCACAAGGCACTGAGTCGCGATATCCTTATGTATATTTGGCGGCGTCAAGATATGGACAGCGTCACAGGCCTTCGAATCAATCAACTGCTGCACAGTTGTGAACACCCGCGCGCCAAGTGGATCGGCGATTGCGCGGGCGGCAGAATCGCTCAGGTCACAGACGGCGGTGATCTGCACATTCGGCGTGGCGCGCAGGGCGTCGGCGTGCCAGTTGGCGATGTATCCGGCCCCGATCAGGCCGACGCGAATAGGGGTGGGCATCTCTAAGACCTCATTTGTATTCAATAATCCGCATGTCGGCACCAGACAGGCGCCGGGCGTGAAATGTCGTCATGCCGATCAGGTTCGGGAATTTGGACAGGGTCAACAGGATCGCCAATCTGCGGGCGCGGCGTGGTGGCACGCCATCGGCGCGCAGTCCGCGCACGGACCGCAGATTGCTGACAAGATAGAGCGCCACAACCCCAAGGCTAAGTACAGGTGTGGTAAAAAGACCAAAGACAAACAAAACGGGCAGGAGCAGGCCAAAAACCAGTACGCGGCGGCGTTCAGTGCGAAAATACTCCGGGTGCAAGTGCCCGACCTGGGCAAACCCGTGCCCGGTGCGCACCGCGCGGCGCCACCATTGGGCAAAGGTGGTCATGGCGGCGTCATGGCGGGTCATTGCCAGCGGCAGGCGTTCCAGTCGCCAGCCCGCCTTGCGTAGACGTGTGCAGAACTCATCATCCTCGGCGGCGATCACGCGGGGGTTCATGCCGCCGATCTCTGCCCATGCCTTGGCGCGCACCATCATGTCCCCGCCACAAGCGAGGATCTGCCCGGCGGGACGGTGCCATTCCCAGTCGCAAATCGCGTTGTAGACAGAGGCATCCGGGTGCATTTCCGCGCGCCACCCCGTCACCAACCCCAACTCTGGATGTGTCTCCAGATGCGCGCGCGCGGCGTCCAGATAGCCGGGCACAAGGCTGCAATCACCATCGATGAACTGCACGATCTGCGGATCGTCCAGTGCGTCGAACCCCGCATTGCGGGCGCGCGCGGCGGTGAACGGCACCGACATGTCCAGCGCAACAACCGTTGCTCCACTCTTGCGCGCCTCAACCATGCTATCATCGGTCGAGCCAGAGTCGACATAGACCACCTGCCGCGCCTGCCCGATGACAGAGGCCAGCGCGGCCTTCAGGCGGTCGCCTTCGTTGCGGCCAATCAGGACGACATCCACGGGTGTGCCAGTCATAGGCGCGTCCATCGGGGTTGCCGCCCTGCGGTATATTCCTGAAACAGCCATGACAGTTTCTTCGCCTCGGTGGCGATATCAAAGTCGGCCTTTACGGTTTCCTGCCCTGCCTCACCCATCTGGGCGCGCAATTCAGGGCTGTCGATCAGCGTGTTGATCGCGGCGTATAGTGCGGTCTCATTGCCCGGCGGCACCAGCAGGCCGTTGTAGGCATGTTTCACCAATTCCGGCACCCCGGCGATGCGGGTGGTGATGACGGGTAGGCCAGCGGCCATCGCCTCCATCAACACGACGGGCAGGCCCTCGGCAAAACTGGGCAGGATGAAAATGTCGGCCTCTGACAGAATATCGGCCACCTCGGACTGGCTGCGGTAGCCGGTGAATGTGACGGGCAATCCCTCTGCCTGCTGCTCCAGCGCGGCGCGGTCGGGGCCGTCGCCTACAATGGTCAGGTGTAGGGCCGGCGGGTCGTCAAAGGCGCGGTGCGGGTCGTCGGTGGGGGGGGGCTGTTGCAGGCGGCGCATGGCATTCAGCAACAGCGGCACGCCTTTGACCCCGGCCAGACGGCCCACAAAAACCAGGTCGGTTACCCACTTTTCCGCGCGGTCGGTGGGGGGGTAGCGGTCAGGTTCTACCCCGCAGTGCACGATGTGAAAGCGGTCCCAATGCGCCTGATCGGCGAAACACATCAGTTGTGAGCGACAGAAATCGCTGATGCAGACGACAAAGCTGGCGCGCGCCGCCTTTTCGTCGATCCGCCAATGGTGCGGCTCAAAGAAGATGTCCGGCCCGTGGATGGTAAAGCTGTAGGGGATGCCCGACAGCGCACTGGCCAGCATCGCCACGGTACAGGACGCCTTGGCGATGTGGTTGTGCAGGTGGTCGACGTCGTTGTCTGCCAGATGCGCGGCCAGCACCCCGGCCTCAAGGAAATAGATCAGGTTGTACAGCCGCCCCTTGAGGCCCTTGGGTGCGGTGGTCCACGCCAGTTTAAGCGCGCTCAGATAGCGACGCGGCGCGCGCATCCAGCGCAGGTGGGCGCGGGCCAGCCGTATGGGGGATTTGCAGGCCTCCAGCACCTTGAAGGTGCGGGCATGTTCGGCGCGTTGTTCGGAGCCGACAAGGTGTTCCGCCCCGGTGGTTCGGATCGAACAGGTCTCGACCTCATGCCCAAGGGTGCGCAGGGCGGCGACCTCACGCTGGATGAAGGTGTCAGAGGCGCGGGGATATTCGCCGGTCAGATAGGCCAGTTTTGGCAGCGTCATGGGCTGTTGTCCCCCAACGTGCGGGCCAGCATCCCCTCAAATGTGTCGGTGTCCTCACCGCCCAATGCGCTGCGCAGGGCGGTGTTCGGCCACGTCAGCGGCATCAGGCGGGCGCGGGCGGTAGGTTCACGCAGCAGGCCGGGCAGGTGGGGCGACAGCGGTTTCAGCAGGCGAACACCGGCCATCCAGACGCGGTAGGGAACCGGCAGGGTCAGCCGTGGCCAGCCGGTCATCCGCTGATGCGCGCGCAAGAAGCGGGCGCGCGTGGGTCGGTCATCGTCCAGCACGTTCAGGACCGGTGTGCCTTGCGGAGCGCGCATCGCCGCCTCGACCAATGCCCAGGCGGTGTGGGAAACATGGGTCAGCGGCAGTTCCCCGCCCGAGTTGATCTGGACATGCAGCTTGGAGGCCCAAAACCCAAGCAGCGCGTTCCATGTCCGTCCCGAACCCCAGACCGCGCCGGGGCGCAGGATCCACAGCGGCACGCCAGAGGCGCGGCACATCAGTTCCTGACGCCGCTTGGCTCCGGCATAGGCATCGCGGGGATGATCGGGATCGTCCAGCGGCGCGGTTTCGTCCAGCGCCGCGCCGGGGGCGATTTGCGCCGTGTCATAGACCGCGATGGAGGAGACAAGGACCAGCCGCGCGCCGCTGTCTGCCATCGTGTCCAGCAGGGTCTGCGTGCCGCGCAGTGTATCCTGCGCATGGCTGGCGGCGTCGCCGCCAAGGTGCGCGGCGGCGTGGATCACGGCCTGTACCCGTGCTGTGGCGTTGCGCAGCGGTGCGGTGGCGGCGGGGTCTGACAGGTCACCCTGCAACGCGTGGATGCCGGGGTCATTGGCCCATTGCGCCAAGGGCGCGCGGCGATACAGGGCGATCACCTCAACCCCGCGCGCCCGCGCCTCTGCCACGCAGGCGCTACCGACAAAGCCATTGGCGCCGGTGATCAGGATGCGGGTCACGTCGCCAGTGTTTTTTGGCTCCGGTTTCACGTCGCGCAGACTATTTGTCCCCGGTTTCACGTCGCCCATGGCATCGGCTCCATCCGGTCACAGGTGGTGGTCATGTGCTGCGCGCCACTGGTTTCCCCCGCGTTCTGGATTGCCAGTGTGACCTCTGTCAGGTGCAGGGCAAAATCGTTGGACAGGCGACAGGGACGGCTGTCGCGCAGCGCCTCCAGCACCTCGACAGGGCCGAGCATGAAATTCATCGCCGCAGCACCCCAGCGTTTGACCTTGGGGTGGGTGGGTTGCTTCAAGCGGACCCTTTGCGGAAACGGGTGCTCCATCAATCGGCGGCGCAGGGTGATGCGTCGGGCAAACCGGACCTTGGCCGTATTGTCCCACGCCGCCTTGCAGCTGAGCACCCCCTTGTCGCCGACGATGCGGATGCCGTGGCCATGCGGGGCCACGATGGAACAGGTTAGCCGCGTCACCGGGCCATTGTCAAAGAACAGCGTCGCAGTGGAAAAATCCGGCGCAAAGGGGCCAGTGCCCTCTTTTTCCGGGATCGTGGCAGCCGAGGTCGCAACCACCGTGCGCACCGGCCCGAACCAAGAGATCAGCCATGTCAGGTAATAGCCCGCGTGTTCCAGTGTGCAGCCCACCCGGAACTCATCCTCATAGGGCCACGGCGCACCGGACTCTGTCAGCCATTTGTCATAGGCGGCTTGCGGGACAAAACCATCGTCAAGCTCGGCATAGATCAGGCGCGGGGTGCCTGCGGTGCCGTTGCGCAGCGCGTGGCCAAGGGTCTGCGCCGCCTCACCCAGCGCCGAACAGGGGGCAGAGGCCAGCATCAGCCCCTTGTCTGCAGCCAGCGCGTGCAGGGCCTTTGCATCCGCCAGCGTCATCGCCAGGGGTTTTTCCGAATAGACGTGGCGGCCAGCGTCAAGACAGGCTTTCGACGTCTCGAAATGCTCTGCCGGGTTGGTCAGGTTCAGCACCAGCGCGTCTGGCGCTTGCGCCAGCAGGGCGGCCAACCCGTCTCGCGCGGGCACGTTCCAGTGCGAGCAAAAGGCGGCAAGCCGCGCGGCGTCCCGGTCCCAGACACCTGCAACCTCAACCCCCGGCGTGGCCCGCAAGGAGCGCATGTATAGGTCCGCGACAAAGCCACAGCCCAGCAGAACGACCTGTTCTGCCGCGCGGCTGTCCGCCCCTGCGCTGTTCGGTTTCACTGTACCACCCATGGCCCACCCTTGGTTATGGTCTTACTGGCAGGAAAACATGGCTACAATTCGACGTGGACCGGCAAATTGCGGCAGTGCGGCACCAGTTGTTTCGAAACTTGCGATGTGTGCTGTAAAGGGCACTGAAAAAATGCAGCTTTCACGTTAGACCATACCGGGGGGCCAAGGTGTTCAAATGGATTTTCGAATAGGTGACGATACGATCACCGTGAACGTGCCGACCTGGGCCGTGCTGGAGGCCCGCGTGCGTGAACGGTTTGCCCGGCGCAGCGGCTTTGCGCTGGCCACGATCAATCTGGATCACATCGTCAAGCTGCGCGCCTCTGATGCCTTCCGAGAGGTCTATGCCGCGCAGGATTTCGTTGTGGCCGATGGCTATCCCATCGTCTGGCTGTCGCGGCTAGCGGGGCGACCCGTCGCGTTAATTCCGGGGTCCGAGGCGATTTTGCCGCTGGCCCGTCTTGCGGCGGCGCAGGGGGTCACTGTGGCGCTGTTCGGCTCCAGCGCGCCGGTTCTGGCGGCAGCGGCAGAGTATCTGGAACGTGAGGTGCGCGATCTGGATGTGGTCTGCCAGATCGCCCCGCCGATGGGGTTTGATCCTGCCGGGCCGGAGGCGCAGGAGATGCTGCGCCGGATTTCCGCCTCTGGCGCACGGCTGTGTTTTGTCGCGCTGGGCGCGCCCAAGCAGGAAAGCTTTGCCGCTACTGGGCGCAGGATCGCGCCGGACATCGGCTTTGCCTCGATCGGGGCTGGCTTGGATTTCTTTGCCGGAACGCAGCAGCGCGCGCCCAACTGGGTGCGCAAGATCGCGATGGAATGGTTGTGGCGGATGATGCTGGACCCAAGGCGGCTGTTTGGTCGCTATTTCAAGTGCGCCGTTGCCTTGCCCGGTTTGGTGGTGCGGGCCCTGTTGTTGCGGCTCAGCGACCGGCGCGACTGATCACAGGCGGCGCGGCTTGGGGCGGCGCAGCAGCAGAGTATCCTTCAGTTTTGATTTCAGCCCGCGTGGGGGCAGCAATTCCATGTCACGCTCAAACGTGGTGCCGTTCAGGCCCGCGTCGCGCATTAGCGCCAGTTTGACACCCCAACGCGCGGCCACCTCTGGGGGCAGGCCGTCGGGGATGCCCATCTGGGTCGCCAGCGCGCCGGGCAGCCAGTCGCTGATCACGATATCGGGGAAACGGTCAAACAGATCGGCGATCAGCGCCCGCGTCAGGATGCGCCCAGCGCCCTTGGACACCGAATAGGCCGCCGAGGCGGGCAGGGGGGCGATATCGGCATAGCTGGCAACGTTGAGGATACGGCCCGCGCCACGCGGGGCCATGTCCTGCAAGGCCGCCCAAGAGCAGGCGTAAACCCCACCAAGGTTGATCGCCATGCTGTGCCAAAAGCGGTCCGGCGTTTCCGCCAGCACATCGCGTTTGGGATAGACGGCGGCGTTGTTGATCAGCAGTGCCAGCGGCCCGTGGCGACGGATCATCCCTGCAAAACCCGAGATCACGGCGTCAAAATCGGACACGTCCAGCGGCACCGCATCAAACCCGTCACCGCACAGCGCGGCGGTTTCTTGCAACACCTCTGCCCGGCGGCCGGTGCCGACCACGGTGAACCCTTGCGTGCAAAGCTGTTGTGCCAGCGCGCGGCCCAGCCCGGACCCGGCCCCGGTGACCACGGCAAAACCGTCCTTTGGCGTGATCTGCGTCATGTCCGGTCCTTCAGGATATGGTCCGCCACTCGCAGCGCATTGGCGGCGATGGTCAGGCTGGGGTTCACCCCCATCGACGTGGGCATGAAACTGGCATCCGCCACCCAGAGGTTGGCCAGTTCATGCGCCCGGCCACTGGCATCCGTGACCGATGTCGCCGGATCATGCCCAAACCGCAGCGTGCCGCAGGGATGGCCCCAATTCAATTCCGGCGTCATCGACAGGAACATGTGGCGGTGTCCGCGTAACCCGCGCCTCAGCGCCTTGCGAAAGGCGCGGCGGCGCGTGCGCAACTCATCGCTTAGCGTGTAGGTGACAGACAGTTTGTCGGGCTGCGCCGGATCGTAGAGCACGCGGTTCCGGGCATAAGGAAAATCCTCCATCAGCCCGACAAACAGATGCGCGTGACCCAGCAACACCTGCGCCACCGCCGCCATGGGGCGTGACAGGGCGCGCATCCGGGGCTGCCCGCGCAGGTCGAACATGCGGTTCAGAAAATGCACCATCTCACCATAGGACGCGCGGATGCCCATGGCCTGCACCGATCCTAGGCGCATATCCTCTCGGTGATAGAAATCGCGAAAGGAAATCGCCTTGGTCGCGCCGCTGTCTGGCGTGCCGCGTTTCGGCCACAGGGCAAAGCGTTCGTCGACGTGCAGCATCAGGTTGCCCCCGACAAGGCCAGAGCGGTTGGCCAGCCCCTCGGGCCAGTCCTCTGACGCGGAGGCCAGCAGCAGGCGGGGCGAATGCAGCGCGCCAGCGGCAAGAATGAACCGATCCGCCCGCAGCTGACGGATCTCACCGTCGATGCGCAGCTCTGCATGGGTGATGCGGTTGTCCTGCGTATGCAGGCGGGTGACATCCGCGCCGGTCAGCAGATGCGCGTTGCCCGTTGCCAGCGCCGGTTCCACCCCGGCAGAGCGGCCATCCATCTTGCAGACCCGTGGGCATTTCCGGCCAAGGCAATTTTCACAATCCGCGACATGGGCGATGCCTGTATGCGTGCGGTAGGGGTGCAATCCGGCGCTGCGCAGGCTGTCGGTCAGCGCGGCCTCTGCCTGATGCAGCGGCGGCGGGGTCTCCAGCGGCATGGACGCCTCGGTCGACAGCGGATCGGGCGTGCCGTGAACGCGGAATTGCTTGGCGGCGCGGTCGTACCAAGGGGCCATCTCGTCAAAGCCCACCGGCCAGCCGCCGGTTGGATGGGGCTGACCGGGCAGGTCGTCCAGATCGTGCCGTTCGGGGCGTTCCAGCGTGGCGGCGTAGAACACCGAACTGCCGCCCGGACCGCTGCCCAGCGGCGCGAAAAAGCTGGTTTGCACGCCGTCCAACGACACATGCAGCGGATCGGGCCACAGGCCCCGCGCGGCGCGCGCCTCTGGCACAAAGACCTCTGTCAGGCCGTTGCGTTCGCTGCGCAGACCCGGCGCGCCCTTTTCCACGAACAGCACCTTTTGGCCCGCCTCGGCCAGCGCGCGGCCCAGCGTGCCACCCCCCATGCCCGCGCCGATCACGATGGCATCCCAGTGCGTGTCAAAGACCGATGTCATCCGTCAGAGGCCCCGTGCATCGAAACCTCTGCTAGCAGCGGTGCAAAGACCGGGCGCAGGACGTGGCGGATGCGGATCGCGGCGCTGTTGGTCAGGTGGTTATTGTCGAAATACTGGCCCTGGCCCTGCTGGACGGCGGAACACAGGCCGTCCGCGCAGAAATATGGCCAGGTGTCCAGGAACGTGATGCGGCCCTCATCCGCCAGCGGCACCCAAGGGGAATCCGACAGGGTGCCGCGCAGGACGATGGCCGCAGCCGGAACAGACGATTCTATCTGGGCCGGCGCGGCAAGCGGCAGGCCGGCATGCGCCGCCTCACGCGCGGCAAAACGGCTGTTGTACAACGGAATTTCAGGGGGTTGGCGCAGCACATGGACGTGATCGACATGGCGGCCCAGCTCTTCGACCGTGGCGCGCGCGGCCTTGGCCAGCAATTGCGGCTGTTGCGTTCCGGTCGAGGTGGGCCGGTCGGTGGGAAACAGCGCGATCCGGTCATGGGCGTTTAACCCGACGCCCTCGCCGGTCGCATAATAGCTCCACCGTCCGATCAGCAGCACGGAGTCGAGACTGTCCAACGTCGGAAGGGCCTGCCGGATCTGTTTGTTGGCGCGGGTGCAAGCGGTGTCCTGCGCCGGGGTTGCCGCGCTTTCGACCTTGCGCAGGCCAAAGAGCGGCGCGCATCCGGCACGCCACAGAATGAGGCCGGGCACCTCTGCCTCATGCGCGGCGACATCCAGCCCTTCTTTCATCGCGCGCACATGGCTGTCACCCCAGACCAGCAGACGGGGCGGACCATCAGGGCCGATCGGGCAGACCTCCAGCCCGTCCAAGGGGCCGCTGTCGGCGATGCGGCACCTGCTCCAGTCCTGAAGGAAATCGCCGGAGGCCGCGATGTGGACCCGCGCCTGCGGGCCAAACCTGTCCGGCAGGCCGTCCCGTGTGAACAGGGCAAAGCCCACGACCAGCGCCGCCACCGACGCCACTGCCATGCCGCCAAACACCGCGCGTCCTGTCAGGTGTCGGGCATGGCGCACGGGTTGTTCGACAAACCGCCACGACAGCCAGCCAAGCCCGACCGACAAGGCCATCCAGATGAGCGATTCCGGCAGGCCCATGGCCCCGCGCAGCGCAGAGGCCAGCGTGTAAACGGGCCAGTGCCACAGGTAGAGCGAATAAGAGATCAGCCCGAAAAACCGCATCGACGGCATGGTCAACATTCGGTTCACCGGGTTGTCGCGAGTGCCGGATGACAGCAACAGCAGCGTGCCCAGAACGGGCGGCAGCGCCAACAGGCCGGGGAACAATGGCCCCGCCGGTGTGAACCAGATCGACGCGCTGACCATGACGATCCCCACAGAGGACAGCGCCGGGTGGCCGCGCCAGTTGCTGCCCCGTGTGTGGCCCCAAATCGCCAGCAACACGCCGGACAACAGCTCCCACGCGCGGAACGGGAACAGGTAAAACGCCGCGGTATGTGACACCGGGGTCAGCAGCACGCAGGCGACCAGCGAGGCCGCCCAGCACGCCACCAGCGTGCCGATCAGCCCCCACCGCCAGCGCGCCAGCCCGATCAGCAGCAGCGGCAGGAAGATGTAAAATTGTTCCTCTACCGCCAGCGACCATGTGTGCAGCAGTGGCTTGTCCTCGGACGCGGTGTCGAAATAGCCCGCCTGACGAAAGAACAGCAGGTTCGACAGATAGACCGTCGAGGCGATCACCGCCTTGCCGTATTCCCGAAACTCGAACGGCAGCAGTATCACCCAGCCCAGCGCGGTTGTGACCAGCAGCATGGTGAAAAAGGCAGGTGCAAGACGGCGGAACCGGCGGATATAGAAATTCCGCAGGTTGATGCGCCCCGTGGCATCGTATTCGCGCCAGAGTATGCCGCCGATCAGAAAGCCGGAGATCACAAAGAAGATGTCGACGCCGACAAACCCGCCCTGCAGCGGCAGGCCGAAATGGTACAGCACCACGGCCAGCACGGCGACAGCGCGCAGCCCGTCGATGTCGCCCCGGTAAGGGAGCGAATTATGCGCCGGTGCGCTCATGCCGGGCTGTATCCTCGTCCGTCGCGCGGGCGCGTCATGTCTGTCCTTCCGGGTTCTCCGGAGATGTCCGGCGGTCTGCCTGTGTGGCACTCTGTGCCCAGAGTGTTGCCATATCGCTTAGGATACCGCATTTCAGGGCAGGAATATGGCAGATCACAGGCATTGGCGCGGGCATGGCGGATACGGGCATATCGGCACAGGTGCCGGATTGGTCGCGGGAGCGGATAGAGCGGTTCTGGGAGCCGGGCAAGAAGATGATCCGCGCGCTGCGTCGCTATCAGGCGTGTCGCGGGCGCGGTGTGTTTGGCCGGGGCCTGTCCCGCTACTGGGTCGTGAATCACTGGTTCTGGTCGCTGATGTGCCAGAGCGAATTGCACCTGACCACGCAGGTGGGTGGCGGACTGCGGCTGACCCATCCGACCGGGATCATCATTCATCCAGAGGCGAGGATCGGTGTGAATTGTATGATCTTTCATCAGGTGACGCTGGCCGGTCCGGTGGTGCTGGGCGGTCATGTGGATGTGGGCGCGGGCGCCAAGCTGATCGGGCCGCTGACAGTGGGCGACCATGCGGTGATCGGTGCCAACGCCGTCGTGACGCGGGACGTGCCGGCGGGGGCCACCGTGGCCGGGGTGCCGGCGCGGGTGATCTCAGGCGGGTAGGGGGCGTCACGACGGAGGCATGCCAAATGCACGCCCCGCCGCCCTTCGGTCGTCCCCCAGGACATTTTAGGACAGAAGAAACGCAAGGGCGCGTCAGGGTTCGGATCGGGCGTCATTATTCGTGGCGTAGCGAAAGCTGCGGATGCCGTCTTTGGCGACGGAGGTGTCTTCCTTGAAGCCGGCCTTTAGCAATACACGGGCCGATGCAGGGTTATCGGTGGCGACACCGGCGTGCAGGGATTGCGGCGGGCCGTGTTGCAAATGGGTGGTGAGGCCTTGGACCAGTTCAGAGGCATAGCCCTGTCCCCAGGAGTCTGCACGCAGGAGGTAGCCAAGGTGGCACTGGTTGTCACCTTCGGGCGAAAAGAGAAACAGCAGGCCGATCAGGTCTGAGTCGCGGTTGATCAGGCTGACCTGCGCCTTTTCGCGCCGTGTGGAAATCCAGTTGGTCATGCCCTGCGGGCCCGTTTCGGGGCCGAAACCGGGCGGCAGGTGTTCCAGCACGGCGGGCGTCAGGAGGGTATGTAAACGCGTTTCCAGCAGGTGACGCGCCTCTGCGTCGTCCAGGACGGGTTCCCAAGGGAAAATCGTCAGACGCGCCGTTGTGAACGCAGTCAATAGCCCAGCCCGTTCAAGGGTTTGCCCGACATCAGCGCCTCGTAGACAGCCAGCGTTTTTTCACCTTTGCGCGCCCAGGGGAAATACCCGTCGGCATAGGCTTTGGCGCGGGCGGCGGTGTCTGCCACGTTGGCTGGGGTCTCTATGCAGGCCTCCATCTCAAGGCGGAAACCATCGACCATCCGGTCGATCCCCGCCAAGTCCACCCGTGCGCCGCGCCCTTCATCCGCCAGATCGCCCGGCGCGCCGTAGTTGGCCACGATCACCTGACAGCCGCAGGCCATCGCCTCGATCACCACGCCGGCCCCCAGTTCGCGGATCGAGGGAAAGACAAAGGCGTCAGAGGCGCGCATCATGTCGGCGACCTCCGCCTGCGATTTGCGGCCATGCATCGTCACGCAGTCCTGTAGCCCGTGTTCGGCAATCAGCGCCTCCATCCTTGGGCGTTCCGGCCCGTCGCCCGCGATGTGCAGATGATGGCGGCGCAGGGTGTCAGAGGCCGCAAAGGCGCGTAGCGGCAATTCAGGCAGTTTGTAGGGCACAAGACGCCCGGCGTAGAGGAAATTCAGCCGCCCATCGCCGCGCCGCCCCGCCGGGGCAGCCCCCTCCGCATGAAAGATCGCGGGATCAAAGCCGATCTCGGGGAAGGAGACGATGCGCGCGTCCTCCACCCTCGGCAGGTCGGCGCGGGTGTGGGAAAAGGCGCAAAGCACAGCGGCGGCCTTGTCATAAGTGCTGCGGGCGTAGGGCAGGTATTTGTAGGCGTTGCGTAGTTTGCGCAGCCCTTCCTTTTCGCGCGCCTGCTCGGCCGCAAAGGCGCGTGGCCAGTCAAGGTTGCCGTTCAGTGGCCCAATCACAAAGGGCTGCGGCACCTTGTGCGCCAGCCAACTGGGCAGAGTGGGCGACATGGGCGTGATGCGGTGTACGATGTCAAACCCGCCCGACGTCAATTCCTTGTGGAAATGTCGCCAGACGCCGCGTTCAAACGCCAGGTAGGGCAGGTAGTTGAAGATCATCGACGTGGACCAGCCGACCTCATCGCCGCCGCGGATCATCCGCGCCAGCTGGTACATCGGTGAGGCGATCCATTCGTTGTCGATATAGGCAAAGGGCAGGCCGGGGTTGGATTTCTCGATGTTGTCGCGGTTGCGCACATGGGTGGCGACGGTCACATCCGCCAGTTTGCCGATCTCCAGCGCATATTTGTATCCGACAATGGGCAGCGACGGCCACTCGGGATTGCACTCATCCGCCACCAGAAGCACGCGAAGCCTTTGGGTCATAAACAGCCTTTCTACATCACCGTGCGTCGCCGAACCCCGGCGGTGTGGGTAGCATGGCCATGGCTGGCCTGACGAAGGTTTTCGGCATAGCCGGTCAGCGCCCCGGCCATAAGCCATGTCAGCGGCGTCAGCGTGGCATTGGGGATCATGTCGATCACGTTGATCGCAAGAATCAGCGACAGCGGCCCGACAAAGGGCGAAATCGCGTCGCTGCGATGGCTGCCCATCGCCCGCCAGATCAGCGCCAGCGGTAACAGCAGTGTTCCGAACTGGGCCAGGAACCCGATCCAGCCATAGGTGCCGATGGAAATGATCCAAAAACCATCGGTGACGGTCAGGATGGCCCCGCTATAGGGGTCAAGGATGTGGTTGCGCCCCCAACTGCCCCAGCCGAAGACCGGCTTGATATAGGCGCGCTCCAGCAGCCTGTCCTCATTGTGAAAGCGAAAGCGCAGCGATCCGGCGCGGTCCGGGTCGATCTTGGCGGCCTGTTCCAGCATCTGTTCCTGCGGAACAAGATCGGCGCCCTTTAGCAGCGGATAGGCCAGGGCGATTGCGCCGATCAGCACGGCGATGCGCACCTGTGTGCGGGGGGCCAGCAGCACGACCAGCGGCACCAGCAGCACCATGAAGATCAACGACCCCAGCGATTTGGCCAGCACGAGGATGAGCGTCAGGTACAGCGCCACGCCCAGCAGCTTGAGCCGCCCCTCTCCCTTGTGCCAACGCCACAGCGCATAGGCTGACACGACAGAGGTCATCAGGAAAAAGGCGACCCAGATGCCGTGGTAGAGAAAGACAATGGGGCGGTAGCCGCCAAACCGGATCGTCTGGGCAAAGTAGTGCTGGAAATAGCCGTAGACCCAGTTGTTGAGCTGCGGTGACAGGCGGGTTTCGATCAGCATCAACGGCGTATAGACCAGCCCGCCGATCATCAGCGCGCGCAACAGTTCCTTTTGCGCGCCGCCGGTGGCCAGGTGCTGGCGCGCCAGCAGAAAGGGCAGCACCTGCAGGAATTGTTCCAGCACGAGGGCCGCAGCGTCCTTTAGCCCCAGCGCAGGCAGCCCGACGAGGCCGAAAAAAACCGGCTCTCCGTTGTTGATCACCGTCATGATCGGTGAAAAGACAAAGGTCAGCACAAGGGTCTTGCCCAGCACGGAGTCCGGCAGCAGCGGACCGCTGGGCTCACGCCGTCCCAGCAGGATGGCAAAGACCATGAGTGCGGGGATGTTGTGCTTGTCCAGCGGCGGCATCATCGGAAAATCGAAGACGGCTGGCGGTTCGGGCAGGAACAAATAGCACAGCATCATCGACCAGATAAAGGCACGCTCTACCGACAGCCGCGACAACATCACGGCCACGAAGATCGGGCTTGCCGCCAGTGCAAGGAAGGCGATCTGGTTGGGCATGGTCGCTTTGCGGTTGGGACGCACGCGTGCGCCGGGTTCGTGTTTTCCTACCAACCGGCAAAGGCAAAGTCGCGGCTGCAATGCAGCAAAACCATGAAATCGGCAGCACGGCACAGTAATGCGGCAAGATCCGTTTTTGGTCGTCGCTTAGCCGCATTTTTGGCGGGTTGTGCTAGCATGGCGAAACAAACCGGAACAACCGGGAGGAGAAATGAACCGCAAACCGCTGCGCATCGCCTATCTGTGCGACATGTCTCCGCTGGACCGGACGCTGTATTCTGGTGGCAACGCACGGATTCATGACGCGCTGCAACGGCACGCTGGTGAGGTCACGATCCTGCCCCAAACCTGGGCGCTGGCCGAACCCGTGCGGCGTCTGATCCGTGCGATGCCTGAGGCATTGAACCTGCGGGCTCGCTGGCGGGCGCAGTATGCGCTGCGCCGGGTGATCGCACGCGGGATTGAGGCGGAATTGCAGCGCGGTGGCTATGATGTGCTGTTTGGTGCCTATGCCCTGCACGCGCTGGCCGGCGTCCGGACACCTGCAGGCATGGTCACGGCCTTTACCTCGGACGCGACGCAGACCGTCTATCGCCTGTCAGAGGTGGGCCGGGCACACAAGCGGGTCTTTGTGCTGGGGCCCTTGCTGGACAAATGGGTGGAACGGCGCGAACGCGCGGCGCTGGCGCAGGCCGACCTGTTGCTGTGGCCCTCTGTCTGGCTGAAGGACGCGGTCGCGGCGCGCTATGGCGTAGACCCGGCGCGCAACCATCTGGTGCCATGGGGGGCAAACATCGCGACGCCACCGCCCCCTGCGTCCCCCACATTGCGGCGGGACGCGCCTGTCCGGCTGTTGGTGATCGGGCGAAACTGGGCTGCAAAGGGCGGGCCAGAGGCGTTTGACACGATGTCGGCCCTGCGGGCGCAGGGTGTTGACGCGCGGCTGACAGTGATCGGCTGTCAGCCTCCCGCGATGCACTGCAACGCCCATGTGACCATACATCCGCAACTGAACAAGGCGGTGCCCGCGGATCTGACCCTGTTCAATGCCGCGCTGGCCGAGGCGCATTTCCTGGTGATGCCGTCGTTCGAATCGTATGGGTTCGCCTTTTGCGAGGCGGCGGCGCACGGGTTGCCCTCGCTGTGCCTGCGGGTCGGGGGCGTGCCGGTGCGCGACGGGATCACGGGTCATGCCCTGCCGCCGGGGGCCGACGCGGCAGACTTTGCGCAGAAAATT
Organism: Antarctobacter heliothermus; assembly: GCF_900188425.1. GTDB lineage: Bacteria > Pseudomonadota > Alphaproteobacteria > Rhodobacterales > Rhodobacteraceae > Antarctobacter > Antarctobacter heliothermus. The sequence goes on from NZ_FZON01000013.1 coordinate 44,292, forward strand.
CTTGGGTATCTCGACGACCCTGCGGCCTATGCCCGCCTCAGCCAGTCCGCGCGTGAGGAATTCGAAACGCAGCTGAATTGGGATTCCTGGGGGCAGACAACCGCCGGTCTTTTGCAAGAGGCCGTGGCGCGCAAGCGTGGCCTTGGGGCCGTCACGGCGGCCTGAAACAGGCGTGTCGGCGGCCTTGCGCGTGCTGCGACGCAGCGTCGCAGTCAGTTATTGACGGACCTGAACCGCCCGTGCCTACTGATCCCGTCTTTGCTCAAAAAAAGGTTCCAGAAATTGGCCCCCAAGGGGCAACCTATTATTATTGGGAGGAAATCAAGATGAATCAGTCTTTCAAGCCCGACCCGACATTCCATCCAACGCCCAAGATGGCCATGGATGCGCCTGTCGAAACGCTGGCCTTTACCCTGATGCTGAGTCCGGACTTCTCCCAGCCCGACGGGTTGGCGGTGGTGGATGTGGACCCGTCCTCTGACACCTTCGGCCAGATCCTGCACACCGTGATGATGCCTTACAAAGGCGATGAGTTTCACCATTTCGGCTGGAACGCCTGTTCGTCGTCGCTGTCACCGCTCAGCGGACATGCCTTTCTGGAGCGCCGCTACCTGATCATTCCCGGCATCCGATCCAGCCGCATCTATATCATCGACGTCAAGGAACCGCTGAAGGCGAAGATCCACAAGATCATCGAACCCGAAGAGGTCTTTGCCAAGACCGGTTATTCCCGACCGCACACCATCCATTGCGGGCCAGAGGGCATCTATGTCTCGACGTTGGGCGGCGGTGGCAAGGATGGCACCGACGGTCCTCCGGGCATCTTCATTCTGGATTGCGAAACCTTCGAGATCCTTGGCCGCTATGAGATGGATCGCGGCAAGCAGGACAAGCACTATGATTTCTGGTGGAACCTGCCGCGTGATTACATGGTGTCGTCGGAATGGGGGCTGCCGCCGCAGTTCGAGAACGGCATCGTGGCCGAGGATCTGTTGTCCAACAAGTACGGCCATTCGATCCACTTCTGGAACTTGCGGGAACGCAAGAACGTCCAGACCATCGACCTGGGCGACAATCATCAGATGGCGCTGGAAATCCGCCCGGCGCATGATCCGGCGAAAAAGCACGGCTTTTGTGGCGTGGTGGTGGACACCACCAATCTGCAAGGCGCGATCTTTACCTGGTGGCAAAAGGACGATGGCACCTTTGAGGCGAAAAAGACCATCACCATCGACCCGCAGCCTGCGGATGCCGACGACCTGCCCGACCTGCTGAAGGGGTTCGGCGCGGTGCCTGCGCTGGTGACGGACATTGACCTGTCTCTGGACGACAGGTTTCTCTACGTCGCGTGCTGGGGGCAGGGCGAGATGCACCAGTATGATGTCAGCGACCCGATGAACCCCAAACTGGCGGGCAAGGTCGAGATTGGCGGCATCGTCCGAAAGACCCTGCATCCCAGCGGCAAACCCTTTGGTTACGGCCCGCAGATGGTCGAGATCAGCCGCGACGGCAAGCGCGTCTACTGGACCAACTCGCTGTATTCCACATGGGACGATCAGTTCTATCCCGGCGAACGCGGGGCGGCCATGGTCATGGCGCATGTGGGGGAAAACGGCGGCTTGACGCTGGACGACACATTCTGCGTCGACTTCCCCAAGGGGTATCGCAGCCACCAGATCCGGCTGGAAGGCGGCGACTGTTCGACCGACAGTTTCTGCTATCCCAACGTTTGAGAAGACAAGACGTCCGCCCAGGGTCCGCCGCGAGTCAGGACCACTGCAGGCCCGGGGCGGGGTCTCTGTGGGATATAGGCTATGACCCCCTCCGACCTTGCACTCTGGGGCGCGGTGCTGATGGCCGGGGTCTATCACGGGGTGAACCCCGGGATGGGCTGGCCGCTGGCAGTGTCCGCCGCGCTGATGGAGCGCAAGCGCGTGGCGCTGTGGCGGGCGCTGGGCCTGTTGGCGGCGGGGCATTTTGCGGCCATGGCGGCGATCCTGCTGCCGTTCACCGCAATGGTGTCGCTGGTGACCTGGGAGGCAGAGATCCGCATCGGCGCGGGGCTGCTGGTCATGGCGATGGGCGTCTACCTGCTGATCAACCGGCGCCATCCCCGGATGCTGGCACGGGTGCCGCCCGGTCGGTTGGCGCTGTGGTCCTTTCTGGCGGCACTGGCGCATGGGGCGGGGTTGATGCTGGTGCCGATCTACCTTGGCCTGTGTGATCTGGAGGCGATGGACGCGGGGCATGTGGCCGCGACGGAACTGATGGCGGCGCACGCAGGCACCGCGCTGGGCGTGGCGCTGGCGCACACGGCGGCCATGGCCTTGGCGGGTGGCGCGCTGGCGCTGGCGATCTACCACTGGGTCGGATTGAAGTTCCTGACCCGGGGATGGTTCAATCTGGACCTACTCTGGGCGGTCAGTTTGGTGCTCGTCGGCGGAATTGGGGTCTGGACAGCGCTGTAAAAGGGCGCGGGTGGTTCTTTGTCCGGCCCTGTGCTACCGCCCGGTCAAACCCTTATTTGCCGAGAATCGGCAGGAGCCTGACATGTCCCCCCTCACCGACCACGGCGCAGCCGTGCAATCCCGCCTGAGCCAGAACTACGGCCTCAGCCCTGACGCCGTTCTCTCGATGATGGACGCCGTGTCGCGCGGCGGCGGCTCGCAGGCGCAGTTCAACATTCCCGAACTGGGCGGCATGGGCCAGTGGCAGTCCGGCGGCATGACCATGGTCGGCGACATGTTCAACAACGGCCTCAAGAACACGGTCAACAACCTGTGTGGCGAGATTGCCAACGCCTATTTTCAGGGCACGTTCTACGCCCCGAAACCGCAGCCGCAGGGCAGCTATCAGGGCCAGCAGCAGGGCGGCGCGTCGATGACCTTCTCCGGCGGCAGCTTTGGGTCGTGGTGGCCGTCGGATCTGGGCCAGCCTTCGTCGCAGGGCTCGCAGAACAACCTCAGCTACGCGATCTTCCCGCAGGCGCGGCGTCTGGCGGTGAACCTGAACGGTCAGGTCACGGTCTATGACACCGGCGATCATTTGATTGGCGGCGTGGGCCAACAGCAATCAGGCGACGCCAGTTGGACCTTCACCAGCCAGTTCGGCACCGTTTACCTGAACCAGTTGCCGGTGGTCACGGGGCAGGGCAGCATGCCCGAGCCGTCGTTCACCACGCAGCCCGACCCGGTCTTTGTCGAGCCAGAGCCTGTCCAGCAGCAGCCAGAGCCGATGCCGACAGAGCAAAGCCCGGCTCCGGCACAGCAGGGCGGCAATTCGGACCAGATCTTTGCCGCGCTGGAAAAATTGGGCAGCCTGCGTGACATGGGCATTTTGTCCGAGGATGAGTTCGCCTCCAAGAAGTCCGAACTGCTGTCGCGCCTGTAATCGCGATCTGGCCTTAACCGGCTCTGCCAACTGGCCCTATCCGGCGGCGTATGCCGCCGGTAGATTGCCCCAAAACCGCCGGCGCTTTTTGCCGGCACCTTTGCTTGGGGAACGCGGCCGATGAAAATGACCACCGAAGAAGCCTTTGTGAAGGTGCTGCAGCGCCACGGGATCGAACATGCGTTCGGGATCATCGGCTCTGCCATGATGCCGATTTCCGATCTGTTTCCACAGGCAGGGATCAAGTTCTGGGACTGCGCCCACGAAGGCAGCGCCGGGATGATGTCGGACGGCTACACCCGTGCGACCGGCAAAATGTCGATGATGATCGCCCAGAACGGACCGGGCATCACCAACTTTGTCACCGCCGTGAAAACCGCCTACTGGAACCATACGCCGCTATTGTTGGTCACGCCGCAGGCGGCGAACAAGACAATCGGTCAGGGCGGCTTTCAGGAAGTCGAACAGATGAAGCTGTTCGAGGATATGGTGGCTTATCAGGAAGAGGTCCGCGACCCGACCCGCGTGGCAGAGGTGCTGACCCGCGTGATCGCGCAGGCCAAGCGCGCCAGTGGCCCGGCCCAGTTGAACATCCCGCGCGATTTCTGGACCCAGGTGATCGACATCGAGATCCCCGAGCCAATTGACTTTGAACGCTCCTCTGGCGGCGAAAACGCTGTCGCGCAGGCGGCGGCGTTGCTGTCGGATGCGAAAAACCCGGTGATCCTGAACGGCGCGGGCGTGGTCCTGTCGGCGGGCGGCATTGCGGCGTCGATGGCGCTGGCCGAACGTCTGGATGCGCCGGTTTGCGTCGGCTACCAGCACAATGACGCCTTTCCCGGCTCGCACCCGCTGTTTGCCGGGCCGCTGGGCTACAACGGCTCCAAGGCGGGGATGGACCTGATCCGCGAGGCCGATGTGGTGCTGGCGCTGGGCACCCGGCTCAACCCGTTTTCGACCCTGCCGGGCTACGGCATGGACTACTGGCCAAACGACGCCAAGGTCATTCAGGTCGACATCAACCCCGACCGCATCGGTCTGACCAAGAAGGTCAGCGTCGGCATCGTGGGCGATGCCGCCAAGGTGGCGCGCGGTATCCTTGGTCAACTGGCCGACACGGCGGGGGACACGGGCCGCGCTGATCGCAAGGCAAAGATCGCCGAGACGAAATCGCGCTGGGCGCAGCAACTGACCGAGATGACCCATGAGGACGACGACCCCGGCACCACATGGAATCAACGCGCCCGCGCCGACAAACCCGACTGGATGAGCCCCCGCATGGCATGGCGCGCCATCCAGAGCGCGCTGCCGCGCGAGGCGATCATCAGTTCCGACATCGGCAACAACTGCGCCATCGGCAATGCCTATCCGTCGTTTGACGAGGGCCGCAAATACCTTGCCCCCGGTCTGTTCGGGCCGTGCGGTTACGGCTTGCCGTCCATCGTCGGGGCCAAGATCGGCTGCCCGGAGGTGCCGGTGGTGGGCTTTGCCGGGGACGGGGCCTTTGGCATCGCGGTAAACGAACTGACCGCCATCGGTCGCGGCGACTGGCCCGCGATCACGCAGGTGGTGTTCCGCAACTACCAGTGGGGCGCGGAAAAGCGGAACTCGACCCTCTGGTTCGACGACAACTTTGTCGGCACCGAACTGGATGAGCAGGTCAGCTATGCCGGGATCGCCAAGGCCTGCGGGCTGAAAGGTGTCGTCACCCGTACAATGGATGAACTGACAGCGGCGCTGGCCACCGCCATCAAGGACCAGATGGAACACGGCACAACCACCCTGATCGAGGCGATGATCAATCAGGAGCTGGGTGAGCCGTTCCGCCGGGACGCGATGAAAAAGCCGGTTGTGGTGGCAGGCATCAGTGCCGGCGACATGGTCCCGCAACAGCCTGCGAAGGCTGCGGAATAGTCCATGATTGACCCGACGGGTGGCGACGTCCTTGTCCTGAACGTCGGGTCGTCGTCGATCAAATGCGCTGTCTTTGACAGCAGCCTGCGGGAGGTACTGCGCGGCGGGGTCGAAGGGCTGGGGCCTCGGGCGCGTTTGCAACTGGGTGCGGCGCGCCGCGACGTGGACGCGCCGGATCATCGCGGCGGTCTGGCGGCGCTGCTGGAGGCACTGGAGGCGCAAGGCGTGGCGCTGAACCGATTGCGCGTTGTCGGTCACCGGGTGGTGCATGGCGGCCCGGGTTTGACGCAGCCTGCGCACATCACGCCGCAGGTGAGGGCGGAAATCGCCCGATGCACACCGCTGGCTCCGCTGCACAATCCGCATCATCTTGCCGCGATGGATGCGCTGGCGACGCTGGTGCCTGATCTGCCGCAGGTGGCCTGTTTCGACACTGGATTCCATGCCACCAACCCGCAGGTGGCGCTACGCTATGCGCTGCCCGCCGATCTGGCCGAGGCGGGTCTGCGTCGCTACGGGTTTCACGGGCTCAGCTACGGCGGGGTGGTCCGGCGGCTGACGGCGCTGGCCGGGGCCTTGCCCGGTCGCGTGCTGGCGTTTCATCTGGGCAACGGGGCCTCGGCCTGCGCCATTCGGGACGGACAAAGCGTGGCGACGACGATGGGGTATTCGCCCACCGACGGGCTGACCATGGGCACGCGGTCCGGCAGCATCGACCCCAATGTGGTGCTGAGGCTTGCCGAAGAGCGCGGCATCGACGGCGCGCGCCACCTGCTGACCCACGGCGCCGGTCTGGCGGGCCTGTCCGGCGGGGTGTCCGACATGCGCGCGCTGGAGGCCAGAGACGATCCCGCCAGCCGGTTTGCCATCGACCATTTCATCTACTGGGCACAGCGCCACGCCGGCAGCCTGATTGCGGCGATGCAAGGGCTGGATGCGGTCGTCTTCACCGGCGGCATCGGCGAAAACTCGGCCATGATCCGGGCGGGCATCCTGGACGGTCTGACCTGGGCTGGCGCGCGCTATGACCCCGACAGGAACAGGCGGAATGCGCCGCGCCTGCACGCCAAAGACGCAGAGGTTTCCGTCTGGGTCCTGCCCGCCGAAGAGGAATACATGATTGCGCAGGCGGCGCGTGACCTGCTGGCCACGGTATGACGGATCACCCCAGTGCCAGCGTCACCGCCGTGGCGGCGACGATATCGTCGACGGTGGTGCCGCGCGACAGGTCACAGACAGGCTTGCGGAACCCTTGCAGGATGGGGCCTAGTGCCTGCGCGCCCGCCAGTTCCTGCGTCAACTTGTATGCGATATTGCCGGAATCGAGGTCGGGAAAGACCAAGACGTTGGCATCCCCAGCCCCCAACCCCTTTTTCGCGGCGATCACCGGGCTCAATGCCGCGTCCGCCTGCAATGGTCCGGGAAAGCCGGTGATCTCTGCCGCGCGGCGCACCCGGTCAACGCTGTCCCCCGCGCCGCTGGTGCCGGTGGAAAACGATAGCAGCGCCACTTGCGCCCTGCCCAGTAGTGCGCGGGCGGTAGCCTCCGATGCGCGCGCGATGGCGGCCAGCCCGTCGGCGTCCGGGGCCACGTTCACCGCGCAGTCGGCAAAGATCAATTCCCGCCCGTCCGGCAGGATCATCAGGAAAAACGACGAGGGCAGCGTGACCCCTTCCGCCAGCCCGATCGCGATAGACGCGGCTTCTATCACCCGCCGCGTGGGCGCGTCGGCCCCGGCAACCATGGCCACTGCCTCTCCGGCGGCTACCATGGCGGCGGCGCGGTACAGCGGCCGGTCCAGCATCCGGCGCGCCACGCCTTCCTTCAGGCCGCGCCCGTCGACCAGCGACGCGATCATGGCCTCTGTCGGCGCGATCAGCCCGACCGGCTCTGCCAGTCCCTCTGCCGTCAGCCGCGCGCAGGCCGCAGCCACGCGGGGCTCGTCCATCTCGGGAAAGACGACGCGCGCCTGCCGTGCCTTCGCCCGATCGACTGCGCGGTCCAATACACTCATGCCCGGTCTCTTTCCTGTCCGCCTTCGGGCGAGAATGCAGGAACCGCCGTGCCCTGATCAAGCGAGTTGTCCAATTTCGTCAACGCCCCGAAATTTCGCCATTATTTGGGAAAACGGTTTCGGTTTTTTGCAGAAACTGAAACAGATTGGGGATTACTTGCGGATCGGCGGAATTGATATACCAGTGATGTATGATCCGGCGCGCGTCGCCACCGCGATCATGGGGAGGACATATGGCACAGCCACAGGTTGACACATCGCCCAAAGTCTCGGACGAGATCCGCAAGACCACCTGCTACATGTGCGCCTGCCGTTGCGGCATCAACGTCCACATGAAGGGTGGCAAGGTCGCCTATATCGAGGGCAACCGCGACCACCCGATCAACAAAGGGGTGCTCTGCGCCAAGGGCAGCGCGGGCATCATACAGCACAACGCGCCGTCGCGCCTGCGCGCGCCGCTGCGCCGGGTCGGGCCGCGCGGATCGGGTGAATTTGAGGAAATCAGCTGGGACGAGGCGCTGGAAACCGCTGTTGGCTGGCTGAAACCGTTGCGCGACACTGCCCCGGAAAAGCTGGCCTTCTTCACCGGACGCGACCAATCGCAAAGTTTCACAGGCTGGTGGGCGCAGGCCTACGGCACGCCGAATTTCGCCGCGCACGGCGGGTTTTGCTCGGTCAACATGGCGACGGCGGGCATCTACACCATGGGCGGCGCGTTCTGGGAGTTCGGCTCACCCGACTGGGAACATGCCAAGCTGTTCCTGCTGTTCGGCGTGGCCGAGGACCACGACAGCAACCCGATCAAAATGGGCATTGGGCGGCTCAAGGAACGCGGGGCCAAGATCGTCGGCGTGAATCCCATCCGGTCCGGCTATAACGCGGTCGCCGACGACTGGATCGGCATCACGCCGGGCACCGACGGATTGTTGATCCTGTCGCTGATCCATTGCCTGTTGAAGGCGGGTAAGATCGACCTCGACTATCTCGCGCGATTTACCAATGCGCCGGTGCTGCTGAACGGTGATCCGAAATCGCCCGACTTTGGCCTGTTCCTGCGCGATGAGGACGGCAAACCGCAGGTGATCGACCGCCCGAGTGGCAAGCTGATGGCATGGGACACCCCCGGCGTGCGGCCCGACCTCACCGGGCACATCCGCCGCGCCGGGGTCACGCACACCTCTGTCATGCACCTGATCGCAGACCGCTACCTGTCGGACGACCACGCGCCAGAGGCGGTGGCCGAGCGCTGCGGCCTGACACCGGACCGTATCCACGCGCTGGCCGCAGAACTGGCGCGCGTCGCCTTTGACGAGGCCATTACCCTCGACCGGCCATGGACCGATTTCCGCGGTGAGCGGCATGAGAAAATGATAGGCCGTCCCGTGGCAATCCACGCTATGCGCGGCATTTCTGCCCATGCCAACGGGTTCCAGACGGCGCGCGCGCTACATGTGTTGCAAATCTTGCTGGGCGCGGTCGAAACCCCCGGCGGCATGCGGTTCAAACCACCCTACCCGAAACCGGCAGAGGCGCACCCCCGCCCACACGCCAAGGCAACGCCCGGAAAACCGCTGAACGGCCCGCACCTCGGCTATCCCCAAGGCCCCGAGGATCTGGCGCTGGATGCGGACGGCAAACCACTGCGTATCGACAAGTCGTTTACCTGGGAAAACCCCATGTCCGCCCATGGGCTGATGCACATGGTGATCTCCAACGCCCACGCGGGCGACCCCTACAAGATCGACACGCTGTTCCTGTACATGGCGAACATGGCGTGGAATTCCTCGATGAATTCCAGCGGTGTGATGGAAATGCTGACCGACACGGATGAAAACGGCGATTACGTCATCCCCAACATCATCTACTCGGACGCCTATTCCTCGGAAATGGTCGCCTACGCCGACCTGATCCTGCCCGACACCACCTATCTGGAACGGCACGACTGTATCTCGCTGCTCGACCGGCCGATCTCGGAACCTGACGCCGCCGCCGACGCGATCCGCTGGCCGGTGGTCGAACCAGACCGCGACGTGCGCGGGTTCCAATCGGTCCTGCTGGACCTCGGCGCGCGGCTAAATCTGCTCGGCATGGTCGACGACACCGGCGCCCCGAAATACGCCGACTACGCCGACTACATCATGAACCACGAACGCAAACCCGGCATCGGCCCCCTTGCGGGCTGGCGCATGTCGGACAGCGGCCTGACTCACGGGCGCGGCGCGCCCAACGCGGCGCAGATCGACAGCTATATCGCGGGCGGCGGCTTTTGCACCATGCACATCCCGGAAGAGGCGCAATACTACAAACCGTGGAACACGGCCTATCAGGACTGGGCCGTGCAAACCGGCCTGTTCGATGCCGCCACCCCCTATATCTTTCAGCTCTACGTCGAACCGCTGCGCCGCTTCCAGCGCGCCGGTGAGGGCAAAGGCGATATTCTGCCCCCCGAACATCTTCGCGCGCAAATCGCGCACAAGCTCGACCCGCTGCCAATCTGGTACGCTCCCGACGCGGGCAACCCCGACAACTATCCCATCCACGCCCTCACCCAGCGCCCGATGGCGATGTACCATAGCTGGGGCAGCCAGAACGCATGGCTGCGGCAATTGCACGGCCACAACCCGATGTACCTGCCCTCCCGCCTGATGCGCGACCATGACCTGCAAGACGGCGACTGGGCCCGCATCACCTCACCGCACGGCGACATCACCGTGCCGGTGGCTGAAATGGCCGCGCTCAACCCCGATACGATCTGGACATGGAACGCCATCGGCAAACGCAAAGGCGCTTGGGCCCTGAAACCAGATGCGCCCGAGGCGACCAGGGGCTTCCTGCTCAACCACATCATCCACGAACTACTGCCCCCCAAAGGCGACGGCCTCAGATGGTCCAACTCCGACCCGGTCACAGGACAGGCCGCATGGTTCGACCTGCGCGTGCGCATCGAAAAGACGACCGCTCCGGCAGAGGCACAACCGACCTTTGCAAAACTCATCTCCCCCGTCGGCCCAGGCCCGGACCAACTGACATGGAAAACACCGTCCTGATGTTTCTTCTGGCCAAAAATATCCCGGGGGAGTCGACCGCAGGGAGACGGGGGCAGCGCCCCCTGCCCACCAAAACCTGTGCCGCGTCAGCGGCTCCGCTGGATCACGGGGGCAAACAATGACCGACCTTCCCGCAACCACCGACCGCAAACTCGGCCTCGTGATCGACCTCGATACCTGTGTCGGCTGCCACGCCTGCGTGATCTCTTGCAAAGGCTGGAACACGGAAAACTACGGTGCGCCGCTGTCGGATCAGGACCCCTATGGCGCCGACCCCTCCGGCACCTTCCTAAACCGCGTCCACAGCTACGAGGTACAGCCACAGGATGCCCCCGCCCAGCTGATCCACTTCCCCAAATCCTGCCTGCACTGCGAAGACGCGCCCTGCGTCACCGTCTGCCCCACCGGGGCCAGCTACAAACGCACCGAGGACGGCATTGTTCTGGTGAATGAGACGGATTGCATCGGCTGCGGCCTCTGCGCGTGGGCCTGCCCTTACGGCGCGCGCGAACTGGACGCCGCCGAAGGCGTGATGAAAAAATGCACCCTCTGCGTGGACCGCATCTACAACGAAAACCTGCCCGAAGAGGACCGCACCCCGGCCTGCGTGCGCACCTGCCCGGCGGGCGCGCGGCATTTCGGCGATCTTGGCGATCCAGACAGCGCCGTCAGTCAATTGGTCGCCGACCGTGGCGGCATCGACCTGATGCCCGAACAAGGCACCAAACCCGTGAACAAATACCTGCCGCCCCGCCCCAAGGACACCTGGCAAGGAGAGGTCGACGTGCTCGCCCCCTTCCTTGAGCCCGTGGCCGAAGAGCCCAAGGGCTTTCTGGCCTGGATCGACAAGACGCTGGAGAAACTCTGATGCATCCGGCCCCGTCCATCATCGCCTTCACCACGTTTTCCGGCCTCGGGCTTGGCCTGCTGTTCTGGCTGGGCATTGACCCGACAGCCCCCACCGGCTGGGTCGCCTTTGCCTTTTTCCTGATCGGATACCTGCTTGCGGTGGGCGGGCTGATGGCCTCGGCCCTGCACCTTGGCCGCCCGGAACGCGCGCTCAAGGCGTTTACCCAATGGCGGTCCAGCTGGCTCTCGCGTGAGGCGTGGATGGCCGTGGCGGCGCTGAGCGTCATGGGGATCTATGCCGCGCTGCTGGTCTTCCTGGACCTGCAAATCACCGTTCTGGGCTGGTTGGGGGCTGTGCTCTGTCTGGCGACCGTTTTCACAACCTCGATGATCTACACCCAGCTGAAAACCGTGCCGCGCTGGTACCATTGGTCGACGCCGGTGTTGTTCCAGCTTTATGCCCTTGGCGGCGGGGCGCTGTTGTCGGGGCGCGTCACCACCGGCCTTGTGCTGATCGGTCTGGCGGCACTGGCGCAGGCGGGCTGGTGGCTGGCGGGCGATCGGCGTCTGGCGGCCTCTGGCTCCACGATCGAGACTGCCACCGGGCTGGGGGCCATCGGCAAGACCCGCGCGTTTGAACCGCCGCACACCGGGTCGAACTACCTGCTGCGCGAGATGGTCTTTGTCGTCGGGCGCAAACACGGGCAGAAACTGCGGCTTATCGCGCTGGTCCTGATGGCGGTGCTGCCGGCAGTCCTGTTGCTGCTGCCTTTTGGCCATCTGCTGGCCGTGGTCGCGCTGCTGTCCCATGTGGCGGGTGTTCTGTTGTCGCGCTGGCTGTTCTTTGCACAGGCCGAACATGTGGTCGGCCTGTACTACGGCAATCGCTAGGCGGCGCGTTATTTCGACCGGCTGAACAGCCCCTTGATGCGGTCACTGCCGTCGTCCAGCCTGTCACCCGCCGCGTCCAGAACCGGGTCCACCCGGCGGGACCAGAACCGTCGCCAGCGCACGCGCAGCGCCCAGAACAGGGCCACCAAGGCGCTCAGCAGGATGATGTTCATCCACGGGATGATGGTCACGTCCGGGCCATCCACCGGGCGGATCGACACCGCGTTGGGATAGATCGAAATGAACTCATTCCGCCAGCCATAGTGCCGGATCACCGCCCATTTCGGATTGTCCGAGGTCGATTTCAGGTCCGCCGCCTCTGCCTGCAGGTTCGAGGTGTCGAACTTGAAATAGGGCGGCCAGCCCCAGCCGGTGTCCTCATTGCGGTACACCATGATCGAATCGTTGGCGCGCCGGGTCTGGACAAAGAACACGTCGCGCGCGGCCAGCGGGTCATCGCCGGTGTCGGCCTGGGTCCAGAACCAGCGGTTTTCCCCGGGATTCACGCGGGTTTCATAGGTGTCGGTGATCCGCACCACGTCATGCTGCGGCAGCGTGTAGTGCAGGAACCCCGCCACCAGCGTCCAGAACAGAACGATCAGGGTCCATTTGACGTATTTCATGCGTGCGGCGCCTTTTAGTTGAAGTTGGTCAGATACACGATGAGGGTCACAAGGCAAAGAGGCACGATATAGACGAGCAGCACAAGCACCCGATGCCGCCGCTTGTCATAGGTTTCCAGTCCGTCCCGAACATAGTCGTCCTGACTGCGCGTCTCGGACGGATCGGCGGCCCAGTCGATCTCCAGCAGATCGCGCCGCCGCGCGCGCAGGTAGAACCACAGCGACCCATAAACCACCGTGAGCACGACCGCCGCCATGATCAGGAACCGCGCCAGTGCCAACATGCCCTACCTCCTGTATTTGACGTGATACGGGTGGCGGCAAAAATCAACGGGGAATACCGCCAAACCCCCCGCGCGGGCGCGACTGGAGGTGCGACTGGCGCAGACGGGTCACCAAACGGCGGTTTTCCAGCGGCGCGGCGCGGTGGACACGGTCAGCAGCAGGATCGGCGCCCAGATCAGCGCCGCCTTGGCCCCCAGCCGCAGGAAATGACCCGCCGAGGCGGCGGGCACCTCACCCAGCAGCGCCAGAATGCCTCCGTCCTGCACCCCGTAAAGCATGGCAAATCCCGCCGAGGCCAACACCCAGCACAACAGGGTCGACACCAGCGCCATGACCACAAGGCCGGTCACGGTTTCCGGCACCAGCACCTCGACGCCCCGCGGGACGACAAAGGCCAGCAGCATCAGGCCGAAGGCGGGTAAGAGGAGGTCTGCGATCATGTCCCCAGTCATGGGGGCAGATCACCGCCAGTGCAACGGTGCGCCGATCCCCATTCTTGCCCGAAGGGCAGGTCGTCTGACAGGATGCGTCCAGAGATTCGATCAAGGGAGATTTCCATGACCCGTGTTTTTGCCGTTTTGATGCTGTCCTCTCTGGCGCTGCCCGCGCAGGCGGACGATGTGTCCGACCTGATGGAATCCGCGCTCAAGGCCTATCAGGATGGCGACATCCAATACGCGATTGATGAGCTGGACATGGCGCGTCACGCCTTGCTGGAGATGAAGACCGCCAGCCTTGGCAGCTATCTGCCCGACGCGCCGGACGGCTGGACCCGCGAGGTGAACACCGAAATGAGCGCCGGTCTGGCCATGATGGGCGGCGGCGTCGGCGCAGAGGCGACCTATACCGATGCAGGTGGCGCGCGGGTCAAGATCACGCTGATGGCGGATAATCCGATGGTGATGAGCATGTCCGGCATGATCGCCAATGCCGCCGTCATGGGGATGAAGACGGAACGCATCCAGCGTCAGAAATTCGCCGTTCAGGACAAGCAGATGATGGCACTTGTCGCCAACCGCATCCTTGTGCAGACCGAGGGTGACCCGGAACAGACCCGGCCCCTGCTGGAGGCGATGGACTTTGCCGATATGGCGAATTTTGGGTTGTAGTCAGCACAATCGGTGCCGGGTGGGGTTCCAACCCACCCGGCACCATCCTGTGTCGACAGACGTCGCCTCAGCCCACCACGTTGAACTCTGGCCCATAGGGATAGCCGGTGATGTTCTCATTGCCGTCTTCGGTGATGATCAGGATGTCATGCTCCCGGTAGCCGCCCGCGCCGGGCGCGCCTTCGGGGATCGTCAGCATCGGTTCCATGCTGATCACCATGCCCGGTTCCAGCACCGTGTCGATATCCTCTCGCAGTTCCAGCCCGGCCTCACGCCCGTAGTAATGCGACAGCACGCCAAAGCTGTGGCCATAGCCAAAGGTGCGGTATTGCAGCAGGTCGCGGTCCGCAAAAAAACCGTTGATCTGCTCTGTCACCTCGGCGCAGCTGGCCCCCGGTTTCAGCAGGCTCATGCCGTATTCATGGGCGGCCACGTTGGCCTCCCAGATGGCGCGGCTGGCGTCGTCGACCTCTTGCACAAACAGGGTGCGTTCCAGCGCGATGTAGTAGCCAGAGATCATCGGAAAAGTGTTCAGCGACAGGATATCGCCGCGTTCCAGCACACGCGCCGTGACAGGGTTGTGTGCGCCATCGGTGTTGATACCGGACTGAAACCAGACCCATGTGTCCCGGTATTCGGCATCGGGAAAGCGTTTGGCGATCTCCAGCTCCATCGCGTCGCGTCCCGCCATTGCGACGTCAATTTCCCGCACGCCGGGTTTGATCGTGTCGCGGATGGCATAGCCGCCCAGATCGGCCACCTGCGCGCCATGGCGGATCAAGTCTATCTCGGCGGCGGATTTGTGCATCCGCTGGCACATGGTGGCGGTGGCCACGTCAATGGCCCGGGACGGGCGCAGGAACGCGTCCATCAGTGCCTTTTGCGCCAGCGTCATGTGATCGGCCTCATATCCCAGCGCCGTGTCCGTGCCGGTGACAGAGGCGATCGCGCGCCAATAGTTGTTCCGCTCCCAGTCGGTGTAGGTGATGTTGTCCCCGTGGCTGCGTCGCCACGGCTGGGCCGCGTCGATGCCGGCGCTGATTGTCACGCTGTCGGTGGGGGTCACCACAAGGGCGTAGGGCCGTCCAAAGCTGCAATACAGAAAGCCCGAATAATAGGCGATGTTGTGCATCGAGGTGAGCACGACGGCATCCAGCCCCGATTGCGCCATGGCCTGCCGCAGGCCGTTCAGCCGGGCGTCATATTCCGCAGGTGCAAAGGGGAGCACGCGGTCCCCTTGGTGAAAGCGGTGGAATTGCGGACGGTGCATGATGATCCTCCTGAGGCGCGACGGTTCTTTGCTCGCCGCGCTGGCAAAGCAAGATCCCGGCGTTCAGGACGGAAAAGGGGCGCATTGGTGACGACGCCATCGTCGGACCCCGCGCGCAGGATGCGGGTTTGTCGACGCTTGTGCAAGGCCTTGGGCGTCGCGCGCGTGTCGGTTTCGGGAGCGAGGGGCCAGCCCCTCGCGCTCCCCGGGATATTTTTGGACAGAAGAAACCGGGGCGTGGCGTAGGTTTTATTGGCCGGCTTTCTTCAGCCAGACCTTGTAGTGCAGCACCGCGCCGTCGCGCTGCGCCCAGTTCAGTTTTTTCTGGAACAGCGCATAAGCCCGTTGCGGGAGGCGGTGGTCGTCCCAGTTGTCCCCCTCTGCGTCGTCCCCGAGGATTTCCCAGGACACGTCCCGGGGCGGTTCGCGAAAGCGGGGGGCGATGGCCTCCATCATGTGGACGCCTTCGGCGAATTTCAGCGCGTAGCGGGCCAGGGCATCGGCCTGCGTCGCCGTGAGCCAGGGCGATCCTTCGCCATGGCGGGCGTCCTCGCGCCAGACCGCAAGATCGGCTTGTGACGGGCCGGTGTCGGGCGCGAGGAGATTGGTCATCAGACGCTCATGCAGATGTATTTCATCTCAAGGTAGTCCTCGATGCCGTGGTGGCTGCCTTCGCGGCCAAGGCCGGATTGCTTGACCCCACCGAAGGGCGCGACCTCTGTCGAGATGATGCCGGTGTTGACGCCGACGATGCCGTATTCCAGCGCCTCGGCCACCTTGTAGACGCGGCTGAGATCCTTGGCATAGAAATAGGAGGCGAGGCCGAAGATGGTGTCATTGGCCATGCCGATTACTTCATCCTCATCCTTGAACCGGAACAGCGGCGCCATCGGCCCGAAGGTTTCCTCCTGCGCGACCTTCATGTTCTGGGTCACGCCGGTCAGGATCGCGGGTGTGATGAACGTGCCCTCCTGAACCTCGCCGCCACAAAGCAGTTTGCCGCCCTGCGCGGTCACGTCGGCGATGTGTTCCTTGACCTTGTCGATGGCGCCTTGGTTGATGAGCGGTCCCAGATCAGTGCCCGTGTCCAGTCCATCCCCGACCTTGAGTTTGCCCACGGCGGCGGCGAGTTTCTCGGCGAAGGCGTCATAGACGCCGTCCTGGACATAGATCCGGTTGGCGCAGACGCATGTCTGGCCATTGTTGCGGAACTTGCACGCGATGGCCCCGGCGACCGCCGCATCCAGATCGGCGTCGTCGAAGACGATGAAGGGCGCGTTGCCACCCAGTTCCATCGAACATTTCATCACCTGATCGGCGGCTTGTTTCAGCAAGATCCGCCCGACTTCGGTGGAGCCGGTAAAGGTCAGCTTGCGCACCTTGGGGTTTTCGCAGAACTCCTTGCCCACGTCCGAGGACCGCGACGAGGTGACGATGTTGAAGACCCCCGCCGGGATGCCCGCACGGTCCGCCAGCACGGCCAAGGCCGTCGCCGACAGCGGGGTTTCGGCGGCCGGACGCCCGACAAAGGCGCAGCCGGCGGCCAGTGCGGGCGCGGCCTTGCGGGTGATCATCGCGGTTGGAAAGTTCCACGGGGTGATCGAGGCGGCGACACCGATGGGCTGCTTGATCACCGTGATGCGTTTGTCGCGCTGGTGGCCGGGGATCGTCTCACCGTAGATGCGCTTGGCCTCTTCGCCGAAGAATTCGACAAAGCTGGCACCATAGGCGATCTCACCCTTGGCTTCGGTCAATGGTTTGCCCTGTTCGGCGGTCATGATGGTGGCAAGGTCGTCCTGATGGTCCATCATCAGCTCGAACCATTTGCGCAGCACGCCGGCGCGTTCCTTGCCAGTCCACTTGGCCCAGTCCTTTTGCGCGGCATAGGCGGCATCCACCGCGCCTGCCACATCTTCGCGCGACAGATCCGCGACCTCGGCGATCACATCGCCGCGTGCCGGGTTGGTGACGTCAAATGTGGCATCGCCGTCCATCCAGACGCCGTTGACGTAGGCACGCGGCTCCAGCAGGCTGGGGTCTTTCAGAAGGCTCTTGAGATTGGTCGCATCGTCGCGCATTCGATAAATCCTCCGTGCAGGTCTTGCCCAAGGCAAAACACCCGTTGCAGGGGAAGTATAGGGCCAAAATGGAGAAAAAGATGGACCTTGACGACGCCTACGCCAATGCCGCCCATATCCCCGATAGCGACGCCTATCCCCCGCGTTGGACCGCCGCTGCCGAGGCTTATCGTCAAAGACTGTCGGTGGCGGGGCGGGCGCGTCTTGGGCTGATGTATGGGCATGGAACGCGGGCCGCGCTGGATTTGTTCCTGCCTGATACCGCGCCCAAGGGGTTGATGGTCTTTGTCCACGGTGGCTATTGGCTGCGGTTCGACCGCTCCAGCTGGTCGCATCTGTCTGAGGGCGCGCGGGCGCGCGGCTGGGCGGTGGCGATACCGTCCTATGACCTGTGCCCAAGGGTGCGCATTTCCGACATCACTCGGCAGGTCGCCAGTGCGGTGACGGTCGCGGCGGCAGAGATACCGGGGCCGATCCGGCTGGCGGGGCATTCCGCAGGCGGGCATCTGGTGGCGCGCATGGGCGCGGTGCTGAACCCGGAGGTGGCCGCGCGGCTGTCGCATATCCTGCCGATCTCGCCGCTGTCGGACCTGCGGCCGCTGATGCAGACCTCGATGAATGCGGACCTGCGGATTGATGATGCAGAGGCGCGCGCCGAGAGCCCGATCTACTCACCGCCGCCCGCCTGCCCGGTGACGGTCTGGGTTGGCGGCGATGAGCGTCCCGTCTTTCTGGATCAGGCGCGCAAATTGTCCCGGGTCTGGGGCTGTGGTCTGGAGGTGGACGCGGGCAGGCACCATTTGGACGTGATCGACGCGCTGGAAGACCCCGAAAGTGCGATGGTCGCGCGGCTGCTGTCGGACTGAGCCGCACCTTCGGGTTTCTTCTCTGTGCAAAATACCCATTGCGGGGCGCCTTTATACGAGCGCGCGGGCCGAAGTGAAAAAAATGGGTAAGGTATCCAAGGATTGCGGATCGGGCTGCGTCTCACTCATGTGATGCGCATGGAAGTCAGCGACGAATCCCTTGCCCGCGCGGCAGCGAATGGTGACCGGCAGGCCTTTGCCCTGCTGGTGGGCCGGGTCTATGACCGTGTTTTTGGCTACGCGGTGAAACTCACCGGCAGCCGGACAGAGGCCGAGGATCTGGCGCAGGACATTTGCGCCGCCTTGCCCGCCAAGCTGCAGAGCTTTCGGGGGGAGGCCAAGCTGACCACATGGCTGTATCGCATCACGGTGAATGCCGCCCGGGACCGGTTCCGGCGGCGCAGCACCCATGCCCGCGCCGCCGATGGCTGGGGTGATTGGGAGCTGGCGCGCCGGGCCGAAATCTCGGAAACGGCAGAGCGGATCGACT
Source organism: Antarctobacter heliothermus (assembly GCF_900188425.1). Lineage (GTDB taxonomy): Bacteria > Pseudomonadota > Alphaproteobacteria > Rhodobacterales > Rhodobacteraceae > Antarctobacter > Antarctobacter heliothermus. Next base: position 63,118 of record NZ_FZON01000013.1, read on the forward strand.
GGTTGATGGAGGCGATGAAAAACCTCACGGTCGATCTGCGCGAAACACTGGCGCTGGTTCTGGACGGGGTGACCCATGCAGAGGCGGCGCACATCCTCGAGGTGTCCGAGGGGACCGTCAGTTGGCGGATCTCGGAGGCCAAGAAGAAACTGAAGGCGATGCAGGAGGCCGAGGCATGAGCGACGATCTGGACGATCTCAAGCGCGCATTCGACGCGGGCCTGCCGGGGCCTGATCCGGACAAGCGTGCCGCCACCATTGCGCTGGCGATGAAAAATTTCGACCGCACCCAAGAAAGTGCCGATCTGGCGCGTCAGACCTCTGAGCCCACCGAAAAGGCGGGCATTTTCAGAGGAGCCAAACAGATGTTTGCCAATATTTCAAATCGCGGACTTCTGACCGCAACCACGGCGATTGCCGCCGTCGCCATGGTCGCCCTGATCCCGGTATTGCAGGACAGCCAGCCGCCAGAGATCACGCTGATCCCGGCCAGCAAGCCTGAGGGCAAGCCCGCCGTCGACCCCGTCGCTCAGCCCGACGCCAAACTTGACGACAGTGTTGCCTTGGCCCCCAAGCAGCCCCCGGTCGAGCCCGAAGTGCTGGCAGAGCCCCTGGATCTTGCTTTTGATGCGCCGGTTGTCATGAACAAACGCGCCGCCGATCCCGGTGCGGCCACGGTTGGACGTCAGATGGTTGCGCCCTCGCCGCAGCCCATGGCGCCTGCCGGGGCGTCCCGGATGCGCGCACCAGCCCCGGCTTCACCGGGGGCTGGCCCGTCGGTCAGCCTTGAAACCGGGGTGTTCAACTTTGAGGGCGGCGTGCCCACCACCCGGCCCATGCCAATCCCTGTCCCCGATCAGATCGTCCGCCCCGACCCCGACACAGAGGCGTTCCCCGACGCAGAGGACAACCCGATCAAGGTCACCGCAGAGGCCCCGGTGTCGACCTTTTCCATCGACGTGGACACCGCGTCGTGGTCGATGATCCGCAATTCTCTCAGCCGTGGGATGTTGCCGCCAACAGGGGCCGTGCGGATCGAGGAGATGGTGAACTACTTCTCCTACGACTACCCCGCGCCCGAGGGTGACGCGCCCTTTGCCACCCATGTCGGGGTGGCAGACAGCCCTTGGGTGGACGGGACACAAATCGTCCACATCGGCCTGCAGGGCATGTTGCCGGATACCCGTCCGCCGATGAACCTTGTGTTCCTGATCGACACCTCCGGGTCGATGAACAACCCGACCAAGCTGCCGCTGCTCAAGCAGAGCTTTCGGCTGATGCTGGGCCAGTTGGGCGAAAACGACACCATCGCCATCGTTACCTACGCCGGTAGCGCCGGTCTGGCGCTGGCGCCGACCAAGGCGACAGAGCGCGACACCATTCTTGCGGCGCTGGAGTCGATGCATGCAGGTGGATCGACCGCCGGGCAGGCCGGACTGCAACAGGCCTATGCCACCGCCGCCAAGATGGCCAAGGACGGTGATGAGGATGCAGTGTCCCGCGTGATCCTTGCCACCGATGGCGATTTCAACGTCGGCATCAGCGACCCCGACGCGCTCAAGGATTTCATCGCCGACAAGCGCGATGAGGGCACCTATCTGTCGGTGCTGGGCTTTGGTCGCGGCAATCTGGACGATGCCACCATGCAGGCGCTGGCGCAGACCGGCAACGGGATTGCCAGCTACATCGACACGCTGGCCGAGGCGCAAAAGGTGCTGGTGGACCAGTTGACCGGCGCGCTGGTGCCCATCGCCAATGACGTCAAGATCCAGGTGGAATGGAACCCGGCGCTGGTCGCCGAATACCGCCTGATCGGCTATGAAACCCGCGCGCTGAAGCGTGAGGATTTCAACAACGACAAGGTCGACGCCGGTGAGATCGGCGCGGGCCATCAGGTGACGGCGATCTACGCCATCACGCCTGTCGGCTCTCCTGCCCGCATGACCGACCCGCTGCGCTATGCCGCTGGCGATGTGCAACCGAAACCGGATGACACGGGTGAGCTGGGTTTCCTGCGCTTGCGCTACAAAACGCCCGGTGAGGACACCAGCAAGCTGATCGAAACCCCGATCAACGCCGACGCCGCGCCCTTGGCCGAAGGCAACTGGGCGCTGGCCATCGCCGGTTTCGGCCAGATCCTGCGCGGCTCCGACCTGATTGGCGACTGGAGCATGGGCGACGCCATCGCATTGGCCCAGGCCTCCAAGGGCGACGACCCCTTCGGTTACCGCCAAGAGGCGATCACTCTGATGCGCTTGACCGAGAGCCTGCAAAAATGACCCACGCGCCCCGGGCCTGACCCTGGACCTCTGGCCCTCCGCGCGCGGCGCGGGGGGCTTTTCCATGTCCCCCGCACCAAGAAACACCCCAAGCGACACCAAAGCCGCGCTCTTTTCCCGCCCGGTGGCCGGTTTGACATTTCCGTCACCTGATCGTCACGCGGATGTTACGCCCCCGCGTCACTCCCCCTCTCAATCACACAAGAGGGACACCCCATGCACTTCCGCACTCTATGCCTGACCAGCGCCCTGGCTCTGACGGCCTCCGCCGCCGCCGCGGACATGAACTTCAACCGTATCGCGTCTTTCGCGACCCCGCTGAACATGGCGGCCGGTGAGGACACCGCGCGCGAAACCTCGGCTGAGATCATCGCCGCATCGGGCGACGGCATGACGCTGATCTACACCGACAGCCCGCTGGGCGTGGTCGGTCTGATCGACATCACCGACCCGGCCAACCCGCAACCGCTGGGCAACATCGCCCTCGATGGCGAACCAACCTCCGTCACCGTGATCGGGTCCACCGCCTTTGTCGGCGTGAACACCTCCGCCTCCTACACCGCCCCCGGCGGCAAGCTGCTGTCGATCGACCTGAACACCCGTCAGATCACCGGCTCCTGCGATCTGGGCGGCCAGCCGGACTCGACCGCGCATGACGATGCCGGCACCTTTGTCGTTGTCGCCATCGAAAACGAACGGGACGAAGATCTGGGTGACGGTCGCGTGCCGCAGATGCCCGCGGGCTATGTGTCCAAGGTCATGATCGACAACGGCGTCATGGCCTGCGACACGATCCAGAAAATCGACGTGACCGGCCTTGCCGATGTCGCCCCGACCGATCCCGAACCTGAATTTGTCGACGTCAACGCGCTGGGCGAAATCGTCGTGACGATGCAGGAAAACAACCACATGGTTGTGATCGGCACCGACGGCACAGTGATGTCGCATTTCTCGGCAGGCGCCGTGGATCTGACCCGCATCGACACTGACGATGACCGCGCCTCGCTGATGTTCACCGGCGAACAACTGGGCCGCTTGCGTGAACCTGACGGCGTGCAATGGCTCGACGACACCCATTTCATGACCGCCAATGAGGGTGACATGGACGGCGGGTCCCGCTCCATCACTGTCTTCTCGAAAGACGGCACCGTGGTGTTCGAATCCGGCTCTGCCTATGAAACCGCCGTCATTCAGGCCGGGCACTACCCGGACACACGCTCGGACGCCAAAGGCGTGGAACCCGAAGGCATGGAATTTGCCGTGTTCGACGGCACGCCCTACGCCTTTGTGCTGGGCGAACGCGCCTCGACCGTATCGGTCTACGACACCACCGACCCGACCAACCCGGTGTTCAAACAATTGCTGCCCTCCGGCATCGCCCCCGAAGGCGCCATCGCCATCCCGGGCCGCAACCTGTTTGTCACCGCCAATGAGGCGGATTTGATCGAGGACGGCGGCGTCCGCGCCCATGTCATGATCTATGCCTATCAGGATGCCCCCGCCGCCTATCCGCAGCTGACATCGGCGGGTGCCGATACGCTGATCGGCTGGGGGGCAAACTCGGGCATGGTCGCGGGTGAGGACGGCATCGTCTACTTCGTCAACGACAGCTTTTATGGCAACCAGCCAACCATCTTTACCGTCGACACCAACCAGACCCCGGCCCGCATCACCTCAGCTCTGCCGGTTCTGCGCGATGGTGCCCCGGCTTTGACGCTGGACATGGAAGGCATCACGCTGGACGGCAACGGCGGCTTCTGGATCGCCTCCGAGGGCCGCACAGACCGCGACATTCCTCATGCCCTCTACCATGTCGACGCCTCCGGTGAGATCACCCAAGAAGTCATGTTGCCCGAAGTCCTGCTGGCCAATGAGGTCCGCTTTGGCTTTGAGGGCGTCACCAAAATCGGCGACACCCTGTGGATGGCCGTGCAGCGTGAATGGAAAGACGATCCCAAGAACCACGTCAAATTGGTGTCCTACAACACCGCCACCGGCGACTGGGGGGCTGTCCACTACGCCAAGGCAGAGCCCGCCACCGGCTGGGTCGGCCTGTCGGAAATCACCGCGCACGGCGATTTTGTCTATGTGGTCGAACGCGACAACCAGATCGGCGCCAATGCCGTGACCAAAAAGATCTACCGCATCCCTGCGGCTGACATGGTTCCGGCGGAACTGGGCGGCGACCTGCCGGTTGTGACCAAGGAACTGGTGCGCGACCTGATCCCCGATCTGGCGGCCAATGGCGGCTACATCGTGGACAAGATCGAAGGTCTGGCCATCTTCGCGGACGGCACCGTCTGGGTCTCCACCGACAACGACGGCGTCGACGACAGCTCGGGTGAGACGTTCTTCTGGTCCTTCGGCAAGCTGTAAATCCTGCTTGCCCAAAACTGACGACCGAAAATCGACGCTCCGCGATTTATCGCGGGGCGTCTTTCCACATCCGCTCCCCGCTTTTACTCCGGTCGCCGCAACAGCCCCGGCAGCGCTTCGGCCAGCAACTCCCAGACAATGCGCACCCTTGGGCTGGTGCGCAATTCGCGGTGCGCCACCAGCCAGACGGGAAAGCGAAAGCCGAGATCGGGCAGCACGCGCCGCATGTCCGGGGTGGTGTCACCCAACCCGCAGGGCGCGGTGCCAATGCCAACCCCGGCGCGGGCCATTTCCCAATGCACCGCATGGGACGAGGCCAGCACCGGAAACTGCGCGGGCGTCACCGGGATGCCACGTTTTTGCAGCGCGGTGATGAAATTGTCGTTGTCCTTGAACCCGATAAACTCTGCACCCGCCAGATCCGCAGGTCCGGTCACCGGACCCAACCGGGACAGGTAGTCGGGCGTGGCATAAAATGCGCCTTCGTCCTCTCCCACCATCTTGGCGATCAGGTCCGGCTCTTCGGGGCGGGCGTTGCGGATGGCAATGTCCGCCTCGCGGCGTTTCAGGTCACGAATCTCGTTCGAGGCGACCACCTCCAGCGTGATGCCCGGCGCGACCTTGCGCAGGCGGCGGGCGATCTGCGGCAACAGCCAGCTGGAATAGATCTCCGAGGCGGTCACCGCCACATGGCCAGATGCGGCCTGCGCCTGACCGGAGGCGGCCAGCGACACGCCCACCGCCGCCTCACCCATGGCACGCACATGGCTCATCAACTGGGTGCCCGCCTGCGTCAGGACCAACCCGCGACCGACCCGTTCGAACAGGATCAGCCCCAGTTCCTCTTCCAGCGCGGTCACCTGACGGCCCAATGTCGGCTGCGTCATGCCCAGCGCCCGCGCCGCCGCCGACAGCGACCCTTCCTCGGCGGTGACCAGAAAGGCCCGCGCGCGGTTCCAGTCAAAGGTAACAGAGCGCCAATCCATACGAAGATGCATGGACAACCCCCGGGCAAAGTCAATCTCTCATGCAAAAAAGGCCCCGGAATCTCCGGGGCCTTGCGTCTCATGTCGCGCACTCTGGGGTGCGTCTGTGCGTCTGTGCGTCAGTTGACGGTTTCGGCGTCAAGAACGTCCTTCTGGACGGTCACAGCGTTTTGCGGCCGCGCAATGGCGATCTGACGCGGTTTCAGCGCCTCGGGGATCTCGCGCTTGAGATCAATGTGCAGCATGCCGTTTTCATGAATGGCCCCTTGCACCCGCACATGATCGGCAAGGTGAAAGCGGCGTTCAAACGCGCGCGTTGCGATGCCGCGATGCAGGAACGCCTTGGCCTCGTCGCCGTTTTCACCCTTGCGGGCAGAGACGATCAGCGCCTGTTCCTTGACCTCGACGGACAGCTCGTCCTCGGCAAAGCCGGCCACCGCGATCGAGATGCGGTAGGCATCGTCGGCGGTCTTTTCAATGTTGTAGGGGGGATAGCCCGTCTGCGCGGTCTCATTGGCAAGAACGCGGTCCATCATGTCGGCCATCTGGTCGAAACCGACGGTCGCACGGTAGAGCGGGGCAAAATCGAAATGTCGCATGGAATCCTCCGTTGAGCGATACCTTGGGTCTGTGCGCCTTCCCATCGGGGACAGGCACCTGATCAACCGGAACCCTGTTGCAGGCGTCCCGATGACTTAGAATTTGGACAGCGCAGGCGCGGTTTCAAGACCCTCAGGGCCGAACAAATCGCGCGCCGGTGCCGCTGCGGTCACCGACCTGCACCCGGCGCGCGCCGGTTCCCGCCTCGGGGCGGGTGTCCGCACGCCGCAGACGGCTGCGCAGGCGCGCCACATGATCGGACAGGTCCATGCCATAGGCCCGCTGGTCCCCTGACGGGTTCGGCGCGATGGCCGAAATCACCGACAGGATGCGCAACCGCCCATCCACCTTGACCAGCACCGGCGACCCCGAAGAGCCAAAGGTCACGTCGCAGTCAAACTCCAGCACACCGCCGGCAAAGCGTTCCGTCAGGTCACAGCGCCGCTGCCGCGACATCACATCGGCGCGCCCCTCGCCATAGGACACCACGCTGACAGCACTGTCCGCGACCGGCGCGTCGTGAACGATCAGCGGGTCTGCCTCGGCGGCGTGAATGTCGCGGTCCAGTTGCAACAGCGCCACGTCCCTTGCAATCATGCGCCCGCTCAACTGCTGCCCGCCGCCGCCGCTGTAGCCCTCGGCCACCACAAAGCGCCGCACGCCCCGCGCCGCGATCTCTGTGCCCAGATGATAGCCCGCGCGAAACCGCAACCGTTCGGCGGGCACCTCTGATCCGTCGCGGTCAAACACACAGTGCGCGGCCGTCAAAACCAGATCCCGCGCGATCAGCGTCCCGGTGCAAAAGCTGCGCCCGGTGTCGATCCGCCCGACCGCCTCCCAGCCCAACAGTTCACCCCGCCGGTCCATCACGTCAAAGGCGGTCTGCGCCGCTGCGGGGGCGGCCAGCGCCCAAAGGAGCAGAGCCGCCAGCCGTCTCATGGGCGCACGAACTTGGCGCCGGTTTCACGCCGCGTCCCCGCCGCCATCCGGTCCAGCCCGGCCCCCGGATCGCGATCCGCAGACAGCGCATCGCGCAGATCCGCCAACGGCCCCTGCAACGGCGTGGCCAGCGCCACCGGCGCGCCATTGGCCTCTGCCTTGGATGAGACGATCGACACCATGCGCGCCAGACCGTCCGGCCCGATCCGGAACACCGGCGATCCGGACGCGCCGAAATCCACCGAACACGACAGCACCAGCATCCCGTCCTGATGCGCCAGCACCGCACAGGTTTCCTGCAACGACGGCGCCTCGGACCGGTCATGGGCATAGGATACCACGCCGACTGTATCGCCTGGCTCGGGGCCGATGTCGGTGGCAAAGGGGGTGATTGTGGTGTTGCGGATCGGGTGTTGCAACTCGATCAACGCCAGATCGTGGCGCACCCTGTCGGCGTCGGCCTCACGGCCATAGGCAAACCCCGGATGCGGCACCGCCTTGCGCACCCGCCGATAGGCCGCCGCGCGGCCGTTGCGCCACCCGGCAAGGAACTGCATGTCGTCCACCGGCACCCGCAGCCCGGTGTCGGGGTCAAACAGGCAATGCGCCGCCGTCACCACCAGACGCGGCCCGATCAGCGCCCCGGTGCAAAACGACGTGCCAGCAATCTCAAGCCGACCAACCGCCTCCCATCCGCGGCCATCCTGGGCCGAATCCATGCTGAACAGGCTCTGGGCGCTCGCCGCGCTGCCCAAGAGCCAGAGAGAGAAAACCAGAAGAAATCGCACGAACACTCCCTCAACAGTTGCATGTAAAATACGCACGGCATCTGGGCAAAAATGAGGCAAACTCGCCTCAAAGACAGTCTGTTTTTGTCACGTCAACGATCGCGGCTTGGGCCCACCTGTCGCCCAATCCAACAGCTCGACCGTATGCACAATCGGCACCTGCGTCCCGCCGCCGATCTGCATCATGCAGCCGATGTTTCCGGCGGCGATCACATCCGGCTTTTTCGCCTCTAGGGTCTGGACCTTGCGCGCCTTCAACTGCTTGGAAATCTCTGGCTGCATAAGGTTGTAGGTGCCGGCGCTGCCACAGCACAGATGGCTGTCGGCAGGTTCCACCACCTCGAAACCCGCCTTTTTCAGCAGGTCTTTGGGGGCGTTTTTCACCTTTTGCCCGTGTTGCAGCGAACAGGCAGAATGATAGGCCACGCGCAGGCCTTTGGGCGCGCCCTGCGGGATCTCCAGCCGCGACAGCAATTCGCTGATGTCCATGGCAATGCCCGCCACCTTGGCCGCGTCCCCGGCCAGTGGATCTTGGGCAAACATGTGGCCGTAATCCTTGACCGTGGTGCCGCAGCCGCTGGTGTTGATCACGATGGCATCCAGTCCGTCGCCCGCCATCTCTGTCGTCCAGGCGCGGATATTCCGCGCCGCGCTGGCGTGGCTCTCATCGGTCTTGCCCATGTGATGGGTCAGCGCGCCGCAACAGCCCGCGCCCTTGGCCACCACCACCTCACAGCCCAGCCGCGTCAGCAGGCGGATGGTAGCGTCGTTGATGTCGGTGTTCAGCGCCTTTTGCGCACAGCCGGTCATCAGGGCCACGCGCATCTTTTTCCCGCCCTCGGGGGCAAAGCTTTGCGGGTCATCGTTGCGGCTGACCGGGGGAATGGTCTTTGGTGCCATTTCCAACATCGCACGCAACCGGGGGTCTGGCATCCATTTGGCAAAGGGCCGGCCGACCTTCGCCCCCAGCAGCGCCAGCCGGAACCGCCCCGGATAGGGCAGGATCTTGGCCAGCGTCCAGCGCAGCGCCTTGTCGTGCCACGGGCGGTCATAGTGTTTTTCGATATATTCACGCGCATGATCGACCAAATGCATGTAATGCACCCCCGACGGGCAGGTGGTCATGCAGGCCAGACAGGACAAGCAACGGTCGATGTGCTTGACCGTCTTTTCGTCCGGAACCCGTTCGTTCTCCAGCATGTCCTTGATCAGGTAGATGCGCCCGCGCGGGCTATCCAGCTCATCGCCCAGCACCTGATAGGTGGGACAGGTGGCGGTGCAAAACCCGCAATGCACGCAGCTGCGCAGGATCTGGTTGGCGCGCGCGGTGCCCGCGTCCGTCAGTTGCTCGTCGGTGAAATTCGTCTGCATGTCAGTCCATCATTTGGGCGGTGGCAAGGCCGAACCAGGGGAGGGGGGCGGCCATCAGCGCGCCCAGCAATGTCAGTCGGCGGGGAGTGCGCCCCGGCAGGCGGCGGCGCAGGGCCTGGCCCACCATGGCCACGGCCACAACCCAGCCAAACCAGAAAGAGATCAGCGCCGCCAGAGGCGACCGTCCCTGCAACACCACAGCCAGCGCCGCCGCACAGATCACCGTCAACGACAGCGCGACCAGCACCGCCAGCGTGGCGGGCAGGCGCAACAGGCCCGCCACAACCAGCGGCCCGGCCACAAAGGCCACCACAAAGGCGATAAGTGCGGGATGCCCCATCAGGCCATGATCCCGGGGTTCAGCATGCCCTTGGGATCAAACCGGGCGCGGATGCCCTGCGTCAGCGCCGCCACCGCAGGCGGCTCGGGCTGGAACACCGGCAGGCTCAGGCGGGTCTGCTCAGAGGCGCGGATCAGCGTGGCATGGCCTTGCAGCCCCTTGGGACGCAGGTCCGTCCCCGGCGCACAATCCACCCAGATCAAACCGCCCGCCCAGTCATACAGCACCCGAGAAATCTCGTGCCGCGCCCGCAGTTCGGCCACCACACCGGGCGCAGCACTTGGCCGGACCGACAGCTTCCAGACATCGCCGCCGGTGCCCTGCATCATCTCCACATCGCGCACCCAACGCCACAGCGCCGCCACCTGGCCCGGGTCCGTCTCGACCCGCACCGACAGATCCGCAAACATCTCTTGCAAACGCCCCAGACGATAGCTGACCGACCCGGCAAAGCCCTCGATCCGCAACAGCGTCAACGGCACGTCCCCCGGCCCCCCCGGCGCATGTGCCGCGCCGGTGATCTCGAACGGAGAGGTCACCGCCCGGCTCATCACCTCCTGCGCCGCACCCTCGCTCAACCCGTCGATCATCAGACAAGCGCTGGTTTCCGGCCGCGGCAACACCTTCAGACTGACCTCGGTCAACACACCCAAGGTGCCCCAACTGCCGCTCATCAGCTTGACCAGATCATAGCCGGTGACGTTCTTCATCACCCGCCCGCCGTTCTTCACCACCGTCCCGGTGCCATCGACAAACCGCACTCCCAGCATGAAATCGCGGCACGCCCCGGCCTGCACCCGGCGCGGCCCGCTGACATTGGCGGCCACAACACCGCCAATCGTCGGCGCACCCACCGTCCCCAACAACCCGCGATGATCCATCGGCTCAAACGCCAGCCGCTGTCCTTCGGCGGCAAGCGCCGCCTCGATCTCCACCAACGGCGTCCCCGCCCGCGCCACCAACGTCAAGGCGCCCGGCTCATACAGGGTGATGCCCGACAAACCGCCGGTCTCCAACACCTGCGGGGCCGTCGTCACCCCAATCGCCCGCGTCCCGCCGCCGCGAATGTGAAACGCCTCACGCGCCCCGGCGATTCCCTCGGCCAGATCCGCTTCGCTTTCAGGTCTCATGCGCCACGCTCCTGGCTTCTTCTTTGTGAAAATACCCCGGGGGAGTCGCCCTCAGGCGACGGGGGCAGCGCCCCCACCGATTTTTCGCAGTAAAATCGTCTCTTCATTCCGCCGCCACCCGCACCACGCGCCGCGCCTCGGACGAGGCCAGCGGGAACACCTTCGCCGGGTTCAACAGCCATGGCGGATCGAACACATCCTTCACCGCCATCTGCGCCTCCAGATCCGCGGTCGCGTATTGATCCACCATCAGGTCGCGCTTTTCGATGCCCACACCATGCTCGCCGGTCAGGCAGCCGCCCACCTCGACACACAGCTTGAGGATCTCCGCGCCCAAGGCTTCACATTTTTCCAACTGTCCGGGGGTGTTGGCATCGAACAGGATCAGCGGATGCATATTGCCGTCGCCCGCGTGGAAGACATTGGCCACGTCCAGCCCGAACTCCTTCGACAGCTCGCCGATGCGCTTGAGCACAAACGGCAGCTCGTTCACCGGGATTGTCCCGTCCAGACACATGTAATCGTTGATATTGCCCATCGCGCCAAAGGCAGACTTGCGCCCCAGCCAGATCCGCCCGGCCTCATCCGCGTCCTTGGCCTCGCGCAGCTCCACCGGGTCGTGCCGCCGCGCAATGGCAAGGATCTTGCCCAGCTGTTCGTCGATCTCCTCCGGGCTGCCCTCGACCTCGACAATCAGCAGCGCCTCGCAATCGGGATAGCCCGCCTGCGCAAACTCCTCTGTTGCGCGGATACAAGGCCGGTCCATGAACTCGATCGCCACCGGCAGGACACCCGCCTTGATGATGTCGCTGACACAGGCCCCCGCCACCTCGTTGCTGTCAAACCCCATCAACACCGGCCGCGCGCCCTCGGGCTTGCGCAGGATGCGCAGCGTCGCCTCTGTCACCACACCCAACTGGCCCTCGGACCCGCAGATCAGCCCCAGCAGGTCCAGCCCGCCGGCGTCCAGATGCGCGCCGCCAATCTCGACCACGGTGCCATCCATCTGCACCATGGTCACGCCCAGCAGGTTGTTGGTCGTCACGCCGTACTTCAGACAATGCGCCCCGCCGGAATTCATCGCGATATTGCCCGCAATCGCGCAGGCCAGCTGCGACGACGGGTCCGGGGCGTAAAAGAAATCCTCTTCTTCCACCGCGCCGGTCACGCTCAGGTTGGTGCGCCCGGTCTGCACCCGGATGATGCGGTCGGCATAGTCGACCTCCAACACCTCATTCATCCGCGCCACGCCCAGGATCACCGAATCCGCCGTCGGCAGCGCGCCCCCCGCCAGCGAGGTGCCCGACCCGCGCGGCACCACCGGCACGCCCTCCTCAAAGCAGATCTTCAGCACCGCCGACACCTCAGCGGTCGAGGACGGCAACACGGCGGCCAGCGGCGGACAGCGATAGGCGGTCAGCGCGTCGCATTCATAGGCGCGGGTCTCTGCCTCATCCGAAATCACCCGGTCGGCAGGCAAAACGGCAAGCAACCGTTCGACAATCCGACCCTTGCGGGCAAGGATAGATGGGTTCGGCTCTGGCATCTGCATGGGGTCTTCTCCTCTGCACGCGCTGATGCGGCATAATTGGTAAGTTTATATAACCAAAATGCCCATTGCACCACCGCGAATCCTTGAACGTTGGCGCGGCATCTTGCCATTTTAGCGATACAGCGGTCAGGTGCGGACATGAATTGGATCAAGATCATACATCTTCTTTGCGTCATGGGCTGGATGACCTCAATCTTTGCCGTACCGCGCGCGCTGATCTACTGGAAGCGGGAACACGCCAAGCTGGGTGAAAACGGCCCGCTGGGCGATCTCACCTATCGCTTGTACCGCTTTTCCGCCGGTCTGGCGGCCATCGCGGTGATCACCGGGCTGTGGCTGGCCTGGGACTGGGGCTTTCCGGTCTGGACCCACGTCAAAATCGCGCTCGTGGCGCTGCTGGCGGGGCATTACCTGTGGACCGGGCGTCTGGTGCGCCGCGCCCAACGCGGCGAATTCCGCGAAAGCGACATGTATCTGCGCATCTTCAATGAGGTCAGCGTGATCGGGGTGATTGCGATTCTCTGGGTTGTTGTGGTCAAACCGTTCTGATGGACTGGAACACCCTGACCGCCGGATTTACCATCTGGGACGTCGCCGCGCTGGCGCTGTTGCTGCTGTCATGGGCCGGGGCCACCCGCCTGATCGAACATCCGCCGAAAAACCGCCCGTCCACCTCTGTCCTGATGGCCGACTATCGCCGCGCGTGGATGACGGTCTTTGTCACCCGCCAACCGCGCATCTTCGATTCGCAGATCGTCGCCAGCCTGCGGCAGGGCACCGCCTTTTTCGCTTCGGCCAGCATGATTGCCATTGGCGGCGGGTTTGCCCTGATGGGCAATGCGGACCAGTTGCGCGGCGTGGCGCAGGACTTCGGCACCAACGTGGACCCGGTCGTCGTGTTCGAGATCAAGCTGATGCTGATGCTGATGTTCGTCGCCAATGCCTTTCTGAAATTCGTCTGGTCGCATCGGCTGTTCGGCTACACTTCGGTGCTGATGGCAGCGGTCCCCGAAAACTCCGATGACCCGGTGACTCTGGCCCGCGCCCGCAAGGCGGGAGAGATCAACGTGACCGGCGCGCGCAGCTACAACCGTGGCTTGCGGTCGGTCTATTTCGGCATCGCGGCGGCGGGGTGGTTGTTGGGACCTGTGGTTCTGATGGCGGCCACGCTGTTGACGCTGGCGGTGATCCTGCGCCGCGAATTTGCCTCGCATTCGCGGGCCGTACTGCTGGACGCCAGTGACGGGCCCCTATGATGGCGGCAGATGCCGGATTTTCGGTCTTCGGGATCGCCCCCACGTCAAACCCTCTGCTAGGCTGACCTCATGCGATATGTGATTCCCCTGCTGCTGCTTGCCGCCCCGCTGTATGCCGAGGCACCCGTGATCGAAGCCGCCACTGCACAGCATGGCGGTGGCGGCTGGACCGTCTCCGTCACCCTGCGCCACCCGGACAACGGATGGGATCACTACGCCGACGGTTGGCGGGTGGAATTGCCGGATGGCACGGTGCTGGCAACGCGTGAGTTGCTGCATCCGCATGAAACCGAACAGCCCTTCACCCGCGCGCAATCCGGCATTCGCATCCCGGCAGGGACGGCACAGGTGCTCATCCGCTCCCGCTGTCTGGTCGATGGCTGGTCAGAGCAAACGCAGGTCCTGACGCTGCCCTGATGCCGGCGTTCTCTGCGGGTCAAATCCTAACGGCAGGTAAATTCGTCTCTGTAACCCATTGATTTTGCGTGACCGCACGGCTGTCCACGCGTGGACAGCGCAAAATCCTGACGGTCACATCTCAATCGACCCGTAGGCCGGGCTTCAGCCCGGCACACCGCGCCAACTCCATGCCATCAGCTACGCCCCTCCCGCAGCCAAGCCCCCACGATCAGCCCCGCCGCCAGCAGCAGAACCAGCCATTCAGGGGCCAGCGGCGTCTGCCTCACATCCAGCGTTTGATAGGCCTCACGCGGGGTCAGCCCGATCCATCCCCGCCCGGCGGCAGGCCGCCCGGCGCGCACGTCCCGGATTGAGGGCAGACCCTCTTCCAGCCGCATAACCCCGCCGCGCAGCCCCTCGATCATCGGCGACAAGGCAGCCCCGCTGGCAATGGTCTGGATGAACTCACGCGGTGCCGAGGGACCCAACCCCACAACGGCGGACAGGGCGTTCTCTTCCAGTCGGTACAGCCCAATCTCCGGCCCGTCGTAGATCGCCTCATAGCGGCCCGGGCTGACCTCTTCCAACGGCACCTCAACCTCATCGCTCGAGGGCGTGATCACCGTCACAGAGCCGACAAATTCATTCAGCGTCCGCCGGATGATCCGCATCGACTGCCCTGCAGGCTCGGCCCACAGCGCCTCTTCTTCCAGCTCTGGCTCTTTCATCATCCAATGCGCCAGCCGCCGTAGCAGGTCCAGTTGCGGCCCGCCGCCCTCATAGCCACGGTTCCACAGCCACGCCTGATCCGAGGCCAGCAGCGCCACGCGCCCCTCACCGACACGGTCCAGCACCAGCAAGGGACGGTCGTCCACGCCTGACATGACCACATCGCCCTTGATCGGCTCCACCTCGATCTGGCGCAGCCAACGGCCCCAGGTGTCGGCCCCTTGCAGCCCGCTGGTCACGGGATGGCGCAGGCCAAGCTCTGTGACCGCAGGACGATACCCCTGATCCACGACGCGTGCCGTCGGCTCAGCCGGCAGGATATCCGCCAGTGGCGAGCGATAGATCGAATCCGCCGAGGCAAAATCCGGCCCCGCCGCAACCAGTACCGCGCCGCCCTGTTCGACATAGTTGCGCACGTTGTCGAGGTAGATGGCGGGCAGGATGCCGCGCCGTTTGTAGCGGTCAAAGATGATCAGGTCGAAATCGTTGATCTTTTCCAGAAACAACTCTCGGGTCGGGAAGGCGATCAGCGACAGTTCATTGACCGGCACACCGTCCTGCTTTTCCGGGGGCCGCAGGATGGTGAAATGCACCAGATCAACGCTGCTGTCAGATTTCAGCAGGTTGCGCCATGTCCGTCCGCCCGCGTGCGGCTCACCCGACACCAGCAGTACCCGCAGCCGGTCCCGCACGCCATTGATCTGCACCAGTGCCTTGTTGTTGCGGTCGGTCAACTCGCCCTCGGCCTCGGGGACGGTGAATTCGATCACGTTCAACCCGCCGTGGGGCAGGGTAATCGGCAGGGTCAGATCTTCGCCGATCGGCACGGTAAAGGTGTCTGGTGCCGCGCCATCGATCGAGATCAGGATCTGAGTGCTGAGGTCGCCCGGTGTCGCGCCGTCATCCTCGATCCGCAGGGTCAGTTCGACCTCCTCGCCAAGGATGGCAAAGGCGGGGGCGTTGCGCACGATCAGCCGCCGGTCCCAATCCTCTTCCAACCCGGTCAGAAGCAGGTGCATCGGGGCGGGCAGATCAGGCGCGCGTTCCAGATCATGCAGACGGCCATCGGACAACAAAACGACACCGGCGATGCGACCGCGTGGTTCCTCTGCCAAGGCATTGGACAGCGCGGTCATCAGCAGCGTCCCGGCATCGCCTTCGCCATCGCGCACGGGGATGCGCCGCACCTCGGTATTCGGGCGGGCCAGCAGGCGTGCCTCCATCGTGTCGGCGGCCTCTGCGGTGACTTGTGCCCGTTCGGCCAGCATCTGCGAGGCGGTTTCATCCACCAGCATCAGCACGATATCGGCCAGCGGCGCGCGGTCCTCTATCTGGTAGGAGGGCTGCGCCAGCGCGCCGACCAGAACGACCCCGGCCAAAAAGCGCAGCGCCCAGCCCGACAGCCCGCGCCACAACGCAAGGCCGGTGCCCAGCAGCGCCAGCGCCGCCAGCACGGCGATCACCGCCCAGGGCAGCAGCGGGTCGAATACGATCTGTCCGTTCATCTCTGCTCTCGCTTATTGACCAAGCCGGTCCAGTAGGGCGGGGACATGGACCTGGTCGGATTTGTAGTTGCCGGTCAGCACATGCATCACAAGGTTCACGCCAAAGCGGTAGGCGATCTCACGCTGGCGTTCGCCGGTAAAGCCGCTGCCCAGCGGGACCAGCGGGTTGCCCCGATCATCCATCGCCCAGGCAGAGGCCCAGTCGTTGCCGCCGATCACCACCGGCGTCACGTTGTCGTTGAGATCGCGGAACGGCATGCCCTCGATCAGTTCGGCATCTGGCGGTGCCGCTTCTACCCAGACCTCACGCCCGACATGTCGGCCCGGGAAATCCTGCAACAGGTAAAAGGTGCGGGTCAGGACGTGGTCCTCTGGCACCGGCTCCAGCGGGGGGATGTCCAGCGGGGCGGCCAGTTGCTGCAGCTTGCGGCCCTGCGGCGTGGCCGCGCCAAACCCGGCGATATCCGCATCGCGGGTGTCGAACACGATCATGCCGCCGGTGCGCAGGTAGGTGTTCAGCTTGGCATAGGCCTCTCGTGACGGGATCGGCTGATCTGCGGTGATCGGCCAATAGATCATCGGGTAAAAGGCCAGCTCATCGGTTTCAAGGTCCACCCCCACGGGCGTGTTCGGCTCGACCGAGGTGCGGAAATACAGCGTCTCCGACAGGCCACGCAGCCCGGCAAGCGACAGGTCGTCAACCTTGTCGTCGCCAGTGATCACATAGGCCAGCACCACCTCCGAGGTGGCGGCGATGGCGGCGCGTTCCTCTGCCGTTTGCGCCTGTCCGTCCTGCGGCAGCAGCATCAGCGCCGCAAGGGCAACACCCGCCGATACCGCGCCGCGCAACCGGCCTGACAGCATCAGAGAGGCGATCACATCGGCCAGCAGCAGTGCAATCGCCCCAGCCAGCAACCACCCCGCCAGCGGTTTTTCCTGCGGGCGCGAGATGCCCTGCACCGGGATACGTTCGGGCCAGACCATCGGCGTCAGTTCGGTATCCGCCGTCACCACGTTGCGCGCAAGGCTGCGGTCCTCACCTTGATACACGCCGGGGCGCAGATCCGGGCCCAGCGGGGCCTCGATCAGGGCGGGGCCATCGACGCCGGGCAGAGTGCCCGCCTCACGCGGGCGGCCAAAGGCGTCCAGCACGCGGATCGGCTGCCAGACGGTGCCTTCCATGTCCTCGATTTCCGGCTGCGCGGCGGCAGAGGACACGGCCAACCGTTCCAGCATCTGCACAAACAGGCCTGACAGCGGCAGGGTCGACCATTCGGCGTTGGCGGTGACGTGGAACAGCACGATCTGGCCCTGTCCCACCGATTTGCGGGTGACCAGCGGTGTGCCGTCGGTCAGCTGCGCAGCGACGCGAGACGCCAGCGTCGGATCGGGCTGCGCCATGACCTGACTGTTGACGGTGACGTCACTGGGCACGGCTAGGCCGAAGAACGGGCTTTCGGCGGGGAAAGGCGCCAGCGCCTTGGGCTCTCCCCAGCTCATCGCGCCGCCCACGGTGCGGCCACCGGCGCGCAGGCGCACCGGCATCAGCGGGTCTTCGCGGTCGCGGCTTATGTCCGACGCCGCAAGGCGCGGCCCGGCAAAGCGCAACAGCATCCCGCCCTTGTCGAGCCATTCCAGAACAGCGTCCTCTTCTGCCGCTGACAGGGTCGCCACATCGGCAAGGATGATCACGTCCGGGTTGGCGGGCAGAATGTCCAGCAAGGCCCCGTCCAGCAGGTCGGCGGTGGGGACCAGCGCCTTTTGCAGGTAATGCAGCGGCGACAGCAGCTCCAGCCCCTCACGGTCGGTGCTGCCCGCGATCAGGGCGACCTCCCGGCGGCGCAGGCTGTCGTCGGGCAGGGTCACGGCCCCGGCGCTGCGGGTGCCTTCGATCTCGAACCGCTCGATGCGAGCGCGCAATTCCGCGGGCAAGGCGATTTCGGTCGTCGTCTCCAGCATCCCGGCCTCAAAATTCAGCGTATTGCGGGTCAGGACTGCGGGGTTGCCCGCCGGGTCTTTGCCATGTCCCGCCAGTATCAGTTCGGTGGCGCCACCTTCGCGCAGGCGGCGTGCGGTGATCAGCAGATTGCCCTCGGACACCTGCGCCGGTTCCAGCGCGTAGAGCGTGCGCGGGGCCTCAAACACCGTCACCCGGCCTTTGGCTTCCAGTGCGTCCAGCAGGGGCGCGCGGCCCTCGCGGTCCAGCGCATCGGACATCCAGTAAGTGTCAAACCGCGTTTCAGGTAGAAAGCCGATGGCGCGCTCTGTGCTGTCAGCGTCGGGTTGCCAAGGTTCCGGTTGAATGCCGGACAGGCGGGTGCGCAACACGTCGGCGCTGAGGAATTGCACCGGCGTCGGGTCCGTCAGCCGCATCAGCGCCACGGGGCGCGTGTCCCGCCCAGCCTCTGCCAGCAGACCGTCCAGCGCGATCATCCGCCCGCGCCAATCGGCGGCTGAGGCCCAGCTGGCATCCATCACCACCAGCAGCGGGGCATCGCCTGCGACCTCGCCATCGTTGTCCGGGTTCAGCACCGGTCCCGCCAGCCCGACGATCACCGCCGCCACCGCCAGCATCCGCAGCAGCAACAGCCACCAGGGCGTGCGGTCTGTGACCTGTTCCTCATCCTTGAGGCCCAGCAGCAGCACCACGCCGGGAAACATCCGCCGGATTGGCGCGGGTGGCACGGCGCGCAGGATCACCCAGAGGATGGGCAGCGCCAGCAGTCCCAGCAAGAGCCAGGGGGTCGTGAAACCGATCAGGCCGAAAAGGGTCATCCTTGGCTCCCGTCCAGCGCGCGGTAGACCCAGAGAAGGGCCGATTGCGCGGTCTGGTCCGTGTGATGGGTGAAATGCTGCCAGCCGGTCACGCGACAAATCGCGTCCAGACGGGCCTTACGTTCGGCCAGACGCTGCAAATAGGTCTCGCGCAGGTCGCCAGCCTTGAGCGTTTCATGGCGCATCGTCTTGTTGACGCTCTCAAAGATCGTGCGCCCGTCAAAGGGAAACGCCTCTTCGCTGGGGTCCAGAACCTGCAACAGCACACCGCGCACGCCCCGATCCGCCGCCTTGGTCAGCGCCGCCTCAACCGGTTCTACATCACCCAGGAAATCAGAGACAAACAGCGCCTTGGCATTCGGCAACATGCCGCGCGCCTCGGGGGCGGCGTAGTCGTCTTCGCCGTCTTCGGCGAACATCTCCGCCAATCGCAGGGTTTGCAGATCGCCGCGTCGGGGGGGCAGCCGCCATCCGGTCAGGCCGACACGTTCACCGCCCCGGATCAGCAGGATGGAGGCGGCCAGCGCCACCAGCCGCGCGCGGTCCGCCTTGGTCGGCAGCGACTTGTGACCGGAAAAGCGCATCGAGGCACCGGGATCCACCCAGATCTGAACGCTTTGCGCGATCTGCCATTCGCGTTCGCGCACGAATTGCTCATCCCCGCGTGCGGATCTGCGCCAGTCGATGGCGCGATAGCTGTCGCCCGCCTGCAATGGGCGATATTGCCAGAAATCATCCCCCAGACCGGACCGCCGCCGCCCGTGTTCGCCCAAGAGGACCGTGCCGGCCAGATGCTCGGCACGGGCCAGCAGCGCGGGAAAGCGGCTGGCCTCTTCCTGGGCGCGGGTGCGCAGATGGGCGACGGTGGCTGTCACGCTGCGGCCTCTGCCGGGCGCAGACTGGCCGAGACCTCATCAATGAGCGCCCCCAGATCCTCACCCCGCGCACGGGCCGAAAAGGTCAGCGCCATGCGGTGCACAAGCACGGGTTTGGCCATGTCCAACACATCCTCGGGCGAGGGCGCAAGACGCCCTTGCAACAGCGCGCGGGCACGCACGGTCAGCATCAACGCCTGTGCGGCGCGCGGGCCGGGGCCCCAGGCGACAATGTCCCGGACCCGTTCGGGCGAGGACGGATCGGCGGGGCGGAAGGCGCGCACAAGATCAAGGATCATCTCGACCACGGCGTCGCCCACGGGCATCCGACGCAACAGGTGCTGTGCGGCGATCAGTTCCGGCCCGGTAAAGACGCCGTGCGACTGCGCCTCTTCGGTGCCGGTGGTCGCCAGCAGGATGTCGCGTTCGGTTGCGCGGTCCGGGTAGGCCACGTCAATCTGCACCAGGAAACGGTCAAGCTGAGCCTCGGGTAGAGGGTAGGTGCCCTCTTGTTCGATCGGGTTCTGGGTGGCCAGCACATGAAACGGCGCTTCCAAGACGCGGGTCTGACCGGCGACGGTGACCTGCTTTTCCTGCATCGCCTGCAACAGCGCCGATTGCGTCCGAGGCGAGGCGCGGTTGATCTCATCTGCCATCAAGAGCTGACAGAAAATCGGGCCTTCGATGAATTTGAACGCGCGGGTGCCATCAGTGCCGGTTTCCAGCACCTCAGAGCCCAGAATATCGGCGGGCATCAAGTCTGGCGTGAACTGCACGCGGTTGCCGTTCAGGCCCATGACCGTGGACAGGGTTTCGACAAGCCGCGTCTTGCCAAGGCCGGGCAGGCCGATCAGCAGGGCGTGACCGCCACACAGCAGGGCGGAAAGCGTCAGGTCGACGACCCGTTCCTGCCCGATGAAACGCGCGGTGATCGACTGCTTGGCGCGGGCCAGCTTGTCTTCCAGCGCCTCGATCTCGGCGACCAGATCCTCGGTCGAACCGGCGTGATCGGACATGATAACTCTCCACTTCATGCTATCTCTTTGGGTAACTATGTATCTACTGAGAGGAGAATGGCAAAAACTATGAGTGGACAAAATCTCGTGACCCCATCGGCAGAGGGCCTTGCCGCCTCGGCGCGCGCGGCCGGGAAAGGCCGGGGCCTGCCCCCCGTACACAAGTGGAATCCACCCTTTTGCGGCGATCTGGACATGCGAATCGCCCGGGATGGCACTTGGTTCTACCTTGGCACGCCAATCGGCAGATTCGGGCTGGTGCGGCTTTTCTCATCGATCCTGCGCAAGGATGGGGATGATTATTTTCTGGTCACTCCGGTCGAAAAGGTCGGAATTACCGTCGATGATGCGCCGTTTGTGGCCGTGGACTTTGAGGCAGAGGGGACAGGTGAGTCGCAAATCCTGACCTTTGAGACCCATGTGGGTGACTTTGCCGCCGCCGGTCCCGATCATCCGATCCGGGTGGAACGCGACCCCGAGACGGGAGAGCCGTCACCCTATGTGCTGGTCCGCGCCAACCTTGAGGCGCTGATCGACCGCAAGAGCTTTTACCGGCTGGTCGAACTTGGCGCGCACCATGACGGATGGTTCGGCGTCTGGTCGGGTGGACAGTTCTTTCCGATCATCCCGTCTGCGGACTTGGGCTAAGGCCGCCGGGTCACTTTGGCTGGGCATGCGGGCCAAGGCCATGCTAGAGGCTGCCGCAAACTCCAGAGATCCCCGGAAAACGGAACCAAGCCGCCATGACCGACACAAAACGTATTGTCCTGTCCAGCGACCATGCCGCCATCGACCTGCGGCAGGCCATCGCAAAACATATCGCGGCCAAAGGCTGGGAGGCGGTGGATATCGGGCCGACCACCCCCGAAAGCACCCATTACCCGGAACACGGCGCTGCGGCGGCGCGTCGGGTGGCCTCTGGGGATTGCAGTCTGGGCATCATCCTTTGCGGCACCGGGCAGGGCATCATGATGGCCGCCAACAAGGTGGCAGGCGTCCGCTGCGGTGTCTGCTCTGACCCGTTTTCGGCGCGCATGATCCGTGCCCACAATGACGCGCAGATCCTGTCGTTGGGCGCGCGCGTGGTAGGTGAGGGGCTGGCGCTGGACATCGTCGACGCCTTTCTGGAAACCGCCTTCGAAGGCGGACGCCACGGCACCCGCGTCGACATGATCACGGCACTGGAAGGCTGAACACCCGCGCGGGGCCGGGCGGCGATCAGTCGCCCAGCTTGGCATGGACCTCGTCGAGGTCGATCTCTCCGACGGGCAGTTTGTTGCCCGGATTGTCGAAATCATATTTGAACAGGTCGAAATCCCGCCCGTACATTTCCTTGATCAGATGCATCGACATGTCGTCAAAGTAGTCCTCGACCGGATGCGCGCGTTTCGGTCCGTGGCCTTCGGACTCGTTGAACCGCGGGATCGCCGACAGGTCGACGGGGTGCGGCGTCTGGATGTTGTCCAACACCTCCTGCATCCCCGCGTCAAAGGCCTCTGTCCAGACGATCTTGTTGTAGCGGCCGCCGTTGACGATGAAGGTGCCGACGTGACCTGACATGCCGGACCAATGAATGTCCGGCTCCATCGGGCGGCGCCAGCGGATGGTGTCGCGGGCGAACAGCAGGAACCGGCGAAAGCTGCGGATCTGGTCAAACTCGAAATCCGGGGCGTCGCCCACCTCGATCCCGTATTTCTGGATCAGCAGCGGCACAAGGTTGCCGCGATAGCGTTTGCCGTTGCGCTGGATGCCGCAGATCTTGTCGAAAAAGCTGGACAGGACGCGGGTGTAGGGGTTGCGCACGCAGGTGAACGCATAGGCAGAGCGCGTCTTGACGTTGGCGCTGATGATGGGCTGGCTGGGTTCCAGCGCCCATTTGTGCAGGCCGCTTTGCGCGTCATGAATGTCGCCGTCGAAAAACGCGCCGTGGTCGGAATAGTACAGGATCTGACCGATCGTCGAACAAGCGCATTTGGGCACGACGCGGTACACGACGCTTTCGCTTTCGGTCATCCAGGTGCCGGGAAATCCCATACTTTTTACCCCTTTGGTCCCCGCTGCCGGTGTGACGGGGAAAAATTCCCGGCAAAGCAGGTTTATTCAACAGGTCTTCATCACTATCAACATAAACAATCGGGCGAAATTGGGGCGATTGATCACGACAATGGCGAAAATTGCCTTCATCCTGCTGTGCCACAAAGACCCTGACGCCATCATCAAGCAGGCGCAGAGCCTGACGACCGTGGGGGACTACATCGCGATCCATTTTGATGCGCGCGCCGGGGCGGAGGGGTATGACCGCATCCGGTCCGCGTTGAAGGACAACCCGAATGTCGCTTTTGCAAAACGGATCAAGTGCGGTTGGGGAGAATGGAGTCTGGTGCAGGCGACCCTGAACGCCGTCACAGCGGCGGTGGATGCCTTTCCGCGCGCCACCCATTTCTACATGCTGTCGGGCGACTGCATGGCGATCAAATCCGCGGAATACGCCCACAGCTTTCTGGATCGGCGCGAGTGCGACTATGTCGAGAGCTTTGACTACTTCAATTCGGACTGGATCAAGACCGGCTGGCGCGAAGAGCGGCTGGTGTATCGCCACTGGTTCAACGAACGCACGCAAAAACGCCGGTTTTACGCGATGTTCGAGACGCAAAAGCGGCTGGGGCTGACTCGCAAGATCCCCGAGGACATAGAGGTGATGGTCGGCAGCCAATGGTGGTGCCTGCGGCGGCGCACCATCGAGGCGATCCTTGAGTTCGTCAAAAAGCGACGCGACGTTGTGCGGTTCTTTGCCTCGACATGGATCCCGGATGAGACGTTTTTCCAGACGCTGGTGCGCCATCTGGTGCCCGGACAAGAGATCGAAAGCCGCACGCTGACCTTTTTGCTGTTCACCGACTACGGGATGCCGGTGAGTTTCTACAACGATCACTACGATCTAATGTTGAGCCAGGACTATCTGTTTGCCCGCAAGATCAGCCCCGAAGCCTCTGAACTGCGCCGCCGTCTTGGTGTGCTCTATGCCGCCGAAAAAACGCGGTTCCGGATTTCGAACGAAGGGCGGTCGCTGTTCAGTTTCCTGACAGAGCGGGGCCGGACCGGGCGGCGGTTTTCGCCCCGGTTCTGGGAGACCGAAAGCTCGTTGGGGCGTGAGCGCGAGTTGCTGATCGTGATCTGCAAGAAATGGCATGTGGCGAAGCGGCTGACCGATCGTATCCGGCAGATGACCAACGTCCCGTGCATTGAATACCTGTTCAACGAAGACAGTTGTCCGCTGCCCGATCTGGGCGGCATCCAGTCGACGATGGGCAAACGCCACCGCCATCGCCGCGCGCTGATGCGGATGCTGTATGACTATTATGAAACCGACCGGCTGGTGATCTGTCTGGACCCCGGCAGTCTGGACCTGCTGGAGGATTTCGCCCGCGACCGCGCACAGACCCGGATGTTGGAGATCGAGTGCCATTTTTCCGACGAGTACCTTGTCGGACATGCGATGCGATCAGGTCTTGCCGGGGACCGGACGCCGGCGGACACGCTGGCGCGGTTGCTGCCGACAGTGCGCAATGACCTGCTGCACGAAAGCGACCGCATTCGAGATGCGAAATTCGACAATCATTCCAGTCTGCGTGAAACGGACTCGCGTGTGGCCCATACGCACGCGATTGAGACGTTCCTGTCGGTGCCAACCGCCGTCGCAGAAGAGATCGTATCGCATGATCATCTCTTCGCAGACTGAAATGCCGCGTTGGGGATTGAGAATCCGGTGGCGTTTGGCGCTGTAGCGGCTATGCCACGGGACGAAGCCCGCCCCGGCGCGCGGGGCGCGGCACTTTTCCGCTCTGATGAGGCGCAGCATGGCCTATACCTACGATCCCGAGAACATTTTCGCGAAAATCCTGACGGGAGACATCCCCAACAAAACGGTGCTGGAAACAGAACATACGCTGGCCTTTCGCGATATCTATCCGCAGGCTCCGGTGCATGTGCTGGTGATCCCAAAGGGGCCTTATGTCTGCTATGACCATTTTGCTCAGGATGCCTCGGACGCCGAGATCCTGGATTTCACCCGCACCGTCGGAGAGGTCTGCAAGATGGAAGGGCTGGAGGCGGACGGTTTTCGCCTGATCGCCAACGCCGGTGTCAACGGTGTGCAGGAAGTCCCGCACATGCATGTGCATATTCTGTCGGGCCACCCTTTGGGCCGGATGCTGGACAAGGCGTGATCCGGTAGAGCGCCTTGCGGCGCGCTGGGTGTCTCACCCTTCGGCCTTCGGCCTGCGGGTTCGGGGGGGGTGGAGAGGTGACGTCCCATTGGGAGGGGTGCGCCGCAGGTTGGCGGCATATTTGAGTATTTGACCCAAGACGAAACCTGATTGGGCGGTGTTTCGCGATCAGGCGGCGGTGTTGCGGGTCAGCGCGAGAAAGACGTCCTCTAGATCGGGTTCCTCCGTGCGCAGGTCGCGGATGCGGATGCCTGCTGACTGCACGGCGGTGAGCACATCCTGCGCGCTGGTCCGGGTAGAGCGATAGGTCAGCGCGAGACTGCCATCGGGGCGTGTTTCCGCCTCGATCCCCGGCGCATCCGGCAGGGTGTCGGGGGCGGTTTCGGGTTGTATCACCATGGTGCGCGCATCAAGGCGGCTCAGCAGGTTGGACGTGCTGTCCTGCGCCACCTTCTGGCCGTGGTTGATGATGGCGATTTCATCGCACATTTCCTCGGCCTCTTCGAGGTAGTGGGTGGTCAGGATGATGGTCATGCCCCGTTCCCGGTTGAGGCGGCGGACGTTCTGCCACAGCATCTGGCGCAATTCGATGTCGACCCCTGCGGTGGGTTCGTCCAGCACCAGCACCTGCGGGCTGTGCACCAGCGCCTTGGCCAACAACAGCCGCCGCCGCATCCCGCCGGACAGCGTGCGGGCATAGGCCCCGGCCTTGTCCGTCAGGCCAACCATTTCGAGGATCTCGTCCGAGCGGCGCTGTGATTTGGGCACGCCATAGAGCCCGGCCTGCACCTCCAGCGCGTCGCGCGGGCTGAAAAACGGGTCAAGGTTCAACTCCTGCGGCATGACGCCGATGGCGGCGCGGCTTTGCCTTGGGTTGCGGTCCTGATCCCAGCCCCAGATGTCCACCTTGCCGCTGGTCTTGATCACCAGCCCGGCGAGAATGTTGATCAACGTGGACTTTCCGGCACCGTTCGGCCCGAGCAGGCCAAAGACAGACCCGGCCGGGACGGTCAGGTCGATGCCTTTCAGCGCCTGTTTGCCGCCGGCATAGGTTTTGGTCAGCCCCTTGATGTGGATTGCTGCGTCGCCCTGTTTGCTGTCCAACGTCTTGCTCCCCTTCACGGCATTGTTCATAAGGCAGATAGGCCAGAGCATCTCGAAAGGGAACCAGATGACGACCCAAGCGCCCGAGACGAAGATTGTCGAGAGCTATCGCATCTCGTGTGACGGTGGGGACGGGGCCCTTGGGCACCCGCGGGTCTGGCTGCAGATCCCGCTGGAGACCGGCTTTGTCGAATGCCCGTATTGTGATGCGAAATACGTTCAAGCGGATTTCGAAGGCAAGGTCTGAGGGGCCGCCCTTTCAACCCTGTGACGGCGCGCACCATCTCTGTGCGGGGGTGGGCCTTTGGCGGCGGGCTTTGCCGCTTTATGTTTGGTCAAGCTTCAACAGGAGTTTGCCATGACGTTCCGACCCGTTCTTTCACAGTCCCATGCCCAGCCCACGATGGAGGGTGCAGGCGTTCACCTGCACCGCGTCTTTGGCTTTGGCGACACGGCTGAGACCGATCCATTCCTGTTGCTGGATGATTTCCGCAACGACGATCCCGCGAGATATGCGCGCGGCTTTCCGTGGCATCCGCATCGGGGGATCGAAACGATCACCTATGTCTTGGAGGGAGAGGTGACCCACGGCGATTCGCTGGGCAATGAGGGGGTGTTGGGGGCCGGGTCTGTCCAGTGGATGACCGCCGGGTCGGGCATCCTGCATCAGGAGATGCCGCGCGGGAACGCTGCCGGTCAGATGCATGGCTTTCAGTTGTGGGCGAACCTGCCGTCTTCGTTGAAGATGACCGGCCCGCGTTATCAGGACATTCAGGGCGCGGATATTCCCGAGGTCATCGACGATGATGGCACGCGGGTAAAAGTCATCACCGGCGGGTTTTGGGGCAAGCGCGGGCCGGTCGACGGCATCGCCGCTGATCCGCTGTATCTGGACGTGTCGGTGGCGCCGGGTGTGACCAAGGTTTTGCCGGTCGATACGCGGGCCAATGCCTTTGCCTATGTGTTTGCCGGAGCGGGCCGCTTTGCCGAGGCATCGGCCCCCGTGGGGGTGCGCGTCGAAAAGGAGTTTGGCGGGCAGGAGGTGAACATCCGTGATCTTTCCGGCAACCGGACCCTGGTGAGATTTGGCAATGGCGATGAGGTCAAGGTGACGGCGGGGCCGGAGGGCGTGCGGTTCCTGCTGGTCGCGGGGCGGCCCATTCAGGAGCCTGTGGCCTGGCATGGGCCGATCGTGATGAACACGCAAAAAGAGCTGCAGCAGGCGATGAAAGACCTGCGCAACGGCAGCTTTATTCAGCCTGCTCATTAGGGCTGTCCACGCGTGGACAGCCATGCGGTCACGCAAAATCAACGGGTTACAGAGACGTTTTTACGTCTCGGTAACCTTTGCGCACCAAATTGCGGCATTTCTGCACAGGCGGTCACGACTTGCTTACCCTTCGGTGGCAGGCTGTTGAAATGACAGCCTGTTTCTATACCCTGAGGCCATGAACGACCAAGGTCACACATCCCCGGCGCCGATCCCGCTGCCGCCGCGCGTTTACAGCCCGGCGGAACTGACCAGCGACATGATTGTGCATCTGGCCGCGCTGGTGCTGGCGCTGGGCGCGGTGCCGGTGCTGATCACGCTGACGGCGATCTGGCGCGGCGATGCCGCCGGGATTGTCGGCGTGACCATTTACGGTGTGACCCTGATCGTGATGCTGACCGCCTCGCTGCTGTACAACCACGTCGGGCGGCCGCATCTGTCGGATTTGTTCCGCCGGATCGACATGTCCGCCATCCACCTGAAAATCGCGGGCACCTATACGCCCTTTGCGCTGCTTACCGGCACCAGTTGGGGTTTGCTGACGGCCATTTGGGGGGCTGCGGCGGGGGCGGCGGCGGTCACCTTGATAAACCGGCGGCTGCCGACGGGGGTGGCCGTGGCCATGTGCCTTGCCACTGGCTGGGCCGTGGTGATCGGCGGGCGTGATCTGATGGGGGCACTGCCGCTGTCCATCACCGTGCTGATGGTGGTGGGCGGGGTGCTGTATTCTGCCGGAACGCCGTTTTTGATGGCCTCCAGACTGCGGTTTCACAACACGATCTGGCATTCGATGGTGGTGGCCGCCTCTATCGTCTTTTTCGTGGCGGTGTTCCTGTGTGCCGCGATGCCGGGCGTGGTGGTGGCGGCGAACTGACCGGGGTGAACTGACCGGAACGCCCCTCTTGCATCGCGCTGATCAAACCGCCGGATAGCGGCTGTGTCCGGTATCCGTGTGGGCGGTTGATTTTTCCCCGCGACCCAATCGGCGTCTGGCACCCTGCCGCCGTTCATGGCACATCTTGGAAAACATCACGACATGAGGGGAGGCCGGGCATGGCCAGCACATTCGGCAAGGGATGCCACCTGCATCTGATCGACGGATCGGCCTATATCTTTCGCGCCTTCCACGCGCTGCCGCCCCTGACTCGCAAATCCGACGGGCTGCCCATCGGGGCGGTCAGCGGCTTTTGCAACATGCTGCACCGCTATGTCGAGGGCAACACCGGCCCCGACGCGCCGACCCATGTGGCGGTGATCTTTGACAAGGGCAGCCACACGTTCCGCAACGACATGTACGATTTGTACAAGGCCAACCGCGAGGCGATGCCAGAGGATCTGCGCCCGCAGATCCCGCTGACGCGCCGCGCCACCGAGGCGTTCAACATCGCCTGCAAGGAGATCGAGGGGTTCGAGGCGGACGACATCATGGCCACGCTGGCCTGCCGCGCGCGTGAGGCGGGCGGGCGGGTGACAATCCTGTCGTCGGACAAGGATCTGATGCAGCTGGTGGGCGACGGTGTCGAAATGCTGGACCCGATGAAAAACCGGCGCATCGACCGCGAAGGGGTGATGGAAAAATTCGGCGTCGGCCCGGAACGGGTGGTCGATGTGCAGGCGCTGGCCGGGGATTCCGTTGACAACGTGCCGGGCGCGCCGGGGATCGGGATCAAGACGGCGGCTTTGCTCATCAACGAATTCGGCTCACTTGAGGAACTCTTGGACCGCGCCGAAGAGATCAAACAGCCCAAGCGCCGCCAGACCCTGATCGAAAAGCGCGAACAGATCGAGCTGTCGAAAAAGCTGGTGCAGTTGGATGAGGGCATGGAGCTGCCCTTTACGCTGGATGACCTTGAGGTGCGCGACCCGGAGCCGGAGGTGCTGTTGGGGTTCCTGACAGAGATGGAGTTCCGCACCCTGACCAAGCGGATTGCCGATGGTCTGGGGGTCGAGGCGCCGGTGATCCCCGACACCAGGCCTGAGGGGGCCAATCCGCGGTCTGAGGACCCGGATTGGCCCGCCATCGACCCGGACCGCTATGAAACGGTGGGCGATCTGGACGCTTTGCAAAAGTGGATCGACCGCGCGCATGAGCGCGGCACCGTTGCCTTTGACACCGAAACCACGGGCCTGAACGAGATGACCTGCGATCTGGTGGGGATCTCATTGTGTATTGATCCGGGGCACGCCTGTTACATCCCGCTGATCCACCGGGCCGAGTCCGGTGAGGGGCTGTTTGGGTCGGATGAATTGGCCGAGGGGCAGATCCCGCTGGACGATGCTCTGGCCGCGCTGAAACCGCTGCTGGAGGACGGGGCGGTCATGAAGATCGGCCAGAACATGAAGTACGACGCCAAGGTCATGGCGCGCTACGGGGTTCAGATCGCGCCGATCGACGACACCATGCTGATGTCCTACGCGATGAATTCCGGCCTGCACAATCACGGGATGGACGCACTGGCCGAGCGGTATCTGTCGCACACGCCGATCCCGATCAAGGAGATCATCGGCAGCGGCAAGAGCCAGATCACCTTTGATCTGGTGCCCATCGACAAGGCGACGCGCTATGCGGCCGAGGATGCGGATGTGACCCTGCGGCTGGCGCGGGTGTTCAAGCCGCAACTGCATGTCGCCCGCGTGACGCGGGTCTACGAGGGGCTGGAACGCCCGCTGGTGCCGGTGCTGGCGCAGATGGAGATGACCGGCATCACGGTGGACCGCGAGGTGCTGCGCAACATGTCCAGCGCCTTTGCCCAGAAGATGGCGCAGCTGGAAGAGGAAATACACGAACTGGCGGGGGAGAAATTCAACGTCGGCTCGCCGGCGCAACTGGGCGACATCCTGTTCGACAAGATGAGCCTTGAGGGCGGCAAGCGCGGCAAGAACGGCAAGTATTCCACCGGCGCGGATATCCTTGAGGATCTGGCGACGGAACATGAACTGCCGCGCCGGGTGCTGGACTGGCGGCAGGTGTCCAAGCTGAAATCGACCTATACGGACGCCTTGCAGGAACACATCAACCCGGACACCGGGCGGGTGCATACGTCTTATGTGCAGACCGGCGCGAACACCGGGCGTCTTGCGTCCACCGATCCGAATTTGCAGAACATTCCGGTGCGATCAGAGGAGGGGCGGCGCATCCGCACGGCCTTTGTCGCGCCCGAGGGGCATGTGCTGGTGTCGCTGGACTACAGCCAGATCGAGCTGCGCATTCTGGCGCAGATGGCCGAGATCGACGCGCTGAAACAGGCGTTCCGCGAGGGGCAGGACATTCACGCGATGACCGCGTCAGAGATGTTCAACGTGCCGATGGAGGAGATGACGCCGGATATCCGGCGGCAGGCCAAGGCGATCAACTTTGGCGTGATCTACGGGATTTCCGGCTTTGGTCTGGCGCGCAACCTGCGGATTCCGCGGTCCGAGGCGCAGGGGTTCATCGACCGGTACTTTGAGCGGTTCCCCGGCATTCGGGCGTATATGGACGCGACGGTGGAGTTCGCCAAGGAACACAAGCGGGTGGAGACGCTGTTCGGGCGGCAGATCCACACGCCCGAGATTGCCGCCAAGGGGCCGCGTGCGGGCTTTGCCAAGCGCGCGGCGATCAACGCGCCGATCCAGGGGACGGCGGCGGATATCATTCGTCGCGCGATGATCCGCATGCCCGAGGCGATCAAGGGGTTGCCCGCCAAGATGCTGTTGCAGGTCCACGACGAACTGCTGTTCGAGGTCGAGGAAGGCGCTGTGGATGACCTGATCGGTGTGGCGCGCGGCATCATGGAAAACGCCTGCGATCCGGTGCTGAAGCTGGACGTGCCGCTGGTGGTGGACGCAGGTCAGGGGGCGAACTGGGCCGAGGCGCACTAGGCGTTACTCCAGCGCGCCTTTCGGGGCTTGCATCAGGCCGTGTCCGCACTCGACACATGACGCACCCGGGCCAAGAGGGGCGCGGGTGGCGGTGTCGATCAGTTTGGCCGCCAGCGACCGTGCCGTCACAGGCTCGTCGTCGTTGGGCATCTTTTCGACCCAGAGCGCCGCGACCCCGACGGCATGGGCCAGCGCCATCGACGTGCCGTTGAGCGAGCGCAGACCGCCGCCCAGCCCGGCAGAGATGATCCCGACACCGGGCGCCACCAGCGCCGCGCCCGCGTTGGTGAACGGGGCGGGCGACAGTCCGGCCTCATCCACGCCGCAGGCTCCGATTGCCAGCACCCCTGCGGCGGAGGCCGGGGCAGAGGCGCCGGTTTCAAATTCGGGCGTGATGGTGCGCAGGCAATCGTTGCCCACCGCCCCCAGCATCGCGGGTGCCTGACCTCCTCCGATCATCTGCAACAGAACCTCGCAGAGCCGCAGGTTGCCGCGATAGGCGTGGACGGCGGCCAGCGTGGCCAGCGCAGTCGGATAACCCTCTTCGGCCAGCGCCTCGATCTGGCCGGACACGTCGAACGCCAGTGCAAAGCCGATGACATCCGCCCTTTCCCCCAAGGCCCAAAGCACCGCGTTCAGGAAATCCTCGGACCGGCCTCGGCCATTGTCGGCCAGCGCCTTGCCGACCAGCAGATCGGTGACACCGCGCGCGACACCAACCCGCGTGCCGCCCAGATCGCGGCCCAGCACGGTGGCGGCAACATGGGTGCCGTGGCCATTGGCATCGACAACGCCAGTCCCGGCAAAATCCCGCGCCGTGACGTCGACCCCGGCAAAAACCGGATGGTGCGCGTCAATCCCGGTGTCCAGCAGGGCAACCCGCACGCCCGCGCCGCTGACCGGCGTCCAGTCCGCCCCGGTGGCGCGCAGACCCCAGCCCGGCACCGCGTCGGCAGAGCGCAGCTCATCCATCGGCTCGGGCGCGATCAATCGGGTGGGCATTGCGGGCTGGATGGTCAACAGGGTGGGATCACCGGCGGCCTCTCGCAGCTCCAGCGGCGACAGATCGGCGGTCTCGATCACCGGCGCGGCGGGGGCGTCAGGATCCTGCGGCGCAATTCCCCCGGCCAGCGGCACGGTGGAGCGGCGCCAGTTCCCGGTCGTGTCGCGCAAAAGGATGTACCGCGTCATGAGCCACTCCACACCGGTCCCCACCCTCTGACAGGTTAGCGCCGGGACGAGCGGTTCGGAACGGGGACAGCGTGAATGCGGCGTGAAATCGCCATGACGTCGAGGTGAAATCCGACCGCCAGCGCGGCGGTCGGCAAGGAGAGCAGGCTCAGATGAGGCCCTGCGCGCGGAACAGATCCTGCAGGTTTGCCTCGGGGCGGGGGCCCATGTGGCTGATCACCTCGCGCGCCGCGCAACTGCCCATGCGCGCGGCCAGTTCCATGTCCGCACCGATGGCGAGGCCGTAGAGGAACCCGGCGGCAAACTGGTCGCCCGCGCCGGTGGCATCCACGGGCACGATCTTTTCCACGCTGACGTCGATGCGCGTGCCCTCATGCAGGACCGACACGCCGTCGCCGGACCGGGTGCAGACCACCAGCGGACAGATGGCCCCCACGGCGCGCAGATCGGCCTCCAGGTCATCGTTCTGGTAGAGAGAGCGGATCTCATCCTCATTGCCGATGACAAAATCCATCTCGTTCTCGATCAGGGTCAGGAAATCGGCGCGGTGGCGTTCGACGCAGAACGGGTCGGAAATGGCGATGCCGGGCTTGCCACCCGCCGCCTTGCAGGCGCGCGCGGCCTTGAGGAAAGCCTCTTTGCCCTTGTCCTTGTCGAACAGGTAGCCCTCCAGAAACAGGTATTCTGCCTCACCGGCCACATCCTCGGACACGTCCTCGGGGCCGAGTTCGGCGGAGATGCCAAGGTAGGTGTTCATCGAGCGTTCGCCATCGGGTGAGACAAAGATCATGCTGCGCGAGCTGGGCAATTCGCCGCCCGCCACCGGATCGTTGACGAAGGCTATGCCCTCATTGCTCATGGCCGAGGCATAAAAGACGCCAAGGTCGTCGTCCGCCACGCGCCCGATAAAGGCGGTGCGCGCCTTGAGATTGCCCAGCCCGGCAATGGTGTTGGCGACCGACCCGCCGGGGGTCTGCACGCGGTTGCCCATGGCGCCATACAGCTGTTCGGCGCGCTCGCGCTCGATCAGTTGCATGATGCCTTTCTCGATTCCCATGTCGGCCAGAAAGGCATCCTCGGTGCGGGCGATCACGTCGACGACGGCGTTGCCGATGCCGACAACCTGGAATTTCTTCATGTTGTCTTTTCCTCGAATGGGCAGAGATCGTTGATGATGCAGGCCTTGCACTTGGGTTTGCGCGCCACGCAAATATACCGCCCGTGCAGGATCAGCCAGTGATGGGCGTGCTGTTGGTAATCGACGGGGATGTTGTCCTCGATCGCTCGTTCCACGGCGACGACATCCTTGCCCGGACAGATGCCGGTGCGGTTGCCGATGCGAAAGATATGGGTGTCGACCGCCTGTGCCGGATAGTGCCACCACATGTTGAGCACCACATTGGCGGTCTTGCGGCCCACCCCCGGCAGGCTTTCCAGCGCGGCGCGGGAATTGGGCACCTCGCCGCCGTAGTCGTCCACAAGGATCTGCGCCATCTTGATGACGTTCTTGGCCTTGTTGCGGAACAGGCCGATGGTCTTGATATGCTCGGTCACGCCCGCCTCGCCAAGGGCCAGCATCTTTTCCGGCGTGTCGGCGATCTGGAACAGCTTTTCGGTGGCCTTGTTGACGCCTGCATCGGTGGCCTGCGCCGACAGCGCCACGGCCACAACCAGCGTATAGGCGTTGGTGTGGTTCAACTCCCCCTTGGGCTCCGGCTCTGACTCCTGAAAGCGGGCAAAGATCTGCCGGATCGTATGATAGTCGAGTTGCTTGGCCATAAATGCCCTAATGCCCAGAACCCACCCGTGCCGCAAGCCCCCGCCCCCCGGCTTCTTCTGTCCAGAAATATCCCGGGGGAGGCGACCGCAGGGAGACGGGGGCCCTGCTGCAAGCATGCCTCTGGCATGACGCCCCCCTGCGCCGCTGGTCCTATGCGCAACAATCGGATCGTCCGCATTGTCTGTCCACGTTATGACGGACCCCAAGGAGACTTCGCCATGCCCAAGGACGACGAACAAAGCTATCACTATCAGGTCATGGGCCGCGCGATTGATGTCGTCGACCGGCTGGGTCCGCAGGCAACGCTGGACCAGATCGCCGGTGAAATGGGCATGAGCGCAGCGCATTTCCAGCGGTTGTTCAGCCAATGGGCCGGTGTTTCGCCCAAACGCTACCAGCAATACCTGACGCTGGGCCATGCCAAGACGCTGTTGGCCAGCCGGTTCACCACGCTGGAGACAGCCCATGCCACGGGGTTGTCAGGGGGCGGGCGTCTGCACGATCTGTTCCTGCGTTGGGAGGCGATGAGCCCCGGTGACTTTGCCCGCGCGGGCGCGGGGCTGACGATTTATTGGGGCAAGTTTGACAGCCCCTTTGGTCCGGCGCTGGTCATGGGCACCGACAAGGGGCTGTGCGGCATTGGTTTTTCGGCGGACACCACCGAAGACGCGGCGATGCAGGATCTGGTGGGGCGCTGGCCGAAGGCGGAGTATGTCGAGGCCCCGGACCGGCTGCGCCCCTGGGTGCAGGCCGCTTTTGGCGTCAAGGCAGAGGGACCGGTGCCGCTGTACATGATCGGCGCGCCGTTTCAGATCAAGGTCTGGGAGGCCCTGATGCAGGTCCCCTCTGGCCATGTCACCACCTACTCGGAAATCGCGCAGGCCATCGACCATCCCAAGGCAGTGCGCGCCGTCGGCACGGCGGTGGGGCGCAACCCGATCAGCTACCTGATCCCCTGCCACCGGGCGCTGCGCAAATCGGGCGGGTTGGGTGGCTATCACTGGGGGATTCCGGTCAAACGCGCGATCCTGGCATGGGAGGCGGCCCGACTGGAGGCTTGAAGGGTTAACGCCTTGTAAACAGGGAGTGTTTCGCACGCGAAACAAAAGCGCCGTGAGGTCATGCGCGGAGCTTTGCCGATTTTCCCCATGACAAGGCTGGGCGTTTGGCGGATGATATTGCATATCGGCAGTGAAAGACCCCAATCAACTGGGGCAAACATCAAAAAGAGGCTCCTCATGATCCGGGCGAAATCCCCCATTCTTCTTTCCGTCGTGGCTGTTCTTGGCCTCAGCGCCTGCACCACCGGCCCGATGGTCGACGACAACGACCCCAACAAGAAGGCCAAGCAGGGCGCTCTGATCGGTGCTCTGGGTGGTGCTGTTGCCGGCCGTCTTGCGGGTGGCAGCGACGTTGGTGAACGCAACCGCGCCACCGTGGCCGGGGCGCTGGTCGGTGCCGCCGCCGGTGCCGCCATCGGCAACCAGCTGGACAAGCAGGAGGCCGAACTGCGCCAGCAGCTGGGTGACAGCGCGACGATCCGCAACACCGGCGACCGCCTGATTGTCACCATGCCGCAGGACATCC
Organism: Antarctobacter heliothermus; assembly: GCF_900188425.1. GTDB lineage: Bacteria > Pseudomonadota > Alphaproteobacteria > Rhodobacterales > Rhodobacteraceae > Antarctobacter > Antarctobacter heliothermus. The sequence continues at coordinate 99,052 of NZ_FZON01000013.1, forward strand.
TGTTCGCCACCGACAGCGCCCAGCTGCGTTCGACCCTGGTGTCGGATCTGCGCGATGTGGGCCAGTCCCTGCTGGCCTATCCGAACACCACCTCGCAGGTGATCGGCCACACCGACAGCGACGGTGCCGCCGCTTACAACCAGGACCTGTCGCAGCGTCGCGCGCAGGCGGTGGCCAATGTGCTGCTGTCCGAGGGCGTGCCGCGCAGCCGCGTTTCGGTCATCGGCCGCGGTGAGGATCAGCCGATCGCCTCGAACCTGACCGCCGAGGGCAAGGCCCAGAACCGCCGGGTCGAGATCGTGATCCTGCCGAACGGCTAAACGCACAGGGGCTGTGCCCCGGTCGCGTATATTCTGCAAAGCGCCGCGCCTTGTCGCGGCGCTTTTTTATTGTAGGTCCGGATAGAGCAGTCTGGAGACAACCGATGAGTGACATGAAACTGGTGGGCCTGTGCGGGTCGCTGCGCGCCGAGTCAAGCAACCGCAAGCTGATGTTCGAGGCCGCGCGCCTGTTTGCCCCCGACGCGTTCACCGAACTGGATCTGCGGTTTCCGCTGTTTGACGAAGACAGTCAGAACGCCGACGGAATCCCCGCCGCTGTGCAACAAGCGGCGGACCAGATTGCCGGTGCGGATGCGGTGCTGGTGGTGACGCCGGAATACAACAAGGGCATCTCGGGTGTGCTGAAAAACGCGCTGGACTGGATCTCGCGCACCGAAGGGACGCCGTGGCAGGACAAGCCGGTGGCGCTGTTGTCTGCGGCGGCGGGACGTGCGGGCGGGGAACGGGCGCAAAACATGGCGCGGCTGTGCCTGACGCCGTTCCGTCCGCGCCTGGTGGCCGGGCCGGAGATGATGCTGGCGCAAAGCCGCTCGCAGTTCGGCGATGACGGGCGGCTGATCGACGCGCGCGGCCAGGGCCTGTTGCAGTCCTTGATGGAGGAATTGCGTACCGAAGTGGGGCGGATGCGGGACTGAGGCGCGCAGAGGGGCCTGACCCTAGAACCGGTTTGAAATCTCGATCAGGGTGCCGTCCGGGTCCCGCGGGTAGATCGACAGGATTGGTCCGGTGGCGCCGGTGCGGGTCACGGGGCCTTCTTCGACCCTTATGCCTTTTGCGACCAAATGGGCCATCCAGTCAGAAAGCGGCGTTGCGCTGAGGAAACACAGATCCGCCGATCCGGGTGTGGGATGCGAGGCCTTGGGGTCAAACTCCTGCCCGGCGACGTGCAGATTGATCTTTTGCGCTCCAAAGCTCAGCGCCCAGCGGGTGCTACCATCCGCCGGAGAAAAGGCCAGCGCCTGCATCCCGAGGATGTCCTCATAGAACGCCCGCGTCGCCGCCAGATCGGCAACGGTCAGTACAAGATGGTCGAGCGACTGGACGGCGGGCGGCATGACTGGAATAACTCGCGCAAGACATGAGGAGCGGTCGATGCAGAATGCAGCGCAGGCAGAGCGGCGTCAAACCGACGTGATGGACCCGGAGCGGGCAAATGCGCTGGCCGTTGCGCTGGATCTGGTGCGCGGGGTTGACGTGGGCGACGCCTTGCCACCGTTTTTTCACCAGATCTATTTCTGGGAGGTCCAGCGGCCCAGCCTGCTGGGGCGGGACGGGCATCCGCGTGTGGGAACCGGGCTGATCCCCGATCTTGGTCTGCCCCGGCGCATGTGGGCTGGTGGAGCCTTGCAATTTCACGCCCCGCTGCGCGCGGGCTACATGGCGGAAAAACGGTCCTGGGTGGCGGATGTGACGCGCAAGCAGGGGCGCAGCGGACCGCTGGGGTTTGTCACGCTGGCGCATGAGATCTGGCAGGGCGGGCAGCTGTGCGTGACCGAACGGCAGGATCTGGTCTATCGCGAGGAGGCGGCGCCAGAGGTGGGCGCACCCGCCCCGCCCAAAGCGCGCGACGATGAGGACAGCGACCGCATCATGGGGTTTTCCCCGACACTGCTGTTTCGCTATTCGGCGCTGACCTTCAACGGGCACCGTATCCACTATGATATCGACTATGCCCGCGCGGTCGAAGGCTATGGCGGGCTGGTGGTGCATGGGCCGCTATTGGCGCAAGGGTTGTTGTTGATGGCCGAAGAGGCGGCCCCGGTGCGCGGGTTCACCTTTCGCGCCACCGCGCCCTTGATGCATGACGAATTGGCGACGCTGTGCCGGTCAGGCGTTGACATGTGGGTGCGTGGACCGGATGGGCGGCAATGTATGGCTGCGACGGTCGAGCACTGAGCGGGTTTGGACACGAGGCCCCGGCACGGGGCCGGTGCGGGCGGGGGTCGTGTGTGGCGGCCTAGCAGCCGGTGCCGCGCAGCACCACGCGCACCGTCTTGACCAGCACCCGCAGGTCATTGAGCAGCGACAGCTGTTCCAGATAGGCGGTGTCAAACCCGGCGCGCTGGGCAAACGAGCTTTCGTTGCGCACCGACACCTGCCAATAGCCGGTGATCCCCGGGCGCATGGCATAATAGGCGGAGCCGGGATAGATGTCCTGCTGACAGGGCATCATCGGGCGCGGGCCCACCAGCGACATGTCGCCTTTGAGCACGTTGAACAGCTGCGGCAGTTCGTCGATCGACGTCTTGCGGATCAGTTGGCCCACGCGGGTGATCCGGGGATCATGGCGCAGTTTCTGAGAGCGGTCCCATTCCGCACGGGCCGCCGGGTTTGCGGCCAGATGGTCGCTCAACCGGCTATCCGCGTCGGGGACCATGCTGCGCAGTTTCCAGATAACAAAGCTGTGGCCGTTTCGGCCAATCCGTTTCTGGGTGTAAAAGGGCGAATGTCCGTCGCGCGCCACGATCAGCGAGAACAGGCCGACGATCAGCAGAGTGGGCAGCGCTGCCACCAACACGATTGCGATATCCAGCGCACGCTTGAAGAGGTCGCGGTACAGGGTTGGCCCGCTTTCGGCGGCGAGAACCTCGGAAATCAGTTTTTCAATCCGAGCCGATGGCAGCGGCTGGCGCAAATGCATTGTCACGATGATCTCCTGACCTCATGCGTTGACGAGAGATCGGAAAAGCGCGCCGAGGCGTCATGAAATCCGGACATAGCCCCGCCATGGCACGCGCAGCGCGTGTCCCCCCATCTGGCAGACGGGCCGAAGCCTCAAAATGTTATCGGATCTTATTTCGCAGATACCGCCGCAAACTTTACCGGATACTCCCGACGTGGCAGCACCAACCCCCAGGTGCCGTGTTTCACGAAATGCGTCCAAAACAAGACAAACACATTCCGCAAAATTGTTATGACGTGCCGGAGGGGCGTCGTCAATGAGCGCGATGAGACACAACTTAAAGGAGAAAATCGCGCGACATGTATTGGTTGCAAGGCGCGATGTCACGACGATGGGGGCTCTGCCGATTGGTGTTCCCGGGCGCGTGACGCCCGCCGTTTCGTCACCGGCAGGATCGGCGCGCAGACGTGCCGAACGGGCTGAGTGGTGCAGGAATTCGTGAAACAATTTACCGAAAACACGGCGGACTCTGTTTCCGAAACGGGGACAGTCCATAATAACTTGTAAAACTATGCCTGAACCGTGTCTTGTTTTGTCGGCGGATCCCCGCGCATCGAAAGGCTGAATTGAACGTGGGAAACAATAACGAACCCATGCCAACCCGGACATTGGGCTGTTTCAAGGGGTCTTGGCCGCCCGCCCGGCGCGGGCAGGCAATAGAGTGTAACGCTGGGTCAAGGTGAGGAGCCGTGACAATCCTAGGGGGAATGCCGCAACTCACGAAATATTTCAAAAGTGAGAAAAACGCGAGGCATCTGCCTTGATGCTGCCCGAATCGGGTCGTTTCTTGTCACCGATTCGCCCGATCACGCCCTCGATTTGCCCCATTTCGGCCATCAACCCACGAATTGTGGCCTTTCCGGACCGCAGGGCGGAGTTGAAAGCAGACGGGTGCGCAGATATGTCGGGCCGGTAAGCAGGTGTGTCAGAAGGGGCGGATCGTGACCAATTATCTGTATCAGGGCGATTTGCCGGACAATCTGGATCTGGGGCCGGTCGTTGCCATCGACTGCGAGACCATGGGACTTAACCCGCACCGTGACCGGCTGTGTGTGGTGCAGCTGTCGGGGGGCGATGGCAACGCGCATCTGGTGCAGGTCGCCAAGGGCCAGACCGACGCGCCGAACCTTGCGCGACTGCTGACCGATCCCGACGTGCTCAAGCTGTTTCATTTCGGTCGGTTCGACATTGCGGCCATGTACCATGCCTTTGGGGCGCTGGCGGCCCCTGTCTATTGCACCAAGATCGCCAGCCGCCTGATCCGGACCTATACCGACCGGCACGGGCTGAAGGTGCTGACACAGGAACTGCTGGGTGTCGATATTTCCAAACAGCAACAATCCAGCGACTGGGGCGCGGCAGAACTGACCGCGGCGCAGCAAGACTATGCCGCCTCGGACGTGTTGCATCTGCACCGTCTGCGCGCCGCGCTGAACGCCATGCTGGAGCGCGAAGGACGGCGCGACCTGGCACAGTCCTGTTTCGATTTCCTGCCGACCCGGGCGATGCTCGATCTTGAGGGTTGGCCGGAGACCGACATCTTTGCGCACGCCTGAGCCGGGCCGGGCCATGCGACGGGGGGACGGATTGTATTCGCGGGTGATCGCCTGGCTGAAGATCCTGCTGCCGCTTGCCGCATTGGCCATGCTGTCGACACTTTTCCTGTTGTCGCGGTCGTCCGAGCCACTGCAAAACGTGCCCTTTGTCGAAGCCCTGCAGGAAAACACCGCCGCCGAACGGGTCAGCGCCCCCTATTTTGCCGGCACCACCCCACGCGGGGATGTGCTGAGCGTGACCGCCAAAACAGTGCGCCCGCAGGACGATGGGCGTATCCGCGCCGATCAGCTTGAGGCGCGGATGCGCCTTGCCGATGGCAGCGAGATCCGGGTGGATGCGGTTGAGGCCGATCTGAACGATGCTGACAGGCAGGCGTTGATGCAGGGGGGCGTGCGGATCGAAAGCTCTCAGGGGTATGTGCTGACGACCGAGGGGCTGTTGTCCAGCCTTGACCGGGTGGAGGCAGAAAGCCTTGGACCAGTGCAGGGCGACGGTCCTGTGGGCCGTTTTGAGGCCGGGCATCTGCGGATCACACCCGCCGGAGACGACGGTGCCGTGCAATTGATGTTTTCCGGCGGCGTAAAGCTGGTATACCAACCGCCAGAACAAGAAAGTGCTGCCGAATGATCCGTTTTCTGTCTGTCGTCCTCATGCTGTCCATCGCTCCTGTGGGGCTTTTCGCGCAAGGGGCCGAGGTGGCTTTTGGCGGGTTGCAGCAGGATACCAGCGCCCCGGTCGAGGTGACCGCCGACGCGCTGCGGGTCAACCAGTCGGACGGAACGGCGCTGTATACCGGCAACGTGCTGATCGCGCAGGGCCAGATGCGGCTGGCCGCGCCGCGCGTTCTGGTGGTCTATTCCGAACAGGCCGGGCGGATCAAACGGATGGAGGCGTCCGGCGGCGTGACCCTGGTCAGCGGATCAGAGGCGGCAGAGGCGCAGCGCGCCGATTATGACATCGAAGGCGGACAGGTCATCATGTCCGGCAACGTCCTGCTGACGCAGGGGCCGAGCGCGCTGACATCGGAGCGGATGGTTGTCGATCTCAAGGACGGCACGGCGCAATTGACCGGCCGCGTGCGGACCGTGTTGCAACAGGCGCCGGAGGCGCAACCGTGACCGCCCCCCCGGAATTGAGCGTGACCGAAGGCGACGTCGGCCTGAGGGTCAACCATCTGCGCAAGAGCTATCGCAAGCGGGTCGTGATCCGCGACGTGAGTTTGCGGGTGGATCGCGGCGAGGTGGCAGCACTGCTGGGGCCAAACGGATCGGGCAAGACCACGTCGTTCTATGCGATTGCGGGGCTGGTAAATCCAGAAGGCGGGCAAGTCCTGATTGACGGACGCGACGCGACCTTTTTGCCGATGTACCGGCGCGCGCGGCTGGGCATCGGCTATCTGCCGCAGGAGATGTCGATCTTTCGCGGCCTGAGTGTCGAGGACAATATCGGCGCGGTGCTGGATATTGCCGAAAAGAACGTCCACCGCCGCCGCGAACGGCTGGAAGAACTGCTGGGCGAATTTTCGATCGAGCATCTGCGCCGCGCGCCCGCGCTGGCGCTGTCAGGTGGCGAACGCCGCCGGGTCGAGATCGCGCGCTGTCTGGCGGCCAATCCCCGCTATCTGTTGCTGGATGAACCCTTTGCCGGGGTTGATCCGATCAGTGTGGGCGACATCCGCCACCTTGTTTCCGATCTCAAGACGCGCGGTATCGGCGTGCTGATCACCGATCACAACGTGCGCGAAACGCTGGAGATCGTCGACCGTGCCTATATCCTGCACGACGGTCAGGTGCTGATGTCCGGCACACCAGAAGAAGTTGTCCAGAACGAAAACGTCCGGCGCGTCTATCTGGGTGAGAACTTTCGCTTTGGTTGAACCTCTGTCGCCACAGGCAAAGGCGCGCGGGAACACTTTGTCGCCAGATGTCGCCGTATCCCGGAGCGGTTTCCATTGACAGCACCGGCGGTTTCCAAGTCAAATAAACCCATGGTGCTTTGTATCGCGGCATTACGATCTGGCGGTTTCCTCGTTTCCGGGGCTTGCCGCCCGCATTCCGCGTCAACGCGCCTTCCCTGAACCTGTGACGTCGCGGCGGGGTCCGCTCCCCGTTTCGGCGTTCGGGTGCATAAGAAAAGGACAAATGATGCGCTATCAGATCACGGGAAAACACATCGACATTGGCGATGCGCTGCAGGTGCACGTCACAACCGAACTGGGCAGCGTGCTGGACAAGTACGGCCAGCGTCCGACCGACGCGACGGTGGTTTTTTCGAAGGCGGCTCATGAATACCACTGCGAAGCGAACGTTCACCTGTCGAGCGGGCTGAACGCGGCCGCAAAGGGAAGTGCGACCGAGATTTATGCGGCGTTTGAGTCCTGCGCCGAAAAGATGGACAAGCAGCTGCGCCGTTACAAACGCAGGCTGAAGGATCATCACAAGGACCGCCCCGACCCGGTTGAACATATTGGGGCAGCCTCGTATATCCTCGCCAACGAAGCGGATTCGGGTGATGACGAGCCCGAGACGCTTCAGCCGATAATCGTGGCGGAGATGCAAACGCGGATCCCGTCACTCTCGGTCGGTGAGGCCGTGATGCAGATGGAGATGGCGGGCGCGCCGGTCCTTGTGTTTCGAAACGAGAAAAAGGATGGCGTGAACGTCGTGTACCGGCGGGAAGATGGCAACATCGGATGGATTGATCCATAAGGACCAACCGCCACCGGAGCCCGATCCGCGCGACGACTGCGCCTCAGACACAGGCAAGATCCATGAAGTTTGTCGATCTCATCAAGCCGACGGCTGTCAAAGTCATCACATCGACCTCCAGCAAGAAACGCCTGATGCATGATGTGTCTGACCTTGCGGAAAGCGCGTATGGCCTGAGGGCGCCTCATATCCTTGAGGCGCTGATGGAACGTGAGGCACTGGGGCCGACGGGTGTCGGCCACGGTGTCGCCCTGCCGCACGCGCGGATCAACGGCGTGGATTCCGTGGTGGGGGCGTTCATTCTTCTGGAAAGGCCGATCGACTTTGACTCTGTCGATCGGCAGCCGGTGGATATCGTCTTTGGCCTCCTCGCCCCCGAAGAGGCCGGGGTCGAACACCTCAAGGCGCTGGCGCTGGTGTCGCGCAGCCTGCGCAACCCCGCGCTGTGCGCCAAGCTGCGGGCCAACCCGGTGCCTGCGACGCTGTATACCATCCTGACCGCCGCCGAGGCCGAAAAGGCCGCCTGAGGCAAAGGGGCCACAGCGCCCCATGGGTCCGGAATTCCCCCGTTGGCGCAAAGGCGGCAGCGGGGTATACGCTCCCGAACAGTCACACCCGATATCAGAGGAGGGCACCACATGATTGCATTGCACAATGACGCCATTTCCTCGGATTGTCGGGGCCGCTGACCGTTCCGCCCTGCGGGGCAGGTTTCCAGCACATCTGACGATCCGTCTTGCGGCCAGAGTGGCCGCACCTCTCTGTTTGAGAAAGACGGACCTATGGGCAATTCTCCCATTCGGACACCTGCGCGTGTCCGAGAATTCTATTCCGACAGCGCCTGGATCGAAGGCCGGGCGGTCGATCAACTGCATGACGTTGCGGGCTGGGCCGGGATGCGGGCCGTGGCCGCGTTTCCCGACCTGCATCCGGGCCGCTTTGGCCCGGTGGGCGGCGCGTTCCTGGCGGACCGGATCTATCCGCAACTGATCGGGCCGGACATCGGCTGTGGCATGGCGCTGTTCCGGCTGGACCTGCCGCGCCGCAAGCTGAAACTGGACAAGGCCGCGCGGCGGTTGCAGGCGCTGGACGAAAGCGCAGATCCCGAAACCGGCGCTGCGTCGCTGGATGGAACCGGCGCGGCGCGGTTTGGCCCCTATGGCCTTGGCACGCTGGGCGGCGGCAACCACTTTTGCGAGGTTCAGGTTGTCGATGCGTTGACAGATCCGGCGGTGGCATCCCGGTTGGGGATGGATGTCGGTGACTTGTGCCTGCTGGTCCACAGCGGATCGCGCGGACATGGGGCGGCGGTGTTTACCGGCATCGCGGACACCTGGGCTGACGGATTTGCGCCGGGCAGCGCCGCGGCAGAGGCGTATGTCACCCTGCACGACGCGGCGCAGGTCTGGGCGCGGGTGAACCGGGCGTTGATCGCCGCGCAGGCGTCAGAGGCGCTGCGCTGTGACGCGCGGCTGATCTGCGACGCGCCGCACAACCACCTTGAGCAGCGGGCGGATGGCTGGCTGCACCGCAAGGGGGCGGCCGCCCCGGACCGGGGGCTGGCCCCACTGGCCGGATCCCGCGAAAGCCTCAGCTATCTCATGGCGGTGCCGGAGGGGCCGCCAGAGGCGCTGGGCTCTGTCTCGCACGGGGCCGGGCGGCGCTATGACCGCGCTGCGATGCACGGGCGCATTCGCCGCGTGAAATCGGAACTGGAGGCGATGCGCCAGACCCGCTTTGGCGGTCGGGTGATCTGCGCCGACCGCGATCTGCTGATCGAGGAGGCGGGCAACGCCTACAAGGACGCAGGCGCGGTGCTGCGCGACCTCGAAGCCTTTGGCCTTGCACAGGAGGTGGCCGCGTTTGCGCCGCTGATCACTTTCAAGACCGGCAAAGGAGCGCGCGGATGACCTGTCTGTTGATTTCCAGCGGCAATGGACCGGGCGAATGCCAGCAGACGGTGGACCATGTGCTGACGCGCATGGCGCAAGAGGCGGCGGACCTGGGCGTCACGCTGGATCTGGCCTGCCGCGCGGGCCGCAACGGGCCGATCTCTGCGGTGGCCGTGCTGTCCGGCGCGTGCGTGGATGAATTTGCTGCCCGCTGGACCGGCTCGCTGTTGTGGCGCTGTCCCAGCGCACTGCGCCCCCGCCACAAGCGCAAGACATGGTTCGTGCAGGTCTTTCGCCTGCCGGACGCGCCGCGCGGGACGGCAATCGACCCGCGCGCGGTCGAGATGGTGGCCATCCGTGCCGGGGGGCCGGGTGGGCAGCACCAGAACAAAACCTCCAGCGCGATCCGCGCGCGCTGTATGCGTCCGGCCACGCAGCGCTTGACGCCTATTTCGGCGTCCAGTTCCATGGCGCGAGTTCGCCGATGCGGTTGATCTTGTGATCGGCGATCCGTTCGAGAACCCAGGTGAGCCAGGCTTCGGGATTAACGCTGTTCATGCGGGCGGTTTCGATGAGTGTGTAGGCGACAGCCGCGGCCTTGCCGCCACCTTCCGAACCCATGAACAGGTAGTTTTTCCTGCCGAGAGTCAGGGGCCTGATTGACCGCTCGCAGATGTTGTTGTCCAGTTCCAGAAGCCCGTTATCGAGGTATGGACGCGCCTTGGGCATGCGGCCGAGCGCGTAGCGGATCGCCTCGGCCAGCTTGG
>NZ_FZON01000104.1:0-2500 GCF_900188425.1 Antarctobacter heliothermus
GTTGTTTTTTATCGGCTATTTATTTTGAGATTTTTTCATGCGAAAGCCCCCGCAGTTTTTGGCTGCGGGGGCTTTATGTATTTTTGGTGTATAGAGGTATCTGGTTTTTTCTAGGTTTGGCGGCGACCTACTCTCCCACGTCTTGAGACGCAGTACCATTGGCGCGACGGCACTTAACGGCCGGGTTCGGAATGGAGCCGGGTGTTTTGCTCGTGCTATGACCACCAAACCAAGGAAAAACCAGGACGATGCATTTGAGGTGCATCGTCATCAATCAACATCGTTGTCCAGGTCAAGGCTTACTGTGTTTACGGTGTAGTATGCTTATTTGCCCGTAAAGCTCGGTGATTAACCTTGCTGTTACTGGATCAAATCAAGCCTATCGGACCATTAGTACCAGTCAGCTGAACACATTGCTGTGCTTACACCTCTGGCCTATCGACGTGGTGGTCTACCACGGTCCTCAGGGAGATCTTGTTTTGAAGGGGGCTTCCCGCTTAGATGCCTTCAGCGGTTATCCTTTCCGATCATAGCTACCCAGCACTGCTATTGGCATAACAACTGGTCCACCAGTGGATCGTTCACCCCGGTCCTCTCGTACTAGGGGCAACTCTTCTCAAATCTCCTACACCCACGGCAGATAGGGACCGAACTGTCTCACGACGTTCTAAACCCAGCTCACGTACCTCTTTAAATGGCGAACAGCCATACCCTTGGGACCTGCTCCAGCCCCAGGATGAGATGAGCCGACATCGAGGTGCCAAACACTGCCGTCGATATGGACTCTTGGGCAGTATCAGCCTGTTATCCCCGGCGTACCTTTTATCCGTTGAGCGATGGCCCTCCCACTTGGGACCACCGGATCACTATGGCCGTCTTTCGACTCTGCTCGACTTGTCAGTCTTGCAGTCAGGCTGGCTTCTGCCATTGCACTCAACGAGCGATTTCCGACCGCTCTGAGCCAACCTTCGCGCGCCTCCGTTACGCTTTAGGAGGCGACCGCCCCAGTCAAACTACCCACCACGCAGGGTCCCGGACCCGGATAACGGGCCGCGGTTAGACATCAAACAAAACAAGGGTGGTATCTCAAGGGTGGCTCCACAGAGACTGGCGTCCCTGCTTCGAAGCCTACCACCTATCCTGCACATGTTGTGTCTGATGCCAGTGCGAAGCTGTAGTGAAGGTGCACGGGGTCTTTCCGTCTAACCGCGGGTAGCCTGCATCTTGACAGGCAATTCAATTTCGCTGAGTCGATGTTGGAGACAGCGGGGAAGTCGTTACGCCATTCGTGCAGGTCGGAACTTACCCGACAAGGAATTTCGCTACCTTAGGACCGTTATAGTTACGGCCGCCGTTTACCTGGGCTTCAATTCAGAGCTTGCACCCCTCCTTTTAACCTTCAGGCACCGGGCAGGCGTCAGACCCTATACGTCGTCTTGCGACTTCGCAGAGCCCTGTGTTTTTAATAAACAGTCGCCACCCCCTGGTTTGTGCCCCCGACGCTCTTACGCCGGGCCTCCTTCTCGCGAACTTACGGAGGTATTTTGCCGAGTTCCTTCAACATCGTTCTCTCAAGCGCCTTGGTATTCTCTACCAGTCCACCTGTGTCGGTTTAGGGTACGATCTAATGGAGGGCTATTTCCAGGGACTGTCTTGGATACGCGCCAATCCGATAAGGCACGCACGCCGCCACAATCCGTCACATCCTCCTGGCCCAGGAATATTAACCTGGTTCCCATCGACTACGCCTTTCGGCCTCGCCTTAGGGGTCGGCTTACCCTGCTCAGATTAGCTTTAAGCAGGAACCCTTGGACTTTCGGCGAGAGTGTCTCTCACACTCTTTGTCGCTACTCATGTCATCATTCTCACTAGTGATCTCTCCACCGGATCGCTCACGCGCCGGCTTCATCGAAAGCACCTGATCTTGTGCTACCGCCTATCGGCTACTTGAGCACGTTTACACGCGCCTCATACCCGATGTGCGATAGTAAAGATCGGTGCTATATCACACTACGCTCCGCTACCATGCTCACGCATCCTAAGCTTCGGCTCATGGCTTGAGCCCCGTTACATCTTCGCCGCAGGACAACTTATTTAGACCAGTGAGCTGTTACGCTATCTTTAAAGGATGGCTGCTTCTAAGCCAACCTCCTGGTTGTTTTGGTCGTCCCACCTGCTTTCCCACTTAGCCATGAATTGGGGGCCTTAGCTGTAGGTCAGGGTTGTTTCCCTCTCCACTACGGACGTTAGCATCCGCAGTGTGTCTGCCATCTAGTACTCCCCGGTATTCGGAGTTTGGTTAGGATCAGTAAGCCTGTGGGGCCCCATTACCCATCCAGTGCTCTACCCCCGGGGGTATTCGGATGACGCTCTACCTAAATAGATTTCGCGGAGAACCAGCTATCTCCGAGTTTGATTGGCCTTTCACCCCTAGGCACAACTCATCCCGACCTTTTTCAACAGGTGTGGGTTCGGACCTCCAGTACGTGTTACCGTACCT
>NZ_FZON01000020.1 GCF_900188425.1 Antarctobacter heliothermus
CCAGTCGAGGCCGACCAGGCTCAGTAGGCTTTCAACGAACCCGGTCGTCTGCCGGAGCGCCATGCCGAAAAGGACTTTCATCGTCAGGCATGCCTGGATCGCGGCGTCGCTATAGAGCGGCTGCCGGCCTCGCTTGCCGGTCGGCGGTGGCACCCAGACCATGTCCGGGTCGAACCAGATCGTCAGGGAGCCGCGCTGCTTCAGCGCTTCGTTGTAGGCCGGCCAGTTCTTGGTCTTGTAGCTCGGCGGGATCGGTCTGCTCATGCAGGACAGCTACCACGCTGGATTCACGAGATGAATCCCTCAACCAGCCTTTGCGCAACAAAGCCCCAGGCAGGCGAAAGTGTCAGCATCGAACGAGAAACGCTCAAGAAAATGGTTGCCGCGCACGACCTAAAGATCATGGTCGCAACCGATGCAGCCTGCGAGGGTTTGAACCTCCAGACGCTAGGTACTCTCATCAATATTGATTTGCCCTGGAACCCGACACGGCTTGAACAGCGTATTGGACGGATTAAGCGCTTCGGACAGGCACGCGAGAAAGTTGACATGCTCAATCTCGTCAACGAGCAGACTGTCGATGAAAAGGTCTACGAGCGACTATCCGAGCGAATGCGCGATCGATACAATCTTTTTGGTTCTCTGCCAGATACTATCAAAGATGAGTGGATCGATGATATCGAGACGCTTGGTGAAAAAATGGACGAGTATATTGATGCCCAAAAGGAGGCGACAGGCTTCGACTTGCGCTATCAAGCTACGTCTGAACCCAGTGAAAAGGACTGGCGGGATTGTAGCCAAGTCCTGTCCCGCCGAGATTTTGCAGCGCTAATGCGGGCCGGGTGGGCCTAAGGCAAGAAGCAGTCTTAACATTGCGCGGGGAACGCGGGTCAACAATAGGTCAACCGGTGTAACGACTTCGTTCTCCGTTTCGATCCGTCGGCGGCGTCTGGCTGCGGCGTCGTGCGGTTGAGAAATAAAGTTAGTTCAAAGGGTTGTCGCATAACTTATTGAAATCAAAGGACGAGCGTTCTCCCGGCAGAAGCGGCTCATGACCACAGTCTGTCGGGCGCGCAGGGATTCGCCAGCCGATCAAAAACTGTGCGGATTTCCGCACTGAGAGCGGAAACACCTGTGCGGAGTTTCACACGGTCCCGTGATGCCAACGCCGAGATTCAGCGCAAGACCGGTTTCAAGCATATGTAATAAAGCCATAAAAACCGAAAATGTGCCACCTGCGCGACTCACCCTTGATCTGATTCGTGTCACGCGGCTTTGTTATGCGTATTCGGTGCCCGAGGAGGGGCGCCGCAAAACGTCCAACATGTATCTGGGAGGATACCCATGAAAAAGTTTCTGATGACCGCCGTGGCGGCCGCCGCACTGATGTCTGGTGCCGCTACAACCGCACAGGCTGCCTGCGACGAGGGTGAGCTTGTCATCAAGTTCAGCCATGTCACCAACACCGACCGTCACCCCAAAGGCATCGCCGCGACCCTGTTGATGGAGCGCGTCAATGCCGAGATGGACGGCAAGGCCTGCATGGAAGTGTTCCCGAACTCGACCCTGTACAACGACGATCAGGTTCTTGAGGCGATGCTGCAGGGCGACGTCCAGATGGCCGCGCCGTCGCTGTCGAAGTTCGAGCAGTTCACCAAGCAGTTCCGCATCTTTGACCTGCCGTTCATGTTCAAGAACATCGACGCGGTCGACGCGTTCCAGAACTCTGACACTGGTCAGGCGATGAAGGAATCGATGACCCGCCGCGGCCTGCTGGGTCTGGCCTTCTGGCACAATGGCGTCACGCAGATTTCCGCCAACAAGCCGCTGATGTCGCCTGCCGACGCCATGGGCCTGAAATTCCGGGTGCAGCCGTCCGACGTGCTGAAGGCCAACATGGAAGCCCTGGGCGCAAGCCCGCAGCCGATGGCCTTTTCCGAAGTGTACGGCGCGCTGCAGACCGGCGTTGTGGACGGTCAGGAAAACACCTGGTCCAACATCTATGGCCAGAAGTTCTTTGAGGTTCAGGACGGTATCACCGAAACCAACCACGGTGTGATCGACTATCTGGTCGTGACCAATGTCGACTGGTGGGAAGGTCTGGACGCGGACGTCCGTGATCAGCTGAGCACCATTCTCGCCGAGGTGACAGAGGCGCGCAACTCTGAGTCGTTCAAGGTCAACCAGGAAGCCAAAGAGGCGATCATCGCCGCGGGCGGCGTGGTGCGTGAACTGGATGCCGCACAGCGTCAGGCCTGGGTCGACGTGATGAAGCCAGTCTGGGAACAGTTCGTCAAGGACGTGGGCCAGGACAACATCGACGCGGCACAGGCGATCAACGAAAGCATGTAACAGGCCGGAATGCCTGTGACCCGGCCCCTGTGAACGGATAGGGGCCGGGTTTTTTGTATCCGCAAACGGGACGACGAGGGGGGACCATGTCAGCTCATAATCCACCGAACGGGATGTTCGGGCGTTTCATCGACGAATTGGAAGAGACGGTGATTGCGCTCATTCTTGGCGCAATGACAATCATTACCTTCATCAACGTGGTCCTGCGCTATGGCGTGAACAGTCAGTTCGGCCGCTGGGTCGAGGACTCCCTGGGCATCGACCTGCCCGGTGGCCTGATCTGGGGACTTGAGGCGACCTCGTTCCTGTTTGCCTGGCTGGTGCTGTTCGGTATCAGCTATGCGGTCAAGAAGACCGCCAATCTGGGTGTCGACGCGGTTCTGAACCTCGTATCTGCTCCCGTTCGCAAAACGCTGACCCTGATTGCGGCGGCGGTCTGCCTTGCCTATGCGTTCCTGCTGCTCAAGGGAGCATGGGACTACTGGGCCAACTTTGCCAACCTGCCACAGACCACGGGACGTTGGTTCCCGACCGGCTTTGAGGAAATGACCCGGACGTCCTATCGCAGCTGGTACGAGGTCGTCGATATTCGGATGCCCGAGTGGCTGCGCTTTATCGAACCGTGGGTCAACGAGGGCGAAGCCTATGAAAAGGTCCCGCGTTTCATTCCCTATTTCATCCTGCCCTTTGGCGCGGCCTTGCTGTTGTTGCGGTTCATCCAGGCCACCGTGCGCATCTGGCGCGGCAACGATGAAAGCCTGATCGTCAGCCACGAAGCCGAAGACGCGGTCGAAGACGTCGCGCATCTGAACAAGGACTGAACCCATGGATGTTGTCATTCTCTTCGCCATGGTGATCGGCCTGATGCTGATCGGCGTGCCGATTGCCGTCTCGCTCGGGTTTTCCTCGATCGTGTTTCTGCTGGTGCTCAGCGACACCTCGTTGGCCTCGATTGCCCAGACCTTCTTTCAGGCCATGGCGGGGCATTATACCCTGCTGGCGATCCCGTTCTTTGTGCTGGCCTCGTCGTTCATGTCGACAGGTGGCGTGGCGCAGCGGATCATCCGCTTTTCCATCGCCTGTGTCGGGCATCTGCCCGGCGGTTTGGCCATCGCGGGCGTTTTTGCCTGCATGTTGTTCGCCGCGCTGTCCGGGTCATCGCCCGCGACGGTGGTTGCGATCGGCTCTATCGTGATCGCCGGGATGCGGCAGGTCGGGTATTCCAAGGACTTTGCCGCTGGTGTCATCGCCAACGCTGGCACACTGGGCATCCTGATCCCGCCGTCCATCGTGATGGTGGTCTATGCCTCGGCCACCGATGTGTCGGTTGGCCGGATGTTCATGGCCGGCGTCATTCCCGGCCTGATGGCGGGCACCATGCTGATGGCCACGATCTACATCATCGCCCGCGTCCGCAGCCTGCCCAAAGGTGAATGGAAGGGCTGGGGTGAGGTGGCCGAGTCCGGCGGCGATGCGCTCTGGGGTCTGCTGCTGATCGTGATCATCCTCGGCGGCATCTACGGCGGTATCTTTACACCGACAGAGGCGGCGGCGGTTGCGGCGGTCTATGCCTTTATCATCGCGACCTTTGTCTATCGCGACATGGGGCCGCTGGCGAACAAGGAGGGCGGACCAAACACGCCCTTGATGCGCAAGCCCATCGCGCTGGTCACCGCGTTCTTTCACAAGGACACCAAGGACACGCTTTTCGAGGCAGGCAAGCTGACGGTCACGCTGATGTTTATCATCGCCAACGCGCTGATCCTCAAGCACGTGCTGACCGATGAGCAGATACCGCAGAAGATCGCGGGGGCGATGCTGGACGCGGGCTTTGGTCCGATCATGTTCCTTGTGATCGTCAACGTGATCCTGCTGATTGGCGGCCAGTTCATGGAGCCGTCGGGCCTGCTGGTGATCGTGGCGCCGCTGGTGTTTCCCATCGCGCTGCAACTGGGGATTGATCCGATCCATCTGGGCATCATCATGGTGGTCAACATGGAGATCGGGATGATCACGCCGCCTGTGGGTCTGAACCTCTTCGTGACCTCTGGTGTGGCGGGCATGCCGATGATGCGCGTCGTGAAGGCGGCGCTGCCGTTTTTGGCCGTGCTTTTCGTCTTTTTGATCATGGTGACCTATATTCCGATCATCTCGACGGTGCTGCCGGACGCGGTGATGGGGCCGCAGATCAATTGCGAGGGCGCGCCGCCGACGAACCAGTTGGAAGCAGCCTTCTGCGAGGCGCGATCGAAGTGACAAAAAAGGGCCGGGAGACCGGCCCTTTTTTCTTGTGTCCACGTGTGGACAGCGTGGCGGGTGTGTAAGATCAAGGGGTTGTGGGGGCGGTTTTACTTTGAGTTAAGGTTTGGCGCGGGCGGTGGGTTGAAAACCCACCCTACGGGGTTTTGAGAGCGGCGAGTTTTTCTTTGAGACGGGTTTTGAGTTTGGTGGCCGTGCCGAAATCGTAGGGCATGTGTTCGGGGTCATAGACCTGTAGCGCGGCGGTGACATGATCCAGCGCGGCGCGCAGGTGCGGTGCGGCATCGGAGCAGGTGTCGTGTCCGGCAATCGCCTCTTCGGTCATGGCAAGGTTTTCCTGTGTCTGTGCCCAGTGCACGGGATGCGCCTCGCGGGTGAGGACTTCCAGTGCTGCGCAGTAGGCGTTAACGGCCTGCACCAGCAGCGCCGCACCCTCGGGGCCTTCGGTGCGTTCCCCTTGGTCTCCGAGCGCACCGGCGAGGTTGTTCTGCGTCAAAGCCCAGTCCACGGGATGTACCTTGCAGGTCGGACAGGGCCTGTTCGAGAGAGCCTTTTTCGGTGCGCAGCGCCAGCAGTTCGTCGTCGGTGACGGTTTTGGCGTCGGTGGCCTTTGCCTTGAGCGCGCCGATGGTTTGGGATGTGATCCCAAGGAAGTCACATATCGGGCGATAGACCTTGGCTTGCGGGCGGGCGACCTTGCCCGTCTCATAATCGCCGATCCGGCGGACGTAGTTTTCGTCGTCAAAGACCTCTTGGGCCAAGACCAGTTGTGTCAGCCGCTGCTCCTCGCGCGCTTCGAGGATTTCAGCCCCCAGTAGTTCCCCAAAAGAAGCCATTCGTCCTCAATCGTCCTGTTCCGTCCCAAGACCGACGTCACGGTCGGCGGCGCAATTGCCGCATCCTCAGGGTGTCTTGGGACAAACCTTAACAACCGGCTGGCCAGCCCTCAAAGACTTAATGGAGAGCGAAATGGGAATGATGATCGGACTGGCGCGGCGTTTGGTGGAGATGGCCTCGTGCCATCACGCGATGTATCTGGTGTTGGCGGCGGTTTATGCGGCGGCGGAGATGTCTCTGTGTGACAAAGCGCTGGTGAGCGAGGTGGCGATGTTTGTGTATTTCACGCTTGCGGTGCGGCCCGGGCATTGAGGGGCCGGGGAATTGGAAAACGGCGCTCTGGGGGAGCGCCGTTTTTTTGTGGGGCGGGTGTTTTGGAGTGGTGGACCGGAGGTGCCGGGCTGAAGCCCGGCCTGCGGGGGGTCGGGGGCGGAGTCGGGGGCGGTTTAAGCCTCGGACGGGGCCTTGTTCAGCGCCTCGATGATGGGGCCGAAGTCCGTGGCCTTGAGGGAGGCCCCGCCGACCAGAGCGCCGTCGACGTTGGGGACGGCAAAGATCTCGACCGCGTTGGAGGGTTTGACCGAGCCGCCGTAGAGGATGCGGGTGGAGCGGCCCACACCTGCGCCAAAGCGGCGTTCCAGACGGGCGCGGATAAAGCCGTGGACTTCGCTGATCTGGTCCATGGTCGGCACCTTGCCGGTGCCGATGGCCCAGACCGGTTCATAGGCCACCACAAGGCGGTGGGCGGTGGCGCCGTCGGGGATCGACCCGGCCAGCTGACCGCCGATGATGTCCAGCGTGTTGGCGTGTTCGCGCTGGTCCAGTGTCTCACCGACGCAGACCACGGCTGTCAGACCGGCCTCCCACGCGGCGCGGGTCTTGTCCCGGACCTGGGTGTCCGTTTCCCCATGGTCGGCGCGGCGTTCCGAATGTCCAAGGATCACATAGCTGGCCCCGGCATCGGCCAGCTGGGCGGCGGAGAGGTCGCCGGTGTGTGCGCCCGAGGGGGCTGTGTGGCAGTCCTGCCCGCCAAAGGCGATATCGGGGGCGGTGTCGACGCCCAGGGCAATCAGCGTGGCGGGCGGACAGATCAGCACCTCTGCGGTGCCGTCGGCGGCGGCGGCCATTGCCGACAGTTCGGCCAGGGACGCCTTTGTCCCGTTCATTTTCCAGTTGCCTGCGGCCAGTTTGCGTCGCATGTGCGTCTCCCTGTTTTGCCGTTCAGTGTCACCGGGCAGGGCGCGGCGTCAAGCCCGGTTGCGAGGCACGCGACGACGTGACAAATGCCGGTATCGCGGGCGCATGTTCGGGCGCTTGGTCAATCGCCATAGGAGAGTGCGGATGATCCCCAGACTGGATGCGCAGAAGATCGCGGCGCGAGAGGCTGAGACGCTGGAATTGTTGCGGGTGGCGGCAGAGGACAGCGGGTTCCTGACGGTGTTCAATACCGCGATCACGCCTGCGCGGATGCGGTTTGTGCTGGCGGCGTACGGCGCGTTCTTTGATCAGCCGGAGGCGGAAAAGCGCGTGGTGGACATGGCGGCGACGGGGTCGAACCGGGGCTGGGGCGCGCCACAGAGCGAGCAGGTCGATCCGCAGGCCAACCCCGACTACAAACAGGTGTTCGACTGCGGGTTCGAGGTGCCGGGGTCCGACCTGTCGGTCTATGCGCCCAACCTGTGGCCCGCGCGTCCCGAAGGGTTCCACGAGGTCATCGGGGCCTATTACCGCGATGCGCTGGCGGTGGCGATGGACCTGCTGCGCGGGATCGCCGAGGCGATCGGTGAAGAGCGCGGGTTTTTCGACGACAAGTTCGCGCGACCCATGGCGCTGTTGCGCGGCAATTATTATCCACCGCGTCCTGATTGGGCGGGGGACCGGGATTTCGGCATTGCGGCGCATACGGATTACGGCTGTTTGACGCTGTTGGGGACGGACGGTGTGCCGGGGCTGGAGGTGTTGACGCGGGGGGACGATTGGCTGGCGGTCGAGGCGCAGCCCGGCGAGTTCATCATCAACTTTGGCGAGATGCTGGAGATCTGGACCAAGGGACGGGTCAGGGCGACGCCGCACCGGGTGCGCGGGTCGGCGCAGGAGCGGATTTCGGTGCCGCTGTTCTTTAACCCGGGGTTCGAGACCAATGTCGCGCCGATGGGATCGGGTGAGATTGTGCGGGCGGGGGATCATCTGTCGCGGCGGTTCAACGAAACCTATCTGCATTTGCAGAAAGGGTAGGAGCGTCGTCCGGCGCGCCGCATGGCCCGGCGGGCGCGCCTTGCGGCGCGTTTTTCGCTTCGGGACTCATCAAGGAACAGGCTGTGTGAGGGATATCAGAGGTGGCGGAGGGCCTCACGGGCGAGGGCGACCGCCTCATCGGGATCGTCGAGCGCCGCGCCAGGCAGGGTCCAGTAGGGCATGGCGGCGCTGTGCCCGGTCTTGCGGGTATAGGTCCAGCGGGTGCAGCCCATGGATTCGAGACGGTCGATGAAGGGGCCTGCACCCTTGAGGAGAATGCCGCCGTCAGAGTGCAGGATCGCGAAGATCGTGCCGTCATGATAGAGGCAGAGGCCGCCCATCATTCTGCGGGTGGTGATCTCTCCAAGCCCCGAAAAGAGATCGCGGGCAAACGCGATCTCTTCGGGCGAGACGCTCACCCCTGGGCGTCCTGTCCGGCGGTCAGTTCCTCGACATCCTTGAACTTGATCGACTCGCCGCAGCCGCAGGCGTCTGTCACGTTCGGGTTGCGGAACTTGAACGCGGATTCCAGCAGCGCGGTTTCATAGTCGATTTCGGTGCCGAACAGGAACATCTGCGCCATGGGCGCGATCAGAACCCGCGCGCCGTCCTGTTCCACGACCTCGTCGTTGGTCTCTGCCGCATCGACATAGTCCATGGTGTATTCCATGCCCGCACAGCCGCCCTTCTTGATGCCGATCTTGAGCCCGAAGCGATTGTCACGCTCCATCAGCTTGCGGATCTGGCGCACGGCGGCGGGGGTAATGGTCACTGGGGCTTGGCCGGGGATGCCGAACATCGGATACTCCTTTTCTGACTGCAAACCTAGGGTATGCGGTGGGCCAGAACAAGAGGCGGTCCGGCGGCGCGACACGGATCGGAACACGAATTGGTCAGGCGGCGGCGGGCTTGGGCGGCTCTGGGTCGGCGGGCAGCGCCACATCGGGAAAGATGGTGGCGTGCTCCTCGGTTTCGATCCGGTTCAGGCGTGTGATCAGCGCCTCCCGCGCAAGGCAGGCGGTGTCCCACGAGCTGTTGGGGTCGCGGCACGGCACCATGAACCAGACATCGATGCCATAGGCGTCCTGCCCGGTAACGCGCACGGCGGATTTGTCGCGGTCGTCCAGATCGGCCTGGTCGAGCGAGTCCAGCACCTGTTCGAAACAGGCGCGCAGGCGGTCGATGTCGACCTCTGGCGCCAGTTTGAATTTCAGCACGCGCAGCATCTCCGGTTCTTTCAGCGTCCAGTTCTCGAAGGTGGACGAGACAAATTCGCTGACCGGAACCACCAGCCGGGTGCCATCCCAGTCGCGCAGTTGCACATAGGTGAAGTTGATCCGCTCCACATGGCAGAGCGCGTCGCGGTAGACGACGCGGTCGCCGATGCGGGCGGATTGGTTCAGGGCAATCTGGAGCGAGGCCAGGATATTGGTCAGGATGGTGCGCGCGGCATAGCCAAGGATCAGGGTCAGCGCGCCCGCCGAGGCCAGCAGGGAAAACCCGTAGGTGCGAAACAGGTTGGCCGAGGCCAGCACGATGCCAAAGCCGAACAGGAAAACGATGATCACAAGGATGCGGCGCACGGCGGCGATGCGGGTGGCGCGGGTGCGGGCCTCATCGAATTGCTGGCGGGTCAGGTCCATTTCGTCAAAGCCGGTGATCTGGTCAAGGATGACCTCGACGACGTTGACGATCAGCATCAGCGCCGCAGTCACGAAACAGGCGGCGATCAGCGGTGTCAGGACGGTGTTCAGGCGGCCGGAAAAGACGAACACAGTCTGGGTGCCGATGGCCAGCACAAGGGCCACGGCGGCCAGCACCATCGGCGTGCGCGCGGCGCGAAAGGCGGCGGTTGTGATCCGGCGCGTGGCGTGACGCCCCACGCGGCGCAGGGCGACGGCGGTGCCCTGACCGGCCAGCGCCGCCAGCAGCGCCAGCAGCGGCAGGCCGAACACCTCCCACCACATCAGCCGCCAGAAGGCGTGTTCGCGCAGCGAGTCGGGCAGCAGCCGTTCATAGTGCGAGGGGCCATACGCCTCGTAGAGCGCGGGGATCTTTTGCACGGTCTGGCGCGAGATCACCCAGACCGGATCACCATCGGCCGGTTTGATCCGGTCAAGGCGGATGGCGACCGGGATGCCGTCCAGCTCGATCTCCCAGACCAGCAGCGAGCGGCGTTTCATCCCGGCGGTTGCGGCGCTGGAGGTCTGGCGGGTGTTCAGCGCATCGGGCCGGTCAAGGATCTGGCCCCAGTCCAGCACGGCGCGGCGTTCGATCACTGTCACCAGTTCGCGGGCCAGACGCGGGCCGCTGGCGGGCTGTTCCTTTGGGTCGAGGTTGGACAGGTCCAGCAGGTGGGCGCGCGACAGGGCCTCGGGGTCTGTGCGGGCGCTGCGCAGGAGCGCCTCCATCGTGGCGCGGGGCGTGCTGCGATCCAGCCAGTCGGGCGCGGCCCCCAGGCCGGGATTGAGGGTGTCGACCTCAAACCACGGGTCGTCGGATTGCGCGGGCAGCATGGTGCCCAGCAGGATCACCCACAGGGACACAAGCAGCGGAACAAGCGGGGACAGGCGGGGGCCGGGAATACGTCGCATCGGGCGATTAACGCGGCAGGCCGGCGGTTGGTTCCGTAAAAGGGACCGGGCCGGAGGGCCGACACGCGGTCCGGGGCCGCCCGGCAAGGGGCGGCCCCGATAGGGTCAGAGGCCCATGCAGTTGGCGTAGTAGGTCACCGTGGCGGGCCAGTCAGAGAAGACGCCGATCACGCCCACGTCCTGCGCCACCACGTCGAGAACCTCGAAATAGTCGCCGTCACGGTCGATGGCCTCGGCCACCGACTGGTAGTACCAGCCGCCGCCCGTCGCCAGCGGGCCAGAGCGTTCCAGCGTCCAGGTGATCAGTTCCAGTCCGGCCTCCTTGGCGGCCAGGGCATATGCGCTTGCGCCGATGTCGCCGTTGTCCTCAAGGGTCAGCAGCATGTTCAGAGAGGGGGCCAGGTAGTTGACGCCCTGTTCCTTGAGCGCGGCGAAATCCTGCAGCCATGTGTCGGCGGCCTGTTCGTCAAAACCGTCTGTCCACTCGACCAGGTAGACCGCCTGCGCGCCAAATTCCGGCTCTGCCTCGATCCAGTAAAGCACATCGTCAAGGTTGAAGGATTGCGGCCAGACGCGGCTGGCGTCGATCCCGGCGTCCTTGTAGGCGTCGATCAGCTTTTGCGCGTAGTCCTGCTGGCTGAAGCCGTCAAAGGGCATCTCGACAGAGGGGCTTTTGAGTTCGGGTGTGAAATCCGCGCCAAGGCTGTCGAACAGTTCGATGGACCGGGCGTGGGTCATCAGTGTGGCGTTGTTGACATACAGGTCAGTGCGCCAGTCGGCGGTGCCGCCCAAGTAGGCCTCTGCCGTGGTGGCGCTGCGGTCGGCGGCGTCCATCTTGGGCTTCAGCGTCATGAACTCGGCCAGCGTCAGGTCCGACGTGCGGCATTCGGCTGTGGCGGTCTGATCCCCCGAGGCGGGGGCAAAGGGTGTGGTGCATTTCTGTCCCAGATCGGTGGCGACGATGTCGGTGGTGGTGTGCAGGTCGTTCTGGGCGTGGCGGCAGACCAGCTCCTTGTCCGCGGTAAAGGTCACGTCGCATTCAAGGATACCGGCGCCCATGCCGGCGGCGGCGCGGTTCGATTCCTCTGTATGTTCGGGGAACATGAGCGGCGCGCCACGGTGCCCGATGGAGAACTTGGAGCGCGCGGGTGTCTGCCCAAGGCAGGACTGCAGCGTGTCCTTCAGCGCGCCGTCTTCCATTTGCGAAATCAGGTAGGCGGGGCGGACGCCATAGGTCAGGGCGGCGTCATAAGGGGTCGCGTGGGTCTCGGCCAGGGCCGGTGAGGCGACAAGCGCGGCCAGCGACAGGATGCGAAAGGATGACATTGGGAAACCTCCAGTTGAGAGGTCCAGATTACCACACCGGGCATGACGTGTCCGTGACTGCGCGGTGACGCCTGCATGACGGTCCTGCGCGGTTGTCAGGTTTGGGACGGCGCGCTGACGTGCGATCGCAGAGCGGGAAGGGCGGCCAGAACCGACAGCAGGGCCAGTCCCAAGAGCAGCCAGAGCATCCGCGCGGGATCCGCCGTGGCCCCCAGCAGCGCGCCCGAGACCGCAGTCATGGCCGCAGCACATCCGACCGTGACCGCGCCGGACAGTCCAGCCGCGCTGCCCGCCAGATCCGGACGCACCGACATGGCACCGGCCAGACCCGCCGGTGTGCTGATGCCATTGGCCAGGCCAATGACCGGCATCATGACAAACAGGCTGAGCGCAGACCCCGACCCAAGCCACCACAGCGGCAAGGCGGCGCCAAGCCCGACGACCGAGACCAGCCGCCCGATCACCACCATATGCGCCGTCGCCCAGCGTCCGCCAAAGCGCCGCGACAGATAGCTGCCGCAGATGAACCCGACCGGCGGCAGGCCGATCAGCGCGCCAACGACGCCTTCGGGCAGGTCAAACACGGCGACGGCCAGGATCGGCGTGGCCGCCAGATAGGCAAAAAAGATCCCCAGGCCAAACCCCACGGAAAAGGTATAGGACCAGAATGCGAGGTTGCTCAGCAGCGCCGGATAGGATCGGAAATGCGCCGCAAAGCCGCGACCACGGGTGGCATTGGTCTCTCCAAGGTCGTGCCAGCACAGCCAGACCAGCCCCGCCCCGGCGACAAAGAACACCCAGAGCGTCGCACGCCACCCCATCAGCTGATCCAGCGTGCCGCCGACCACCGGGGCCAACATCGGCCCCAGCGCGATGGCCATGCCGATGGTGCCAAGCCGCGCGGTGGCCTCGGACGGGGGAGAGGTGTCGCGCACGATGGCGCGAGACAGCACATTGCCCGCAATGACAGAGGATTGCAGGACACGGAATATCATGAAGCTGGTGAAATCCGGCGCCAGCGCGGTGCCCAGCGAGGCCAGCGTGAAGATCGCCAGCGACCACAGCAGCACCGGACGGCGTCCGTAGAGATCCGACAACGGGCCGATGATCACCTGCAAGACCGCCGTGATCAGCATGAATACGGAGATCGACAGGCTGGCCTGCGCGTAGGTGATTGCATAGGCACTGGCCATGTTCGGCAGCGACGGCAGGAACATGTTGACCGACACGATGCCCAGAATGGTGATCAGGACAAGTGTGCGCAGCCGGGGAGGTTGTGAGGGAACAGGACGCATGGGACCATTTTCAAAGGATGCCCCTGCGATACATGTTCTGCGGGCCAGATAATGCGGGCCGGATAACAGGCCCGCAGGAAATCACATGAAACCCAGTTCCAGCCGCGCCTCGTCGGACATCATGTCCATGCCCCAGGGCGGCTCCCACGTCAGTTCGACATCGACGTGTTTCACACCCGGCAGCGGCTCGACCGCTTCGGCGACCCAGCCCGGCATCTCTCCGGCCACGGGACAGCCCGGCGCAGTCAGCGTCATGATGATGCGGACCTCGCTCTGGTCATTGATGTCGACGGTATAGACCAGACCCAGATCATAAATGTTGACCGGGATTTCCGGGTCATAGACTGACCGGCACGCCTCGACGACGGTATCGTACAGAGGGTGGTCGGTGCTTGACGGGGCGATCAGCGGGGCGCCTTCCATCTGCGCGTTGGGCTCGGTCATGACGATCCTTCGGTGTTCTTGCTCTACCGGGATATAGGCGACCGGGATAGTCAGGTAAAGGCGTTCCGCGAAATCCATCGCTTGCGCGGAACGCCAGATGGCTGATTCTGGCTCAGGAATCGTCGTCCGAAACGATCCGCTTGACCGGGGTCGGGCGCACCTTTGCCTCTATGTGCTCGTACAGCATCCCGGCGATGTTCTTTTTGGTCGCGGTTTCAATACCTTCGAATCCGGGACTGGAGTTGACCTCCAGCACCTTGGGGCCGGATTCCGAGCGCAGCAGGTCCACCCCGGCAAGGTTGAGCTTGAACGCGCGCGCCGCGCGCACCGCCGAGTCGCGTTCTTCCTTGGTGATGCGCACCACCTTGGCCGATCCGCCGCGATGCAGGTTGGAGCGAAAGTCGCCCTCGGCCCCGGTGCGTTTCATCGCCGCGATGACCTTGCCGCCGATGACCAGACAGCGGATGTCTTCACCCGCCGCCTCCTTGACGAAATCCTGCACGAGGAAATTTGCCTTGAGGCCGCGAAAGGCGTCGATCACGGATTCGGCGGCCTTTTTGGTTTCGGCCAGCACCACGCCCTTGCCCTGGGTCGATTCCAGCAGCTTGACGATCATCGGCGCAGTGCCGACCAGCCGCATCAGCGACTGCGTGTCCTTGGGCGAGGCGGCAAAGGCAGTGTTGGGCATGCCGATTTTGTGCCGCGCCATCAGCTGGTGGGCGTACAGCTTGTCCCGCGAGGCCGAGATGCCCTGAGAGCCGTTGACGCAAAAGGTGCCGATGGTTTCGAACTGACGGATCACGGCAGTGCCGTAGGCGGTGACAGATGCCCCGATGCGCGGGATCACCGCGTCGTAGCGCGGCAGGCGCTTGCCGTCGTAATGCACCTCTGGCGACAGGGCGTTGATCGCCATGTAGCACCGGGTGGTGTCAATCACCTCGACCGTATGGCCGCGTGCCTCGCCCTCTTCGACCATGCGGCGGGTGGAATAATTGTCCTCGCGGCTGAGAACCGCGATGCGCAGGCTGCGGTTCGGCGCGGCCTGCCGCACGCGGGCGGTGGTGTAGACATCGTAGGACAGTCGCGGCTGTTGAAAGCGGTCGGTGGCGACGATGGTGATGTGATCCTTCAGCGCCTCGCGGCCCAGCAACATCCGTGACGCCATGGTGGACCGGTCGGTCAGCGTCATTTCAATGCGCCAGCTTTCGTCGCCGACCCGGATGGTCGAGGCGATGACATAGCGCGATTCCGTCTCTCCGTTGGAGGAGGTGACGTTGCGGCGGTCGACGATGCGGGCCGAACAGGGGATCACCAGATCCTCGCGCCCGGGAACCGGATGAACGGTGAACCGAACCTTGGGCGACGACGCCGGGCCGAATGTTTCAATGTCGAAGGCGTGCAACGCCGAGGTGCGGGCGCCGGTGTCAACCTTGGCGCGCAGTGCCGGAAGGCCGAGATCGGGGAGCGAGACCCATTCTTCCCACCCAAAGCGGATCATGTCGGGGAGCGGATCTTGTTGGTCGTCCATATGGCCCTCCTCTCAGAGCCATTACAGCCGTACCAAGCCCCCCGCGCGGCAACAAGACCCCGAACGCGGTTCATCCGGCGGTGTTACGCGGGCGCATGGCAGCGGCGGGCAGGAGGCCGGCGGCGATAGGCGACAGGGGCATTTGTCTTTCCTGCCGGGGACGATGGTGCGTCGATCGCGCTTTTGGCGCGTGGATCGCGCGGTGGGCTTTGCCGGGTTCGGGCTCTTGCAACCGCAAAATTGGTAAACTTCTTTGACAAGCGGGAGTTCGCGCATTAGCTGTAAAGTGTGCGATCAACTCGCCTTTAGTCTGAAATACTCATCTTCGATCGGACCCGGTAATGACCCAGATCCCGCGTGACAGCGCCCAACGCGGCGCAGGACAGGACGGCCTTCACGACTTGATCGAGGTTGTGCGAAATTGCTCTGGCCAAGAGAGCGTGCCCGACGTGTTGCACGCCGCAGCTTCGCTTGTCGAACATGCAGCCTATGTCACCAGCCGTCATTCCAGCGGTGGTCCTGTCACCCGACTGATGCTGCTGGCGGCAGAGCTGGAGTCAATCGGCAACCGCCTCAAACCCGGCGGATGACCAGATCACCCTGCAGAGGCGACGGTTTGGACAAAGTTGCGCTTTTGCCAAAGCGGCCAACCCATCATCTGGCTCATGGTGCCGAATTTCATGCCGCGGGCTGTCAGGCCGTCAAAAGTCTGCGGCATGGCGCGGACGGTCCCGCTCTGGATGTCGTGAGTCAGGATCACCGAGCCGGGGCGTGAGTGCGACAGGATGCGCCGCGCCACGACGCTGGCCCCGGGGCGGCGCCAGTCCTGCGGATCAACCGACCACAGGATCGTCGGCAGGCTGCGCGAGCGGTACAGCATTTGCCGTTGCCGATGGGTGAAGGCCCCATACGGCGGGCGGAACGTGACCGGCGGGCGGCCCGTCACCTTGAAGATCGCGTCAGAGGTGCGGTCGATCTGGTTCAGGACATAGCTGTCCGAATACCCGGCAAGATTGGGATGCGACCAGCTGTGGTTGCCGATCTCGTGACCTTCGTCTGCAATCCTCTTGACAATATCCGGCCAGGTGACGACCCTGCGACCAATGAGATAAAACGTGGCGCGCAGACCACGGGCTTTGAGCATATCGAGGAGTCTAGGAGTCAGGGTCGGATGCGGCCCGTCATCAAATGTCATCGCCACCACCGGAGACGCGGTATTGACCGCCGTCACAGTCACCCAGTCCTTGGACACCATGTCCTGCGGCAGGGAGATTTGCGGCGCGGCCCAAAGCGTATCGGGGCGGGACAGGGCAAGAGCAGCAGTGCCGGCGGACAGGAATGTCCGACGTGAAAAATGTGACATGATACGACCTTGGCAATGGAGGACGGGCAGACCCTCCGACACAAGCCGGGCTGTCCTTGATTGGCAAGGTATTTCCCGAAGGCGGGAAAGCGCCGACGGCTTGCCGTGTCTTATCGGCAACGAACTGTGGCACGAAATCCTCTGAAAAAATGCACCAGAAACCGGGTCGAAACTGCTTGACGGGGCAGGGGCCTGCGCATAGAAGACCGCTCACGCCACGGCCTAGAGGTCACGGCGGCAGTCAAGCGGTTGTAGCTCAGTTGGTTAGAGTACCGGCCTGTCACGCCGGGGGTCGCGGGTTCGAGCCCCGTCAACCGCGCCAACACTGCCCCGAACTCTGGTACGTCCGGCGTAAATGCGCGGTTGTAGCTCAGTTGGTTAGAGTACCGGCCTGTCACGCCGGGGGTCGCGGGTTCGAGCCCCGTCAACCGCGCCATTTCCTCCTCTGGAGGCCCTTCCTGAAAAAAAGTCGACGTCGCGCGGAACCCGATGGGGGGTCTGCGTGTTGTATTTTCAAACACCGGGGCGTGCGGGGCAGGCGGCGTAAGGAATACCTGACTGTCCCGTCCCCGGCCGATGAGCGAAAAGAATATGTGAGCGAAAAGAAAAAAGGCGCCCCGCATGGGACGCCTGGACAAACACGACGGATGGACAAGTGGGATCAGCTACCCCAGCTGCGCACCGGACCACAGTCCATGTGGACAAAGTCAGACCGGGTGTAGCGGCCGACGCCGCCACCGCCACAGGCCTTTGCGGCGCTGTACATCTGGCCGACGGAGCGAGAGGCGAGCCGAAGATCCGCTGCCTGACCATAAAGATGGCGCGAGTTCTTGGCCACGCCCGAAGAGCGGGCGCGCAGCATCGCGTTAGTCGACGGGCTGCGGTAGCCCGAAATAAGCATGTAAGGCTCAGACACATCCAACAGGTTGTGCGCTGCGGTCATGATATCGACTGTCCGCAGGTCGATTGCCTTGATTTCATCATTGCGCCAGTCGCGCATGAAATAATTGACCTCTTTGACCGCGTCGGCGATGTATTCGCCTTCGATCCAGTAGATCATGTCCACCCGCTCTCCGGTGCGGCCAGAGTACATGCGGATGCGGCGAACATCGCCTGCACCGCGCAGGAACCCTGCTGCGTTCGAATAGGTGGGTGCTGCCGCAACAGCGGTGGCTGCAAATGCGCCAAGAAGTGCGCGGCGTGTGAGGCCGCCAGAAGTCATCTCTGTCATGTGAGCGCCTGTCCCGTGGTCGCCGTGTTACCTGTGGGCGCAGCGTTGTGCGCCTTCTGCCATCTATCCCCAGATGCCACGAAGTGTATGGCACGAATCGAGTCTGTCAAAAAGAGCGATTTGTTGTGATTTGTAATGATCAAGGGGGAATTGGCGGGATTCTGCCCACTGTCGCCGAACTGTGGCGCGATTGCGCAGGCCTGACATGTTTTGGCCACGGTCGACATGCTGGCATAAATGTGAATAGACAGATGCATCGCCCTGTCTGCACTGTAGAGTTCGGGAAATGGTCGTAAAATGGTTGGTCTATGAAGGATTTGGGGAAGGAATTGGGAATGCACATCAGCAACAAGCGGGCCGTATTGCGGTCCGTTGTCGTGGCCGGTGCGGTCTGGTTTGGTGCGGCGCTGCCTTTGGCGGCGCAGGATGGTCTGACACTTAAGGTCACCGCGTTCAAACAGGCCGTTGCCGAAAGCATCGCCGACAATGACAGCGTGGCCGCGTTTTATCGCTCCCGCGATTTCGAACCGATCTGGACCGGGGCCGGGGACGCGGACCGCGCCCGCAGGCTGGCGCTGATCGAGGCGTTCTCGCTTGCCGATGTGCATGGCCTGCCCGCCAACCGCTACAACGCCCAGAGCCTGCTGAACCGTATGGCGCAGGCGGGTGACGGCCGGTCCCGCGGTTTGCTGGAGGTCGAGCTGACCCGCACCTTCATCCAGTTTGCCAACGACCTGCAAACCGGCGTTCTGGACCCCGGCAAGATCATCGACGATATCAAGCGTGAATTGCCGCGCCGCGATCCGCAGATGCTGTTGACCCGGTTGACCGAAGAAAACCCGTCAGCCGTGTTCCTGAGCCTGGTGCCCAACAGCCCCGAATACACCCGCCTGATGCGCGCCAAGCTGCGGATGGAACACAAGATCCGCCAGGGCGGCTGGGGGCCGACGGTCTCTGCCGGCAGCCTGCGTCCGGGCAATACCGGCAACGCGGTTGTGGCCCTGCGCAATCGGCTGGCCCTGATGGGGTATATGAAACCGTCGCTCAGCATGTCCTATGACAGCGAAGTGGAAGCCGCGGTCCGTGAGTTCCAGGAAGATCATGCGCTGCCGATGGACGGTGTGGCAGGTGGTGGCACCATGCGCGCCATCAACGTCGCGCCCGAAGAGCGGCTGAAATCGATCATGGTCGCGATGGAGCGCGAACGCTGGCTGAACCTGCCCGAGGGGCGAGGCAAACGCCATGTTCTGGTCAATCTGGTCGATTTCCACGCCCAGATCATTGACGACGACAAGCTGACCTTTGAGACAAAATCGGTCATCGGCCATCAGGCGCGAGACCGGCGCACGCCCGAATTTTCGGATGTGATGGAACATATGGTCATCAACCCGTACTGGTATGTGCCGCAGTCGATCATCCGGGGCGAATACCTGCCGGCGCTGCGCAACAACCCCTACGCGGTCGGGCATCTGGAATTTGTGGACTATCGCGGGCGCGTGGTCAGCCGGGCCGCTGCGGCATCCTACGCGGCGTCGGGTGGGGCATTCCCCTACACGATGCGCCAGCCGCCGGGGCCGGGCAACGCGCTGGGGACAGTAAAGTTCATGTTCCCGAACGCCTATGCCATCTATCTGCACGACACGCCGTCACAGCATCTGTTCTCGCGTGAAGTGCGCACCTTCAGCCATGGTTGCATCCGGCTCGACGATCCGCATGACTTTGCCTATGCGCTGCTGGCCAAGCAGATCGACGACCCCGAAACCTATTTCCAGACCACGCTGCGCTCTGGTCAGAACACCAAGGTGCCGCTGGAAACGCCGGTGCCGGTGCATCTGATCTATCGCACCGCCTTTACCAAGGCGAAGGGCCAGATGAACTATCGCGACGATGTCTATGGCCGCGATCAGATCCTGTGGCGTGCCTTGAACGACGAAGGGGTGGCCCTGCGGTCGGGGCGCAGCTAAACCTGCCCCGGACTGAGCCGCGCTTTGTCCGGGAGAACACATGCCTTATACTATCGAAGACATCGCCAACGCCCTCGGTATGACTGCCGAGGGCGATCTTATGTTGACCGTCAGCGGGCTGGCCGAACCGGCGGATGCCGGGCCAGAGCACCTGGCGCTTGCGTCGCGGCCTGAATACATCGCTGCCCTGGGACGGGGCCGCGCGCGCACCGCGCTGCTGGCGGCAGGCACGGACTGGCGGGCGCTGGGGCTGGAGGCGGCGATCCTGGCCGACCGTCCGCGCTATGCCATGGCGGGGTTGACCGCGATGATGGACCCCGGAGCGGGCTACGGCCCCGGCATCCACCCGCAAACGGTGATCGACGCCTCGGCGGATTTGAGCGAAGGCGTGTCCGTCGGGCCGTTCACGGTGATCGAGGCGGGTGCCCGGATCGGGGCTGGATCGGTGATCGGGCCGCAGGTTTATGTCGGGCGCGATGTGGTGATCGGCGCGGGGTCCATGCTGCACAGTGGCGTGCGGATCATGGCGCGGGTGGCGATCGGCGACCGTTTCATCGCACAGCCCAATGTGGTCATCGGCGGCGACGGGTTTTCCTTTGTCACACCCGAGGTGTCGGGCGTGGAAAAGGCGCGCGCCTCCCTGGGTGGCGAAGGCACCGACAGCGTGCAGACTTGGGCACGCATTGCCAGCCTGGGGGCGGTGACTATCGGTTGTGATGTCGAGATCGGCGCCGGGTCGACGGTGGACAAGGGCACCATCCGCGACACACGCATCGGCGACGGCACCAAGCTGGATAACCTTGTGCAGATCGGCCACAACGTTGTCATCGGGCGCAACTGTCTGCTGTGCGCCAATGCGGCTGTCGCGGGGTCGACCGTGATCGGCAACAATGTGGTGCTGGGCGGCAAGGTCGGGGTGTCGGACAACCTGCGCATTGGCGACGGTGCCATCCTTGGCGGGGCCACGGTGGCGCTGTCCAATGTGCCTGCGGGTCGGGTGATGCTGGGCTATCCGGCCATGAAGATGGAGGCCCATGTCGAGGCCTACAAAGGTTTGCGCCGGCTTCCGCGGCTGTTCCGCGACGTCGCGGAGATCAAGAAATCGGTTTCAAAGCTCATGGGAAATGACTAAGTGTCCGGCAATTCTGGACAAGCGTGAGGCCAAGATCATGGACGTCAGGAAACAGGTTCTTCAGATCATTGCGGACCAGGCGATGCTGGATGTCTCGGACGTGTCGATGGACAGCACGCCCGAGGATCTGGGCATCGACTCGCTGGGTCTGGTCGAGGCGATCTTTTCCATCGAAGAGCAGTTCGACATCTCGGTGCCGTTCAACGCGAATGATCCGTCTGAGTCGGATTTCGATATTTCGTCCGTCGCAAAGATCGTCGAAGGCATCGAAAAACTGATCGCCGAGCAGAAGACGTGAAACGGGTCGTCATTACCGGGGCGGGCACGATCAACGCGCTTGGCCAGGATGTGCCTGCCACGTTCGAGGCGATGCGCGAGGGGCGGTGCGGCATCGGGGAACTGGAGTTCCGCGACGTCGAGCGTCTGGCGATCCGCATCGGCGGGCAGGTCAAGGGATTTGAGCCGGAGACGGTTTTTAACCGCCAGCAGATGGCGCTGTATGATCGGTTCACCCAGTTCACCCTGCTGGCGGCGCGTGAGGCGGTGGCGCAGTCGGGTCTGGAGTTCAAGGGCGACCTTGCCGACAGTTCCGGGGTGGTGCTGGGCACATCCGGCGGCGGGATGACCACGCTGGATGACAATTACCGCGCCGTCTACGAAGAGGGCAAGAACCGCGTTCACCCCTTTATCGTGCCCAAGCTGATGAACAACGCCGCGACCAGCCATGTGAGCATGGAATTCAACGTCAAGGGGCCGAGCTTTACCGTGGCGACCGCCTGCGCCAGTTCCAACCACGCGATGGGGCAGGCGTTCAACATGATCCGGTCGGGGATGTGTACCGCCATGATCACCGGCGGGTCTGAATCGATGCTGTGCTTTGGCGGGGTCAAGGCCTGGGAAGGTCTGCGGGTCATGTCCAAGGATGCGTGCCGTCCGTTTTCCGCCACCCGCAATGGCATGGTTCAGGGCGAGGGCGCCGGGGTCTTTGTGTTTGAGGAGTATGAGCACGCGCGGGCCCGCGGGGCCGAGATCTTGGGCGAGGTGCTGGGGTTTGCCATGACCTCGGACGCGTCGGACATCGTGATGCCTTCGAAACACGGGGCCGCGCGGGCCATATCGGGCGCGCTGCGCGACGCACGAGTGGAAAAGACGCGGGTGGGGTATATCAACGCCCACGGCACCGGCACGGCGGCCAACGACAAGACGGAATGCGCCGCCGTGGCAGACGTGTTTGGCACCCATGCGGATGACCTGATGATCTCCTCCACCAAGTCGATGCACGGCCACCTGATTGGCGGCACCGGGGCGGTGGAGTTGTTGGCTTGCCTGATGGCGCTGAAGGACGGTGTGATCGCGCCGACCATCGGTTATGAGGAACCGGACCCGGAATGCGCGCTGGACGTGGTGCCGAATGAGGCGCGTGAGGCCGAGGTGGATGTGGTGCTGTCGAACGCCTTTGCCTTTGGCGGGCTGAACGCGGTGCTGGTGCTGGGGCGCGCCTGATCTTGCGGTGATCCAATTGTGCGCCTTGCGGCGCGCCGGGTGTCTCGGCGGTGGCCTTTGGCCACCCCCTCGGAGGCGGGGCGCTGCCCCGGCGCTGCGCTCCCCCGGGAGTATTTTAGCAAAGAAGAAGTCGGGGGCAGTTTGTGGGTCGCCCCGTCTGTTGCTCAGTGTCCGCGCCAGATCCAGCCGCCGCCAAAGATGCGGGAGCCTTCGGGGGCGTAGAAGACGCAAGCCTGACCCGGGCTGACGCCCTCTTCGGCGACGACCAGTTCGACCTCGGCCTCGGTGTCCGAGATCGGGCGCACGATGGCCTCACGCGGCGGGCGGGTGGAGCGGACCTTGACGTTCAGTTGCCATTCCTTCTGGCTGGTGAAGGGGACGTCCCCAAGCCAGTTGATTTCGCGCACCGGGACCGTGCGGGTGGCCAGCAGGTCTTTGGGCCCGACGATCACGCGGCGCGTGTCCACGTCCAGTTTCACCACATAGAGCGGATCGGCCAGCCCGCCGATGCCAAGGCCGCGACGTTGGCCGATGGTATAGTGGATCACGCCGTTGTGTTCGCCCAGAACGCGACCGTCCACATGCACGATTTCGCCCGGTTCCGCGGACCCGGGACGCAGTTTTTCGATCACGGCGGCGTAATTGCCGTCGGGGACAAAGCAGATGTCCTGACTGTCCGGTTTCATCGCCACGCTCAGCCCGTATTTCGCCGCCAGCGCGCGGGTGTCATCCTTTGACGGCAGATGTCCCAGCGGAAAGCGCAGGAAGTCGAGCTGCTGCGGCGTGGTCGAGAACAGGAAATAGCTTTGATCGCGCGAGGCGTCAGCGGCGGAATGCAGCTCCGCCCCCTGTGTGCCCGTCATGCGCTGGATGTAGTGGCCGGTGGCCATGCAATCGGCCTCGAGATCCTTGGCGGTCTCAAGAAGATCCTTGAATTTTACACGTTCATTGCAACGGATGCAGGGCACTGGCGTGGCACCGCCCAGGTAGCTGTCGGCAAATTCATCGATCACCGCCTCGCGGAAGATGTTCTCATAGTCGAGGACGTAGTGCGGGAAGCCCATTTCCTCGGCCACGCG
Organism: Antarctobacter heliothermus; assembly: GCF_900188425.1. Taxonomy (GTDB): domain Bacteria; phylum Pseudomonadota; class Alphaproteobacteria; order Rhodobacterales; family Rhodobacteraceae; genus Antarctobacter; species Antarctobacter heliothermus. Next base: position 23,143 of record NZ_FZON01000020.1, read on the forward strand.
GCGCGCATCGTGAATGTCTATGCCGGCGCAGCACGCCCCCTTTTTAGCCAGTGCAGCACCGTGATCGTAGAGTTGCAGGGTCACGCCGATGACGTCATACCCCTCTTCTTTCAGCATCGCGGCCACGACAGAGCTGTCGACGCCACCGGACATGGCGACGACGACGCGGGTTTCCGACGGCGGTTTGGGCAGGCCCAGCGAATTCAGCGGGCGCGTGTCGAGGGGCATGGCGACTCTCCTTGGAATGCGCGGAATATAGGAAAATCCGAACTACTCTCAAGGGGGGCATTTCAGTGGTCGTTAAGTGCCGCGTGCGTTTATGGCCGCCACCGAAGTGTTGGAGTGCCGAAAATGTACCTCAAGAAGATCGAAGGTCCGCGCGCGGTCAGGTTGCCGGAGGGCAGCACCATGACACGCGCTGACCTGCCTCCGAAGGAAACCCGGCGATGGGTCGCGTCGCGCAAGGCGGCGGTGGTCAGGGCCGTCACGTTCGGGCTGTTGACCCATGATCAGGCCAAAGACCACTACAGTCTCAGCGATGAAGAGTTGCTGGAATGGGTCCAGGCGGCAACACGGCACGGCGAAGATGCGCTGAAGGTCACACGCGTGCAAAAATATCGGCAACCTTGAGTTGAATTGCGTCTCTGGACGGGTATGGTAAGGGGGCGTTAACCTTTTTCGCTCAGGTTGTATCTCAACCGAAGACAATGCCCGGAGACAGCACATGCGTATCTTGCTGGTTGAAGACGATCCAACCACGTCGAAAAGCATCGAACTGATGCTGAGCCACGCCAACCTCAACGTCTATTCGACGGATATGGGCGAGGAGGGGATCGATCTGGCCAAGCTGTATGACTACGATCTGATCCTGCTGGATCTCAATCTGCCGGATATGAACGGGCATGAGGTGCTGCGCCAGTTGCGGGTGGCGCGGATCGACACGCCGATCCTGATCCTGACGGGCGAGGATGATACCCAGTCCAAGATCAAGGGCTTTGGCTTTGGCGCCGACGACTACATGACCAAGCCGTTCCACCGTGATGAGCTGGTGGCGCGCATCCATGCCATCATCCGGAGGTCGAAAGGGCACTCGCAGTCGATCATTCGGACAGGCAAGATTTCAGTCAACCTTGACGCGAAGACGGTCGAGGTGTCTGGCAAGTCGGTGCATCTGACCGGCAAGGAATACCAGATGCTGGAATTGCTGTCGCTGCGCAAGGGCACCACGCTGACCAAGGAGATGTTCCTCAATCACCTTTACGGCGGCATGGATGAACCGGAACTGAAGATCATCGACGTCTTTATCTGCAAGCTGCGCAAGAAACTGTCCGAGGCGACCGGCGACGATAACTATATCGAGACCGTCTGGGGCCGTGGCTATGTCCTGCGCGATCCCGAGCCCAGCCAGGACGAAACCAAGGCGATTGCCGCAACCGGCTGAGCGCTGGACCTCATCCCGGCGTGCGCCTATCACTCATTCAGGTGAAAATGCGGGGGCGGGGATGGGCGAGACACCGTTCTATGAGAAAGAGGTCACAGAGCTGACCGAGGCAGAGGCGCAAGTGGAACTTGCGTCTCTTTCGCATGTTCTGGCTGGTGCGAACGAGGCTTATCATGGCCAAGACAGGCCAGAGATTTCGGACGCCGATTATGACAGGCTGAAACGGCGCAACATCGACATCGAGGCGCTGTTTCCGTCCCTGAAACGCGACGACAGCCCGACCGAACAGGTTGGCGCGACCCCGGCCGAAGGCTTTTCCAAGGTCCGGCACAGTGTCCGGATGCTGTCGCTGTCCAATGCGTTTGAGGACGGGGATATTGCCGATTTTGACCTTTCGATTCGCCGATACCTTGGGCTGGGCGAGGGGTCCGCGCTCACCTTCTCTGCAGAACCCAAGATTGACGGCCTGTCGCTGGCGCTGCGCTATGAAAAGGGCCAATTGGTCCAGGCAGCCATGCGCGGCGACGGGTCCGTGGGTGAAAATGTCACCGCAAATGCCCGCACGATCGATGACATTCCCCAGACCCTGCGCGGCGCGCCGGACCTTCTTGAGGTGCGAGGCGAGGTCTACATGAGCCATGCGGATTTCGAGGCGTTGAACGCGCGCCAGACGGAGCGGGGCGGCAAGAGTTTTGCCAACCCGCGCAACGCTGCGGCCGGATCGTTGCGCCAGCTTGATCCAGAGATCACGCGCAGCAGGCCGTTGAAGTTCTTCGCCTATTCCTGGGGTGAACTGTCGGAGCCTTTGGCGGAAACCCAGATCGGCGCGATTGAGCGGTTGGCGCAACTTGGCTTTCAAACCAATCCGTTGACGCGGCTTTGCGACGGGCCGGATGATATGCTGGCCCACTATGCGCGGATCGAGGAACAGCGCGCGACATTGGGCTATGACATCGACGGGGTGGTTTACAAGGTCGACGACCTCGGCCTGCAAGGGCGGCTTGGGTTCCGCTCGACCACGCCGCGTTGGGCCATTGCACATAAATTCCCGGCAGAACTGGCCTGGACACGGCTGGAGGCGATCGACATCCAGGTCGGGCGCACCGGCGCGCTCAGCCCGGTGGCACGTCTGACGCCAGTCACGGTCGGCGGTGTCGTCGTGTCGAACGCGACGCTGCACAATGAGGACTACATTGCCGGTCGCGACAGTCAGGGCCAGACGATCCGTGAGGGCAAGGACATCCGCGTTGGCGATTGGGTCCAAGTCTACCGCGCCGGGGATGTGATTCCCAAAGTGGCCGATGTCGATCTGTCGAAACGTCCTGAAACCGCGCAGCCCTTCGCGTTCCCGACGGTCTGCCCGGAGTGTGGGTCCGACGCGATCCGCGAAGAGGGCGATGCCATTCGCCGCTGCACCGGCGGTCTGATCTGCCCGGCGCAGGCGGTTGAAAAGCTGAAACATTTCGTCTCCCGCGGGGCTTTTGACATCGAGGGGCTGGGCGCGAAACAGGTCGAGATGTTTCATGGAGATGACAGCCTTGCGATCCGTGAACCGGCGGATATCTTCACGCTGGAGGAGCGAGATGGCCAAACCTTGGCCAAGCTGAAAAACCGCGATGGATGGGGCGACAAATCAGCCACCAACCTGTTTGCCGCCATTCAGACGCGGCGGCGTATCGCCTTGGAACGCATGATCTTTGCTCTGGGCATCCGCCACGTCGGAGAGGCGGCGGCGCGCGATCTTGCTTTGCATTTTGGCAGTTGGGAGGCGCTGACAAACACCGTCGATGCCGCGCGTGCCGCAATTCTTGCGCACCGCGCAGCCGATGAGGCTGAACGGACAGAACGCGCGACAGCCGCAGAAGACAGCCGCCGCGCCAGGATCAAGGAAACCCGCGACGCCGTCATCGCCGCCCGCGACGTGCCGCAAACCGCGCTGGACAGCTGGGCCGAACTGACCGGCATCGACGGGATCGGGTCTGTCCTTGTGCAATCCCTGTCGGACGCACTGGCAAACCCACAGGAGCGCGCCTCGATAGACCGGCTGGTGGCGCATCTGGACATCCAGCCGCCGGACCACCCCGCAAGCGAAGGCTCCCCCGTCGCGGGCAAGACCGTCGTCTTTACCGGCTCGTTGGAACGGATGACACGGGCCGAGGCCAAGGCGCGGGCGGAAGCCCTGGGGGCAAAGGTGTCGGGATCGGTCTCGAAAAAGACCGACATCGTGGTTGCCGGACCGGGGGCAGGCAGCAAGGAACAAAAGGCGCGCGATCTTGGCCTGACTGTCCTCGATGAGGATGCCTGGCTGGAGCTGATCGGCGCATGAGCGGTCGGCCTGAGACGCTTTGGCCGCTGTTTGCCGATCTGACCGGGTTGGACGGGATCGGCCCCAAGACTGCGCAAGCGCTGGACGCGGCGGGAATCGAAACGCCACGCGACCTGCTGTTGACGCTGCCCTATTCGGGCATCGACCGGGCGCTGCGCGACAGTGTGCTGGACGTCGACCTGCCGGGGGTCGCCACTATCGAGGTGACGGTTGGCCATCACCGCCCGGCGGCGCGCAAAGGTGGTGCATATCGGGTCGAGGTGGATGATGCGCGCACCCGGTTTCAGGTGGTCTTTTTCCGCGGTCACGGCGACTATATCCAGCGCATGTTGCCAACCGGGCAGCGGCGCATCCTGTCTGGTCGGGTCGAATTGTTCGACGGGGTGCCGCAGATGGTCCACCCCGACCACATGCTGCGCCCGGATGAGGCGGACGACCTGCCTGGGTATGAGCCGGTCTATCCGCTGACCGGCAATGTCACGCAAAAGACCATGACCCGCGCCATGGAGGACGCGCTGACCCGCGTGCCGGATCTGCCCGAATGGATCGACCCGGCGCAGAAGGCCGCCGAGGACTGGCCGGATTGGGCAGAGGCCTTGCGCCGTGCCCATGCCCCCGCAGGGGCACGCGATCTGGCCGCAACGGCGCCGTCGCGGACCCGGTTGGCCTATGATGAGTTGATGGCGCATCAACTGACACTTGCGCTGGCCCGCGCGCAGCGGCGTCGGGCCAGCGGGATCGTCAGCCGGGGCAATGGACGGCTGTGCAACCGCGTGCTGGCGGCGTTGCCTTATGCGCCGACCGGCGCACAGACCCGCGCCATTGCCGAGATCGCCGGGGACATGGCCTTGCCGCAGCGAATGAACCGTCTGTTGCAGGGAGATGTGGGGTCCGGAAAGACGCTGGTGGCGCTCATGGCGCTGCTGACGGCGGTCGAGGCGGGCGGGCAGGGCGTCATGATGGCCCCGACGGAAATTCTGGCCCGGCAACATCTGGACGGGCTGCGGCCGCTTGCGGAAAGCGCAGGCGTGGTGCTGGAATTGCTGACCGGGCGCGACAAGGGGGCAGAGCGGTCGGCCAAGCTGCGCGCCCTTGCGCGGGGCGACATCCAGATCCTTGTCGGCACCCACGCGGTGTTTCAGGCCGATGTCCAGTTTGCCGATCTGCGGCTGGCGGTGGTTGATGAACAGCACCGGTTCGGCGTGCGTCAGCGGATGGAACTGGGCCGCAAGGGGGCGGCAGCGGATGTGCTGGTGATGACCGCCACGCCGATCCCGCGCAGTCTCGCGTTGGCGCAATACGGCGATATGGATGTCTCTGTGCTGGACGAAAAGCCGCCGGGGCGCAAACCGGTCAAGACCGCGCTGTTGTCAAATGAGCGGATGGAAGACGTTGTCAATCACCTGCGCCAAGCCGTCACCGAAGGGCGGCAGGCCTATTGGGTCTGTCCGTTGGTCGAAGAAAGCGAAAACTCTGACCTGATCGCCGCCGAGGCGCGGTTTCAGCATTTGCGCGCCGCGCTTGGCGATGGCGTTGTGGGGCTGGTCCACGGGCAGATGCCGCCTGCGGACAAGGACGCCGCCATGGCGCGGTTTGTCGCTGGCGAAACCTCTGTTCTGGTGGCCACAACGGTGATCGAGGTGGGCGTGAACGTGCCCAATGCCTCGATCATGGTGATCGAACGGGCCGAACATTTTGGCCTGGCGCAGTTGCACCAGCTCCGCGGCCGTGTCGGGCGTGGCGAGGCGGCCTCGACCTGTTTGTTGATGTATCAGCCGCCGTTGTCCGACGGCGGGCAGCGTCGCCTGACAACCCTGCGGGAAACCGAAGACGGGTTCCGCATCTCCGAAGTGGATCTGGAAATGCGCGGGGCCGGGGATGTGATCGGGTTGGCGCAATCGGGTCTGCCCCGGTTCCGGGTGGCCGACCTGGAACGTCAAGCCGGATTGATGGCGGTGGCGCAGTCAGATGCCCGACGCCTGCTGGCCGAAGATCCCGAACTTCACAGTGCGCGCGGGCAGGCGGCGCGTTTGTTGCTCTGGCTGATGCGACAGGACGAGGCGATCCGCCTGATCGGTGTGGGTTGAGCGCGAAGCGCCTAAAACCCGGTAGTTTCAGCCTGTTAGATCCGGTTCGGAACCGCGGCAGTCAACGAGCGTTCTTCAGGAGATCCGTTTTGTTCTCAAATGTTCTCATTAAGTTCTTTACACGACGTTAATGATATGAGAACAAAGGGTCAACAAACGGAACATTGGAGAGACGCCATGATCGACACCGTCAAGACCGCCTTGCACCGCCAGAACGCGACGCTCTGGCAGGATACCGTTGGTGTCATCTCTCTGGTGGTGATCTTTGTCGGCGCGTTGCACCTACCCTCCGTTTTCTGAGTTTCTGCCTGCGTGTCTGTAGCCCGGATTAGTCGCATGTCACCTGTCCCGATGTGCAACCTGTCCCCCAATCGGTTTTCCTGCCTGTAACCGATCACGATCCGGGGCCCTGCAGATCGACACGCTCCTTGCCGCCGCCTCCCTGTCCCGGAGTGCGGCGGTTTTTTTTTGGCGGTCCGGTGTTTCAGAACCGATAGGCCAATCGCAATCCGCCCCAATGCCGTCCGCGCAGGGTGATCGGGGCGGACAGATCCTTCATCATCACAAATTCGCCGCCGCCCATGTCGCGCCGGTAAACCTGCAGCAGGAACGGCCTGGTATTGCGCCCGGCCTTCAACCCCACGCGATCGTCAAAGATCCGGCGATTGCGGCAATGCGCGGCGTTCCAGACTGGGTCCGCCCCTTGTGGCTGCGAAAACTTGTGGTTGTGCGTCGGCAGATAGCCGTTTGTATCGACCGCGGCACAAAAGACGATCCGTGTGTCGCGGTCCAGCAACGGTTCCTGAATGGGCGGCAGGATCTGGTCCATGACGGCGGTGAAAGGGGCCAGCACCTGCTGAGGATTGGTGCCATTGATCGGGCGATATGTGTGCGCGAACAGATCGGCCTCTGTGAGGCGGCCATGATCCAGCGCATGGGCCATCGCCTGTGCCACCTGACCCGCCAGATCCTGCACCAGGGTGATCATCGGCCCATCCGCCCCATCGCCGCCCAGGGCGACGGCGTGCTGCAGGATTCTCTCGGACGTGTCGACCAGGGTAATGCAACGGCGCGTCGCCTCATCCACGTCGGCGGCGACCTTGGACACGGAAACCGAAACCCGGTCCACTGCGCCACGCGTGCTGTCGACGGCAGATTTGGCCTGTGCGGCCTCATCCGACAGGGCCAGCGCGCCACCCCGCATCGCCCCGATCCCCTGTTCGATTTCCGAAAGCGCGCGATCCGTGTCGCCTGCGTTTTCCAGAACCGCATCCGCCTGCAATGCGGTTGTCTGTGCTTCTCGGTGCAGGCGCGACATCCAGTCGGCCAGGCGCGCGACGGTCGTGTCGATCTTTTTGGCGGCATCGGCGGTCTTCTGGCTGAGATCCTGAACCGACTCCGCGACGATGGCAAACCCCTTGCCCGCCTGTCCGGCGCGCGCGGCCTCTATCTTGGCGTTGACCGCAAGGATATGGACCTGCCAGGCAATGTCAGAGATCAGCGTGTTGGACGTCTGGACTGCGTTCAGCATATCCTCGACCTCGGTGCTGCCAGCGTGGACCGCGCGCACCCATTCGGCCAGAACCTGCGATTTTTGTCCAGTTTCGCCAATCGTCCGGACCGAGGATTGCACCCGTGCCAGTGTCACCTCTGCCGTATCGGACATTTTCTGCACGGCGTCGTGCATCCGGGCGCTGACCTCGGACAGGTCAGCGGTCTGGCCACCTACCTGTGTCAATTCTGTCAAATGCTGGCTGCATCTCTGATCAAGATCTGTCAGGAAACCGCCGATATCCACCGTTTCCCGGCCCAGGCTGGTCGCGGCCTCTGTCAGGCGCGCCAGTTCCCGGTCGCGGTCCGGAGCGGACATATCTGTCGAGTGATGCATGGCCTGCCTCTGCTTTTTTCCCTGACTAGCGCAGGAAAACCAACAGAGGATTAAGCCGAATGGATTTGCCGCGCTTCTTGTACCGCCTCACAGGCCGCATCCAGCGCCAGCATGATAGAGGCATGGCGGTTCTTGAATGAGGTCGCCGGGCGCAGCACCTCAAGCCCATCAAAAGGCGCGGGCGGAGTTGGCCCGTCTTCCTTGAGCATGGCACGCAGCGCATCCCGGGCAGCGGTGAGTTCCTCGGGCGTGCGCCCGATGATGGCACCACCCACAACCGACGCCGCCGCCTGTCCCAGCGCGCAGGCCTTTACCTCTTGGCCATAGTCCGACACTTTGCCATCGCGCATCGAGATATCGACCGTCACGGTGGACCCGCACAGCGGCGAGCGTTTCTTGACGCTGACCTGCGGCGACTCCAGCCGCGTGTTGTGCGGGATATCGGCGGCCAGTTCGAGTATGCGGCCAGAATAAAGCTTGATCAGGTCCGTTTCGCCACTCATGGCTTTCTCCTGCTGCGGGTTCCCCATACATAGGCAGCGGTGCCGCTGATGCAAAAGGTTTTTCCCATGGCTTTCGACCCCTCGACACTAAAGTATGACGTTCGCGGCCTGATCCCCTGCATCGCGCAGGACGTGGATGGCGGCGAGGTGCTGATGATGGCCTGGATGAACGCCGAGGCGGTAGCCAAGACGCTGGACACCGGCCGCGTGACCTATTGGTCGCGCTCACGTCAGGCGTTCTGGATCAAGGGCGAAACCTCGGGGCATGTGCAGGAACTGGTCGATTTCCGGGTGGATTGCGACCGGGATTGCCTGTTGGCGCTGGTGCGGCAGATCGGTCCCGCCTGTCACACCAACCGGCGTTCATGTTTCTACACGGCGGTGCGAGACGGCGGTGAAGTCGAGCTTATGAAGCCGATGGACGATAATTAAACCAGTGCGTTACAGGCCAATTTTCTTTCGGATATCAAGCGGTGTCAGGCCCTCTGCCCGGTAAGTGGCCAAGGCGCGGGCGTCGTCCCGCTTGGCAAGACGTCGGCCTTGTTCATCCCGGATCAGGCGATGGTGCAGGTACACCGGCGTTTGGATTCCCAGGACCGCTTGTAACAGGACGTGAATGTGGGTCGCGTCGTACAAGTCCTTTCCCCGGATAACATGGGTGATTTCCTGCGCCGAGTCGTCCAGAACGACGGACAGGTGGTATGATCCCAGAAAATCCTTTCTGGACAATACAATATCTCCGACACTTGATGTCAGATTATCGGCGCGGACCGGAACCAGATGACCGGGTAACACGCCCGCCGGCCCGATCTCGGCAAAACCGCTCAGCGGCTGCGGCAGCGCGTTCAAGGCGACCGCCATATCAAGGCGCAAGGCCATGCCCTCGGGGGGGAAATCTCTGTCGCGCGGATAGCGGTGACGGCATGTGCCGGGATAGATCAAACCGTCTGGCCCGAACGCTGGTTCAGCGCCTTCCTGTGGGGCCGAGACGGCAGCGGCGATATCGCGCCTCGAACAGGAGCACGCATAGAGCAACCCGCGGGACCAGAGGTCGTTCAGGGCTGCGCGATAGGTGTCCTGCCGGTCGGATTGGCGCATGGGCGTAGCGTCCCAAGCCAAGCCAAGCCATGCGAGGTCGTCGTAAATCTGGCGTTCCCATTCCGGGCGGGATCGCGTGTGGTCAATGTCCTCGATCCGCAACAGGAAACGGCCATTGGCAGCACGCGCCATGTCATGCGCGAGCAGCGCGGAATAGGCGTGGCCAAGGTGTAGCGGCCCCGTGGGGGATGGCGCAAATCTTGTGGTGAATGTCACGCTTTTTCAATAACGTACACGGTGGACTTCATGTTCTTTCCGGGCAGGTGGTCGCCATGTTCACGGAACAGTTGCCGTATGAGACCCTCGGCAATGCGGCTGTTGACCAGCGCCTCAAAGGACGGGTCTTCAAGCGTGTGGTCGTTGAAGGAAAACACGCATTGTGCCCCCGGCGCCAGCGCCTCAAAGATACGGTCCAGCGCCGCCAGTGGCGCCGCTCCGGCACCGATCACCCCGATTGCCGCAATGGCGGCGTAGCCCGCAGGGACGGGATCATCGGGACGGATTGGCGTCAGGGTGCGATAGATGGCCTTGTCGCGCGCCTGTTGCAGCATTCCGGGCGACAGATCCACGCCGTCTAGTGTCGTAAACCCCGCAAGCCGCAGGGCAATTCCGGACAGGCCCGTACCACAGCCAAAGTCGAGCACCGGCGCCTCTGCTTGCCCCAAGGTGGCATGCAGTGCCTCGGCGCAGCGTCTTGGCGTGGCATAACCTTCGCCCTCAACGGATTGTTCATAGGTCGCGGCCCATGCGTCATACAGATCGCGGGTCTCGTCCTCGGTGCGGGCCTTGTAGACCTTATCGAAATAGGGATCGCTCATGACACCAGCGTTCTACTCTGCGGCCTTTCCGTCAACCCCTTGTTGCGCCAGCCAGTCGGTCCACACCTCTTTGGCGCGGTCGGTATACCCCTTGTAGCGTTCGCGACGGCCTTTACGCCCCCCGCGCAACCCTTCGAGCGGACGGAACAGGCCAAAGTTGACGTTCATCGGCTGAAAGGTCTTGGCCTCGGCCCCGCCGGTGATGTGGAGGATCAGCGCGCCATGGGCGCTGTCCTGCGGAACCGAAGGCATTGGAACGCCAAGGATATCCGACGCAGCCATTCGCCCGGCCAGCAGACCCATGGCTGAGGACTCCACATATCCCTCGACCCCCGTAACCTGTCCGGCAAAGCGGATATTGGGCTTGGACTTCAGGCGCATCTGATCGTCCAACAGCGTCGGACTGTTCAGAAAAGTGTTGCGGTGGATGCCGCCAAGACGGGCAAAACTGGCCTCCTGAAGGCCGGGAATCATCCTGAAAACATCAGCTTGCGCACCATATTTCATCTTGGTCTGAAAGCCGACGATATTGTAGAGCGTCCCTAGCGCGTTGTCGCGGCGCAACTGCACCACGGCATAGGCCTTGACCTCGGGCTGGTGCGGATTGGTCAGCCCGATGGGTTTCATCGGACCAAACCGCAGCGTTTCACGTCCGCGTTCGGCCATGACCTCGATCGGCAGGCAGCCGTCAAAGTATCCCGCCGTTTCGCCCTCATGAAACTCCGTCTTGTCGGCGGCCAGCAGCGCGTCAATGAATGCCTCGTACTCATCCTTGGTCATCGGACAGTTGAGATAGGCTTTCTGTTCTTCCTCGGTCTCACCCTTGTCATAGCGAGACTGCCGCCAGGCCACGGACATATCGATGCTTTCGGCATAGACGATGGGCGCGATGGCGTCGAAAAAGGCCAGACGGTCGGCACCGGTCTCTTGCTGGATCGCCGCGCCAAGACCGGCTGAGGTCAACGGGCCGGTGGCAAAGATCCATTGGCCTTCACTGGGAAGTTCGGTGATTTCTTCTTGCGAAATCGTGATGTTGGGATGCGCGGTCAGGGCCTCTGTCACGCTTTCGGCAAAGCCTTCGCGGTCCACCGCCAGCGCGCCACCGGCGGGCAGGCGCCGCGCATAGGCGGTGCGCATGATCAAGCCGCCGGCTTGCAACATCTCCCAATGCAGCAACCCCACGGCGTTTTGTTCATGATCGTCCGAGCGAAACGAGTTCGAACAGACCATTTCCCCAAGGTTTCCAGTATGATGCGCAAAGGTCTTCACCTTCGGACGCATCTCGTGCAGGACCACCTGCACGCCCATGTTCGCAGCCTGCCAGGCCGCCTCGGATCCGGCCATGCCGCCGCCGACGATATGCAATCTCTCTGTCATGATCCGCATCTAGGCGAGCCCGCGGGCAAAGCCAAGCCCGCGCTGCGATTTGATCAGGACCGGGGGCGGATCAGTCGCCGGTCTTGGCGGTCCAATCCGGCGCACGCTTTTCCAGAAACGCAGAGATGCCCTCATCAGTGTCGCGCCACAGCATGTTCTCGACCATCACCTCGCTGGCAAAGGTATAGGCCTCGTCCAGCCCCATGGTGATCTGGTCGTAAAAGGCGCTCTTGCCGATCTTGACCGCCGCCGTCAGTTTGCCCGCCAAAACCTGCGCCAACTCCTGCGTCGCAGTCTCCAACTGGTCGTGCGGCACCGCCTTGTTGATCAACCCGACGCGCTCTGCCTCTTCAGTCGACAGGAAGCGGCCCGTGGTCAGCATCTCGAACGCCTTCTTGCGCGGGATATTGCGCGACAGCGCCACCATCGGCGTCGAACAGAAAAGCCCGATGTTCACGCCGTTGACCCCAAAGCGCGTACCCTCCGCCGCAACCGCCAGATCGCACGAGGCGACCATCTGGCAGCCCGCCGCCGTGGCGATGCCATGGACCTGCGCAATCACCGGCTGGGGCAGGCGGGTCAGTCCGGACATGACGCTGGCGCAGCGCCCGAACAGATCGGCAAAATAGGCGCGACCCGCGTCCTCGGCCTGTCGTCCGGCCTGCATCTGTTTCAGGTCGTGGCCGGCGCAAAACGCCTTGCCCGCGCCAGAAATCACAACAACCCGCGTCTCGCGGTCCTCTGACAACGCGTCGATCTGCGCCTGAAGGGCGGCGAGCATTTCATCCGAGAGCGCATTCAGTCGCTCCGGTGCGTTCATATGCAGATAGGCGATGCCGCCCGCGTCGCGACGTTCCAGGATTTCCATCTTGTCCTCCTTGTTCGGGGCAGATTAGCTGCGCGCAACAGAGGAGGAAAGCGCGTGGAACTCAAGATCAGCCGCGAAGAAATGACCGGATTCCTGGATGAGGTGTTCCCCCAGGTTCGGGGGATGTTCGGGATCGACCGGATGGACGAGTCGCTGCTGGTGATGCGATTGTTCAACGATGACAAGCACCTGCGGCCCGGCGGCACGGTGTCCGGCCCGGCGATGTTCTCTCTGGCCGATGTCGCGGCCTATGTGGCAACGATGGGATTTGTCGGCAAACAAGCGCTGGCGGTGACGACCCATTGCTCGATCGATTTCATGCGCAAGCCGGTGTCCGGCGTCGACCTGTTGGCCGAGGCGCGCGTGCTGAAACTGGGCCGCGCCCTGTCGGTGACGGATGTGCTGCTGTTCAGCGAGGGCACGACCCTGCCGGTGGCCCATGCCTCGCTGACCTATTCGATCCCGCCCGCGCGTACATAGGGCACCTTACCTGAAATTCGGCGCGCGCTTCTGGATACGGGCAAAAACCGCCTCCAGCTGGTTGGGTTGGCCGATGACCTCTGACTGCAACACTGCCTCCAGCCGCAGCGCGGCCGCGCGGTCCATGTGCCAAGCCTCATCAACCAGCCGCTTGTCGCGGCGGATGGCATCGGGGTTCTTGGCGGCGATGGTCTGCGCCATCGCCCGCGCCTCGGCCAGCGGGTCGGCGCACAAGCGGGTCACAAGACCCAGTGCCGCCGCCTCCACCGCCTCGACAATACGCCCGGTAAAGATCAGCTCCTTGGCCTGATCGGCGCGCATGAGTCGGAGCAGGGTGGTGGTGATCCCCATGTCGGGGATCAATCCCCAGGTGATCTCCATCACCGACAGGCGCGTGTCGGACGCGGCCAGCCGGATGTCAGCCCCCAGAGCGATCTGCAATCCGGCCCCATAGTTGACGCCGGTCAGGGCGGCGATCACCGGCACTTCCAGCTCCTGCCAGACGGTGCAGGGCTTCTGGAACATGTTGGCGCTCTCACCCTCGGAAAGCTCGAGGATCTTGCCGATCAGGGCCTTGGGGTCGGGGTTGGCGGTAAACAGCGATGTGTCGATGCCAGAACAGAAGTTCGGGCCTTCGCCGCGCAGGATCACCGCGCGCAACCCCTCGGCCCGTTTCAGATCTTCGCCTGCGCGCGCCAACCCCTCAAAGACCGACAGATCAACGGCGTTGTGTTTCTCGGGACGGTTGAGGACGACCTCGGCGACGGGACCGTCGCGGGTGACAATGACGGAATTGGACATGAATGGGCTCCCTCAGGCTCTGGCAAGGAGCATAGGGTTGACACCGCCTGCCCGCATAGCCGTGACGTTGCGTGGTTTGCGCAGTTGTATTTTGGGTATTTTGGCAAAGAAGAAGCGCAAGGCTTCGGCTTCTTCTGGCCGGAAATATCCCGGGGGGGGGCGACCGAAGGGAGACGGGGGCAGAGCCCCCATCTGTCATGGCATCAGTTTCAGCACGTAGCCGGGCAGGGCAAAGGCCGCCTTGTGCACTTCGGGCGTATAATAATCGGGCAGGATCCCGGCCTTGGCGAAACGCTCTTGCAACACTTCCAGCGGCACCGCCCGCGCATCGCCATCGGTGCCCCAGCCAAAGGCCATCGGCCCGCCCGCATAGCTGGGCACGGTGGCCATATAACAGGTGGCGTCGTCGAAAAGCGCCTGAAAAGCGCGCATGGTGTTGGTCAGCTCGTCGCCCTGCAGGAACGGCACGCCGTTCTGGGTGACAAGGATGCCGCCCGGCGTCAGCGCGCGTTTGGCGTGACCATAAAAGGTGTCGGTAAACAGCACTTCACCCGGACCAACCGGGTCAGTGCTGTCGACGATGATGACGTCATAGCCGCCTTGGGTGGTTTTCATGAACGCGGCACCATCGGCGATCACCAGATCCAGACGCGGGTCGTCAAAGGCGCCTTGCGACAGCATCGGCAGGTATTCCTTTGAGAAGTCCACCACTCCGGCGTCGATCTCGACCATGGTCACATGGTCGACCGATGCGTGTTTCAGCACTTCGCGCGCCATGCCGCCGTCGCCGCCGCCGACGATGCAGACGCGTTTCGCCGCGCCGTGGGCGAGGATCGGCACATGGGTCAGCATTTCGTGATAGATGAAATTGTCGCCCTCGGTGGTCTGGATCACGTCGTCCAGCGTCAGGACACGGCCGAAGGTGCCATTCTCGAACACGCGCAGGCGCTGGTGGTCGGTCTCACTGTCGTACAGCAGTTTGTCGACGGTCAGGCTTTGCGCGTAGTGGTCATGCAGTTGTTCGCGCATCCAGTTGGGCATGTCGGTCATCTTCGGTCTCCTGCGGGTCCCGGGCGCGGGGTGCGGGCGCTCTGGGATCTCAAAACTGTTGGGCATGAAAAAGGGCGGCAAAGGCCGCCCTTTGACCTGTACGGGGTCACGCAATCGGGTGCGGGATCAGGCGGCGACGCCGGCCTCGGACACCACGCCCTCGCCACGCAGCAATTCCTTGACGCGCACATCGGCGGTGCCGAAGGCGCGGGCCAGAACGTCGACGGCCTTCCACGGTTGCGCGTCGCCGCACATGAAGACGTCAAAGGCACCGTAGCCGATTTCCGGCCATGTGTGGACCGAGATGTGGCTTTCGGCCAGCACGGCCACGCCGCTCACGCCCTGGGGGCTGAACTTGTGCGTGTGGATGTGCAGCAGGGTTGCACCGCAGGTGTCTACGCAGTCGCGAAAAGCCTGCTGGATGCGGGCCTCATCGTCCAGTCCATGCCCGTCGACCACCTCGATGATCAGGTGGGTTCCGGCAAAGACGTTGCCGTCGCGACGGATAAAATGATCCTCTCTGTCCGCATCGAACACGTCGCGCGGGAAAGCGGAATCGTTTGCGGGGGTCAGACCCCGGTCGGTGTCTTCCTCATGGGCGCCTGTCTCCAGACCGTACCCCAGTTGGAAGAGGGTGATGTCTTTCATGACATTCCTCCTTCAATCCAGTAGTGCGTTCCAGTCGGTCCCTTAGCGCCCCCCGAAGACACAAATGCCCAGCATATGGCTGGGCGTCCGGGTTGGGATCGGTTCCGAAAGTGAGGCTCACCTAAGACCGCCCCGTGAGTCGATCAACCCCCTTTTTCTGCATGTGCAAAGAAAGTTTTGTGACGGTCCACGCTGTCACGGCGCCGCACCCGCCCCCCAGAGCAAGCCAAAGGCAATGACCGCAAGGCTGACCGCCGCCGCATAGTACGTCAGCTTGCGCGGGCAAAAGGGCCGTTCGCCGAAGGTGCGCCCATCCAGACCGGACACAACCACCTTCATCGGTTGGTCCTTCCAACGATAGTGCAGGATCCAGACCGGCAACAGGATGCGGCGATAACGGATACCGGTGGTGTCGGTGTTGAAGATGATGTCCGACACGCCGCTTTTGCCGATGTTGGCCTTGATGCGGTTGCGGATCAGCAGGCGCTTGTCGGCCTCGTTGGCCCCCAGTCCCTGCGCCACACTTTGATGATGCCGCTCGGCGGCGAACCCGGCCAGATACCCGGCGCGGTAGGGCCGCAGTCGGCGCGGGTCGAACTGGTGCAGGATGCCATCCCGGATCAACGGCGTGACATGGGGACTGGCGGGCATCAGCAGGTCGTCAAAGCCGATCTTCATCTGGCCACTGGTGCGCCGCTTGGTTCGGTTCTTGCCGCTGCCGGTGGTGTAGCTGGCCCAGTAGTCGACGGCTTCTTGGCTGTCGAATGTCCAGAACGGCGCGTAAAGACCGGCAACACGGCCTTTTTCCACCGTTTCGGACAGGCCGCTGGGGGCCGCGATCCGGCCCCTGACCCAGTCCAGCGCATGAGTCTGGGCCGCTTGCTCGGCCACCCGGAACGGGATCAACGCCGTGGTGCGATAGCCGTGATCGGTTGTCGACAGCACCACGGCGCCGTCGCAATAGGGACAGCGGTCTGACAGCGATGCCCCGGTAAAGACCACTTCGCCACCGCAGGTTTCGCAGCTGTGGGCGCGCATGTCGGGCAGATCCGGCGGCAGGGTTTCCGGCGTGTCGGCGCGGTAGTCGGTCTCGGCGCTGGCGGCACTGTCCCACGGGCTTTCCAGTCCCTGGGTGGTGCCGCAACTGGTACATGTCAGCATTTGCACGTTCGGGTCGTACACGCATTGGCCACCACAGGACGGGCAGCTCAGCTCGGACTGGTCCGTCTGTGGCGTGCTCATGAATCCGCCTCCGCGAGGGCGCTGGCGATATGCAGCAGGATTTCCAGCCGCAGCCAGGACCGCGCCACCGCGCCGCCCAGGTCACCCGAAACCCCCCAATCCCCGATGATGGTGGCAACAAACCATGTCGCCATTGCCCAGAAACCGATCATCGACCAGCCCGCCACGGTGCGCAGGAACCCAGCCGAGCCGCGCTTCAGCTCATGCCGGGCCTCATGAACCTGCACCAGCTTGCGCATCACGCCCGCGCCAAAGGCGGTGGCGCTCACAAACAGCACAAGACCGGCAAGAAGGGGGCCGAGGGGAAACATGTCAGGGACCTTGGATCGCGTGTATCCGGTTCATGCCTGTGGTATGTCGGGGGCGCAAGTAGGGCGGGACCCTCTGTAAACCGGTGTGTCGAGGGTCATTTTGTGGGGTATTTAGATACCTTTATTTTAACACGTTGATTTTAGACATAAAAATCAAGTGTTGTGCGCTTGACTGGAAAAATCGCCTGCGTATAACAGCGCAATCGGATTTCGGGCCGGGGCGGATGCCTTGGCCCTTCTCAATCGAACGGACAAGAATCGTCATGAAAACCTACTCTGCGACTCCGGCAGACATCGACAAGAAATGGATCGTGATCGACGCCGAAGGCATCGTTCTGGGTCGTCTCGCATCGATCGTCGCCATGCGCCTGCGCGGCAAGCACAAGCCGTCTTTCACGCCTCACATGGACATGGGTGACAATGTCATCATCGTGAACGCGGACAAGATCCAGCTGACCGGCAAGAAGCGCGAAGAAAACTTCTACTGGCACACCGGACACCCCGGCGGGATCAAATCGCGCACCAAGGCACAGATCCTTGAGGGGGCCCACCCTGAGCGCGTGGTCTATCAGGCCGTCAAGCGCATGCTGCCGGGCAACCGCCTGTCGCGCCAGGTGCTGACCAACCTGCGCATCTACGCCAGCGCCGAGCATCCGCACGATGCCCAGAACCCCGAAGTTCTGGACGTGAAATCAAAGAACTCCAAGAACACCCGGGTATCGAAATAATGGCTGATCAGATCAACTCTCTCGAAGAGCTGGGCGCCGCAGCAGGCGTCGATGCCGCGGTTGTCCTCGAAGAGGCCCCGCGTGAGCCGGTTCGTGACGAACTGGGCCGGTCCTATGCCACTGGCAAGCGGAAGGACGCGGTTGCCCGCGTCTGGATCAAGCCGGGCTCCGGCAAGGTTGTGGTGAACGGCAAGGAAATGGACAAGTATTTTGCGCGTCCGGTTCTGCAGCTGATCCTGCGCCAGCCGATGCAGGTGGCCGGTGTCGAAGGTGAATTCGACGTCATGGCAACCGTCAAGGGTGGTGGCCTGACCGGTCAGGCCGGTGCGGTCAAGCATGGTATTTCCAAGGCCCTGCAGCTGTACAACCCCAGCCTGCGCGGGGCGCTGAAAGCGGCAGGCTTCCTGACCCGCGACAGCCGTGTTGTGGAACGCAAGAAGTTCGGTAAGCGCAAGGCGCGTCGGTCTTTCCAGTTCTCGAAGCGCTAAACCGTTTCGTTTCGGACAATCCAATTGCAGGGGCCCTTTGGGGCCCCTTCTTTTTTGTTTTGTGGGGGGCGCTGCCCCCGCTTGCCTGCGGCAAGCCCCCCGGGATATTTGAAGACAGAAGAAACTGGGGGCGTGATGGATACCGTCGGGATTGAGGATGCGGGGCGGTTGGCGCGTGTGGTGTCGGGGGACGTGGACTCGGGCCGGCTGACGCTGTTTTCCACCATGAAGAATGAAATGGGGTTCTTGCCGGCCTGGTTGGCGCATCACCGCGCGATCGGGTTTGAGCAGTTCCTGATTTGGGACGATTCTTCGGACGATGGATCGTTCGAATATCTTTCGGCGCAGGCGGATGTGGTGGTCATGCACTCTGATTTGAGTTTCGGCGCGCTGCTGCGGTATCGCGATCCTGACGGGGTCGAGCGGGAGGAGCGGGCCGGAACCTATTTCAAGATCGCGCTGCCGCATCTGTTTTTTGACGGCGTGTTTGTCGGCTATGTGGATGCGGATGAGTTCCTGATCCTGCCGCCGGGGGTGGTGTCGATTGGTGAGGTGGTGGCACGGCTGGCGGATGAGGGTGCGCCCTCTGCCGTGGCCTCGGTCGTGGAGTTTTTTCCGGCCTCGGCATCGGGATTGGAGGGGGCCTTGCCGCAGGGTTTTGCGGATTTGATGGCGGCCTATCCCTATTTCCAGTGTGAGAGACTGGTGGATTTGCAGGTTGGCGCGCAGCCAGCCCTGATGGGAAAGTCAAAAACTGCACGCCTTTTCAATGCGTTTGACGTCAAACCTAAAGTCATTCGGCGCGGCTGGCAGCGGGTCTGGATGTCCTCGAAGGACAAAAAGGCGCAAGAGTTTCAGAAATCGCCGCGGCACAAGACGCCCTTGGTGCGCCGCGATGCGCAAAGTCGGTTAACGGGATCGCACTATGGCAATCTGCCGCCGTCCTCCGAGGTCTTGCTGACTGTGGCGCATTTTGTCTTTACCGCGCAGTTTGCGGACAAAATCGCGCGGGCGACGGAATGGGGGGCCCATGCCAATGCCGCCGCGAAGTACCGCTATTACGCCGAGTTGCTTGACAAGATGCGTGGCGTGGAACACGGGTTTCTGGATGAAAATTCCGTGGCTTATGAGGGCGCGCAGCAGTTGATCGACTGCGGGCTCATGCGCTGGTAGGCGCAGGTCTCAGGTCGTGCGAGGGAGCGCGAAACGCGCCGAGGGCCAGGTCTCGGCAATTTGGGGCAGGCGACGGGCCACGGCTCTATAGACGGGCGCGTAATGGCGCGCGATGTCCGCCTCTAGGGTTTCGGAGACGCCAGCGCCCTTGGCGCGGCTGTTGACCGACCGCATGCCCGCCTGCGGATCTATCGGTACGCCGGCAAAGCGGGCCAGGTCGGCGATGCCATTGGCGGTG
This sequence comes from Antarctobacter heliothermus, assembly GCF_900188425.1. Taxonomy (GTDB): domain Bacteria; phylum Pseudomonadota; class Alphaproteobacteria; order Rhodobacterales; family Rhodobacteraceae; genus Antarctobacter; species Antarctobacter heliothermus. The sequence goes on from NZ_FZON01000020.1 coordinate 42,708, forward strand.
AACAGGGTCTCGAACGTGGTCACAAAGCAGTCTTCGGGGGCAAAGACCGCTTCGATGGCATCTAGAGTCAGATCGTAGCGTGACCGCGCCTCGGCCTCTGGGGTGGCGAAGAAATCGGTCAGCGGAGCGTCGTTTTCGGCGCTTTGCGGGTGGCGCCCCTTTTCCATTTCCATGCGCAGGTGAGAACGCAGGCGGTCCACCGGATCCCTCATCGAGAACAAGACCTTGACGGTGATGTTCCGCGCCGCGAACCCGTCGCGGATTTGGCCCAGGATCTGGGAGGGCAAAGCCGAATAGGACGGGGTGATGTCGCCGGTGCGGGTCACGCCGGGTTGTTTCAGAAGGTCTGCAAAATACTCGAAATAGGCGTCCTCGGAGTGTTGCAGCCGCCAACGGAGGTGGGCGGCGGGTTCGGGCGCGCCGAGCGCCACCTTGGTCCGGGCGCGCAGTTTGCCCAGCAAGGAGGGTTCGGCGGCGCGGTAACGCGCAAAGACGCCGCCAAGCCGGTGTTCCCAGGTCTGATATTCGCCCAGCCGCCCGAAATCGGACCCCGGTTGGCGCGCCAGATAGGCCTGTATCCAGGACGATCCGCATTTCTGTCCGCCCAGGCCCAGAAAGAAGGTCTTGGTCATTGTCGCTCCATCGTCTTTGTCAGATGGGTTCTAGCCCATCGGGACGCGCCGGTCGCGGCTCATTTGTCCGCAGGCAGCAGGCCCAGTCCGCGCAGGTAGACGCCGATCCCGGTTTCCAGCAGATCCTCTGGCGGGAAGGGCGCCTGGCTGCCCGGAGAGTTGCGGGCGAACAGTTCGACCACGCCATGCGACAAGGCCCAGATATGGGCGGAAAACATCGCGGGCGGGGGCCGTTTCTCCGGCGGGATATGCTGTGAGAGCCGTTCGGCGGCCTTTTCCAGCACACCGCGCGCCCGCGCGGACACGGCGGCCAATTCAGAGGAATGGTTCACCGAGATACCGGATTCGAACATCGCGATGTAATGGCCCGGATACTTGCGCGCAAAGGCCAGATAGGCGCGGCCGGTTGCCTCGAACGCGGCCAGATCGGACGGCTGGCCCTTTTCATAGGCGTATTCCATGACATCGGCGAAGATCTCATAGCCTTGCAGCGCGGCCTCGGCGATCAGATCCTCACGGCCGGAAAAATGCCGGTAGACGGCGGCGGGGGTCACGCCCGCCTGTTTGGCCGCCTCCGACAGGGTAAAGCCGGTCGGGCCTTTTTCCTCGATCAGCTTCAGCGCGGCCTCGACCAGGGCTTGGCGCAGATTGCCGTGATGATAACCGCGTTTCTTGATCATCTGCGCACGCGGGCGGCCCTCAGGCTGCCCAGATCTCCGGTCCGCCCAGGATTTTGGCGTCCACGGTGCCAATGGCCTTGGGATCTTTGCGGGCATAGTCGAGATGGGTCAGCATGTGTCGGATGGCGGCAAGGCGCGCGCGTTTCTTGTCGTCGGACCGGATCACCGTCCAGGGCGCAACAGCGGTGTGGCTGCGGGCCAGCGTCTCTTGAATGGCGATGGAATAGGAATCCCACAGGGCCAGGCCCTCGACATCGATGTGGCTAAGCTTCCACTGTTTCAGCGGATCGCTTTCGCGTTTGAGAAACCGCCGCAACTGTTCCGCGCGGCCGACGTTCAGCCAGAACTTGAACAGGTGAATACCCTCGTTCACCAACATCTTTTCAAAGTCAGGCACCTGGTTGAAGAAATGTTCGCGGTGCGCATTGTCGCAAAACCCAAAAACATGTTCGACGACGCCGCGATTGTACCACGAGCGGTCAAAGAACACGATTTCACCGGCGGCGGGCAGGTGGTCGACATAGCGTTGAAAATACCATTGCGTCGCTTCGCGGTCATTCGGTTTGCCCAGTGCCACCACCCGCGCGCCGCGCGGGTTGAGGTTCATCCGGAATCGTTTGATCGTGCCGCCTTTGCCGGCGGCATCGCGGCCTTCGAACACCAGTGCGACCCGTTCGCCGGATTCCTTGGCCCAGGCCTGCATCTTGACCAGCTCAATTTGCAGACGCTCCATTTCCTTTTCGTAGGTCTTTCTCTTCATGCCTTCGGAATAGGGATAGCCGGTGTCGATAATGTCGTCCTTGTCAGCGCGAGTGATCGCCTCACGCACCGCTTTGGGCGCGTCGTTCTGATAGAAATTGGAAATCGCGCCGTCGAAAGGGAGCGTCATGCGGGCCTCCGTCCGTCTAAGTGACCGGCATTATGGAATGTTAAGCGGATTAACGCAAACGCTTCGGGATCGGTCGTTCAGCGCAACCCGGCGCGGGTGGCGGCGCGGTGAATGGCCTCTATCACCGCGCCGGGGCGGGCGTGCTGTGGCATGTGGCCGACGTCCTCCAGCGCGGTCAGGCGGGCATCTGGCAGCAGTTGTGCGGCAGCCACGGCGTGAATGTCGTAGCCCACGGTCGTGTCGGCCGTGCCGTGCAACAATTCGACCGGCAGGCTCAGGGTCGCATAGCGCGCGGACATCTCTGTCAGGGCAGGGCGCAGGTGATGGACCTGCCGCCCGTTGGCGCGGATCACATGCCGTTGCAGGCTGAGACCGGGGCCGACGTGGGTCAGATAGCCGTCGGGCATGGATTGCGGGGCAAAGATGCCCTCGACCGCGTCGCGGGTGCGCATCGGATCGACAAGGGCGGTGACGAACGGTGCGGCCAGCGCGCCACCCACCGCATTGCCCAGCAGCCGATACTGGAAATCCAGCTTGCCGGGCCAGGGCATGATTGCGCCGCCCAGCGTGACGATGGCTGCCGCGTCCTGGTCCAGTCCCCAGGCCATCGCCACCGCGCCGCCAAAGGAATGACCGACGACAATCGGGGTGCGGACGTCCAGTTGCGCCGCCGCCGAAGCCAGCAAGGCGGCCTGATCCTGCGGCGTTTCCGCATCGGTGTTGAACGCGCCGCGATGCTCTGCGCGCCGCCCGCTATGGCCCAGTCCGGGCCAGTCAAACACCGTCACGCGGTAGTTCTGCGCCAGCTTGTCCACCAGGTCGAATGTGAAATCGCGCAGGTTGCCGCTGGCCCCGTGCAACAGCACCACATCCGGGCCGCTGCCGGTCTGGATATAGTGGATGGGCGCGCCGTCCACCGTCACAAAGGCCCCCACGGCGGGCCAGCGGTCCAGCGCCGCAGCCTCGCGCGTGCCTGCGCGCCAATGCACCAGAGCGCCGCCGCCCAGCAGCGACGCGATAAGAAGCGTTCCGATCATGCGCAGCACCGTGTTTGCCCCGTCCGTCTGCCCTTCAGCGGGCCGTCCCGATGGAGGATAGCTCAAAAGGGGTCGACTGGTAGATCTCGTTGATCCAATTGCCGTAAAGCAGGTGCGCGTGGCTGCGCCAGCGGTTCTGCGGCGGCAGGGCCGGGTTGTCGTCCGGATAGTAGTTGGCCGGCACGTTGATCTTTGTGCCGCTCTCTATGTCGCGGTCATATTCTTCCTTGAGCGTGCCGCTGTCGTATTCCAGGTGGTTGAAGATATAGAGCGCGCGGTGGCACGGGTCCTGGATCAGGCAGGGGCCGGTGTCGGTGGAATCGATCAGGATCGGCAGACCGGCGGCAATCACCTCATCGCGGTGGATTTCGGTCCAGCGTGACACCGGGATCACCATGTCATCGGAGAAACCGCGCAGATAGGGTGAGGCAGGCGCAAGGTTCTGGTGCCGCACCGCGCCAAAGGCCTTGGCCTTTAGCAGGTGTTTCCGGACGCCGTGGAAATGGTTGATCATCGCCATCCCGCCCCAGCAGACGCCAAAGGTGGAATGCACATGGGTCTGTGTCCAGTCAAAGACCTGGGTCAGTTCATCCCAATAGGTGACGTCCTCGAACGGCAGATGCTCGATGGGCGCGCCGGTGATGATCAGCCCGTCAAATTTCTCACCGCTCTCGACCACGTCCGAAAACGGGCGGTAAAAGTTTTCCATGTGTTCGGCGGCGGTGTTCTTGGCCTGATGCTCGCTCATCCGGATCAGTGACAGTTCGATCTGTAGCGGCGTCGCCCCGATCAACCGGCAGAACTGGTTTTCTGTCTGGATCTTCTTGGGCATCAGGTTCAGCAACGCGATGCGCAGCGGGCGGATATCCTGACGGGCGGCGTGCTCTTCGGCCATGACCATGACACCCTCACGCGTGAGCACGTCAAAGGCGGGCAGATCGGAGGGCAGCTTGATGGGCATGTCAGGGGTCCTGTTGCGAAGAGGCATTCAGATAGGGGATCGGTGGCGCGGGGGCAAGGTGCGCCGGGGCATCATGCGGTTCAGCCCGGCAACGCGCCCGCGATCAGGTCGGTGAAATCCGCCTCGCTTTGCACGCGGGCCATGTCCTCTGCCTCGACCGTGACACCCCATTTCTGCGCCATGCCTTCGTACAGCGGCTGGCGGTGGGCCAAGGCGCGGGCATAGGTCCAGCGGATAAAGGCGTCCGGGTTGACCTTGTCCTCGGTCAATCCGGTCTCGGCCAGGTATTCAGCCCATCCGGCGGCCAGAAAGTCCGGGCGATAGGCCATCGGTTTCGGCGCCTTGTCAAACCGGCGGATCAGTTCGTCGGTGTGCGCCTCGGTGCCGCGCACCCAGACCATCAGCGCCTGCTGGCTGAGCGCGGTCAGGATCTCGTCCTGCGGGTCGTCGGGGTCGACCCATTCACAGATGCTGCCGCCGGTGTCGCAGATGAAATGCGGATAGCCGTACAGGTCTTCGGCCCGCGAGACAAAGTATTCGGTATCCAGCAGCGCCTGCCGTTCCGCGCGCTCGAACTGGGCCTGACGACGGCGATATTCGTCCATCGGCAGACCGCCCTTGTCCGGGTCGCCCGGTTTGCCCAGGTAGGTCGAGACCGGAGTCAGGTTGTGGAACGAGATGTTGGACCCAATGTAGATCGAATCCGTCATCAGCAGATCGCGCAGGAACGGCACCTGCATCGCGTGCCGCTTGGCATTGTCGACGATGTATTCGCCCATGTAGCGGGTGCCGATGCGGTAATCGATCGAATAGTGAAACCAGCCGCCCGCACCGCGCAGCAGGTTGGACACATGGGTCTTGCCCAGGCCCGACATGGCAAACAGGACCACGCGCTTTTGCGGCGCATCGCGCCAGGCGCGGGCATTGGGATACAGCATCGCAGGTCTTTCGCTGACAGAGGTTTCAGCACGGAGTAATCGCCGCGACGGGTGCCGTCAAACCCTGACCTTGCGCGTGTACAGCCGACCGTCCAGCACGCTGAGGCCCAGTGCCAGCAGCGCCAGTCCCGCATAGGCTCCGGCGTGCAGGTCTTCGCCCCGCACCGCCGCGCCCAGAAAGATCGCTGTGGGCGGGATCAGCAGCGTGACCAGCAACAGGTTGCCGGATCCCGCCATCGCCAGCACGCGGTAATACAGCAGATAGGCCAGCGCCGTGGCGACCAGCGCATAGTAGAGAATGCCCGCCCATGTGGCCGGGGCAAGCGCCAGCGACGGCACGCCCTCGGCCATCAGCGTCAGCGGCAGCATGATCGCGGTGGAACAGGTCAGCATCCCGGCGGCCGCCGCCAATGGGGCCAGACCACCCAGCCGGACCCGCGCCCAGGCGCCCGCACAGGCATATGAGAATGTGCCCGCGATAACAGCCAGTTGCGCGGTAGAGGTCAGGTCCAGAGTGAGCAGGGCGGACGGACCAATTGCCGTCACAACCCCGGCAAAGCCCAGCCCCACACCCAGCGCCTTGCGCGCGCTCAGGCGCTCATCCGCAAAGACCATCGCCGCCACCACAACCCCGAAGATCGCCGTTGTTGCATTCAGGATAGAGGTCAGGCCCGTGGGGATATGCAACTGCCCCCAGGCCATCAGCGAAAACGGGATGGCGTTGTTCAGCAGTCCCATCCCGAACAACCCGATCCAGACCCGCCGCCCCTTGGGCAAGGGAATGCCGCGCAGCAGGATCACCGGCCAGAGGACGGCGGCGGCAATGCCGGTGCGGAACAGGACAGAGGTCAGCGGGCCGATCTCATCCAGAGCGGTGCGGATCGCCAGAAACGACCCGCCCCAGATCAGGCTGAGCAGGATCAGCTCGATCCAGGCGCGGGGGGAAAGGGATGTCTGTGTCATGAAAAACGGGTAGCCGGTGCGGGCATGTCTGGCGATCCGGATAATGCTGTTTCAATGCGCCGACAGAGAAACGCCCGGAACCTTGCGGTCCCGGGCGCGGCCCTGTCGAGATGCCCAAAGGCAGCGTATCAGAAAGTCATTTCAGCCTTGAAGCCGATGCCGACGGCATGGTTGTCGCGGAACTCAGCCGCTTTGATCCCCGCCACACCGGCGTCCGCATCGCCCAGCCAGGAATAGTTGATCCCGCCGGAGATCTTGATCGGGCCATCGGTGAACTGGCCACCAAAGGAGATCCCTTTGAGACCGTCTGTCGGGCCCAGCGGCGAAACCGTGTTGTTGCCGGTGGGGGGCTCATAGCTGAGCGTCACCGATCCGGCGAAACGATCATTGAACCGCTTGGCGACACCCAGAGTAAAGCGGTGCGCATCGTCAAGGTTCACAAGGTCACTGCCCAGACGGGTCGGTATGATGTCCACAGCCGAAAACTCTGTCCAGCGATAGGATGCCGTGACCAGCGTGCCCGGCGCGACCCCGGTTTGCAGTTCCAGGTTAAAGCTTTGCGGGGAGACATAGCTGATCTGATCGTCATAGCCCGGCGTGGTGCTGTCAAAGGTCGTGCCCAGCAGATCCTCGCTGATGGTTGCGCTGTGCTTGGATTCGAACCGGTATGTGCCCGCGATGCGCAGGGCAATATCGGGGATCTCATAGGCCGCACCGATCAGGTAGTTCGGGCTGGTCGACTCTTTCATCCGGAAAGCATAGCCGCCGGTGGCGTTGAACCCGCCCACGACCCCGGCAACCGCGCCGCCCAGGGCCGCGGTGGTGCCTGCGCCATAGGTGGTGTCGATCGCGGTTGCGGCGGCGACATCGCCCCGCAGGGCCGCGCCCAGCAGTGCGGAATCAAGGCCCGGAACCGTTGCGGCGACGCCTGCCGTGGCGATGGCGCCGGCGTAGGACTGGCCGTTCAGCGAGACCTCGGCGTCAATGCTCTGTGCGCCGATGCCGCCAAAGACGCTGATGCGGTCGGTGACCTTATAGCGGCCGACGATGGTCAGCGCGTTGCTGTTGAGATCTGCCTTGGTGCCCCCCAGCGCCGAGGTCAGCGGATCGGCGTTGTAGTCGACATCGACGCCGTAGGGCTTGTCTGCGATGATCGACCAGTTGAAACGCTCATTGACCGATTTGGTGAATGTCAGGCCGGTCTGCGAATAGCGCTTGGCGACATCATAGCTGGCCCCGCCGGCATCGGTGCCGGTCACAGAGGGCGTCACCAGCCCAAAGGTCAGCGCGGCAGTGCCGTCTGCGGCGAAAATGGACGATGCGCTCTGACCCGAGCGATCAAGTCCGGCGGCAAAGGCCGACCCGGTGGTCAAGGCCAGCACGCTGGCCCCCACAAACATGTTTTTCATTTTTTTTATCCCTCATCCCCTGAGTGCGGGGCGTCTCCTGCCAGAAACGCTACTGGGCAAGTTGGGAATGGGTCAATCTTTGACGGGGCGTCAGCCAATGCGCCCGCAACGTAGCGTCACGTTTTTGTAACAGGTCAAAAGGATAGGGTCGGGGCGCGTTAACCTTTTGGGATCAGGCGCGTTTACGGGTTTCGAACCAGATATTGGCGTAATTGGCGCCAAAGATCACCAGCGCCCCGACCAGAACCAGCGGGTCCAGCGGCTCTGCGTAAAGCGCCACGCCAACCAGCGCGATCACCGGCAAGCGGGCAAAATCTATCGGCATGACCACCGTGGCTGGTGCCAGAGACAGGGCTGTCGTCAGGCAGAAATGCGCCACCAGTCCGGCAAAGGCGATCAGCGCCACCCAGGGCATGCTGGCGGCCGAAGGCACGGCAATGTCGCCGTCGATCCCGGCACAGATCAGGCCGAACAGCGCCTGCGTCACCGTCAGCCAGAACAGGATGCAGGTGATCTTTTCGGTGCGTGTCAGTAGCCGGGTAAACACCGCCGACCCGGCAAATCCGATGGCGGCAAGGGCTGCGGTCAACTGGCCGATATCCGCGGTTTCGGGCGAGGGTCGCGTGACGATCAGGATGCCGATGAACCCGACGATCGCGGCGGCAACACGGTTGGGTGTCAGCCGTTCCGAGAGGATGAGCGCGCTGAGCACCATGACCCAGAACGGCGAGGTGAATTCCAGCGCAAAGACCTGCGCCAGAGGGATGGCGGTGATCGAGTAGAACCACAGGTTCTGCCCCGAAAAGTGAAAGATGTTGCGGACTAGATGCATGCCCATGCGGCGGCGCGTGATGTCGCCCAGCCGTCCCGCCAGTCCCGCGACGCTGACCACGATGGCAATCCCGATGATCGAACGGAACAGCATGATCTCGAAGGTGTCGAGATCCAGACTGACCGCCCGGCCAGCAATGGCCATCACGGAAAAGGATGCGATGGCGCCCGTCATCCAGAGGCAGCCGCGCAGGGTGTCATGCATGGGATTTGGTCCTGTCCGTTCCGCCGCGCATCTGTTCAGAGCGCCTTGCGAATGTCCAGTGTCGGAAATGGGGTGCTGCCCCCGCCGCCCTGCGGGCGTCCCCCCGGAGTATTTGTCACCAAGAAAAAAGCCCGAAGAACAATAAAGGCCCGGTCGGTTGCGTCCGGGCGTGGGATGGGGCGCGGGGACCGCGCATGGCCAAGGGCGAGCGCGGTTCGCAACCCCTGGCCCCCCTTAAACCATGCGCGCCCCGAATACCGTGTGGGAGTCGGGGAGCCGCCTTGAGGCATGAAAGAAACCGCCATGAAAAGGCCGACCACAGGGGCCCGACCTTGTCCTTGGTGCGAAGGCGGGCAGGTCAGACCTCTTTCATGATCTGCTCTTTGGCGAGAATCAGCAGACCGGCGCGCTTGGATCGGATCTCGTCCGCCGTGGCCTTGTCGCCCAGGTCACCCACAACCTTGCGCACCACGTCCTCATGGCCGGCTTCCTCGAAGTCCGCCTTGACGACCTCGATGGCATAGCTGCTGGCGTCATCGCCGGTCTTGCCCAGAAGTTCGGCGGCCCAGAGGCCCAGCAGCTTGTTGGCGCGGGCCTCGGCGCGGAATTTCATTTCCTCGTCATGGGCATATTTGTTCTCGAACGCGTTTTCGCGGTCATCGAAGGTGGTCATTGCTCTCGCTCCCTCGGGAAAATGGGTTTGAGCATGGTATGCCGCCCCGGACGCCACTTCGCAAGGCTGTGCTGCCGACCTGCGGCATCGAATCCTTTTCCGATGCACAACCACGCCCTGCCGCGCCACGCGACGGGCTGTCCCTTGCAGCCGCGCCGCCCATGGCTTATGGCATCGCTCACCGCGCTTCGGCGCGGTTTCGTTGTTTCCCCGGAAAGGGCCCTCATGGCACGGCGCAAAAAAATCTACGAAGGCAAGGCAAAGATCCTTTACGAAGGCCCCGAGCCGGGCACAATCGTGCAGTACTTCAAGGATGACGCGACCGCCTTCAACGCCGAGAAAAAGGACGTGATCGAGGGCAAAGGCGTTCTGAACAACCGCCTGAGCGAATATTTCATGGTAGGCCTGAACGGCATCGGCGTGCCGACGCATTTCATCAAACGGCTGAACATGCGCGAACAGCTGGTCCGCGCCTGTGAGATCATCCCGCTGGAAATCATCGTGCGCAACTATGCCGCCGGATCGCTGTCCAAGCGTCTGGGCATCGAAGAGGGCACCGCCCTGCCGCGCCCGATCGTCGAATACTGCTACAAGGACGACAAGCTGGGCGATCCGCTGGTCACCGAGGAACACATCGGCGCGTTCGGCTGGGCCAGCCAGCAGGACATGGATGACATCGTGGCGCTGGCGCTGCGGGTCAACGATTACCTGTCCGGGCTGATGTACGGTGTCGGCATCCGCCTTGTCGACTTCAAGATCGAGGTCGGCCGGGTCTATGACGGCGACTATCAGCGTTTGATCGTGGCGGATGAGATCTCTCCCGACAGCTGCCGGTTGTGGGACATCGAGACCGGCCAGAAGCTGGACAAGGACGTGTTCCGCCATGACCTTGGCAGCCTTGCGGATGCCTATACAGAGGTCGCGCGCCGTCTGGGTGTGATGCCCAAACAGGCCACGCATATGGCAAAGCCCAAGCTGATCAACTGATACCGGGACGGGGCGACGCGTGACGCCCCGCCTGCGCTGCCCCGCGCTGGGGGCAGCCAAGGGTGCGCCGCCACTGGTGCGCCCCGCCAAAGCCGCCGACAAGGGGCCATCGTGACCTGATGCGTCCGTCTCCGGGACGCCTTGCAGGGTGCCTGCCAAAGACAGGGCATGGATTCCGGACTTGGCGTAGGGGCAACCGAAAGGGTAAGCTCGGGCAAAGCCCTTTACCCGGAGCGATTGCCATGATGCGCCGATCTCTTGTGACTTCGCTGACATTGGCACTCTTTGCCGCGCCGCTGCAGGCGCAGCCGGTCGAATTTGACCCATCCGACTTTGGCAAGATCGTCGTCGCCAAACGACAGTCCGCTGGCACCGGATTTGTGCTGGAACAGGCGTTTGGCGACTACCAGAACGAACCCGTCATCTCCTACGGCGAAAAGAGCATCGCGCGCCGACTTGGCCGCCCGGTCGGGCGGCTGGATGTGCTCTATGGCAATGGCAAGACCGGCTATTGCACCGCCTTCATCGTCGACAACGAACACCTTGTGACCAACAACCACTGTATTCCCGGCGTCGGCGATCCCGGTGTGCAGGCGGCGCAATTCGTGGCGGGTTATGTCGATGCCGCCCATCCCGACAGCGCGGAAAAGTTCCAGGTCCAGCTTCAGGCGTTGGAGACCAGCGCGCCGCTGGATTATTCGGTCCTGCGCGTCTTTGGCGATCCCTCGGCCCGCTATGGCAAGGTCGAACTGGCCGATGCCGACCCCGAAAGCTCGGAATTTCTCTGGATCATCGGCCATCCGCAGGGGCAGGCGCAGCACATCAGCCGTGAGGGCTGTGCCGCCGCCGATCCGCCGGTTTCGACAGAGGGCAAGGTGGTGCACAGCTGCGATACGCTGGGCGGCAACTCGGGCTCTCCGGTGTTTCGCATCTCCGACCGGCAGGTTGTGGCACTGCACCATGCGGGTGACAGCCGCACCGGGTTCAACTTTGCCATCCCCATGAAACGCATTCTGGCCGAAAGCAAGATCCTCAAGGCCGCAGCGCCTGTGGGACCGATTGCGCCGCCGCCGGTCGCCCAAGGCGCCTGTGAGGTGCTGTGGGGTGCGGCAGAGCAACATGGCTGCATCGGCTATCAGACCTTCCTCGATCAATGCGGCGATCACGTTCTGGCCCCGCTGGTGCGCGGTCTGGCCGAACGGTCCTGCAAGACGGATGTTGTGGTCACGCCGCCCGTCGAGGGACCTGACCCCGCCGATGAGCGTCTCAAGACCGAGATCGCCAAGGGGCTGGAGACTGCAGAACGGCAGCGCGCCGAAATGTCCAAAGAGGGTGCCGCTGCGGATCGCGCGGTGCGCAGCCTGCAAGGCACGTTGACCCGCGCGCGGGCGCGGGCAGGGGATGCAGAGGCCTCTGCCAAGCCGGGCAGCGCCGAGGTGGCCGGGCTTTGGCGCGGGGTTGCGGACCAGATCGAGGCATCCCTGACCCAGGCCACGGACCGGGCAGACGCGATGCCGCCCCTGCTGGCCGACATGGACCGGCTGTTAGACACGCTGCGCGGCGCGACTACGCAGGCCGAGGTGGACGCGGCCACCAAACGCGCGTCAACCCTGGCAGAGTCCAGCCGGGAGCGGTTGGCCTTTGTCTCGGCGCGCAAGAGTGTCATCGACAAGCTCTTTACCGAAGGAGAGGCAACCGTGATCGTGCTGTTGCAGGACGCGGTCAAGGATCAGGGCGATGCGTCGCCGGCCTTCGCCTTGCGCCGGGCGATCCAGCAGGCACTGCCATCGGCGCTGACCCAACTGTCAGCGACCCGCAAGGCCGGGATCGAGGCGCTGGAGCACTATGCCGTCCATGAGGTCCTGATCCGCGACGCCTATGCGCAGGCAAAGGCGGCCAACCGGGACTCTGGCCCGGCCAGCGCTGACATCGCCGCCCTGTGGGAGGCGCTGGCGCGTGGACTGTCAGGAGAGGCTCGGCGCATGAAAAGCCGTGTCGACGGCATGCAGCGCTTTACCGATACGATCACGACCACGCTGGCCACGCTGCCGGACTCCAAGAGTGAGGCCGACGTGAGATCAGCGCTGTTGCGGATCGAAGGCAACGCCGACCTGTCAGCGGATTGGCTGGGGCAGATCGCAGCCCGCACCGCCAGCGCGCGCGAGCAATTCGCCGAAACCGAGGTCAAGGTCGCGGCGCTGCGGGCAACGGTGGAGTCCACCACCGCGCGTCCGGCCATCGTGACCCGCTGTCTGGAGGTCGCGATGCCGATGTTCGCGGTCGACGGCATCGCCGGGGTGTCGCGTGAGGATTTCAATGTTGGCGCGGCGGAACTGGCCTGTAGCGCGGCGCGCAAGGTCAGCGACGACCCGGCGGTCCACTACGGGATGGCGCGCGCGCTGATCGACCGCAAACGCTACAACGAGGCGCTGCGCATCCTGCAAGATCCGCGCATGAACGGGTTCATCCCGGCGCGCTATTCGCTGGGCGTGGTCTATAACAGCGGCCTGGGTGTTCGTCAGGACTATGACAAGGCTCTCGCGCTGTACCAAGAGACGACCAATGCGGGCTATCCGCAGGGCAAATTCTCACTGGGGGTGTATTATAGTCTGGGCCGGGCAGTGCGGGTGGATCATGCCCGCGCGGGCGCGCTGCTGGTCGAGTCGATCGCCGATGGCTATGCGCATCCGATCACGCAACTGCACAAGCTGCCGGGAGGGACGACGCGAGCCATCCAGCAGGAACTGGTGGCGCGCGGCTATCTGACGGACCGCGACGTGGACGGTGCTTTTGGCCCGACGACGCGGCGCGCGCTGGAACGGCTGGTCGCCGCGGCGGGGCGCTGATCAACTAACAGTGACCGGCCCGACCCCGCGCTGCGCACCGCGCCATCGGTCCGGCGACTGTTTCCATTGTGGAAAAATTCGCAATTGTGTCCGGAAACCCCCGCCAACCGTGCCATTTCTGTCCGAAAGGCAAGGAATTCTTTACTTGGCGGCAGGGGCGCGCTCACGGTACGCTCAAACAGTATTCTTGCCAACGGGGACATTGTCATGCGTCTACTCATATCAGCACTTGCACTCTGCGCAGGAGCAGTCGCCGGCGGCCAAGCCGCCGCGCAAACCGCTCCGGCCGAGTTCGATCCAACGGATTTCGGAAAGATCATCATTCAGCCGCGCCAGTCCGCTGGCGGGGATGGTCTGGTCTTTGAACAGGCCTTTGGAGATTACCAGAACGAACCGATCATCAAATACGGCGAAACCAGCCCGATCATGAAACTGGGCCGCCCGATCGGTCGTCTGGACATGCTGTTCACCAACGGCAAGACCGCGTTCTGCACGGCCTTCATCGTCGATGATCAACACATCCTGACCAACCACCACTGCATCCCCGGCATGGACGGCGACCCCACGGGCCGCGACAGCGGCGTGCAGGCGGCGCAATTTGTGGCCGGCTTCGTCAAGCCCGGCAGTTCTGAAGGGGTCGACCGCTACACCGTCAGTCCGCAGATCATCGAAACCAACCGTGAGCTGGACTACACCGTCCTGCGCGTCTTCGGCAATCCGTCGACCAAATACGGGATTCTGGAACTCGCCGAAGAGGATCCGGAAGACAGCGAATTTCTCTGGATCATCGGCCACCCGCAAGGCCAGGCCATGCACATCAGCCGCGAAGGCTGTGCGGCGGCAAACCCCGCCATCTCGGCCGAGGGCAAGCTGATGCACAGCTGTGACACGCTGGGCGGCAACTCCGGTTCGCCGGTCATTCGCCTGTCCGACAAGCGCGTCGTCGGTCTGCACCACGCGGGCGACAGCCGCTCTGGCTTCAACATGGCGATCCCGATGACCCGCATCCTGCCGCAAAGCCGGGTGCTCAAGGCCTCGAGCGGCCCGGTGGTCACCGGCACCACGCCCAAACCGCAACCGCAACCTCAACCGCAGGTCAACGCCTGTTCGGCCATGTGGGCCGAGGCCAAGATCCTCGGCTGTGCCGGCTATGAGGCCTATGCTGCAGACTGCGCAGACCACACCTTTGCCTCTATGGCGCAGCGCATCATCGAACGGGAATGCGGCATCCCGGTCAAGCCGGACAACACCGACATCGTCAAACCCAAGGAGCACGGCGGGCCGGTCCTGACGGTCAAACGGTCGGGCGGTGACTATTCCGAACTGGCCGACGCCATCGCCGCCGCCGATCCCGGAACCCGGATCGAGGTCTACCCCGGCACCTACACCCGTGGCATCGACGTGTCGAAGCGGCTGGAGATCATCGGTGTCGGCAACAAGAACGATATCGTGCTGAAGGTGGCAGAGGACAACGCCGTCCGCTGGACCGCCGAAAGCGGGCGCATCGCCAACATCTCGATCCACCAGGACGGCGGCAAGTTCTTCAACGTCCATATCGCCGCCGGATCCGTGATCATCGAGGACAGCGACCTGACCTCCAAGGGACTGGCCGTGCTGGCCATCCGCGACAACACCGGCGCCACCATCCGCCGCAACACCATCCACGACGGTGCGCAGGGCGGCATCTTCATGTTCGAAGGCGGCAAGGCGCTGATCGAAGGCAACACCATCTTTGGCAACTCCCTCGCAGGGCTTGAGGTCAAGGAAGGCGCCGACCCTGTCGTGACCGGCAACACCATGCGCGATGGCGGCGGCTCTGGCATCTTCATCAACGAAGGCGGCAAGGGCCGGTATGAGGGCAACACCGTCTTCAACAACGCCCTGTCCGGCATCGAGGTAAAGGCCGCCGACAACCCGCTGATCTCTGGCAATACCATCCGCGACGGCCAGCAGGGCGGCATCATGACCTCTGACGCGGCGGTGTCGCGCATCACCAAGAACGAGATCTACGGCAACGCCTATGCCTCGATCGAGATCAAGACCGGCGCCGATCCGCAGGTCTATGACAACATCCTGCGCGACGGTCAGCAGTCCGGCATCTACATCCACGAAGGCGGCAAGGGCGTGATCGAAAACAACCAGATCATCCGCAATGCCTTTTACGGGATCTCGGTCAAGGGCGACTCCAACCCGCTGGTGCGTTCCAACACCATCGCCAGCAACATCTACGAGGCGATCCGCGTCCGCGAAGGCGGCGGCGGCACCTATGAGCGTAACGACCTGTCGGGCAACACCGCGGGCACCTTCCGCATCGAGTCCGACGCCGGCAACGTGATCCGCATTGGCAACATCGAAGTGCCGGGGCAGGTCACAACCACGCCCAAGCCGGACCTCAGCGTCAACGTCCTGACGGTCAAGGCATCGGGTGGCGGTGACTACCGCGATCTGGCCGACGCCGTGGCCGCCGCTGATCCCGACACCCGGATCGAGGTCTATCCCGGCACCTACACCCGTGGCATCGACGTGTCGAAGCCACTGGAAATCGTCGGGGTCGGTCCTGTGTCTGACATCGTGCTGAAGGTGGCCGAGGACAATACCGTGCGCTGGACAGCGGACTCGGGGCGGATTGCCCGGATGACCATCCTTCAGGACGGCGGCAAGTATTTCAACGTCCACATCGCCGCCGGATCGCTGATCCTCGAAGACAGCGTTCTCAGCTCCAAGGGACTGGCCGTGCTGGCCATCCGTGACAACAACGATGCCACCATCCGCCGCAACACCATCCGCGACGGCGCGCAGGGCGGTATCTTCATGTTCGAGGGCGGCCGGGCCACCATCGAAGGCAATGAGATCTACGGCAACAGCCTGGCAGGTCTTGAGGTCAAGGAAGGCGCGGACCCCTATGTCACCGGCAACACCATGCGCGATGGCGGCGGCTCGGGTATCTTCATCAACGAAGGCGGCAAGGGCCACTATGAGGGCAACACTGTCTACAACAACGGTCTCTCGGGGATCGAGGTTAAGGCGGCTGACAATCCGCTGATCACCGGCAACACGATCCGTGACGGCCAGCAGGGCGGCATCATGACCTCGGACGGGGCGATCTCGCGGATCACCGCCAACGAGATCTTTGGCAACGCCTATGCCGGGATCGAGATCAAGACCAACGCCAACCCGTCGGTCTTTGACAACATCCTGCGCGACGGTCAGCAGTCGGGCATGTACATCCACGAAGGCGGCATGGGCGTGATCGAAAACAACGAGATCTTCCGCAACGCCTTTTACGGGATCTCGGTCAAGGGCGCGTCCACGCCGATTGTCCGCTCCAACACGATCTCGCAAAACGTGTACGAGGCGATCCGCGTCCGCGAAGGTGGCGGCGGCACCTATGAGAACAACGATCTCACGGGCAACACCGCAGGCACCTTCCGGATCGAGGCCGACGCCGGCAACGTGATCCGCCGCGGCAACAAGGAATAAGCAGGCCGCAAGGCAGGCTGTGACGCCGTCCCTTCGGGGGCGGCGTTTTTCTTTGCGCTTGCATTCTCGCGCGCGATGCGTTTCCTGCGCCGCAGGCAACCAAGGGGACGATCATGAAAGTGCGCGTGCATGTGATGCTCAAGGACGGGGTTCTCGACCCCCAGGGTGAGGCGGTGCGCCATGCGCTTGGCGCGCTGGGGTTCGACGGCGTCGGCTCTGTCCGTCAGGGCAAGGTCATCGAGATGGATCTGGCCGACGGAACGTCCGAGGCAAAGATCGGTGAGATGTGCGAAAAGCTGCTCGCCAATACGGTGATCGAGAGCTACCGCATCGAGAGTCTCTAGACTCGTGGACCTGCGCGCCCCGTGTGTCACGGGACGGGTGGCCCCGGATGCGCCGCAGGCTTGCGGCAGGGGGCAAAGGCCGTTAGGGCAGGGCGCATCCGCCTGCCAGCCCCAGGGAGTGAACCCATGAAAGCAGCCGTCATCGTGTTTCCCGGGTCCAACTGCGACCGCGATCTGGCCCGCGCCTTTGAACGCGCC
Organism: Antarctobacter heliothermus; assembly: GCF_900188425.1. Lineage (GTDB taxonomy): Bacteria > Pseudomonadota > Alphaproteobacteria > Rhodobacterales > Rhodobacteraceae > Antarctobacter > Antarctobacter heliothermus. Next base: position 59,781 of record NZ_FZON01000020.1, read on the forward strand.
GGTTTGCAGGTCGCTATGGTCTGGCACAAGGACACCGCCCTGCCGGACGGTATCGATATCGTCGGCATTCCCGGCGGCTTTTCCTTTGGCGACTACCTGCGCTGCGGGGCCATTGCGGCCAACGCGCCCATCGTCGGCGCGGTCAAGGCCCATGCCGATCGCGGCGGCTATGTGCTGGGCATCTGCAACGGCTTTCAGGTGCTCACCGAAACCGGCCTGCTGCCCGGCGCGCTGCTGCGCAACGCCGGCCTGAAATACATCTGCCGCACCATCGGCCTGCGCGTCGAGGCGGGGTCGGTCTATACCGAAGGGTACGGCACAGGCACCGATATCGCCCTGCCCATCGCGCACCATGACGGCAACTACTTTGCCGATCCGCACACGCTCGACAGCCTTGAGGCCGAAGACCGCGTCGCCTTTCGCTACACCGACAATCCCAACGGCTCGGCGCGTGACATCGCCGGGGTGCTGTCGTCCAACCGCCGGGTGCTGGGCATGATGCCGCACCCCGAACGCGCAAGCGAAACCGCGCATGGCAATGAGGATGGTGCGCGCCTTTTCGCCCATCTGACCGCAGCCCTGACCACCGCCTGATCCGACCCGCCTTGAGGGTCGGCCCCGCGCGCCCTATTCTGTACGATATGGCAACAAGTGGCTCAAGATCTGGTCTGCGTCGCGCCGGACCGTTTTCGGGCCGTGCGCGCATTGCGCTTGTCCTGCTGCTGCTGACCGCCGTGGGCACGGTCTGGATCACCAACTGGCTGCTGACCGAACGCTTTACAGAGACCACGCGCAACCGCGCCGAACTGCGTCTTGCGCTGTATTCCGGCAACCTGCTGTCCGAAATCCGCCGCAACGCCATTGTGCCGCAACTGTTGGCTCGCGACCCGGCACTGATCTCCGCGCTGAACTCACAGGACTTTTCGCAAAGCTCGCAGCGCCTGATTTCCTTCGCCGATGAGATCGGGGCCGCCTCGCTGATGCTGCTGGACCGCGACGGGCGCGCTGTCGCCGCCACCGACCGCAACCGGCTGGGCGAATCCCACCGCGAGGCGGCCTATTTCTTTGACGCCCTGCGCTCAAACACCACCGTATTCACCGCGCTGGCGCAAGAGGCCGGCAACTACAGCTTTACCTACGCCCGCCGCATGGAAAGCGGCGGCGAAACCGTCGGCGTCATCATGGTCGAGGTCGACCTTGCCAAGTTTGAGGGCGACTGGGCCCGCATCACCGACGCGGTCATCGTCACCAATTCCGAAGGCAAGATCATCCTGTCGACCGAACCGCGCTGGCGCGGGCTGACCCTGCAAACCGCGCTGCAACGCCAACCGGCAGAGGGCGCCATAGAACGCGCCATCCGCGCCACCGCCGACTGGACCGCCCAACAGGCCGACGCCTACCTGCGCGGTGAGGCGGTGATGCGCATCGACGGCAAGATCCTGTTCCAGAACTGGACCCTGACCACCTTCACCACCTACACCTCGGTGCGCGAGAGGGTGAACGCGGTGCTGGCGCTGGAAATCATGGGCTTTGCCCTGTTGGCCGCACTGGTGTTCTACGCACTGTCACGCCAGTCCGCGATCCGCATGGCCCTGTTCCAGCGCGACGCCACCGAACTGCGCGCCCTCAACGCCCGCCTCAGCCGCGAAATCGCCGAACGCGAGCGGGTGCAGAAAAACCTCGCTGTGGCCGAACAATCGCTGGCGCAATCGTCCAAACTCGCCGCCCTGGGCGAGATGTCCGCCGCCGTCAGCCATGAATTGAACCAGCCGCTGGCGGCGATGAAAACCTATCTTGCGGGCGCGCGCCTGCTGCTGCGCCGCAACCGCCCCGATGAGGCGCTGTCCGCCTTTCACCGCATCGACGACCTGATCGAACGCATGGGCGCCATCACCCGCCAGCTCAAGAGTTTTGCCCGCAAGGGGCAGGAACAGCTCAGCCCGGTTGACATGTCAGAGGCGCTCGCCTCGTCGCTTGCCATGATGGAGCCGCAACTGAAATCCCGCCGCGTCAAGATCACCAAGATCCTGCCAGACGGGCCGGTGCGCGTCATGGGCGACCGCATGCGCATCGAACAGGTTCTGGTCAACCTCTTGCGCAACGCGCTTGACGCCACCAAGTCGGTGGACGACCCGCAGGTCGACATCATCCTCGCGGCGGGAGAAACCGCCACGTTGACCGTGCGCGACAATGGAACCGGGATCGAGGATCTGGAATCGCTCTTTGAACCCTTTTACACAACCAAACTGCCCGGTGACGGCGTGGGCCTTGGCCTTGCCATCTCATCGGGTATCGTATCGGAACTGGGCGGGCGGCTGACCGCACGCAATGGCGAGGACGGCGGCGCCGTCTTTGAGATGCAACTGCCCGTTCTGAACGAATCCACAGAAGCAGCGGAGTAACGTGCCATGGCCAATGCAATGAAGATCGCCATCGTCGATGACGAACAGGACATGCGCCAGTCCATCAGCCAGTGGCTGGCCCTGTCGGGCTATGACACCGAAACCTTTTCCAGCGCCGAAGAGGCGCTTGGCGCGCTCAACGCCGATTATCCGGGGATCGTGATCTCGGACATCAAGATGCCCGGCATGGACGGCATCCAGTTCCTGAAAAAGCTGATGGGCGCGGACAGCGCGCTGCCGGTCATCATGATCACCGGCCACGGCGATGTGCCGATGGCGGTTGAGGCGATGCGCATTGGCGCGTTCGATTTCCTTGAAAAGCCGTTCAATCCCGACCGCATGTCCGACCTTGCCAAAAAGGCCACCAATGCGCGCCGTCTGACGCTGGACACCCGCGCGCTGCGACGTGAACTGGGCGACGGTGGACAGATCATGTCCAAGCTGATCGGCGCCAGCGGGGCGATGGAACGCCTGCGTGAGGACATCCTTGATCTGGGGCAGGCCGATGGCCACGTCCTGATCGAGGGCGAAACCGGCACCGGCAAGACGCTGGTGGCGCACGCGCTGCACGCGGTCGGCGCGCGGGCGGGCAAGAAATTCACGCTGGTCAGTTGTGGCGCGCTGCCCGAAGACGCGCTGATGACCCGGCTGTTCGGCCCGATGCAACCAGAGGACACACGCCTGCCCGCCATCGAAGAGGCGCGCGCCGGCACTCTGGTGCTGGAGGACATCGAGGTGCTGTCAGACGCCGCGCAGGCCCGTCTGCTGTCGGCGATCAATGATCAGGGCACCCCGCCCGAAACCCGCATCGTCGCCATTTCCAACCTTCAGGAAGAGGGCCGCACCTGCGAACAGGCGCTGCGCCCCGACCTGTATTACCGCCTTGCCGCGCTCAAGATCGTCGTGCCACCTCTGCGCGCGCGCGGCGAGGACATCCTGACCCTGTTCACCCGCCTCAGCGAAAGCTACGCGGATGAGTACGGCTGTGAAGCACCCAAAGTGTCGGCCCAAGAGGCGGCGCAACTGTTGCAGGCTCCTTGGCCCGGCAACGTGCGCCAGCTGATCAATCTGGCGGAACGTGCGGTGCTGCAATCGCGTCGGGGGCAAGGCACCATCGCCTCGCTTTTGATGAGCGATCATGACGACATGCAGCCGGTCATGACCACAGAGGGCAAGCCGCTCAAGGAATACGTCGAGGCGTTTGAGCGGATGTTGATCGACAACACCATGCGCCGTCACAAGGGCTCGATTTCGGCCGTCATGGATGAATTGTGCCTGCCGCGCCGGACGCTGAATGAAAAGATGGCCAAATACGGGCTGGCCCGCGCCGATTACCTCTGATGCCGCGCGCGGGGGATCTGGAAACGGTCTTTGCAGATCCGGTCTGGGGCGCGGAAAAGCGCGCGCTCCGGTCCATTCTCACCGCCACGCCGCTGGTCGAGGCGCTGAAATGGGGGCAGGCCTGCTACACGTTTGACGGGTCCAACGTGTCGATCATCGGCGGCTATTCCGATGGCTGTCGGCTGGCGTTCTTCAAGGGCACGCTGATCGACGACCCAGAGGGCGCGTTGATCCTGACCGGGCCAAATTCGCGCGCCTCCAAGTATTTCAGCTTTCAATCGGTGGAGGAAATCGAGGCGCGCGCCGACCAGATCCGCACCTATGTCACCCGCGCCATCGCGGTCGAGAAATCCGGCAAGACGGTCCATTTCGCCAAGGATGATCTCGACCCGCCGCAGGAACTGACCGACAGGCTGGATCAGGATGGGGCGTTTCGCACCGCCTTCGAGGCGCTGACCCCCGGACGCAGGCGCGGCTATGTGCTGCATTTCTCCGGGGCAAAGCAGGCCGCGACACGGGTCGCCCGGATCGACAAACACGCGCCCCGTATCCTGCAAGGCAAGGGGATGCACGACCGCTGAATTGCGGACTTGCGGTAGGGCGAAATCTTAACCAAACGTAAAAGCGCCTCTGTAAGCCATTGATCTTACAGAGGCGTCGTCTTGTCCACGCGTGGACAGGCTCAATGCAGCAGGCGGCCCATCGCGGCGGCCACGTCGGCCATCCGCGCCGAAAAGCCCCATTCGTTGTCATACCACGCCAGCACGCGCACCATCCGCTTGCCCACCACCTTGGTCTGGTCGGGGGCAAAGACAGAGGAATGGGTGGTGTGATTGAAATCGATCGAAACCTTTTGCTCGGGATCGTAGGACAGCACCGACCCCATCCGCCCCGCCGCCGCCTCTGCCACCACTTCGTTCACGTCCTCAACGGTCACATCGCGCGAAGCATAAAAGGTCAGGTCAACGGCGGACACATTCGGCGTCGGCACCCGCACGGCCGATCCATCCAGCTTGCCCGTCAGGTTGGGCAGCACCTCACCCAGCGCCGCCGCGGCCCCGGTCGAGGTCGGGATCATCGCCATCGCGGCGGCCCGGGCGCGATACAGATCCTTATGCCGCCGGTCCAGCGTCGGCTGGTCGCCGGTATAGCTGTGGATCGTGGTCATGATGCCGGATTCGATCCCGATGCCCTCATCCAGCACCTTCGCCAGCGGCGCGAGACAGTTGGTGGTGCAAGAGCCGTTGGACACCATGACCTCCCCCTTGACCAGATCGCGGTGGTTGACGCCATAGACCACGGTGCGCTGCACGTTCTTGGCCGGAGCAGAGATCAGCACCGATTTCGCGCCACGTCCCAGATGCGCGTCGGCCTTGGTCCCGTCATTGAACTGGCCGGTGCATTCCAGCACCACGTCGCAGCCGCTCCAGTCGAGATCGGACAGCTCGTAAGAGGACATCACGTCAATCGGGCCGCGGCCAAGGTCGATGGACTGATCCTTGACGGTCACATCGCCGGGAAAGCGGCCATGAATGCTGTCGTACCGCAGCAGGTGCGCATGGGTCTCGATCGGCCCCGGAGCGTTGATCCGGACCACCTGAACATCGTTGCGCGCCGATTCCGCGATATGTGCCAAAGTGCATCGGCCAATGCGGCCAAATCCGTTGATCCCGATAGTGACGGTCATGCGCGCCTCCTGATAACACTTGTCGGGTCTTCGTATAGGCAGGGTTGCTGCATCTGCAAAGTGCAATATCCGAAGCGAAACAGCATGTTAGCGTTAAATGTGGCAAGGTTGCCCGTGGTGGCGCTAACCTTCATGCCGCGTTTGCTCTATTGTTCGGCAAGGGGATGCAAAATTATGAGTGGCACATGTCTGAAAACTTTTTGAGCCTGGCCGGACGGTGCCTGATTGCGATGCTTTTTCTGGCCGGAGCCGTACAAAAGGTGGTTGATCCGGTGGCTGCGCAGGCATTGCTGGCGGGCTGGAACTGGTCTGCGGCACTTGTCTGGCCGGCGTTGATCTACAACGCCCTGGCCGGACTGGCGCTGATACTGGGGGTGGCGGTGCGCCCCGTCGCGCTGTCGCTGGCAGGGTATTGCGCGCTGACCGCCTTTTTCCACCTGATCCCGGACGATCCATGGCAAATGAGCATCTTTGTCAAGAACTGGGCCATCGCGGGCGGCTGCCTTGTGCTGGCGGTGCAGGGCGGCGGGGCGTGGCGCTTGCGGTTTGCGGACAAGCCACTAGGGTCCGACTAAACGGAACAGGAGAAGCGGTATGAGTGGACTTCTGGCACTTCTGGACGATGTATCGGCCATCGCCAAGGTGGCGGCGGCCTCTGTGGATGACATCGGCGCGGCGGCGATGAAGGCAGGGTCCAAGACGGCGGGGGTGCTGATCGACGACGCTGCGGTGACGCCGAAATACATTCAGGGATTCGAACCGGCGCGGGAATTGCCGATCATCTGGCGCATCGCGCGCGGGTCCATCATCAACAAGCTGGTGTTCCTGATGCCCGCCGCGCTGCTGATGGCGGCCTTTGCCCCCTGGCTGGTCTGGCCGCTGCTGATCCTGGGCGGCTGCTACCTCAGTTTTGAGGGGGCGGAAAAGATCGTGCATGTGCTGATGAAGCATGACGACCATTCCGGCGGTCCGGACGGCAGCCACGATGTCGGCGACCCGCTGCACCTGGAAGAGGCCAAGGTCAAAGGCGCGATCAAGACCGATTTCATCCTGTCGGCGGAAATCATGGTGATCTCTCTGTCTGCGATCGACGCCCCGAACTTTGCCATGCAGGCGGCCACGCTGGCGGTTGTTGCGGTCATGATTACGGCTCTCGTCTATGGCGCGGTGGCAATCATCGTCAAAATGGATGACGTCGGCCTGTGGCTCAGCCAGAACGGACGGCTGAGCGCGACGCAGGGATTTGGGCGGGTAATCGTGAAATTCATGCCCTGGTTGCTCAAGGCGCTGTCCGTCATCGGGACGGCGGCCATGCTCTGGGTCGGGGGGTCGATCATTGTGCATTCCAGCCACGAGATGGGCTGGCACTGGCCAGAGGAGACAGTCCATCACGCCGCCGTCGCGCTGGGGCAGGGCAACGGCCTGCTGGAATGGGCTGTGACCGCGGGCATCGACTTTGTCATCGGCTTCTTGGTCGGGTTGGTCCTGATCCCCATTGGCACAAAACTGATCGCGCCGGTCTGGGCGCGCCTGTTCGGGGATGGCACCGCCAAGGCGCACTGAACGGGTTGTTCCACGCACTTATCGCCGGGCAATCAAAAACGGCGCGTCCCTGAAGGACGCGCCGTTTGGCATTTCGCAATGGCGGCTGGTGTCAGCGCGCGGTGGTCTGTTCGAACGCGGCGGTGAACCCGGCCAGCGACATCGACAGGGTGACAGGCTGCTCGGGCGCCAGCATCGGCACCAACATCACGCGGGCCTCACTACCGGCCTTGAACCGTTCGACATCGTCAGCCAGAAAGCCGACGCGCGCGAAACAGCCCTGCGCATTGCAGAACGAATAGTCATACCGCTTTGCATCGCGGGTATCGACCTGAACTGTCAACTTGGCTGGAAGCAGAGTTTCCAGCGGCACGGTAAACACACCGGCAGCGACGGCCTGACCCGCATCCTTGACCTTGAAGATGTAGACGTCGGCCAGCTTGGTGCCGTCCTCGTCCTGCAACAACTGATACATCTGGCAGATCTCGCGGTCGTCGGCGACCTTGAGGCACTGCACGGTCCAGTCCTTGTGGACTTCCTTGACGTAGGGCTCTGGCACATCCGCGGCGCCTGCGGCGGGCGGAGTCACCTGGACCGACTCGCCCAGATCAAGGCCAGTGCCTGCGGGCGGATCGCCGCCATCGGCGGACTGGGCGTACGCCGCACCAGCGCCCAGCGAGGCGATCAACGACAAAAGGATAAGCGGTTTTTTCATGATGTCCTCTAAAATCCGGTCATTGGCTGTGGTTCGATTAACACGCGTCAGGCGCAGTGTCAGGACAGAAATGTTGCTTGACGCTGGGTTGATGCGCGGATCGCCGCGTGTTTGCGGCTGCTTGAGGGGAAACGCGACGTGCCCCTGTGATTCGGTCCGAAAAAAGGAAAAGGGCCCGTGGGCCCTTTTCCATTTCACTCCCTGTCGGACCGGCCGACTTTGTTATTGAGGGGACGCTAAAAGAAGACTTGCGCGTGGTCAACAGGGATTTCCATGTTCTTTTCCGGCATCTTCCGAATTTTCAGCCCACAAAAAAAGCCGCGCCCAAGGGCGCGGCCAGTCTGACAGGGAGGAAGTCAGTCCGGGACAGGAGAGGACATGTTGTCCCGAACAGGAAACACACTGGCATCAATTGGTTAAGGATGTATGTTCCTGTCACGCGACCTAGGGAGAGAGTGCATGGGGAACGGAGTTTTCGTTGGCGGCGCCGGGACGGATCATGGCGAAAAGCAGTATCTCGATCTGGGATACGCCAACCGTCACGGGCTGGTGGCGGGGGCCACGGGCACGGGCAAGACCGTCACCTTGCAAATCCTCACCGAAGGGTTTTCCGCTGCGGGCGTTCCGGTCTTTCTGGCCGATGTAAAGGGCGATCTGTCCGGTCTGGCGCTTGCAGGCAGCGAAACGCACAAACTGCACGGCGCCTTCATGGACCGCAACGCGACCATAGGTTTCGACACCTTTAGCTATGACGCCTTTCCGGTCTGTTTCTGGGATCTGTTCGGTGAACAGGGCCATCCGGTGCGCACCACGGTGACAGAGATGGGGCCGCTGATGCTGTCGCGGCTGATGGACCTGTCCGAGGCGCAAGAGGGCATCCTGAACATCGCCTTCCGCCTAAGCGACGAAGAGGGCCTGCCGCTGCTCGACCTGGATGATCTGCGCTCGATGCTGGTCTGGATGGGGGAACACCGCAAGGATCTGTCGCTGCGCTATGGCAACATGTCCGTGGCCTCGATCGGGGCGATTCAGCGCCGGCTGCTGGTGTTGGAAAACGAAGGCGGTGGCGGGTTGTTCGGCGAACCGGCGCTGGAGCTGGCGGACTTGATGCGGCTCGCCCCGGACGGGCGTGGCATGGTCAATATCTTGGCTGCCGACAAGCTGATGCACAGTCCGCGCCTCTATGCGACCTTTCTGCTGTGGCTGCTGTCAGAGTTGTTCGAGGAACTGCCAGAGGTCGGTGACCCGGACAAACCCCGGCTGGTGTTCTTTTTTGACGAGGCGCACCTGCTGTTTGACGGCGCACCCAAGGCGCTGGTCGACAAGGTGGAACAGGTGGCGCGCCTGATCCGCTCCAAGGGGGTCGGTGTCTATTTTGTCACCCAATCGCCTGATGATATCCCTGAGGACATCCTTGGACAGCTTGGCAATCGGGTCCAACACGCGTTGCGCGCCTTTACCGCGCGCGACAGACGCGCCCTGCGACTGGCGGCAGAAACCTACCGTGACAACCCGGCGCTGGATATCGAACAGGCCATTCGCACGGTGGGTGTGGGGGAGGCGGTGACCTCATTTCTGGAACGCAAGGGCGCGCCCGGCATGGCGCAACGCACACTGATCCGCCCGCCATCGTCGCAGTTGGGCCCGATCACCGCCGCAGAGCGGCGTGCTATTCTGGATGCCTCGCCGCAGGCCGGGAAATACGACACGCCGGTGGACCGCGACTCGGCCCATGAGATCCTGCGCGCCCGCGCCGACAAGGCGGCACAGGCCGCAGAACAGGCCGAACGCGCCGAGGCAGAGGCAGAGGCGCAAGCCCGTGACCACAGTGCCGGACGGCGCTATTCTGGCACGCGGGTCAGCCGGTCGACCTCCAAACCCGTGCGACGCGGCAAAAGCTTTGGCGAGGCGATGGGCGACATTGTGATGAAGGAACTGACCGGTACCACAGGACGGCGCATCGTCCGCGGTGTCCTTGGCGGACTGTTCCGGGGTCGGTAGACGGGCAACCTGATTTCACGATGGTTAGACAGATCTGCGCGCACCGGGTGTACGCATCCGCGGGTGCCGTTCCGCATCAGGATGAACACATGCTGTCGCCGTCGACGTGTCACTGTTGAACCGACATGGAGTGACGGGCGTTTTGGGAAACCCCACCAGGTGGTTCGGAATTGAGGGCCCGGCCCGCGGAAAACCCAGTAGAATACGCGTCAAAGCCGATGGGTTTGAGATCTTGTCCGGTCGGTGCATGGGAGGCACAGAACATGCGTCCATCTCGCGTGAATTTCGCCTCTTGCTTGACCCTGACAGGTGCGGCGGGTCACATATGTTCTTGATTTGAATAGCTTCACCGGTGTCCCCTGCCAAAGGCCGTCCAACAACCCGATCCCTTTCTGGCGCATTGCCTCTCCGTTGACCTCGAAGTCGATCCGAAAACGGCGCGGATCTTCGATCTGGCGGCGGTGCTGTGTGACGAGACACCTGCAATCCGCTGTCACAGGGGAGACATGGCAGCAGCGCTGGATCGACTCGAAGCCGAACTTGGCGAAATCCGACACCTGATCGGGCACAATATCCTGCGCCATGATCTGCCGCATCTGGCAGCCCTGCGGCCCCGGTTGTCCCGACTCTCCGACGCGCCGATCGATACGCTCTGGCTGAATCCGCTGGCCTTTCCGCGCAATCCCTACCACCGACTGGTCAAGCACTACCAAGATGGACGGCTTGTGGCCGGACACGTCAACGACCCCGAGGCGGATGCACGTCTGGTGTTTGACGTGCTGGCTGACCAACTGGGGGCTTTCCGCGCGTTGAACGCAACGTCCCCGGATGCCGTTGCCGCGTACCACTACCTTACGACGCGTGGGGAACGTGATCTCGGCTTTGACGCTGTATTTTGTCATGTGCGCGGCGCCGATTCCCCATCCTCAGGGCAGGCCCGGCAAGTGATCTGGCGATTGCTGGAAGGGCAGGCTTGTACGCAAGCAACCAAGGATGTCTTGCACGAGATTGCCTCACCTTTCATGGGGTGGCCGTTGGCCTATGCGCTTGCGTGGATATCGGTCGCGGGCGGCGACTCGGTCATGCCGCCTTGGGTGCGGATGCAGTTCCCCGATGCGGCGCGCCTGCTCAAACGCCTGCGCGATACGACCTGCGATGCACCCGAGTGCGCCTGGTGTCGGGAAAGGAGCGATCCGGTCAAGGCCCTGTCACGCTGGTTCGGATTCGAGTCGTTCCGCCCGACACCTGCGGACGCAGATGGCCGCCCATTGCAGGAACGCATCGTCGAAGAAGGCATGCGTGGACAGAGTTTGTTGGGTATTCTTCCGACCGGAACCGGCAAGTCTGTCTGCTATCAGATCCCGGCGTTGGCAAAGTTCGACAGGACCGGCGCGCTGACGGTCGTCATTTCGCCGCTGGTCGCGCTGATGGCCGATCAGGTTGCGGGCATGGAACGCGCGGGCATTTCCTCGGCGGTCACGGTAAACGGGATGCTGTCGCTGCCCGAACGGCAGGACGCCCTCGACAAGGTCCGCATGGGCGAGGCCGCGATGCTGCTGATTTCGCCCGAACAGTTGCGCAGTGTTTCGGTGCGCTCCGTCCTCAAGCAGCGCGAGATTGGCCTATGGGTGCTGGACGAGGCGCATTGCGTTTCGAAGTGGGGCCATGATTTCCGTCCCGACTATCGCTACATTGCGCGGTTCATCAAGGAAACGGCAGGCGATGCGGAGGAGGTTCCGGTGATCTGCCTGACCGCGACGGCCAAGCCCGACGTCGTGCGCGATATCCGTGACCACTTTCACCAGCGTCTTGGGGCGACTCTCTTGCTGCTGGATGGCGGGGCGTCGCGAACGAACCTGAGTTTCGAGGTGCGTCCGACCGGAAAGCGAACAAAGCTGGCGGATATTCTCGAGGTCATCGAACAGCGATTGCCGCCAGAAAGTGCGTCGGGCGCTGTGGTCTATTGCGCGACACGCAAGGCGACAGAGGATGTGGCGCAGTTCCTGCAACACCAGGGGCTTTCTGCCGAACGGTATCACGCCGGCCTGACACCCGATGAGAAGAAAACCATTCAGGAGCGGTTCCGCGTCGGCGATTTGCGGGTCATCGCGGCCACCAATGCCTTTGGCATGGGGATCGACAAACCGGACATCCGACTTGTGGTACATGGCGACATGCCCGGATCATTGGAGAACTACCTGCAAGAGGCAGGCCGTGCCGGGCGAGACCGCGATCATGCCAATTGCGTGCTCTTGTTTGCAGCGGATGATGTGGAACGCCAGTTCCAGCTGTCCGCGCGGTCCCGGCTGGATCGGCGCGAGATCGGCGCGATCCTGAAGGCCGTTCGGCGCATGGACGCGCGGACCCGCAGCACCGGAACGGTCGTGGCGACCTCGGGTGAGATCGTCCGGCAGGAGCATGACCGCGAATTCCAGCGTGAAAGCGCCACGGACGACACGCGGGTCAGGACCGCGATCTCCTGGCTTGAAGAGGCCAGGCTGCTGACCCGCGAGGAAAACCGGGTGCAGGTCTTTCCGTCCTCGCTACGGATTCGCACCATCGACGAGGCCGATGCGCGGCTGGAAAAGGCGAAGATCACCGGCACACGGCGCACGCAGTTGATAGGTATTGTCCGCCATCTGATGAACGCGCCGCCGGACGAGGGGATTTCCACCGATGAGTTGACCGGCATCAGCGGCCTGACAGGCGGGCAACTGACCAAGGCATTGGCCGATCTCGAAACCCTGGGAATCGCGCAGAATGATACGGCGGTGACGGTATTCGTGCATTCCGGGGTGACGGACGATTCCCGCAAACGGTTGGGACAGGCGACACGGTTGGAAACGGATCTGATCGCCCTGATGCTGGAAGAGGCTCCGGATGCCGAGGATCAGGTCAGCACGCCGTTCAACCTGCAACTGGCCTGCCAGAAATTGCGGGATGACGGGCACAGTCACGTTCGCCCCGATGTGGTCGAGAAGCTGCTGCGCGGCATGGCGCGCGACGGCCGTGATCTAGACGGTGGCAAAGGCAATGTGCGGCTGCGCAAGGCCTCGCGCCATACACTTTTCGTGGCATTGCAACGGTCGTGGTCGGTGCTGGAACAGTCGGCCGCGTTGCGCAGGCAGGCCGGAGAGGCGCTGGTCGAGCATCTGCTGGGGCGGCTTGCAAAAGGCCAACGCGGCAAGGATCAGCAGGTCCAGACGACGCTGGGCGATCTGCTGGCGAGCCTGACGGGCGATGCGCTCTTGCGGGGACAGGTCAATGAGATGACACGGCTTATGGACCGCGCGCTCATGTGGCTGCACGAGCAGGATGTGGTGACGCTTGGCAAGGGTTTGACCGTGTTCCGGCCTGCGATGACGGTTCAGTTGGCACCCGGAAAAGGCCAGTTCCTCGTCAAGGACTTCGCGCCACTGCAAGAGCATTACGACGAACAGACGGTGCAGACCCATGTGATGGCGGCCTATGCCGAGACCGGGCTGAACTCGATGCCCAATGCCGTTCGCTTGTCCGAGGATTACTTTGCTCTGGACCAGAATGCCTTCATGGGTCGCTGGATGAAGGGCAAGACAACCGAGGTAAAGCACCAGACTACGGGCAAGTCGTGGCAGGCCGTTGTCGAGGCACTGGGGAATCCCTTGCAGCAGAAGATTGTCGCCGATGATCGCGATGCCACAAACGTGTTGGTTCTGGCCGGGCCAGGGTCGGGCAAGACGCGGGTGTTGGTACATCGCATCGCCTACCTGATCCGTGTCCGCCGCGCAGATCCGCACAGTATCCTCGTCCTCAGCTACAACCGCCACGCAGCAGTGGAAATCCGCGCACGACTTCGACACCTGATCGGCGACGAGGCGTTTGGCGTGACGGTGTCCACCTGTCACGCCATGGCCATGCGTCTTGTCGGGGCAAGTTTCGCAGGATCGCAGGCGGAGAGCCGCGATTTTGACAACATCCTTATGGAGGCTGTGCGCCAGTTGAGCGGCGAGGGGCTGAGCAAGACCGAGGCAGAAGCGCAGCGCGAAACCTTGATCCAGGGCTATCGGTGGATTCTCGTTGATGAATATCAGGATATCGGGCCGGAAGAATACGCACTGATCGCGGCCGTTGCCGGGCGGACGATCGACGACGAGGACATGCGGCTGAGCCTCTTTGCGGTAGGTGACGACGATCAGAACATCTACGCGTTCGCCGGGGCGTCGATCCGTTTCATCCGCCAGTTTGAACAGGACTATCGGGCAAAGCCAGAATTTCTGGTCGAAAACTATCGCTCTACCCGACACATCATCGAAGCGTCCAACACGGTGATCACCGGCGCTGCCGATCGGATGAAGCTCGGCCATGACATCACCATTGACCGCACGCGCCGCAAGGTGGCTGCGGGCGGCGCAATGGCCGAATACGATCCAGTGGGGCAGGGGCGCGTGCACCTTCTCCAATGTCCACCGGGTGACCGTTTGCAGGCCGTCGCAGCGGTGGACGAATTGCAGCGTCTGGCGGCGCTGGAACCTGGATGGAACTGGTCGCGTACGGCAATCATCGCCCGGAACTGGAGGCAACTCGCCCCGGTGCGTGCCTACGCCGAGGCGCAGGGCATCCCGGTCGAAATGGCCAATGAAAGTCTGCCAAGCCTCTGGCGGTTGCGCGAAATGCGGCTGTTCATTGAACGCATCGGGCGTGATCGAAATCGTCTTCTGGACGTGACAGATTTGTTGGAGGTGTCGAACAGCTTGCCGCGCAACCACTGGTCGGATCTCATCGCCGAAGGCATTGCCGCTTTGGCGCAGGAGATCGGGGGTGGTCAGTTCGCGGTTCCCGATCTCGTGGAATGGTTTGGCGAATGGGCGCGCGATGCGCGGGGCGAACAGCGCGGCGTGTTGCTGATGACTGCACATCGCGCCAAGGGGCTGGAATTTGACGACGTGGTGATCCTGAACGGTGGGTGGGACAGGCCATCACGGAACGAGGATCCCGATGCACCGCGTCGTCTGTTCTACGTCGCCATGACCCGGGCGCGCCGCAGCCTTGCTGTCATGACCCAGGGCGCCCATGCATTCCTGCCGCCACAGGGCGACAACATCCTGCGGCGGCTCGCAGCATTGCCTGATGTGCGGGATTTGCCGCCGAACCGGACGTACCTGATGCCGGACCTGAGCCAGGTGTTCATCGACTGGGCCGGTCGGCTGCGTGCTGGCGATCCGGGTCTTGCGGCCATCGCCCAGGCGCAGACAGGTGACACGGTGCGGTTGGTGCAGGACGGCGCACGCTGGTCGGTCCGAGACGCACAAGGCCGCGCGTTGATCACCATGAAAGGCGGCTGGGCCATTCCGGACGGTCGGCGCGTGGTCGCTGCTGAGGTTGGCGCGATTATCGCTCGTCATGCCCATGAAAGCGGCGAAGAGCATCGCGCCAAGCTGCGGCGGGACAGTTGGGACGTCGTACTGCCGGAAATCGTGTTGGAATAGGAACGGTTCGACGCCGCGCCTGATCTCCGGCAGCAGAATGTCGCATGCCACGGAGTGGGCCTCGTTCGCCCGGGTCACGCCCGTGCGGCCGATCTTCACGCGGATGAAACGTCCGCCACCAGCCTCGCCATCTGCAAGTACGTCTTTGTGCGACGCCCGACCGACAAGTTGAACTCTGCGTGGTCAAAGTCGTGGATCCCGTGCGTCCCGGAGCCCTGACAGGTCAGGCCCTCGACAGGGCCTGGGTTGATCTTCTGGGGCGGCATGGCCGCCTCTGTCAATCGGCACGCAATCCTGACCCCCTATCGGCGCCCAAAAATGACCCCCTTATTTTGCGCAGGGGTAGCTGGCCCGATGCGGTGTAGCCA
>NZ_FZON01000042.1 GCF_900188425.1 Antarctobacter heliothermus
CCGTCATACCGCCGCGCAAGAATGCCAAGCCGTGGAAGCCATCGACTGCAGGGGCTATCGCTCGGAACGAGGCGCTGCGCGCTTCGAAATACCTTGGCCGCGCCATCTGGAGAAAATGGAGCGGATACCACCGACGAAGCCGCGCCGAGACGAAGATGCATTGCGTGAAGCTGCTGGGGCAGAGCCTCATGGCGCGCGACTTCGATCGTCAGGTCGCCGAACTTCAGATCCGCGCCGCCGTGCTCAACGGCTACACCGCGCTCGGCATACCCGTCACAGAGCCTGTGGGATAATTGCGTCCGGGGAAAGGGGAACTCCGGACGTTACCGACTTTGCGCAACAAAGCCCCGCCAAGGTCGAAGTCGCGCAAACCTTCGATGTCAGTCAGACGTTTCTGAATGATAAAGCGCGCCATTGCCCCACGCGCCCGCTTGGCGAAAAAGCTTACAATCTTCGGCCCGCCTGGCTTGTCCTCCATGAATTGCGGCGTGATCACCCGCAATTTCAACGCCTTTTGCTGAACTGCGCCAAAATACTCCTGGCTGGCGCAATTCACCAGAACGTCTGTGCCCATGGCCTCTGCCTGTGCGTTCAGCGCCTTGGCGATCTGATCGCCCCAGTAGTCATACAGGGTGCCGCCGCGCCGCGTTTTCAGGCGAGAGCCCATTTCAAGCCGGTACGCCTGAAAGCCATCGCGCGGCCGCAGCAGACCATACAAGCCGGACAAGATGCGCAAGTGCTCCTGCGCCCAATCCAGTTCCTCACGCTCCAGCGACCCGGCCTCAAGCCCGATATAGGTGTCCCCGGCAAAAGCCAGCGCAGCAGGACGCAGATCCTCCTGACCGGGCTGGTCGGTGAAGGCACGGAACCGATCCCGGTTGAGCCGCGCCAAGTCATCCGACAGATCCATCAAACCCTTGAGGTCCTTCAGCGTCAGGTTGCGCGCCGTGCGCGCCAAACGCTGCGCATCGCTCTCGAACGCGGGCACTGTCATCTCGACCGCCCGCTCTTGCCAGTCCAGCCGCTTGGCCGGCGAAATCACGACAAGCATTCCGCGCCCCCTGTCCTTGTTTCGGTGTCCCTGATCTAGACCGGCGGCGGGTCAAGGTCCAGCAGGCGCGACCCTGTGTCAGGTCGGGAATACTGCCCGGAAAAGGGAAGGACTTTGCCAGTTTCAATTTGCGCTTATCCTGTCAATACCGTCCATTTCGAATCGGAGTTCCCATTATGAAACTGATGACTTTCGCAAAACTGATTGCCCTTGCCGCCGCTGTATCCGCCAGTCCGGCGCTTGCATGGAAAACCGTCCACAATCCTTTTGGGCACGACACCAAATGCGACAAGGTGAACTGCTTCACGCCGGGCACCGCCTACGAAATGGGTCACTACCACTATCTGAAATGCAAAGACCCCAAGAAATACCTGACCTATCGCGGCAACGTACTGCAATGCGTGCCTTACGCACATATTGCAAAATAAATCTCCTGCGTTCTTGCAAGACAGAGGCGCGCCATTCCGTGGCCCGCCTCATTCCACGTCAATCGCCTGTCCTACCCGGACCCGTTCTGCAAGACACCCCAAAAGGCCGCGCCAAACCTGTCGGCGCGCTTGTCGCCCAGCAGCGCACCCAAGGCATCTTCGCTTTGCGGCGGTCGATCTGCCAGTTTCGCCAACATGGAAGCCGAACAGGACAGCGGTTTCTGCGTGCCGTCCTGACCACGCAACAGGCTGGCCTGCGCTTCCATCAGCGCATCATAGACTCCCCCCGCCCCCGTGGCCGCCAGTTTGCGCCGCCGGGGGTGAACCTCTTCGACAGCCCCGTTCAGAACCTCCAGAAACGCCTCGCCGTACCGCTCCAGCTTTTTCGCGCCGATGCCGTTGACCCGCATCATATCGTCCAGCGAGGCCGGGCGCCGCTCTGCCATCTCGATCAGGGTCCGGTCTGGAAAGATCATGTAGGGCGGCACCTGCGCCTCGCGCGCTAGCGCCGTGCGCTTGGCCTTCAGGGCCGAAAACAGTGGCGCGTCCTCTTCCGGAACCAGTTCCCTGACCGCCGGACGCCGCTCAGTGGCCTTTGTCACGGCGTCCTTGCGCAAAGAGATCGTCTGTTCGCCCCGCAGGATCGGGCGGGCACGATCCGTCATCACCAGCGCCCCGTGCCGTTCCGCATCCGGGCGCATCAGGTCATGGCCCATCATCTGCCGGAACACCGCCTGCCATTGCCCCCGGCTGAAATCCTTGCCCACTCCGTAGGTGGGCAGGCTGTCATGACCGCGCTGACGGATCTTGTCGGTGTCCTTGCCCATCAGAATGTCGATCAGATGCCCGGCGCCAAAACTTTCGTCGGTACGCAACGCCGCCGACAGCGCCTTGCGCACCGCCAACGTGCCGTCGAACAATTCCGGCGGACTGTCGCACAGATCGCAGTTCCCACAGTTCCCGGCCTCTTCGCCGAAATATCCCAGCAAGACCTTGCGCCGACAGCCCTGCGCCTCTGCCAGCCCCAACAGCGCGTTCAGCCGCCCGTGATCGGCGGCACGGCGTTCCGGCGGGGCCATCCCCTCATCGATCTGCGACCGGCGCAGGCGGATGTCCTCAGGCCCATACAGGGTCAGCGTTTCCGCAGGCGCTCCGTCGCGCCCGCCGCGCCCGATCTCCTGATAATAGGACTCGATCGACTTGGGCAGATCCGCGTGGGCGACCCAACGGATGTCCGGCTTGTCGACCCCCATGCCAAAGGCCACCGTCGCCACCACAATCAAACCGTCCTCACGGGCAAAGCGTTCTTCGACATGGCGGCGGTCGCCCGCCTCCATCCCGCCGTGATAATGACAGGCCGAATGCCCCTCATCGCGCAGTGCCTTGGCAATGCCCTCGGTCTTGGCACGGGTGCCGCAATAGACGATACCGGACTGCCCTTTGCGGGCCGCGGCAAAGCTCAGGATCTGGGCGCGCGGCCCGTCCTTGGGTTGAAAGGCAAGGTGGATGTTCGGTCGGTCAAAGCCGCGCAAAAAGGTGGTCGGGGCCTCGCCGTCAAACAGCCGGGTGACGATCTCCTCGCGTGTCTCGACATCCGCGGTGGCCGTAAAGGCGGCCAGTGGCACGTCCAGCGCGCGCCGCAGTTCACCGATGCGCAGATAATCCGGGCGGAAATCATGGCCCCACTGGCTGACGCAATGCGCCTCGTCCACCGCGATCAGGGAAACGCCCGCCTGCGCCAGCATCCGCTGTGTTCCGCCATTGGCCAGTCGCTCTGGCGCCAGATACAGCAGCTTCAGTTCACCTGAATGCAGCATGTCCCAGACCGCGTCCGTCTCTTCGGGCGTATTGCCAGAGGTCAGCGCACCTGCGGCCACCCCAGCCTCACGCAACCCTCTTACCTGGTCGCGCATCAAGGCGATCAGCGGTGAGATCACCACGGTCACGCCCCCGCGCATCAGCGCAGGCAATTGAAAACACAAGGACTTGCCGCCACCCGTGGGCATGATGGCCAACACGTTCTGACCGCTCGCCACCGCATCAACGATCTCCCCCTGACCGGGGCGAAAGGCGTCAAAGCCGAAGATATCCTTGAGAAGCGCCTCGGCGGTCCCGGCGTCACGCGGCATGGGTAACCCTGTCGATGTGTCTGGATCTGCTCGTGCCCGGACAATCACACACTACGATTTGGTGAATCAACCCCTCCGAGCCGCAATATGAGCCATCACACCGCGCGAAGCCCCGGTTTCTTCTGTCCAGAAATATCCCGGGGGTGAGGCCGCAGGCCGAGGGGGTCATGCTGAAATCAGGCCTAGGGCATGACGCCCCCTGCCCGATCAATACCCGTAGAAAAAGCCCGCGTTGTTCCGCAGGATGATCTGCAGCGCATAAATGCCGACCAGCGTGATCAACGGCGCCAGATCCAGACCCCCCATCGGCGGCAGGATACTGCGGATGCGCGAATAGACCGGCTCCAGTAGCCGGTTCAGCCCTTCCCAGATAGAGGCAACGATCGGCTGCCGCAGGTTGAGGATCTGGAAATTGATCAGCCAGCTCATGATCACGTGGGCGACGATAACAAAGACCGCAATGCTGAGGATCATGTTCAGGATTTGAAAGAGCGACTGCATCCGATTGGCCTTTGTTCCGCGCGTTTTGCTGGCACAGACCTATGCGCAGACGCCCCCAAGAACAAGTGTGCCGCGAGGTCTTGATTGACGCGCCCGCCGCAGCGCAGCAACAAGGCCACAAAGGAGTCGTCTCATGTATCCCTTTCTGCGCCTCTTCTGGCAAAGCTTTCTTGCCCGCCGCGCCACGCGCATCGGCCTGTTTGACACTCAGGTCACCACCCACCTGTGCATGCCCTGGGATCTTGACATGTGGATGGAACTGAACAACGGGCGCACGCTGACGATCTACGATCTGGGCCGCATCCCTCTGGCCTACCGGATCGGGTTGATTGACACCCTCAAAAGCAAACGTTGGGGCCTGACTGTCGCAGGGTCGGTTGTTCGGTATCGCCGCCGCGTGCGCATGTTCGACAAGGTGCAGATCCACTCTCGTGTACTGGGCTGGGACAAGCGGTTCATCTACATCGACCAGTCGATGTGGAAATCGAACGGAGACTGTGCCAGCCACGCGGTCTATCGGACCGCCCTGACGGACGCCCAGGGCATCGTGTCAACGGATCGGTCGGCTGCTGCCCTTGGGGTCCCGGTCGACAGCCCGCCGCTGCCGAACTGGGTGCTCAAGTGGATCGAGGCAGAAGACGCCCGCCCCTGGCCGCCGCAGACCCAAAATCCGCCCGACACGATCGCCGCCAGCCGGGCCGAGGACGCCGCCTAGGCGTAAACCTCTGTTCCGCGCACAGGTTTCCCTTGCGCAAGCCCCCTTGCCACGCCATGCCGCGACAGGTTCTATCGCCGCAACGGGCAGGGGGCAGCCATGGCACAACCAACAAAAAGACAACGCATCTGGGGATGGATGTTCTTTGACTGGGCGCAACAGCCCTATGCCACCCTTGGCCTGACCTTTATCTTTGGCCCCTATTTCGCCGCCGTCGCCGCCGACTATTTTCTGGCGCAGGGCGCCGGAAGTGACGCCGCCAAGGCCGGCGCGCAAAGCCTGTGGTCCTCTGCCCAGACCGTTGCTGGACTTGCCATCGCCTTTTCCGCGCCGCTGCTCGGCGCTTGGGCCGATGCCACCGGGCGCAAACGACCGTGGTTCTGGCTGTTCACCGGGGTCGCCATTGCAGCGGCCTGTTCGCTGTGGATGCTGCAACCGGACGGCACCGGGCTGTACTTTGTGCTGGCGCTGTTCTGGCTGGGCTTTGTGGCCAGCGAATCCGCCTTTAACCTCAACAACGCGATTCTGCCCAGCCTTGGCACCCCGACAGAGGTGGGCCGCATCTCTGGCACCGCCACGGCCTTTGGCTATTGGGGCGGGGTGCTGTCGCTGTTCCTGATGCTGCTGTTCTTTGCCGAGAATGAGACTGGCAAGACGCTGATCGGCCTTTCCCCGGCCTTTGGCCTCGACCCCGAGGCACGCGAAGGCACCCGCTTTGTCGGGCCGTTCATCGGATTGTGGTTTGCCCTTTTCCTGATCCCGTTTTTCATGTGGAACCGGGACGATCCGCTAGAGCGCAAGACCCCTGAAAGCGTCCGTCGGGTGCTGTCGGACTTGCGTGGGTACGTCGGCAACGTCTGGCACCGCAAATCCTGCCGCAGCTTTCTGCTGTCCTCGCTGTTCTATCGCGACGCCCTGACCGCGCTTTATGCCTATGGCGGCATCTATGCGACTCTTGTGCTGGACTGGAAGGTGATCCAGGTCGGTGTTTTCGGCATCGTCGCGGCCATCGCCGCCGCCGTTCTGTCTTGGGCTGGTGGCTTGGCCGATCAACGGTTTGGCCCCAAGACGGTGATCCGCCTGTGCATCTGGATCCTGATCCTGGTCAGCACGATCATCGTCGGCATGTCCCGCGAAAACCTGTTTGGCATACCCTTGGCCGAAGGCTCTGCCGTGCCAGACGTGATCTTTTACATCTGTGGCGCGGCCATTGGCGGCGCTGGTGGCGCGCTCTACTCCGCGTCGCGGTCGATGATGGTACGTCACTGCGATCCGCTGCGCCCGGCAGAGGGGTTCGGCCTGTTTGCGCTGGCGGGCAAGGCCACCGCCTTTCTCGCCCCGGCAATGATCACCGTCTTTACCTATACCACCCAATCCAACCAGTTGGGCTTTCTCCCCGTCATCGGGCTTTTCCTGTTGGGCCTCATTCTGCTAGTCTGGGTCAATCCCGAGGGAGAAAGACCCGAATGATCCGATTTGTGACTGCCATTTCCCTTGTCCTCGCCTTGGCCGCCTGTGGCGGCGGGGGACGCGACATTTCTGGCGAGCGCACGGCGCTGCGCCCGCTCGACCCAGTGCTGTCGTCCAAACAGGCCAAACAACTGTTCGGCGCCAAGGCGCAGGGGTCGGACCAGTCCGCGGCCCCGCTTGGCGGATATGCCAAGGGATGCCTCGCCGGGGGGATGCAACTGCCAGAAACCGGCCCGACATGGCAGGCCATGCGCCTGTCGCGCAACCGCAACTGGGGCCACCCCGAACTGATCGACTATGTGCAAGACCTCAGCCGCAAGGCTGCAGCGCAACCCGGCTGGAACGGGCTGTACCTGGGTGATTTCAGCCAACCGCGCGGCGGCCCGATGCTGACCGGCCACGCCAGTCATCAAATCGGGCTGGATGCCGATATCTGGCTGCTGCCCGCCGACAACCTGAATCTATCGGTCAAGGCGCGCGAAAACATCTCTTCGATCTCGATGCGTCGCGCGTCAGGCGCCTATACCAACGACAAATGGACCAAACAGCACCACGAAATCCTCAAGGCCGCCGCCAGCGACCCCCGTGTGGCGCGGATCTTTATCTTTCCCGGCGCCAAGGTGCAGATGTGCAACGATGAAAAGGGTGACAAATCATGGCTGCGCAAGGTGCGGCCATGGTGGGGGCACCACTACCACTTTCACGTCCGGCTCAGCTGTCCCAAAGGGGCAACCGGCTGCGTCGATCAGGCCGCCCCGCCACCCGGTGACGGCTGCAAAGAGGCCGAGGGCTGGGTCGCCCGCATCCTGAATCCGCCGCCGCCTGACCCCAACGCCAAACCCTCGCCGCCAAAGCGGGAATTGACGCTGGGCGATCTGCCACGCCAATGCGCCGACGTTCTGTCCGCGAACTGATCATCGCGTGACATCGTCCTTGCACCGCCACCTGCGGACAGTTCTTGGCGTGGGCGCTGTTCTGTTGTCTCTGGCAGGATGCGTCGCGCAATCGGGCGACAAGGTGGAATTCCTCGGCCGCCTCGACTGGCCTGCACAGGCGCACGACATTGGTGGTTTTTCGGGACTGGAGCTGAGCGACGATGGCCGCCGGTTTGTCGCCCTGTCCGACCGGGCAAGTCTGATCGAGGGACAGCTGGTCCGCGAAGGCCCCCGCTTGACGCGCATCGAACAAGACGCGCCGCGCCGCCTGCGGGACCGCGCCGGCGCGCCCCTCACCGGGTCAAAAGCGGATTCCGAAGGGCTTGCCATCGGCCGCGACGGACAGATGTTCATCTCTTTCGAAGGCCATCACCGCGTCTGGTCTTACGACGGCCCGGGCCGACCACAGACGCTGAACAGCCCACGCGCCTTTTTGGGTTTTGAGGGCAACGGCGGTCTTGAGGCGCTGGCTATCGACACTCAAGGACGCCTGTACACCCTGCCCGAACGGTCTGGCCAGTTGATCCGTCCCTTTCCCGTGTGGCGCTTTGACAGCGGGCGCTGGCAGCAGGTCTATTCGATACCGCGCCAAGGCGGGTTTCTGCCCGTGGGCGCGGATTTCGGTCCTGACGGGCTGTTCTACCTGCTGGAACGGGAATTCACCGGCCTGGCGTTCCGGTCCCGGGTACGACGGTTTTCCTTCGGAGAGGACCGCGTCCTCTCCGAAGAAACCCTGCTGGAAACGCCAGCCCACAAACACGGCAACCTTGAAGGTCTCGCTGTCTGGCGCGACGAAACGGGTGCGATCCGTCTGACCATGGTGTCGGATGACAACTTTCAGGGCTTCCAGCGCAGCGAGTTTGTCGAATACCGCGTGACAGACTAACCCGCAGATCGCTTGACGCGGCACCACGCGCCCTTTAACAGCGCCCAATCCGGAAAAGCCGGATCAAGTCCCCGCAACCTTGTCAAAAACGGGTCACATCATGACACGCGCACATCTTCCCGGCATCCTTGCCATGGCCGCCATCGTTCTGGCGTCCAACATCCTCGTCCAGTTTCTGTTTGGCCAATGGCTGACATGGGGGGCGTTCACCTACCCGCTGGCCTTCCTGGTCACCGACCTGATGAACCGCCTCTACGGCCCCGGCCCGGCGCGGCAGGTGGTCTTTGCCGGCTTTGTCGTCGGCGTCATCTGCTCGCTGATCGGCACCCAAATCATGCTGCAAGGCGACGGGTTCACCTATCCGGCGGTCACGCTGAGGATCGCTATCGGCTCTGGTCTGGCGTTCCTGACCGCACAACTGATGGACGTGGCGATCTTTGACCGGCTGCGGCAAGGCACTTGGTGGCGCGCGCCGCTGGCCTCGACACTGGTCGGCTCAACGCTGGACACAGCGCTGTTCTTCACCATCGCCTTTTCGTCTGGCCTGACATGGATTGAGCCTGCAAATGACGTCAGCTGGGCCAACGAGGTGCTGCCCTTCCTCAACGTCGGACCCGACGCGCCGCTGTGGATGTCGCTCGCCGTGGCGGACTGGATGGTGAAACTCAGCCTCGCCCTTGTCGCCCTTATTCCCTTCCGAATGATCGTTTCAAAGGCACGCCCACAGCAGAAATCGGCTTGATACGCAAAAAAACCTTTGTGGTTCGCGATCCCCGTGGCACCATCATCTTGCGTTTTCAACAGCTGAAAGGAGGTGATCCAGTGTCGAGAGAAGCATTGGAGAGAGGTGTCGGAACAGTTCGGGAGGATGCGCTCTAGGGCAGCCCCTGGGGTCTAAATCCCCCGAATTGGCAGTGCCTAACCGGTCCCGCCTCCGTATTCTCGAAGGGCCGCTGATCTGGCGGCCCTTTTTCTTTTGCCCTACGTTATCCCCATGCTGCATGTCACCGATCATATCACCATTGAGGACTGGGAACTGACCGAACAGTTCATCCGCTCCTCTGGCCCTGGCGGGCAAAACGTGAACAAGGTGTCCACCGCCGTCGAATTGCGGTTCGAGGCAGAGCGCTCACCAAACCTGCCCCCCGCCGTCAAAACCCGCCTTCGTAAGCTGGCCGGTCGCCGCTGGACCAAGGAAGGCGCGCTGGTCATTCAGGTCGAAGATACCCGCAGTCAGGCCCGCAACCGCGAAATCGCACGCCAGCGCCTTGTGGAACTGGTGCAGAAAGCCACCGAAAAACCCAAACGCCGGATTCCGACCAAACCCACCTTGGGGTCCAAACGCCGCCGCCTCGATGCCAAGAAACAACGCGGCGCGGTCAAGGCAACACGCGGCAAGGTCGATCCCGACTGACGCGCCCCTAGCTTCTCTTTTGTAAAAATACTCCCGCCGGAGGCCCCCGAGGGACCGGCCAAAGGCCGGCCCCGAGAAAACCAGCGCGCGTCAGCGCTCTATTGGTTCCGCCTCTCAGAACCGCTCCAGCAGTCGATCCAGATAGTTGCGCTCTTCCTCGGGTCGGTCCAGTTCCCCCGACCGTTTGCGCAATTCGCCCAGCAGTTCCTCGGCACGGCGATAGACATCCTGCCCCTGCAACAGCCCCTCGTCGGTGCCGACCCGGCCAGTATTGCCAGAGTTGCGGCCCAAAGGATCGCGTTGTTGCGCCGGGTCGCCGCCTTGTGCAAATCCCTGCTCGCCCGTGCGCTGTTGCTGCTGTTCAGCCAGTGCCTCACCAAGGTTGCGCATCCCCTCACGAAGCGCCTCCATGGCACTCGACTGCCGGTCGATCGCCTCGGCCAGATCGCCGTCGCGCAAGGCGCGCTCGGCCCCGTCCATGGCCCCGTCCGCCCGTTCCAACGCCTCGGCGGCCCGTTCACCGGCCTCGGTGCCTTGGCCCGGCAGAGCCTGTCGCTGGCGGTTCAACTCATCGCGCAAGGCGCGTTGCCGTTCTGCAAGATCGCCCGCCAGATCGCCGCCGTCCCCCTGACCCGGATCGCGGCCACCTTCTCCCTGTCCGGGTTGGCGGTCTTGTGGTCCGGGCTGGCCCTGTCCGGGCTGCCGATCCCCCTGACCGCGCTGGCCATCGTTGAGATCACGGAACGACTCGTCCGACAGTTCCTGCTGCTCCCGCAGGGTGTCGGCCAGGCCTTCCATCGCCTGTTCACCCGGCGATTGCCCACCGCCGCCAGGGCCTTGGGTCATCTGCATATTGTCCAGCATCTCTTGCAACTGGCGCATGGCTTCTTGCGCCTCGGCCATGCGGCCCTGCTCCATCAGCTCCTGAATCTTGTCCATCATCCGCTGGATGTCATCCTGAGACATCTGGATCATGTTTTGCGGGTCCATCTGCTGACCCTCGGGGTTGTCCTGCGCTTGCTGGCGGCTCAACTGGCGCATGTAGTCATCGGTTGCCTCACGCAACTCCTGCATCAGTTCGGCGATTTCCTGGTCGGAGGCCCCATTCTTCATCGCCTCTTCCAGCCGCTCACGCGCCCGTTGCAGCCGTTCAAGCGCATCCTGCAAATCACCCTCTTCCATCGACAGGGCAAGATCCCACATCGCCTGCGCCAAGGCGCCCTGCTTTTCGTCCGTGATTGCCCCGTAAGTCGCCAATAGTTCCAACCGTGTGGTCAGCGTGCGAAGGCGCAACTGCTCGACGTCCTTGCGGAACAGATCCTCCGGTTCATTCAGGATCGCCTTGAAGATCTGCACGATCATCGCCGCGTTTTCGCGGTTCCACAGCAGCGACTGGCGCTGTTCGATCAATGCCGCCGCAACCGGATCGAAAAAGCGCCGCCCCGGCAGGGTCAGCGCCTCGGGTTCCGAAAGGCCCTTCTGGCCACGCCCATCCTCAACCTCCAGTGTCAGCTTGACCGGCAAGTTGGCCCAAGGGTGCAACGAAAAGTTCCCGACCAGCGCATTGGCAAAATCCGCCCGATTGCCCGAAACCGGCATCGACAGCGGCACCTCGATCATCTTGCGCTGTTCCGGCGCGATGGTGCGGCCATAGCGGCGGTCGACGGCGTCCAGATCCAGCACAAACCGCGCCGCGCCTGTCACTACGCCGTGGTCGTCCGTCGCGGTGTAGGGGATCTGTGCCTCACCCTCATAGCTGACCTCGATCTCGCCGTCGCGTTTCACCGTCGGGGCGGCGTCGGGGATCATCGCAATCTGCCACAGGCGTCCCCCCGGCCCATCGACTGCCAGTTCCCCCGACCGAAGCACGGCAAAGTCCTGCGCCGTGTCTTGTGCTGCGTCTGGCGTCAAATCGCGGCCCGACACGTTTTCGCGGATGGTTAGCGCGCCCACTTCGCCGTACATGCGCAGTGTGATCTCGGCGCCTTCGGGCGCTTCGATCGACGCGGCGGTGATGTCATTCAGGTAAACCGACGGCAGCCGCGTATAGGCGGGCGGCTGCATCCATCCCTCCCACGCCGGGCCCTGCGCCAGATCGGGGCCACCCGCCCCCATGCCGGTCACCGATTGTACCCGCACCAAAGAGCCGAACAGGATCGCAACAGACAGTGTCAAAAGTGCAACGTAGCGCAGGGCCAGCGGATCGTTGCGTGAGACGCGCAGGTCCGGCTCTACCGCGCGCGCCTCGGCCAGACGGCTGCGCATCCGCGTCTGGTGCGCGCGCCAGACAGCGGTGGAGGCAGCATCGCCACCACCAATCGCCTGCGTGTCCAACGATGCCTGAATGGGGTTGCCCCGCAGCGTAGCGTCAAGGCGTAGCACCGCCGCCGCGCGGGACGGCCAGCGGAACCGCCGCGCCCCGTACCAGATCGCCCACAGCGCCCCTGCGCCCAGAACGGCGCCAGCCGCCCAGACCCATTCCACCGCAACCTCGTCCTGTACGCCCAGCATCAGCAGGGCCAGCGCGAAGATCACGATGGACCACAGCGGCCAGAAGGCGCGCGCCAACCGTTCGGCGGCCATGCCGAGCCGGGTCAGCGCCAGCGGCCAGCGCAGGATGCGGAAGATATCGGTTGAGGGGTCGCGGGTGGGGGGCATATCGCTCCTCGCAATCAGGGACTGCGAGGAGGATGCCTCACAGCCATTCCGGGATGGTATCGCGATTTATGATCTCGTCAAAGGTCGGCCGTGCGCGGATAACCGCGAATTGATCACCATGGACCAGCACTTCGGGGATCAGCGGGCGGGTGTTGTACTCGCTGGCCATCACCGCGCCATACGCCCCGGCAGAGCGGAAAGCGACCAGATCACCGGTTTGCAAGGGCGGCATAAGGCGGCCCTTGGCAAAAGTGTCGCCACTTTCGCAAACCGGCCCGACGATATCGTATGGTGTCAGCTCTGCCCCGGCGGTTGCCTCTTTGACGGGCACAATTTCGTGATGCGCCTCATACATGGCCGGTCGGATCAGGTCATTCATCGCCGCGTCGAGAATCAGAAAGTCGCGGCCCTCGCCATTTTTGACGTAAATGATATCGCTCACCAGCAGCCCGGCATTGCCGACAATCAGGCGGCCCGGCTCAATCTCGATCTCGCAGCCCAGATGGCCGACGGTGCGCTGGACCAGCGCGCCGTAGTCCATTGGCAGCGGTGGCGCCTCATTTGAACGGGCATAGGGAATGCCCAGACCGCCGCCCAGATCCAGCCGCGAGATGTCGTGCCCGTCAGCGCGCAGCGCCTCCGTCAGGTCGGCGACCTTTTTGTAAGCCTGCTCAAACGGTTCCAGCTGTGTCAGCTGCGACCCGATGTGCACGTCAATACCGATGACCTTCAGCCCCGGCAGGGCCGCCGCCTCTGCATAGACCTCGCCGGCGCGGGCGATCGGGATGCCGAACTTGTTTTCGGACTTGCCTGTGGCGATCTTGGCATGGGTTTTGGCGTCCACGTCCGGGTTCACCCGCACGGTGATCGGTGCTGTGAGCCCCATGGAGGAAGCCACCTCAGAAATGGCGCGCATCTCTGGCTCACTCTCGACGTTGAGCTGACGGATGCCGCCTTCGAGCACCATGCGGATCTCATCCCGTGTCTTGCCAACGCCGGAAAAGACGATGCGGTCACCGGGAACGCCTGCCGCCTTGGCGCGGGCGTATTCACCGCCTGACACAACGTCCATTCCTGCACCCTCTGCTGCGAGGGTTTTCAGGATCGCCTGGTTCGACGCCGCTTTCATCGCGTAACAGACAAGGTGCGGGCCCCAGGCCAGTGCCTCATCGAACAGGCGGAAATGTCGGACCAGCGTGGCCGTTGAATAGACGTAGAACGGCGTGCCGACAGCGGCCGCGATTTCGGCCACCGGGACATCTTCGGCAAAGAGTTGCCCGTCTTGATAGATGAAATGATCCATGTCCGCGCTTTAGCCGAGAGCGCGCAAGGGGGCCAGCCCCCTCTTGGCCTGCGGCCAATTCACCCCCGGAGTATTTGGGCAAAGAAGAAGCGCAGCGGTGCGCCGGCGTCGGGCGGGGTTCACCCCACCGTCGTTCAGATGCGCCGCGTCCGGAACCATAGATACAGCGGCAACCCGCAACTGACCCCGATGCAAAAGGTGGCCGGGATCGCGAGCAGAGCCAGCCAGTTGCGGCGCACTGCAACCTCAGTCAGCACCCAGATCGTCAGCACAATTGCCGCGATGGTCAGATCCCATGTCAGACCGCGCGTACTGTCATTGACATACCAAGCGTCTATGAGCGTGCTCAGGCTCCAGCCATTCCCGGACAAGAAGGTCAGGAAATAGTACATCGGGTGAACCGCCCCCCACAGCGCCAGCGCCAGCCAGAGCCATCGTAACATCAGCCCTTGATCCCGACCTCGGCCTTGCCGGTCACGGTAACGCTCACGCCCGGGCTCGACGGTCCTTCGGGTGTTTCGGGTTCGCCATCTGCGCCGCAGGCGGCCAGTGCAAGCAGTCCGAGCAGTGCCAGAGTTCTCATGCCAAGCGCCCTTTCCAGGTTGCGATCTGTTCGCGCACACGTTGCGGCGCTGTGCCGCCATAGCTCATCCTTGAGCGGACAGAGTTGTGTACGCCCAGCACATCATAGACCGAGGCGTCAATATTCCCATGCACTTCCTGCATATCTTCCAGTGTCAGGTCGGGCAGGTCGCATCCTCTGGCCTCGGCCTTGGCCACCAGCGTGCCGGTGACGTGGTGGGCATCGCGGAACGGCAGGCCGGTTTCACGCACCAGCCAATCGGCAAGGTCTGTTGCGGTGGAAAACCCTGTTGCGGCCGCGCCTTCGAGGTTGGCCACGTTGGCGGACATATCGCGCACCATGCCCTCCATCGCGGCCAGTGCCAGCATCCAGTTGTCGGCGGCGTCGAAGACCTGTTCCTTGTCTTCCTGCATGTCCTTGGAATAGGCCAGCGGCAACCCTTTCATCACCATCATCAGCGCGACATTGGCACCGAAAATGCGCCCGATCTTGGCCCGGATCAACTCCGCGGCGTCGGGGTTTTTCTTTTGCGGCATGATGCTGGACCCGGTCGAAAAGCGATCCGACAGAGTCACAAAGCGGAACTGGGCCGAGGACCAGATCACCAGCTCTTCGGCAAAGCGGCTGAGGTGCATGGCGCTGATGCTGGCGACCGACAGGAATTCCAGCGCGAAATCGCGGGCGCTGACGGCATCCAGCGAGTTGCCCATCGGCTGGTCAAAGCCCAGCGCCTCTGCTGTCATGTGGCGATCTATGGGAAAGCCAGTGCCCGCGAGCGCGGCAGCACCAAGTGGCGATTCGTTCACCCGTTTGCGTGCGTCGCGGACGCGGGACAGATCACGCCCGAACATCTCGACATAGGCCATCATGTGATGGCCCCATGTCACCGGCTGCGCCGTTTGCAGATGGGTAAATCCCGGCATGACCCAATCGGCGCCTGCCTCTGCCTGTCCCAGCAGCGCCTGCATCAGCGCGGTCAGCCCGCCCTCGGCGGCGTCCAGCTGATCGCGCACCCACAGGCGAAAATCCGTCGCCACCTGATCATTCCGCGACCGTCCGGTGTGCAACCTCCCTGCCGGTTCGCCGATCACCTCTTTCAGCCGCGCCTCCACATTCATGTGGATGTCTTCCAGCGCGGTCGAAAACTCGAAGGTTCCGCTGTCGATCTCTGACAAGACCGTGAGCAAACCTTCCCTGATCGCTTCGGCATCGCTATCAGTGATGATGTTCGTGGCCGCCAGCATGGCGGCATGGGCACGAGACCCGGCCACATCCTGGGGCGCCAACCGCTTGTCGTAGCCGATCGAGGCATTAATTGCCTCCATGATGGCATCGGGCCCGGCGGCAAAGCGGCCGCCCCACATCTGGTTCGAGGTCTTGTCAGACATTGGGTGTCCTTCGGAGGTCATATGAAACGTCTCACGCTTGCGGCTCTCTATACTGCCGCATTGATGCTTGCAAATCCGGTCGCCGCCGACGTCGCGGCCGCAAAGGCCGCGGCCACGGGCGACATGCGCAAGATGGTCTTTCACGCCGAACCCAAAGCCGTCGGCACCGCGGATTTCATGACCTTTGAGGGCGCGCCGCTGAACCTGTCGGAATGGCAGGGCAAATGGGTGGTTCTGAATTTCTGGGCGACATGGTGCGCACCGTGCCGCAAGGAAATGCCGATGCTCGCCGACCTGCAAAGGGAACTGGGCGGTGAGGACTTCGAGGTTCTGACCATTGCCACCTCGCGCAATCCGCCGCCCAAGATGAAAGCCTTTTTTGACGAGATCGGCGTCGACAATCTGCCACTGCACCGCGACCCCAAGTCAATGCTGGCGCGGCAAATGGGCGTCTTGGGCTTGCCCGTGACACTGATCCTGAACCCCGCGGGGCAAGAGGTCGGGCGGTTGACTGGTGATGCGGATTGGTCGTCGGATGACACACGCGCCGTTCTGGACGCCTTGATGGACGTTGACGGCGACGCCTGATCGCAAGGACGCAAGGCCAAAGAGAAAACCCCGCCCGGAGGTCCGGACGGGGTTTTGGAGAGAGAGAGAGAGAGTAATTCTGGTTGGCCGGGCGTTTAGCGCCTCTGGCCGAACCGGGCTGTGTGATGCACTGGTACCCGCTGCACTGCCACCTCTTGGCGCGACCGAGATTGCGACGTTACGGCCACCAAGGTCAGCAGGCAAAAGATGGTCAAGGTTGTGATCACGTTTTCTTAGCTCCAGTTCATCGGCCCCCACCGACAAGTCCGAACTTGGGCAAAAGCGGGGCGGAGCTCAATAGTTTTCGCCCAACTTCGGCCAAGAAGCCCCATTTGAGGCGACAGTGTGCCCTGCATGCCAAGGCTGTTTCCGAAACTTGCGGCTTTTGCGCCTCATTTCATCGGGCCTCGTGCCTGTTCCGCTCGAATCAGGACGCATTTCACAGGCTTTGCGAACCGAATCCTGTGAGCCTTCCGACTTTCACGGGCTTCGGCTGACGCACCGTCGCTTTTGACAGCTCGGGCGCACTGGGCAAGATGGAACGTCAGGAGGAGACATGCCGCTGACCGTACTCATAGCGCTGGTGGTTCTGGGCATCGCAGGGGTTGCGCTGCTGATACACACCACCGGCCTGTCGCAGCCCTGCCGTTTCACGACAGAGGCAGAGGCGCGCGCCGCATGGACCCGCGAATTTCCGTTGACCGACGTCACGGGTGTCACCCTGTGTCGTTCGGGCCGTGCGGCGTTGATTGCCACGCCAAACGGCCCCGGCGTCGTCTGGCCAATGGGCGCGGACAGCACTGCGCGGAAGCTAACGAATGCACGCGTGACACCCCGCGATGGCGGGTTGACCCTGCATTTGTCGGACTATGCGGCGCCGACCGTCCGCCTATACCTTGATCCGGACGAAACCGCCCTCTGGGCAGAAAGGATCGGCACGACATGAGCGATCAGATCACTTTTCCCGATGTCGTGCAGCTTGCCGTGCCGTTCTTCATCGCCGCCATTCTGGCAGAGCTGCTGTGGATTCGCGTTTCCGGCAAGGGCGGCAGATATGAAACCCGCGATGCCATCACCTCATTGCTCATGGGGGCGGGCAATGTAACCGCAGGCATTGCGTTGGGCTTTATCGCCTGGGGCTTTTTCATGTACCTGTGGGGCCTTACACCGCTGGATCTGGGCACCGCGTGGTGGGTGATCCTGCTGTGCTTTGTGCTGGATGACCTGCGCTACTATTGGGTCCATCGCTTTGGCCACCGCATCCGCTGGGTCTGGGCCAGCCATGTCAATCACCATTCCTCGCAGCATTACAACCTGACCACGGCGCTGCGGCAGACCTGGACCTATACCTTTACCTTCATGATGGTGGTGCGCGCGCCGCTGATCCTGCTGGGTTTTCATCCGGCGCTTGTGCTGTTCTGCGGTGGGCTGAACCTGATCTATCAGTTCTGGATTCACACCGAGACCATCGGCCGGATGCCGAAATGGGTCGAGGCGGTGATGAACACACCCAGCCACCACCGCGTCCACCATGGCCGCAACGCGCGCTATCTGGATGCCAATTACGCCGGTGTCTTTATCGTCTGGGACAAGATGTTCGGGACGTTTGTTCCCGAACTGGACAAGGAGAAACCGGACTACGGCCTTGTCCACAACCTTGGCACCTTCAACCCGATCCGCGTCGCCTTTCACGAATGGGTCGGCATCTGGCATGACGTCACACAGCCGGGTCTCAGCCTTCGGGATCGGCTGATGTACTGTGTGGCGCCCCCGGGGTGGAGCCATGATGGCAGCCGTGAAACCTCGGACCAGATCAAAACGCGGCACCTTGCGGCACATCCAGAACAGCGTGGCACGCCCGGCTTTTGACACGCGACCAGTCCGCACCGGACTGTGCAGCGCCGCGAAGTCGGGCATTCCGGACTTTCCCTTTGACTCAGGCAACGCCATGCCTGTCATGATCCTGTTGCAGGGTCGGTCGATTTTGCCATCATAGTCTTGTAACAGGATCGTGAGATCACCAAATGATATGTATACCATTGTATACGCTAATTTCGGAGAAGGCATGTTCGAACTGCTTCTGTCAGACGGAATGTTCCCGTTCACCCTTGCGCTGGCCCTGCTGTTTGGGCTGCTGACCCTCGAGGTCGTCTTTGGCATCCTGGGCGGTACGCTGCTTGGCGCAGGCGCGGACGGTCTTGACGTCGATGGACCCGATCTGGACATCGATATGCCGGACCTCGGCGATCTGAATATCGATCTGGGGCTGGACGGCACGGACATCGATATCGGCGATCTCGAACTGGCAAATCCAGATCTGGACGGCCCTGACATGGACGGCCCGGACCTGGACGGCGACATGCCCGACGGCGCGCCGGACGGTCTGGCCAGCGCCGCCGCATGGCTCGGCTTTGGCAAGATGCCCGCGCTGATCTGGCTGGCTGCAATCCTGCTGGCCTTTGGCCTGTCCGGCCTAGTGTTGCAGGTGTTCGCCACCAATATCTTTGGCGGCCCCCTGGCCGCCTGGCTGACCTCCGTACCCGCCGCAGCCGCCGCGATCTGGTTTGCCCGCCAGTTCGGTGCGCTTTTTGCGCGCCTGCTGCCGAAGATGGAAACAGAGGCTCTGTCAGAACGCCATCTGGGACGCCGCGCCGGAATCGTGACCCAGGGCACCGCCGCCCGTGGCCGCCCGGCGGAGGTGCGCGTCACCGACCGGTATGGCAACATGCACTATCTGCGGGCCGAACCCTTGCGCGACGACGTGACCATTCCGCAAGGCACAGAGGTCATGGTCCTGCGCCACCGATATGAGACCGGCTACCTGCTGGTCGCGCTAACCTGAATTTTCGAACCATAGGGAACACACATGGACAATATTACACCCATTCTCATTATCGTCGTGGCCCTGCTGGCCTTCATCGTACTGATCATGTTGGTCATGGCCCGCCTCTATCGCCGCGCCACCCGAGAGGTCAGCCTTGTCAGAACAGGCGCGGGCGGCAAAAAGGTGATCATGGACGGCGGCGTTATTGTCATCCCGCTGTTCCATGAGGTCAGCCCCGTCAACATGAAGACCCTCCGCCTGGAGGTGACACGCGATGGCGAGGCCGCACTTATCACCCAGGACCGCATGCGCGTCGACGTGGGCGTGGAATTCTACGTCTCTGTCATGCCCACCGAAGAGGGCATCGCCCGCGCCGCCCAAACGTTGGGTGACCGGACATTCTACATCGACCAGCTGCGCGAGATGATCGAAGGTAAACTGATTGACGCCCTGCGCGCTGTGGCAGCCCAGATGAGCATGGACCAGTTGCACGAAAACCGCGCCGATTTTGTGCAAGAGGTGCAGAACACCGTCTCCGAAGATCTCACCAAAAACGGTCTGTCGCTGGAAGCCGTCTCGCTGACCGGGCTGGACCAGACCCCGTTTGACGCCCTGGACGAAAACAACGCCTTCAACGCGGTTGGTATGCGTCGCCTGGCAGAGGTCATCACCAAGTCCCGCAAGGAACGCGCCAACATCGAGGCAGAGGCAGACGTCGCCGTGCGCCGCGCCGAGATGGAGGCTTCGCGCCAGAAGATCGCCATCGAGCAGGATGAGGAACAGGCCCGTATCGAGCAAATCCAGCGCATCCAGACCATGCGCATGGCACAGGAATCGGAAATCGCCGCCCGCACCGAAGACAGCAAGCGCGAAACAGAACGCTCGCGCATCGCGCGTGAAGAATCCGTTCGTGGCGCCGAGATCGAACGTGAACGCAAGATCCGAGAAGCCGAGATTGCCAAGGAACGCCAGCTTGAGGTAGCCGAACAAGACCGCCAGGTCATCATCGCGCAAAAATCCGAAGAAGAAAGCCGCGCCCGCGCCAGCGCCGATCTGGCCCGCGCCGAGGCGACCAAGGCGATGGAGGCGGTGGTCACCGCCCGAGAAGTGGCAGAGGCGGAGCGGACCAAGCAGATCGCCCTGATCGAGGCCGCGCGTGAGGCAGAACGCCTTGCCACCGGCATCCGCCTTTCGGCGCAGGCCGAAAAAGACGCCGCCAGCGACCGCGCCAGCGCCCGCCGCGAAGAGGCGCAGGCCGATGCCGACGCCATCACCATCCGCGCCGAGGCCAAAAAGATGGACCTGCTGGCCGAGGCCGAAGGCCGTCGCGCCATTGCCGACGCTGAAAACGTCCTGTCCGCCGGGCTGATCGCCATGAAGATCGACCTCGCCCGGATCGAGGCGCTGCCAAGAATACTGGCCGAGGCCGTCAAACCGGCGGAAAAGATCGACTCGATCCGCATTCACCACCTCTCGGGCCTGAACGGCACGCAGGGTGGCGCAGGCGGCACCGGCGCGGGAGACAAACCCCCGGTCAATCAGGCGCTCGATTCGATTCTGGGCATGGCTGTGCAACTGCCCGCTCTGAAAAAGCTGGGTGAAGAACT
Organism: Antarctobacter heliothermus; assembly: GCF_900188425.1. GTDB lineage: Bacteria > Pseudomonadota > Alphaproteobacteria > Rhodobacterales > Rhodobacteraceae > Antarctobacter > Antarctobacter heliothermus. The sequence goes on from NZ_FZON01000042.1 coordinate 20,481, forward strand.
GGGAATGACGATGGATGGCACCATCGACGGGTTGATGGGCGGCAACCCCGCCACCCCGCAGGCCAACGCGACAGACGACCCTGCCCCAACCGATGAGGCGCCCAACCCGGACACGCCGCCCTCTCCTGCGGCCTGACGGCCCAACCAAACCGGCAACGCCTTTACAGGGGCGTTGCCGCTGCACACCGCCTCACGCGCAAGCGTCCCAGCCGCCCCCCTGCGTTTCTTCTGTCCTGAAATATCCCGGGGGGCTCCGCAGGAGCGGGGGCAGCGCCCCCCGCAACACGGCCACAAACGCAACGCAAACAGACCGCGGTGACCCCGCCTATCGCGTCACCGCGCCAGTCACGTTACCGGCAATAGGCACCGTTTCCGTGCCGCCGGGTGTCAAAATGGAAATGGTCGCGGTGAAACCGGTCTGATTCCGGCCCCAGCACCGTACCAAAGACCCCGCAGGCCTCCTTGTGCATCCTGCGCAGCGCTTTGCCGTCCTTGCGTCTGCCCCAGCCTTCCTCGACCGTGATGCTGGACCCGTCCTTGAGCAACACCGCCGAAATGTCGATCGCCTTGCCGCGTCCATGTTCGGAAATCGGCGCGCCCGGCTGGTTGTTGCGAGTCCGACAGGAATAATGCGCCGCAACCTTCAGCCCCGAAACCCCGCCGCCACGCCGACCCACCGCCGGTTTCGCGCCTTCACGGACCCAGACCTCCAGCGCGCGAGCCGTCTTGCAGTCCATCAGCGCACTTTGCGTCAGGCGCACGTTGCCCACAGACTGCAGACGCACAGCGTCCTTGATTCCGCACCCCGACAGCTTACCCGGCACATTGCCGACAATCTCGCCCTGTAGGGCCGGATCGCCACAAAGCCCGCCGCCTTCACTGCCGGCAAACGCGTTTCCGATCCTGTCCAACCCGTTCGACACCCGCTCTCGCGCGCCACAGGAGCCAAGCATCAAAAGACAGCACAGACCAAGAGCGAGTTGTTTCACCGTTTTACCTTAGCGCGACCGAAATCCGGTTCATTGGTATCCTGACCAGCCTGCAAGATGCCACGGCGAATGGCCCGCGTATGGGTGAAATAGGCGTGAAGCTGCTCACCGTCGCCGGTGCGGATGGCCCGCTGCAGCGCCATCAGCTCCTCGGTAAAGCGGCCAAGGATCTCTATCGTGGCCTCCTTGTTGGTCAAAAACACGTCGCGCCACATGGTCGGATCACTGGCTGCGATCCGGGTGAAATCCCGAAAGCCCGCCGCCGAGAACTTGATCACTTCCTGATCCGACACCCGTCGCAGGTCGTCAGCCACACCCACCATCGTGTAGGCGATCAGGTGCGGTACATGGCTGACCACGGCGCAGACAAGGTCGTGATGTTCCGGCTCCATCACTTCTGTGTTTGCGCCCATCGCCTGCCAATAGGTCTCGACCCGCGCGACCGCGTCGGTGTCGGCCTCTTCACCCGGCACGACAAGGCACCAGCGGTTGTCAAAGAGCGAGGCAAAGCCCGCCTCGGGGCCGGAATGTTCTGTCCCTGCCATCGGGTGACAGGGTACGAAATGCACATCCGCAGGGATATGCGGTCCAACCTCGTCGATCACCGTGCGCTTGACGCTGCCCACATCAATCACCGTGGCTCCGGGTTTCAGATGCGGCGCAATCTCTTCGGCGACACGGCCCATGACACCCACCGGCGTGGCCAAAACCACCAGATCGGCATCCTGCACAGCCGCGACCAGAGTGTCGACAACCGCGTCGCACAACCCGATCCGCCGCGCTGTCTCTCGCGTGTCCTCGGACCGGGCATATCCGGTGACGTGTTCCGCCAGACCGCTACGCTTCATCGCCCAGAACATCGACGAGGCGATCAACCCCAGCCCGATCAGCGCCACGCGCGGATAGATCACACTCATCGCGCGCCCGCCTTGAACAACCCCACATAATGCGCCACCTGTCGGCACGAGGGTTCATCCCCGACCGTGATGCGCAGGCAATGGGGCAGATTGTATCCTGCCACCCGCCGCACGATCAGCCCCTGCTTTTGCAGGTACAGGTCACAGGCTTCGGCCTCATCCTGATCGGCAAACCGCGCCAGCACGAAATTCGCGGTCGAGGTGTCGCTGGGAACGCCGTGTTCGGCCAGAGCCTCGGCCATCCAGCCCCGCAGGCGGGTGTTCTCGCTCCGGCATTTCTCGACAAAGGTCGTGTCGCGCACCGCCGCCTCTGCCGCCGCCAGCGCCGTGCCGGACAGGTTGAACGGTCCGCGCACCCGGTTGAGCACGTCAATCACCTCTTTCGGGCCATAGCCCCAGCCGACACGCAACCCGCCCAGGCCGTACAGTTTGGAAAAGGTCCGCGTCATCACCACGTTGTCGCGGTGTTCGACCAGCTTCGCTCCACCGTCATAGCCCTCGACAAATTCCGCGTAGGCACCATCCAGCACCAACAGGCACTGTTCCGGCAGGCCCTCGGCCAGACGCTCAACCTCGGCCAGACCGATCATCGTGCCGGTGGGGTTGTTGGGGTTGGCGATGAACACCAGCCGCGTCCTGTCGGTACAGCCCGCAAGGATTGCGTCCACATCCGTGACCCGTTCACGCTCACGCACCTCGACCGGGGTCGCCCCTGCGGCCAGCGCGCTGATGCGGTACATGGCAAAGCCGTGTTCGGTATACACGACTTCGGCCCCCGGCCCGGCATAAGCCTGGCACAGAAAGGTGATGATCTCATCCGAGCCGACGCCACAGATCACCCGTTCAGGGTCCACGCCATGGACCTCGCCGATGGCATCCCGCAACGCCCGGTGGTCGGTGGACGGATAGCGGTGCAGTTCATGCACCGACCGCTTGACGGCTTCCTGTGCGGCGGGGCTTGGCCCGAACGGATTCTCGTTCGAGCTGAGCTTCACCACATTTGTAACGCCTTCGACATGGGACTTCCCGCCCACATACAGCGCGATGTCCATGATACCCGGCTGCGGTTTGATCGCTGTCATTCTGACCTCCTGAAGCCACCCGTGCATAGCGCTGCGCCCGCGCTTAGAAAAGCCACAAACGGGTTCCATTCCGCGCCGCGCAAGATACGATGCCGTCAAGGAGATTTCCGGAGACGCATTATGAAGACATTGTCTTATACATTTGTGGCCTTGATGGTGATCCTCATCGGTCTTCTGATCCTGGATTCCGGCGTTCTGGAACCCCGCATGGTGCTGCGTATCGCGTCAGACCCTGAAAACCGGGCGTTGGAACCGCTTATTCAGGACTGGGCCGGGGAAAATGACACCGACATAGAAATCACCTATCGCAATTCGACCGGTATCGCGCGTGAACTGGCCAAGGGGACAGGCACTGACTTTGACGCTGTCTGGCCCGCCAGCTCCCTGTGGATCGCGCTCGGGGATACGCAGAAGGTGGTGCAACATGATGTCTCTGTGTCGCGTTCGCCGGTTGTGCTGGGCCTGCGCACCTCTATCGCGAAAGAGCTTGGGTGGATCGGCCGCAGCGATGTGACCGTGCAAGATATCCACACAGCGGCAAAGGAGGGCAAGTTCCGCTTGTCGATGACCTCTGCCACGCAATCGGATTCCGGTGCCCTTGCCTATTTCGGCTTTCTTCACGCGCTGTCCGACACATCCGATGCGCTGACCATGGAGACCCTCGTCGATACTACCGTTCTGGACGACATGCGTGATCTGTTGGCGCAGGTGGATCGGACTGCCGGGGACGCTGACTGGCTGGCACAGGCACTGATCGACAACGGTGCCGTCTTTGACGCCATGATCAACACAGAGGCCCTGCTGATCGACGCCAATCAAAAGCTGATCGCAGAGGGCAGAGAACCACTGTATGCGATCTACCCGGCCGACGGGCTTGCCATGGCCGACAGCCCGATTGGCTACATTTCCAAAGGTGATGCGGACAAGGAAGCCAGATTTCTGGAGCTTCGGGCCTTTTTGACCACGCCAGAGGTGCTGGCTGTGCCGGCAGGCCAGGGCCGCCGCGTCGATCTTGCTGAACCGGACACCCCGGACGCGGACCCCGCGATCTGGAACCCCGATTGGGGCATTGATCTGGACCGCACCCTTGTGCCTGCTCCGACGCCGTCGTCTGAGGTCACTGCAGAGGCGCTCCGGCTATACCAGACCGACCTGCGCAAACCGTCGCTGACGGTCTGGCTGCTGGATGTCTCGGGGTCGTCTGGCGGCACACCGATACAAGAGCTCAAGGACGCCGTGGCCACTCTGCTGGACCCGGACGCTGCGGCCGCTCGCCTGCTGCAACCTTCGCCCCGCGATGTGACGATCCTCATTCCCTATAACCACAACATTCTGGACCCGATCATAATCGAAGGCGACCAGACCACCGCATCCGAACAGGCGCGCCGACTGATCGACACCTTGCAGGCCGATGGGGGCATGGATGTGTTTTACGCCCTGTACGAAGGGTTTGAGGCCTTTCGACCGCAGGCCGATGACGGCACGCTGTCCGATTTCCTGCCCGCCATCATCGCGGTGATTGACGGCCCCTCCGACACCGAAACCCGCACGCCACTGCTGGCCCATATGGACCAGACGCCCTACACCCGCGCCATCCCGATCCATACAATCGCAATGGGCGATGCCGACCCGGATCAATTGGCCCAACTGACAAGACTGTCCGCCGGACGCCTGTTCACCGGGGGCAAGGATCTTGCAGAGGCGCTGTGGGCTGCCAGAGGCTACAACTGACGGGTTGTCAGGGCTGTTTCCGCGTCTTGCATACACCAGCGCAGCAACCGTTCCTGCCGCGGTCTCCTGAAACCTGCCCACGTTCCTGCGCCTGACCGGCGCACCTACTTTGGTCTTGGGATCGCGGCAGGCAATCTTGTCGCCGGGGATGGTGGGCGGGGCAATGTGCGCAGCACGAGCGCCGTCCCCATCCCCACCCAATCCGGGACATGACTGGGGTGTCAGACGACGACCTCCATCGCTTCCTGATCTCCCACGCCGAAAACCCGCTTGTAGCGCGCGATTTCCTCCGCCGGGCCCATGGCCTTGTTGGGGTTGTCAGACAGCTTGACCGTCGGTTGCCCTTCGGCGCTGACCGCCTTGCAGACAAGGCTGAACGGGGCCAGCCGGTCATCCGGCGTCAGCCCGCGGAAATCATTGGTCAGCAAGGTGCCCCAGCCAAAGGACACCCGCGCACGGCCATCGAATTGCCGGTAGAGTTCCAGGATCTTCTTCTCATCCAGCCCGTCCGAAAAGATGATCAGTTTTTTACGCGGATCTTCTCCGCGGCTTTTCCACCAGTTGATCGCCACCTCGGCCGCCGTCGCCGGATCACCCGAATCGATGCGGATGCCGGTCCAGCCTGCCAGCCAGTCCGGCGCGCGTTTCAGGAACCCTTCGGTGCCATAGGTGTCGGGCAGAATGATCCGCAGGTTGCCGTCATGCTCTTCCTGCCAGTCGGCCAGCACGTCATAAGGTGCCCGTGCAAGGGCCGCGTCGTCCTCGGCCAATGCAGCGTAAACCATTGGCAACTCATGCGCATTTGTGCCGATCGCCTCCAGATCGCGGTTCTTGGCGATCAGGCAGTTCGATGTCCCGACAAAGCTGTTGCCCAGCCCCTCCAGCATCGCCTGCACGCACCAGTCCTGCCACAGGAAGGAATGACGCCGCCGCGTCCCGAAATCCGCGATGCGCAATTCCGGCACCTGCCGCAGGTCTTCGACCTTTTGCCACAGCTTGGTCATCGCGCGGGCGTACAACACCTGCAATTCGAACCGGCCCATGTCATGCAGCACCGCGCGCCCGCGCAGTTCCATCAGGACCGCCAAAGCCGGGATTTCCCACAGCATGACCTCGGGCCATTTGCCCTCGAACGTCAGTTCGTACTGATCACCGACACGTTCCAGATGATAGGGCGGCAGGCGCAGGTTTTCGAACCACTCCATGAAATCGGACCGGAACATCTGGCGTTTGCCGTAAAACGTGTTGCCGCGCAGCCAAGTCCCCTCGCCCCGCGACAGCGACAAAGACCGGATGTGGTCCAGCTGTTCGCGCAGCTCACCCTCGTCGATCAGCTTGGCCAGCGGCACATGTTTGGATCGGTTGATCAGCGAAAAGGTGACGTTGGTGTCACGCTTCTTGCGGAAAACCGACTGACACATCAAAAGCTTGTAGAAATCCGTGTCGATCAGCGACCGCACGATCGGATCGATCTTCCACTTGTGGTTCCAGACCCGGGTTGCAATGTCGACCATGTCGGCCCTCCGTCGCGTGAGTAATCAGGATAAACCGAAAGCCCCGGAGTCACGCAAGCGTAACACCGGCCTGACGCATCCCGTCCAAGGCAGTCTGCAACGATCCCTCTAGGTCAATTGCCCGGCACAGATCCTGTAGAACCGTCACCTGAAACCCCAGTTTGGCCGCATCAACCGCCGAAAAGTTCACGCAGAAATCCGTGGCCAGCCCAACCATGGTCAACCGGTCGATTCCCCGCGTGCGCAGATACCCCTCCAACCCGGTGGGGGTCTGGTGATCGTTCTCGAAAAACGCGGAATAACTGTCGATGGCCGCGCGAAATCCCTTGCGGATGATCATGTCGGCCCTGTCGACCTCCAGGTCCGGGTGGAAATTGGCCCCAGGCGAGCCTTGGATGCAATGGTCGGGCCACAGCACTTGCGGCCCGTAGGGCATCTCGATCAGCTCAAAGGGGGTCTTGCCCTGGTGCGAACTGGCAAAGGACGAATGCCCCGCCGGATGCCAGTCCTGCGTCAGTACCACGGCGTCAACCTCGGCCATCAACGCGTTGATTGGCTGGACAATCTCATCGCCTCGATCAACCGCCAAAGCGCCGCCGGGACAGAAATCATTCTGAACGTCGATCACGACCAGAGCGTGCATGGATCGTCTCCCTTTCCTTGTCGCGCGCAGCATAGGGACGCGATTTCGGAATTGCCATGCCGCGCGGTGGCTGATACTCGTGCCGCCCTTCCGAACAGGAGATACGATCATGGCACGGCTTGGCGTGGATTTCGGCACGTCCAACACGGGCGCCGCCGTCATGGCGGGTGGCCGCCCCTACGCGATCCCGCTGGAACCCGGTGAGCAGACGCTGCCCACGGCGATCTTCATCGACTTTGCCGAACGCCGTTTTCTCTATGGCAGCGCGGGGGCGCGGGCAATGATGGACGGGACCGAAGGCCGGTTCATGCGCGCGCTCAAGAGCATCCTTGGCACGCCGCTGGCCCGTGAACCACGCCGGTTGCTGAACGAACGCCTGACCCTGATTGAGGTCATCGCCCGCTTTCTGACAGAGATTCGCAGCCGCGCAGAGACCCACACCGGCCTGACATTCGACAGCGCCCTGTCGGGACGGCCGGTGCATTTCCACTCTGCCTCTGCCACCCGTGACGCACAGGCGCTGGAGGATCTGACAGAGGCCTACCGCCTTGCCGGGTTCAAATCGGTCGATTTCCTGCCAGAGCCAGAAGCCGCCGCGCTGGCGGTGGATGGCACGGGTCGGATGCTGATCGTCGATATTGGCGGCGGTACATCGGACTTTACGATTTGTGACCGAACGGACGGGCAAACCCATGTCATCGCCAGCGGCGGCATCCGCCTTGGCGGCACCGATTTCGACAAGGCGCTGAGCCTTGCCCATGCCATGCCGCTGCTTGGCTACGGCGCGCAGATCGGGGCAGAGATCGGGGCCAAGACCCATGCCGCCCCGCGCGCGCTGTTCCACGATCTGGCCAGCTGGGAAAAGATCCCCTTTGTCTATGACGCCGCCATACTGCGTGAGGTGCAACGCTGGATCCGCCTTGCGCCGCAACCGCAGCTGTTCGAGCGGTTGGCCGATGTGCTGGAATCCCACCTTGGTCACGACATCGCCTATGCGGTTGAGGCCGGCAAGATCGCCGCCAATGGTGCCGACGTTGGGGAGATCGCGCTGGGCGTGGTTGAACGCGGGCTGACCGTGACACTTGCGGCAAAGGCGCTGAACGCCGCCCTCGAATGCTATGGCCAAGAGATCGCCACCTGCGCGATGGACACGCTGCGCACGGCGGGCTGCACCCCCGAAAGCGTCGATCAGGTCGTCTATGTCGGCGGGTCCAGCCTGCTGGGCGCGGTCCGTGACGCCATGACCCGCGCGCTGCCGCAGGCCCAGCCCGTCTACAGCGAAGTCTTCACCGCCGTGGTTCACGGCCTTGCCATTGCGGCAGAATAGCCGCTGGACGGCTGCCCATTCGCTTCGTATCGACGGTCCCATGTTTACCGTTTGCGCCCTATACCACTTTACCCGCTTTGATGACACGGCCGCCCTGCAGGGACCGCTGCTGGACCTGTGTCAGGCTCAACAGATCACCGGCATCCTGCTGCTGGCCCAAGAGGGGATCAACGGCACCATCGCCGGGCCTGCCTCCGGGATCGACGCTGTTCTGTCGCATATCCGCGCCCTGCCTGGCTGCGCCGAATTGGAGTGGAAACTGTCAACCGCAGCCGAGCGGCCCTTTGCCCGCATGAAAGTCCGGCTGAAGAAAGAGATCGTCACCATGGGACAGCCTGACGTCGACCCGCGCGCCCGTGTGGGTCACTACGTCGATCCGGTTGATTGGAATGAATTGATTCGCAGCCCGGACGTGGCGGTGATCGACACGCGCAATGATTATGAGGTTGCCATCGGCAGCTTCGAGGGCGCGGTAGACCCGAAAACCGATACGTTCCGGGACTTTCCCGCGTGGTGGGAGGCCAACAAGGAGCGATTTCACAACAAGCGGATCGCCATGTTCTGCACCGGCGGCATCCGCTGCGAGAAATCCACCAACTACCTGCTCAGTCAGGGGGTTGAGGATGTTTATCACCTCAAGGGCGGTATCCTGAAATATCTCGAAGAGGTGCCAGAGGTCGACAGCAGCTGGCAGGGATCGTGTTTTGTCTTTGACGGGCGGGTTTCTGTGGAGCATGGGCTGCGCGAGGGCCCGCATGACCTGTGCCATGCCTGCCGCCGTCCGATCCTGCCCGCAGACCGCGCGCGCCCTGAGTATGAACACGGTGTGTCCTGTCATCTGTGCGTGGACGAAACCTCGGCCGAGGACAAGACGCGGTTTCGTGAGCGGCAAAAGCAGATCGCCTTGGCCAAGGAACGCGGCGGACGGCACCTGCACACGGACATCCCGAACGAGGATTGAGTGCCGACGCTATGCCCTGTGCCCGTCCTCTGATATGGCTGGACGAAGTCAGGGGGCGTGATGACAGACAAGATTTCCAGCCATGTGCTGCACGACGGTGACAGCCGCATCACTGTATTGTCCATCGGCTGCGCGGTGCAGGATTGGCAAGTCGGAGGCCGGCGCGTCGTGCTGGGCTATGACACCGCCGAAGCCTACCGCGAGAACCCGATGTCGGTGGGGATTGTCGTGGGTCGGGTGGCCAACCGGACCGCGCAGGGGCGGTTCTCACTAAATGGTCAAGTCTGGCAATTGCCCGTGGGGTCGGGCGGGCACCACCTGCATGGCGGGCCACTGGGCCTTGGGCGGCAAAACTGGCACATGACCCCCGAGGGCGGCCGTGCCGTGCGCCTGACGCTGCATTCGCCTCATCTGGATCAGGGCTATCCCGGTGCGGTAGACTTTGAGGTGCGCCTGTCATTGAACGGCGGCGCACTGACCTGGGAGATGACCGCCACCCCGGACCGCGAGACCCCGATCAATCTGGCGCAACATCTCTATTTCAACGTCGCGGGGACGGGGACCGTGCGCGATCATACCCTCCGCCTGAACGCGTCGCACTGTACGCCTACCGGGCCGGACCAGATCCCAACCGGCGAGCGTCTACCCGTTGACGGCACCCGGTTCGACTTTCGGACCGCGCGCCGGATTGACGCCGCCGATCCGGACAGCTTGGGCTATGATCTGAACTATGCACTGGACGACGGCGCGGGTCCGGCGGCAGAGGTGATTTCACCCGACGGCATGCGGCTGCGCCTGTGGACTGACCGCCCCGGACTACAGGTTTATACGTCCAACACGCTGACGCCGTTTGCGTCTCCCCTGCCGGGGGGAAACCATGGGCCATTTGGTGCCATCTGCTTGGAAGCACAGGACTTTCCCAACGCGCTCAACACGCCCGGTTTCGGGTCGGTCCTTGTGTCGCCAGATGCGCCCTACCGGCAAGTGACGAGCATCGAGATTGTCCCGACCTGAGGTCTCAAGTGCATCCAGTTCCACCGATAGCAGACCGAAAGTGGCGACAACTGCAGCCAATGCATGATGGTCGCGCATTGGCCGCCGTTGTTAACCATGATTTCGGCTAAAAGTACCCACGCACCAAACTGCCAGCCAGCAACGCCCAACCGTCTGCCAGCACGAAGAAGGCCAGCTTGAATGGCAAAGAGACGATGGCAGGCGGCACCATCATCATACCCATCGACATCAGCACCGCTGCCACCACGAGATCGATGATCAGAAATGGCAGGAAGATCAGAAACCCTACCTGAAACGCACGGGCGATTTCGGACAGCATAAAGCTGGGAACCAGTACCGACAGCGGCGCGTCCGGCGACAGGGCGGTTCCGGCGGCGTCCGGGCGCAGATCGGCCATGGCGCTGAAAGTGTCGGGATCGACCCGCCCGACCATGAAGTCGCGGAACGGGGCAATCGTCAGCAAGGCCGCTTCTTCAACCTCGATCTGTTCGTCCATAAGGGGTTGCAGACCCGTCTCCCAAGCCTCGGTAAAGACCGGCTCCATCACAAAATAGGTGAGAAACAGCGCCAGGCTGACAATCAGCATGTTGGGGGGCGACTGTTGCAGGCCAACGGCCTGCCGCAGGATCGCCAGCACCGTCACCATGAAAGGAAAGCAGGTGACCATGATGGCGATGCCCGGCGCGAGGCTCAGCAAGGTGATCAGCGCAATCAACTGGACGGAAGTGGCGGTGACAGAGCCACCCTCGCCCATCTCGATCGCGATGGATTGCGCCTCTGCCGCGCCGGACAGCAGCAGGCACAGCGCCAGGGCAGGCAGGAAAATACGCATGAGACTCAGGCCGGCGACTGCAAGTCGACCACCTCGGTGATGCGCACCGCAAGTTGCCCCGCTCCATCGCCCTCGACCACCTCCAGCACACCGATCGCGATCAGCTTTTCGCCGACATACAGTTCCACCGGATCATCCAGCTGCTTGTCCAGCGTCAGCACAGATCCCTCATTGAGTTGCAAGAGTTCCCGCACCAGCGGGCGGGCACGGCCGACGGAAACCGTGATCTCTATCGGGACCGAGGTAAAAGGTGTCCCTGTGTCGGCGCGAGGCGCGGCTTGTGCGCTATCCATGTTTCATCTTCCTCCGGTTGTCGTGGGCAAAGCCTTCCACGGCCTCGGCCACGGAGGCGATCAGGTCGCTCAGGTCAATTTGTCGTTCGGTCTGGCCAAAACGGATATCGGCCTGCTCCTCGGCCAGGGTGTCGTCCGGCGTGATCTGGATCGGAAATCCGACGTCCCGATCCAGCAGTGGCATGATGGCATCGACCCGTTTCGGATTGACGGCGATGACCACCTCCATTGCGCCAATCTCCCGGCTCATGACCTGTAATTGTTCAACGATGTGTTGGCCCAGCGTTTCACGGGCAATCTGCGGCAACAGCGACGCGATCATTTCGTCCAACAGCGGCGTCACAGCGTTCATGACCTGCGAATAGGCCTCATGATACGAAAAACTGAGATCCTGAAGATGCTGTCCAAAGGCGCTGGAAATCCGTGAACGGTCATCCGACTGCGCCTTGACCGCATCGTCCCAGCCGGCCCGATACCCCTTTTCAAAGGCTTCGAGTTTTTGTCCCTCCAGTTCGGCCTCCGTGATGCCCGGCTCTGCCGGGGCCGTCTGGAGGGCAATGTAGCCCGGGATGACGCTGCCGAAATCCTCCAGCAGTGCTGCAAGCCCGCTCATGACGCGCCCTCCTTGTCTTCCTCAAGCCAACTGCGCAGAATCTCGACCGTTTCGGTCTTGCGCGCCTCGATCAGGTTGCGCAAACGGTCGACCGGATCCTCCTCTGTCGGCGTGTCGAAATCGACCATGCCCATTCCACCGAAATCCGGCCCGTCCGCGAGCGCGGGAAGATTGTCAAAACCGCCTTCTGGCTCGATCTCTCCGACCAGCGGTTCAGCCCTGGCAGCAGAGCCTCCGGGTGCAGGCAAGGCGCCAGCGGCGGCCGCGCCATCATTTGCGCCGCCACGCGACAGGATCGGACGTAGTACGAACAAGCCAAGGATCAGCGCCACAACAGCAAGCACTCCCATCTGGATCAGACGCATCGTGTCGATCGATCCTTTGAATAACCCGGGCTCAAGCGGTCCGGTGCCCAGTCCTTCGGGCCGTTCAAAGGGCAACGAACGCAGGGTGATCTGGTCGCCGCGCGCATCATCGAAACCAACTGCGGACGCCACCAGTTCGCGCAGCGCCTCAAGCTCAACCTCAGGGAGCGGCACAAATTGCTGCGTGCCGTCGGCAGCGGGCACATAGGTGCCGTTGACCAACACAGCGACAGTCAGGCGCTTGATCGCACCGGGTTGGCGGGTGATTTCACGCGTCGTCTCGGAAATTTCATAGTTCACCCGTTCGCGGGTTTCGGCCTTGGAGGTCAGCGAGCTGTCCGGCCCGCCGCCAGCCGCCCCATCGGGAAGGTTGGACGCCACGGTAACGCCCCCGCCGCCGCCGGTGTTTTCGGCTTTGTCGGTACGCTCTTCGGTTTCGGTCGAGATCACAACCCGCCCCTCTGGGTCAAAGCTGCGTTCGCGAATCAGTTCCGTTTCCGTGACGGTGGCGACACTGACCTCAACCACCGCATTGCCGGTGCCAACCCGCGCCTCCATCAGGCGTTGGACCCGGTCCCGCAACAGCGCCGCGCGGTCGTCTGCCGTCACTCCGCCGCCGATCTTGTCCTCTGCGCCGATCAACCCGCCCTTGCCGTCGATCACTGCGACATTCTCCGGGGTCAGACCCGGAACCGCCGAGGCCACGAGAAACTTCAACGCCCGGGCCTGGGAGGCGCTCAGCACAGCCCCGGTTGTACTGACAGAGATAGAGGCCGTGGGCGTCACGTCCCGCTGAAAGGGATTCGCGCTGGAATTGGCGATATGCACCCGCGCTGTTGCGATCTGGGGATTCGCCACAATGGTTCGCGCCAGTTCACCTTCCTTTGCGCGCCAGTAGGCGGCATCGAACATCTGGCTGGTGGTGCCGAACCCGGACAAGCCGTCCAGCAGTTCGTATCCCTGACCGCTATTGGCGGGCAGTCCCTCGCTGGCCAGGGTGAGTCGCAGGGCATCCCGATCACTTTCCGGGACATAAATCGCGCCCGCCCGCACGTCATATTGTACGCCGCGCGCCTCTAGGGCCTTGACCACGTCACCGGCGGCATCGTTTTCCAAGCCCGCGTAAAGCAAGGCCATGTTCGGGGCGGACGCCAGTCGCGTCAGCCCAAGAACCGCCATCATGACCACCACTGTGGCGCCGATGACGATCATGCGTTGGCGCCCGGCAAGGGCATTCCAGCTCGACAGTATCTGGTTCAAGACTGACCTCCACTCCAAACATTCTGTTCGGTTGTGCTGAGGTTGACCCATTCGCCTTAACAATCAGTTAGCCCATTTACCCTATACCGAGGTCACTGCCGACGAAGAGGTTTAGAATGTCTGACGCCACCGTTGATGAAACTGAACAAGATGCGAAGAAATCGTCAAAGCTTCCGCTGATCATCGGGCTGGTATTGGCGTTGGCGGGTGGCGGCGGCGGATTCTATGCGGTGCAATCCGGGCTGCTGAGTGTCGGGAAATCCGATGAGACGGGTGGCCACCCGCCTGCGGACCACGGCGATCCGCATGTTGAAACAAAGGCCTTGCCGGATGTGAGCTTTGTCGAAGTACCGCCGGTGCTGATCTCGCTTGGACCGGGCGCACAGGCCAACCATTTGCGGTTTCGCGCCAGTCTTGAGGTGCCGTCACAATACCAGGCCGAGGTCGAAAAGATCCTGCCGCGTATCCAGGACGTGCTGAACAGCTATCTGCGCGCGCTTGAGGCTCACGACCTAGAAGCGCAGGGCGCTCTGGTGCGTTTGCGTGGCCAATTGCTGCGTCGGATCAAACTGGTGGCCGGCGAGGATCGCGTGCGCGACCTTCTGGTACTGGAATTTGTCCTGAATTGAGGGAGACGGGAATGGAAGTGATTGCAGATATCCTGCTGGTGGCCGGTGCGCTTGGGGCCGGGTTTTACTGTTTTATCCTTGCGCGACGGCTGTCGCGCTTCACCGATCTGGAAAACGGTGTCGGCGGTGCGGTGGCTGTGCTGTCAGCGCAGGTCGATGATCTGACCAAAACCCTGGGCGCCGCACAGCAAAGTGCGGGCGAATCGAACAAGTCGCTTGGCGCATTGACCGAGCGGGCCGAAGACGTGGCGCGGCGGCTCGAACTTCTTGTGGCCTCGATGCACGACCTGCCGCAGAATGGTGCCCCGCCGCAGAACGACGCCAAAGACCCTGTTTTTCTGCGCCATCCGCGCAACTGACGCCCCCGACAAGACGATGAACGAATGAGGTAAGGCATGGCAAAGGCAAAGGGCTCGGCGGGTAAACCTGCCAAACGGCGCAGCAAACGCAAGCCGCGCGGCGCGCTGGCGGCGATATGCGCGCTGTTGGTGACATCAGGGCTGTTGCGGGTGGCAATCGGCGCGGGAGAAGCACTGGCTCGCGAAGAAGGCGACGCGCCAAAGCCCGCAGCAGCCCATGTATCCGAACCGCCTGTCAGCGCCGATCCCAATGGGGAAATACGCCTTGTCGCCGAGGCCGATTTCCAGCCGCTGCTGGACGCATTGAACGCACGCGAGGCACGCGTGCGCAAAAGCGAATCAGCGCTCGACGTGCGTATGCAGGCGCTGGCCGTGGCCGAGACGGAAATTGAACGCAAGATGACCGCTCTTGCCGTCGCCGAATCCAGCCTCAGAAAGACCCTGACGCTGGCCAGCACCGCCGCAGAAGACGACATCGAAAAGCTGACCAACGTCTACGCCAACATGAAACCAAAGCAGGCTGCCGCACTCTTTGAAGAGATGGACCCCGAATTCGCCGCCGGGTTTCTGGCACGGATGCGCCCCGATGCGGCGGCGGCAATCATGGCGGGCATGACACCTCAGTCCGCCTATCTGGTCAGCGTGATTCTCGCCGGGCGAAACGCCAATGTCCCAAAGAACTGATCGAACTTTTGCCAAAACGACTTCAAAACTGGTACTGCACAGCAACGTGACGCCGATCTCAACACGTCGGGATTGCTTTTCGAGACGTCTTGGGCGACATGTCTTGCCGCCGTTCGTGTCATTTTTCCGGGGTCTGCCATGATGAAACGCCGTACATTCCTCACCGCTGCTGCGGCTGCCGCCGCGCTCCCCGCGCCTGCGCTGGCTTTTTCCCTCGACCCGATATACCGGCCGCAGAATGTGGGGATCAAGGCGGACATGGCGCCGGGCCAGATCCTGATCTTGTCCAGGGCGCATTTCCTCTACTATGTCGAAACTCCGGGGCAAGCCCGTCGCTATGGCGTGGGCCTTGGCACCGCCGGGCAGGCGATTTCCGGCACCTACGACGTCGGCGGCAAGAAGAAATGGCCAACCTGGCGTCCCACCAATGCGATGATTGAGCGTAATCCCTCGGCCTACGGAAAATTCATCGACAACGACTACGTCCAACCCGGCGGTCCGGGCAATCCGCTGGGCGCGCGTGCGCTGTATCTGTATCGCAATGGGCGCTACACCTTCAATGCGATCCATGGCACCACGGCCCCCCGGTCGATCGGGCGGTCGGTTTCAAACGGCTGCGTGCGGATGATCAACGATCATGTGATTGATCTGTATGAGCGTGTCCCGGCGGGAACCAAAGTTACCGTTCTGTGACGACGGGTGCCGCGGCGCACCGGGTTGATCGTTTTGACCTGATCGTTCTGGGCGCCGGACCCGCTGGTGCATCCGCCGCCTTGACTGCGGCGCAATCCGGTTTGCGCGTGGCTTTGGTGGACAAGGCGCGTTTTCCTCGGGACAAGCTATGTGGCGGCGGTCTGACCGGACGCGCCATCACACTATATAGTCGCATTTACGGCGCGCCTCTTCCTCCCGTACCGCTAGAGCGGCGCGACAGTTTTGCGTTTCACGCGTTTGGTCAGGACCTTGGTGAAAGCAAGGATGCGCCGCCTTTGCATCTTTGCATGCGATTCGAGCTGGACGCATCCCTTGTGCGCTCCGCTCTTGACCGGGGTGCTGTCGATTTTACAGGATGTAAGGGAACACTCGACCCGGATGGACCCGCCGTCGATCTGTCCGATCGCCGCCTTGAGGCGCCACTGCTGATCGCAGCAGACGGCGTGAACAGTCCCACAGCCAGAACCCTGTTCGGCCGATCCTATGACAAGTCCCGGATCGGTTTCGCACTTGAGGTGGAACGCCCCGGGGCAGAACCGGACCGCCCGCTGCGAATTGATTTCGGCGCTGCCGATTGGGGCTATGGGTGGCAGTTCCCCAAGGCCTCCGGCACTACCATCGGCGTCGGCGGAGTGCTGGCCCGCAACAGCGACATGAAAGCCGCGCTGCAACGCTACATGGACGTACTGGACGTGCCCGATACACTGACCGTCAAAGGTCAGTTCCTGCCGTTCGGGGATTTCCGCCCGACACCCGGCAAGGGGTGCATCCTGTTGGCAGGCGATGCTGCCGGGCTTGTCGATCCGATCACCGGAGAGGGAATCGCCCATGCGCTTGACAGCGGTGCGCTGGCCGCCAAGGCGGTGCAGCAGGCCCTGACTGCAGGTACACCTGAGTTGGCGCTGTCGATCTACAAGCAAAGCCTGCGTCCGATTCACCGTGGGTTACGCCATGCCCGGCTGCTTCGAAACCTGATGTTCCGTCCCAGCTTGCGGCCCGCCTTTGTCCGCAGCTTTCGCAATTCGCGCACCTTGCGCAGCGAATACCTGCGCCTCATGGCCGGAGAGACAGAGTACGGGGCCCTTATGCAGAAAATGATCGCCCGACTACCGGGGTTTGCCTGGCGCGCGATGAACGGCACATGAACAATCCTAAACAAATGCCGCCCGACCCGAAGGCAGTTCTTAAGCCTTTGTTAGGGGATGACAGCCTACCTTGCCAAAGGATGGAGGGTTCGATGGCGGTTTTTTCTTTTCTTCTCGGCAGCATGATCGGACTTGCTTGTGCCCTGATTGGGTGGCTGGTTTATGATATGTCGCTGTTTGCGGGTATCGGTCTGTATCTGAGCACCAGCATTCTGGTGGGTATGGCGCTGGTTCTCACTACGGTCCATGCACATGACAACACGGGCCATGAGGTTGGCGCCTGAGGCAGACCCTCGGCACTAGTTCCCAACACGTTCGATCAGGGACTCTACCATTGGGCCGACTGCGTCGACAATTCGCACCACACCTGTTGCGTTGGGATGGATACCGTCCGGCTGCATGAATGCGCGCAGGTCGGCTGGCGCTTCGCCGTCCTGCATCAACCCGGCAAAGAAACTCTCCAGGTAGAGCGCGTCATAGGACTGCGCCAGGTCCGGGTACAGCGCATCAAAGGCGGCCTTGTAGTCTGGCCCGTAGTTGCCGGGTGCCTGCATCCCGATCAGCAACACCTCCAACTCACGCGCCTCTGCCACCTTGAGGATTCCCTCGATGTTGGCGCGGGACACCGCCGGATCGATCCCACGCAGCAGATCGTTGCCCCCCAGTGCAACGATCATCGCCTGTATTTCGGGCGTCAGCGACCAGTCCACCCGCGCCAAACCGCCCGCCGTGGTGTCGCCGGACACCCCGGCATTCACAATCCGAACGTCATGCCCCCGCGCCGCCAGCCAGTCGCGCAGCTGCGGCACAAACCCCTCTTGTTCGATCAGACCGTAGCCCTGCGTCAGGCTGTCGCCCAGCGCAAGAATATGAACCCGTTCCGCCGTCGCCCCCGTGGCAAGCAGTAACAGCATCCCCGTCAGCGCCTTGCTCAAACCGCCCGACAGCCCATATGTGATCCAACGCAACATCTCCGGAGATCTCCTTTGTCCGAGCCTGTCCTGTCGCTTCAAGATGTCACTCTCAGCCTCAGGGGCAATGCCGGACTGGTGGAAATCCTGCACAAGGTTTCGCTGGACGTGACACGGGGCGAAACACTGGGCCTGATCGGCCCGTCAGGATCGGGAAAATCGTCGTTGTTGATGATCATGGGCGGGTTGGAACGCGCGACTGCCGGCCAGGTACGCGCATTGGGCCATGACCTGACGGCGATGGGCGAGGACGCGCTGGCCCGTTTCAGACGTGACCACATGGGTGTGGTGTTCCAGTCTTTCCACCTGATCCCGACAATGACCGCATTGGAAAACGTCGCCACGCCGCTGGAACTGGCCGGTGATCGCCACGCATTTGACCGCGCGCGCGCCATGCTGGACAAGGTCGGCCTGTCACACCGTGCCGACCACTATCCGGCGCAGATGTCCGGCGGTGAGCAACAGCGCGTCGCGCTGGCCCGCGCGTTGGCGCCAGAGCCGGACATCCTGTTGGCGGATGAGCCCACTGGCAACCTTGACGGGGTGAATGGTGCCGCCATCGTCGATCTGCTGTTTGGTCTGTCGCGCGAACATGGGGCAACGCTGGTCCTTGTCACCCACGCGCATGATCTGGCCGCCCAATGTGATCGCGTTGTGCGGCTGCGTGACGGCCAAGTCGATGACGCGGACCTGAGGGCCGCCGAATGAGCCTGACCATCGCCGCACGCCTTGCCCGGCGTGAGCTGCGCGGCGGATTGCGCGGCTTTCGCATCTTTCTGGCCTGCCTTGCGCTTGGGGTTGCGGCCATTGCGGGCGTCGGCTCTGTCCGGTCAGCCATTCAGGCGGGACTGGAGGATCAAGGCGCGGTCCTGCTGGGCGGCGATGCACAGGTGGAGTTTACCTATCGCTTCGCCACCGACGCAGAACGCCTCTGGATGGACGACACCGCCGACGCTGTGTCCGAAGTCACTGATTTCCGGTCAATGGCGACGGTATCCCGCGATGACGCCACCGAACGCGGGCTGACGCAGGTGAAATCCGTCGATGCCGCCTATCCGCTACTGGGTGAGATGGTGCTGGACCCGCCGCTGCCTCTGGCAGAGGCGCTGGACGGGCGGGGCGCGGTCATGGCGCCGATCCTCGCGGACCGTCTGGGCCTGCAAACCGGGGACCGGTTTCGCCTTGGCACTCAGGAATTCACACTGCGGGCCAGGATCGTGACGGAACCTGACGATGCCGGGGACGGGTTCGGACTTGGGCCGCGCACGATTGTGCGAACGCAGGATTTGCAGGGCTCCGGCCTGCTGTCGGCGGGATCACTGTTTGAAACGGAATACCGGATGCGCTTGCCCGAGGGCACCGACCTCGACACCGTCAAGGCAGAGGCCCTGCGTCGGTTTGAGGACACCGGGCTCAGCTGGCGGGATGCCCGCAATGGCGCACCCGGGATCGCCCGGTTTGTCGAGCGGTTGGGGAGTTTTCTGATCCTTGTCGGTCTGTCCGGACTGGCTGTGGGCGGCATTGGTGTGTCGGCGGCGGTGCGTGCCTATCTGGCTGAAAAGACATCGGTCATTGCCACTCTACGCACGCTGGGGGCGACCCGCGCGGTGATCTTTCAGACCTATTTTCTGCAAATCGGCGCGCTCAGCCTTTTGGGCATCGCCATCGGGTTGGTGTTGGGCGCGGTTGTACCCCTGCTCTTTGCGCCATTGATCGCCGGGGCGCTGCCGGTTCCGACCATCTTTACCTTGCACCCTGCCCCCTTGGCAGAGGCGGCATTGTACGGGCTGTTGACGGCCCTCTTGTTCACGCTCTGGCCGCTCGCCCGGGCAGAGGAGGTGCGCGCCGCGACGCTGTTCCGCGATGCCCTGGACAGCGCGCGTTTGCTGCCCGCCGGGCGCTATGTCTTTGCGACCCTGGTTCTGATCGCAGCGTTGCTGGCTGCGGCGGCGGTCTTTTCCGGCAATCCGGCGCTGACGCTCTGGACGGCGGGTGGCATTGCGGCGTCCTTGCTGGTCCTCGCCTTGGCGGCCTGGACCATTCGCTGGCTGGCGCGTTTGGCGACTCCGGCGGCACGCGGGCGCCCGGTGCTGCGCTGGGCGCTGGGGGCCATCGGCGGACCGCGCGAAAGCGCCGGGTCGGTGGTCCTGTCGCTGGGCCTTGGCCTGACCGTTCTGGCCGCCATCGGCCAGATCGACGGCAACCTGCGCAGTGCTATCCAGCGCGATCTGCCCGAGATCGCGCCCTCCTATTTCTTTGTCGATATCCAGAAGGACCAGATGCCCGGCTATCTGGACCGGTTGGAAACCGACCCCGCCGTCAGCCGCATCGACAGCGCCCCCATGTTGCGCGGCATCATCACGCGGATCAACGGTCAGCCTGCGGTTGAGGCGGTTGGCGAACACTGGGTTCTACGCGGGGATCGCGGAGTAACATACTCTGAGACACCCGGCGCGCGCACCACGGTCACCAAGGGCACATGGTGGCCCGAAGGGTACGATGGTCCGCCACAGATCAGCTTTGCCGCCGAAGAAGCCCAAGAGATGGGGCTGGAACTGGGCGATGAAATCACCGTCAACATCCTTGGCCGCGATATCACCGCCAGCATCACCTCTTTCCGCCAGGTTGATTTTTCCACCGCCGGAATCGGTTTTGTCATGACGATGAATCCCGCTGCCCTGTCCGGTGCGCCGCATACCTTTATCTCGACCGTCTACGCCGACGAAGCGGCAGAGGCGCAGATCCTGCGCGATCTTGCCAACGCCTATCCCAACATCACCGCGATCCGGGTGCGGGACGCCATCGACCGGGTCAGTGAGTTGCTGGACGGCATTGGCCAGGCGGTGCGCTGGGGGGCGGCGGCCACGCTGCTGACCGGGTTCCTTGTGCTGATCGGCGCGGCGGCGGCAGGCGAAGGCGCGCGCACCTATGAGGCGGCTGTGCTGAAAACCCTGGGCGCAAGCCGCACCCGCATCCTGCGCAGCTTTGCGCTGCGCGCCGGGTTGCTGGGGGCCGCCGCCGGGGCGGTTGCGCTGGGCGCGGGCATCACCGGGGCCTGGGCGATCATGACATTTGTCATGGAAAGCGAATTTGCGGTAATCTGGCCGTCCGCGTTTGCCATTGTCTCTGGCGGTATTCTGGCTACGCTTCTGGCTGGCCTTGCCTTTGCCTGGGGGCCGCTGGCGGCCCGCCCGGCGGGGGTTCTGCGCGCCCGCGAATGACAAAAGCGGACAGGCTGTCACCTTGCGCCGTGGCGTTTGGGCTGGCAACACCAAGGCAACGAAATGCAAACTCCGGATGTTCGAACCATGACTGATTCCCTTCCGATGCCGGTCACGGCGCCTCTCACATCGGCGCAGCGTACCCAGCTGTTCAACCTCGTCCGCCGTGCCGCCAAAGCGGAAATCATGCCGCGCTTTCGCAAGCTGGGCAGCCACCAGATCGGAGAGAAATCCGGGCCGCATGATCTAGTGACAGAGGCTGATACCGCCGCAGAGGCCATGATCACTCGTGGGCTTCAGACCTTTTTTCCCTCCGCTTTGATCGTTGGAGAAGAGGCCGCTGCGGCCAAGCCGGAACTGGTCGAAAAGATCGCCGAGGCAGAGCTGTGTTTTACCATCGACCCTGTTGATGGCACCTGGAACTATGCCAAGGGCCTGCCGTTGTTCGGGGTCATGGTCTCTGCACTGCGCTTTGGGCGGCCGGTGTTCGGCCTGCTGTTTGATCCGGTGCTGAACGATATCGTCTGGGCCGACAGCGACCATCCCGCGCAATTGCAACTGCCCCGACGCGGTCGCCGTTTTGTCGCCACCGCACACGACCAGCACAAGACTCTGGATCAACTGAACGGCTTTGTTCCGCTGTTCCTGATCCCGCAGGACAAGCGCGAAAAGGCCGCGATCGCGATGACGAAATTCGGCCGCGTCTGGTCGTTGCGTTGTGCCTGTCATGAGTTTCGCACCCTGGCACAGGGCGAGATCGACTTTGTCCTCTTTCCCAAGCTGACCGCATGGGATCAACCTGCCGGTGTCATCGTGACCCGGCAGGCGGGGGGCCATGTGGCCATGCTGGACGGGTCCGAATACCGCGGTGACCTGACCTCGGGCTACCTGTTGGCCGCAAGCGATGAGGCCACATGGGGATTGGTGCGCGATGCGTTCGATTTCCTGCTGGATACTCCGCAGGACGCACCGCCCACCGAACAGGAACAACCCGACATCTGATCGACGGAACTGTGGGTGATTACTCTTGCAGCACCGCCGTCCAAAGGGACAGGTGCTTGCGCACAGGCTCGGTCCCGGGCCCCCTGTTGCCGATCTAAATCAAAGTGTTACCTTCCAGCGGCTAAAGGTTGTCCGATAGATTGAATTGCGGCTAGTCTGCAATTCGGGCCGCGTCCCTTTTTCGGACGGCCTGTTGGAGTGCGTCCGCAGTATGTTGATTTCGATTGTACAAAGTCTGATCGCTTTGATTCTTGCGGCCGCGCTGCTCTATCTCGTTTTTTCCAACCCACGGTTTGCCAATCAGAGTCGCAAAACCGATATGGTTCTTGGCCTCGTTTTCGGCATCTCTATCATTGTGCTCTCAATCAACGCCTATGTGCTCGAGGCCGGCGCACTGCTGACCGCTGTGGCAGGGGTGTTGATTTTTGCGGGATATATGGGCGGACTTCCGGCTGCCTTGATCACGCTTCTGGTTGCTGTCTGCATCCGGATCTGGATCGGTGGCAGCTTGCTCTCAGTCGGCTTGATCGCGCTGTTTGGATATGCGCTCTGCGGACTTGCGTTGCGCAGGCTGGCCCCGTTCGAAGCGTGGCCAAAACCTCCTCTGCGTGCGTTTTTCTATGGTCTGGCGGCGCACCTGATTGTTCAAACCATGATAGGCGCCGCCGTGGCGCTATCGGGAACATGGGTGGAAACGGACTCCATACTGTTGGACATGTTGGCCTTTTACATGGTGGGCAGCCTCTCTGTCCTCCTGATGTGGTTGGCCATTTCGCAAAGCGTGAAACTTGCCTCCATCGTTCAGGACAACGTCCGACTGCTGCGACGGATACGGCTGGTTATGGACCACAACAATATGGGTGCGTTCAGCTATGTCGGATCACCAAAGAAACTGGTTGTCGATCAGGGCCTTTTGGATCTCTTCGGGCTAGAGGGGACGCCGGGGCCAATGGACCCACAGGCATTCATCGACCTGCTGCACCCTGATGATCGGGACCAGGTTATCGACGTGATCCAGAATAGTCCGGTGGTCACTGAATTGCTACACGCCCATGACTTTCGAATTATCAGGCCGGATGGAACTCAAGTCGATGTTCGCTCTGTCCGCGCGACAGAGATCGACGAAGCCACTGGCAAAGTTCGTGTTGTCGGGCTTCACACCGACCTGTCTGATTTTCGCAAGGCCGAACGACAAAGGAACGAGGCGGAACACCAGATCGCTGTCATCGCCGAAAACATTCCGGGCATGATTTATCAGGGCATCTGGGAAAAAGGTGCACCGCGTGAGTTCACCTATATCAGCAAGAAATGCATCGACATCTGGGGTTTTACCCAGGAAGAGCTCATGGCTGACAACAGCCTGCTGTCCAAAGGACAAGACGAGGAAACGGTCATTTTTGCCCGCAATGCCGTCAACAAGTGTATTGAAACCGGCAAACCGGCTGGCGTCCGAATACCGGTTCGCGCCCGCGACGGCACGGTGCGCACGGTCGATATGCACGCAAGAACCACCGACCTTGCCGACGGGACACATCGCGTGGACGCGATTTTTATCGATGTCAGTGCCGAAGTTGCCGCGGAAGAAAAGGCCGTCAAGCAAGAGGAGCAGGCCCACAGGTCACAAAAGCTGGAGTCCATTGGCAAACTGACCGGCGGTGTGGCGCATGACTTCAACAACATCCTTGCCGTGATCATGGGCAATCTGGAACTGTTGCGCGAAGAAATCGACGATCCGACCAAGCGCGAACTGATCGATGCCGGGCTGGAGGCCAGCCACCGGGGCGCAGAGCTGACCCGAAGCATGCTGGCCTTTGCCCGCCGCGCCCGACTGACACCGGTGCTGCTGGATCTCAATGCCGTTGCCCTGCAAGCCAAGAACTGGATGCGCCGGGCGCTGCCGGAATCGGTCCAGATCGAAACCTCGCTGCTGGCCGGTCTTTGGACCGCAAATGTGGATGCAGCCTCTTTGGAAAGCGCATTGCTGAACCTGATCCTGAACGCCCGCGACGCTGTGGGCGGTCACGGCAAGGTAACAATCGAAACGGCCAATGTGCGGATAGATCAGGCCTATGTCGATTCCCGGAATGAGCCGCTTGAACCGGGGCGCTATGTCATGCTGGCCGTCAGCGATACCGGCACCGGGATTGATCAGGAAACGCTCGACAACATTTTCGAACCCTTCTTCACCACCAAACCGCCCGGCTCTGGTTCTGGGCTAGGGCTGTCGATGGTGCTAGGCTTTGTCAAGCAATCCGGCGGCACGGTGCAGGTCTATACGGAACCGGGTCAGGGCACGACCTTCAAGCTGTATTTCCCCGCCAGCGATGAGACCCCCATGGCCAAAGCGGCCTCCTCCCGGACGTTTGTTGCACGCCCCGTTGGGAAATCGCGCATTCTGTTGGCAGAGGACGAGGCCGCAGTCCGCAAATGCTGATCGCAACGCTGGAAACCGCAGGCTACGTTGTGGATGCAGTCGGGTCGGGCGACGCCGCACTGACGCTATTCCAAAGCGATCCGCATTTCGATCTTCTGGTCACCGATATCGTCATGCCGGGGGAATTGCAGGGCACCAATCTGGCCCGCGCCATCCGCGAAACCCATCCGGACCTGCCAATGATCTTCATGTCCGGATATGCCGCCGAGTCGACGGTTCACGGCAACGGGTTGCGCCCCGACGATATCCGACTGATGAAACCTGTCCCTAGGGACGATCTGCTCAACGCTGTCGCCCGCGCGCTGAAACCCGCCTCAGAACCCGGTTGAGGTTGCGCACGCAGGTGCGTCAGGAAGACTGCTCATCGAGTTTCTCAGCCTCGTAGGCCAGCATCTCACGCAGCTTGTCAATGGCGATGGGCTTGAACAGGGTCATTCCCGGATCCTGTTCGCGGGCTTTTGCGATCATGCGCGCTGCAATTGCATTTGACGGTATCCGTCCGTTGTGACCGCTCTGACGGTGAGCCTCTGCTGTCGATAATGTCCATGATCGATAATGGACATCTTGAGGCACTCCATGACGGGCATGAAGGGACAGAAGAAGCGGTTCTGGTCTGACGAGGAGAAACGCTCGATCTGCCGGCAAACATGCGCGCCCGGTGTGTCGGTGGCGCAGGTTGCGCGCCGGTATGCGATGAACTCGAACCTGATCTTCACCTGGCTGCGGGATCCGCGTTTCGCGCCGGCCGAAGCCGAAGCGTCCAGTGGTGCCAAGGATGACACTCTCTTCCTGCCGGTCGAGATCACCGGCTTG
>NZ_FZON01000035.1 GCF_900188425.1 Antarctobacter heliothermus
CTGCTAAAGACATGAAACGACCCAACCCACTCCCAGCGGACCAGATGACACCGGCTGAACGCCGCGCCGAACTGTGCGGGTTGCTGGCGCTCGGGTTGGTTCGCCTGCGGATGCGGGATCAGGCGAAAGTATCTGACAATACAGGAGAAAGTTTCCTACACTATCCGGCCGACGAATGGCGTCATGCAACTCCAACTCACTGGAGAAACCCATGACCAAACAGGATCCCATTCCCGCCCGCCTGGCCGCGCTGAAGACAACGGCAACGCCAGACCTGAAGACGCAATGGCGTGAGCTGTTCGACAGCGAGCCGCCACCGTTCAATCGTCGCTACCTCGAGAGCCGCCTCGCGTACCGCATCCAGGAACTGGCCTATGGCGGCCTGAAGCCGGAAACCGTCAAACGGCTGGAAGCTCTCGGCGAACAGCTGGACGGTGGCGACCGCAAGAAGAGCCGCATCCGCGCTGACCTGAAGCCCATCGTAGGTACACGGCTGATCCGTGAATGGCAGGGCATTGAACATCTCGTCACCGTCACGTCTGACGGTTTCGACTGGCAGGGCCGACCTTACAAATCGTTGTCCGCCGTTGCCCGCGCCATCACCGGCACGCGCTGGAACGGCTGGGTGTTCTTCGGCCTGAAAAATCACAGGAGGGGCGCATGACCAAACCCATCATCAGAAAACTGCGTTGCGCCGTCTATACTCGAAAGTCATCGGAGGAAGGTCTTGAGCAAGAATTCAACAGCCTCCACGCCCAGCGGGAGTCATGTGAAGCCTACATCGCCAGCCAGCGCTCCGAGGGCTGGGTGCTGGTCCGCGACCAGTATGATGACGGTGGCGTCTCCGGTGGCACGCTGGAACGCCCCGGCCTGAAACGCCTGCTGGCGGACGTCGAGGATGGCTTGGTCGACGTGGTCGTCGTGTACAAGATAGACCGCTTGTCGCGGTCGCTGATGGATTTTTCAAAATTGGTCGAGGTGTTTGACCGGAATGGTGTGACATTCGTCTCGGTGACGCAATCGTTCAACACGACAACTTCCATGGGGCGGCTGACGCTGAACATTCTTCTGTCCTTTGCCCAATTCGAGCGCGAGGTGACGGCCGAGCGGATCCGCGACAAGGTCCGCGCCAGCCGGATGAAGGGCATGTGGATGGGCGGCGTGCCTCCATTGGGCTACGTGGTGAAAGACCGGAAACTGATCATCAAGGAGGTCGATGCCGCCAATGTCCGCTGGATCTTCGCCCGGTTCATCGAGATCGGATCGGGCACGGAGCTGGCGCGGGAACTGGCGGCGCGCGGCATCCGGACCAGCCGTGGCAACCGGATCGACAAGAAATACCTGTATCGCCTGCTGAACAACCGCGCCTACATCGGAGAAGCTGTCCACAAGGGCGACAGCTATCCTGGCGAGCATGACGGCATCATCGACCGCACGGTCTGGGACAAGGTCCATGCCATCCTGACCGAAAGCCCGCGCAAACGTGCTGCGCGCACCCGCGCGGACACGCCCGCATTGCTGAAAGGGTTGCTCTATGGCCCCGATGGCGCGGCGTTCTCTCCGACCCACACCCGCAAGAAGGGCAAGCTTTACCGCTACTATGTCAGCCAGACTGTTTTGAAACACGGTGCAGGATCATGTCCGGTCGGCCGCGTTCCCGCGGGCGGAATCGAAACCGCCGTCATCGACCAGCTCCGCGCCGTGTTCCGCCAACCCGAAATCGTAGCGGGCACATGGAAAGCTGCACGCGCACAGGACGGCGATATCACTGAGGCCGACGCCCGTGACGCACTGGCCCGACTCGATCTGCTCTGGGATGAACTCTTCCCCGCAGAGCAGGCGCGCATCGCGACACTGTTGGTCGAGCGGGTCGATATCGGCATCGATGGCCTCGATGTACGCCTGCGCATGGACGGTCTGACCGGGCTGGCGCGGGAAATGATGGCGGATCTAGGAACGGCCGCATGACCCGCGCGACGCCAGCACCGGAAACGGTGACAGTGCATGTCCCGTTTCGCCTCGTTAAGCGCGGCGGGCGCAAGGAGATGCAGATGCCGGATGGGGCATCCTGCCAACGCAAGATGGACAACACGTTGATCAAGGCGCTGGCGCGTGCTTTTCGCTGGAAAAGGATGCTGGAATCCGGCGAGTTCGCGACCATCGCCGAGTTAGCGGAGCACGAGGGGATCGCGCCGTCCTACATGACCCGCGTCATGCGGCTGACGCTACTTGCGCCGGAGACTGTCGAGGCAATCGTCGAAGGGCAGCAGCCGCCTGACGCGAAGCTGGCAGACTTTCTGGAGCCGTTTCCAGTGGAATGGGTGGCGCAGCCATGGCTTCTTGCTGATCTTAGCTGACTCTCGGGTTATGAGCCGCTTCTCCCGAGACCATCCCTCTTGATTTATTTCAACCACTTTAGTGGCAACCTCCTGATTTTGAGAAAGATCTCACCGCGAAGGCTTTCAGGGCCAGGGACTGCAGGCTCTGTTTACGACCGCCCAGCCCGCCTCGGCGGGGTGCTTCATAAAAGAAATTAAAGAGTTTTTGCAAGCGCATCAGCGAAGCGCTTCAAACCACGTCGGCCTGAAATTCCACAAACACCGAGCTCGATTGCGCGGATTTGAACGCCGTCCGCAACGGCTCCGGCAAATTCTGCGGCATACCCAACCTCATCACTTGAGGTTAAAGCCCCTTCAACTGGCCTTGGATAAACAAGAGCGACCTCAGAAATTCCCGTCGCGCGCGCAAAAGCAAGAGATTCATAGATGTCTGCATTCGAGATCGATTTGGAGGAACGATCCACATGTCCTTTATATTTGGCATCTACGATTATACGGCGGACTCCTGCCGTACCGGCTATGGACACGATAGCATCAGGAAAAACGTTCAGATCTCTGATGACACTATCTTGTGTTCTGGTTCCCAACTTGTTTGACGATTGGAGTTGGACGTTCTTGGGTGAAAAGGCATTGCGTAAAGATAATGAAATGAGTTGCTCCCAAACTTGCCATGTTTGCATAACATAGCCGGGAGCAAGTGCGTTTTTGGGATCATAAGCACCTCCCAAACCACGCAAAATATCTAGAGAAAGATCGAATGTTGGCTGCCAAGCTTTAGAGCGGCTTGGTAACCTCCGATCCTGGAGGCGCAGCGGCCTTGGCTGATGGGGTAGATGTTGTGCAAGACGCTCAAGGCGCAACCGGGTTTCAACATCGGGCACGACCGGCGCTAGTCCAGCTGCGGCGGCCCTGATGATAGCGTTGTAAGGGTTCTCGCGCGTGAACGATGTTACCGATTGTGGAAAACCTTCTTCAGATGGCACGGATAAATCTTCTGGATCGAAATCCCCTTCGAGGGCAAAATCTTCGTGGTGCAAACGTCGATAGGTGCGCAAAGGTCGGCGCTGGTTTTTCCAGTACATCTCTATAAGCGAGCGACCAATCAAGGACGCGAGATCAGAATTCGCCCGCGCAGATGATTTGAGACCTTCATTATCGAGTAGTCGGCCATGGTGGGAAAGCATGGCCAACAGAAAGAAATCCTCGCGCCAGCCGGGCGCGCTGCCAAGGAATTTCGGAGCAATCTCAAGCTCTATACCCGAGGCTAAAACAAGCAGACCCGCCACATTTTGAAATTGGAGGCGGTCGGCATTGAAAGAGAGTGGAATGCTTTCTAGCCCGAGCGTGCCTCGAACGCGGTCTCCGGCTCGGAGCAAAAGCTCGCGAGCTGTGGCAACAGAAACATTGCTACGACGCGCAATTTCTTCGTGCAGTGCGGATGGCTTGGCGTATTCGATTGCTGTGAAGCGCTGCCACGGGCGCATAACACTCAGACAGCCTTTTGTGACAAGGAAACGAACAAATCGTAGACCTTTGACGCATCCACACTCAACGGGCCGTTTATCATGGCACGGGGGGCATCGCCAAAGGATGTTTCCTCAAGGACAAATGGGTTTCCGGCAATGCCGCGGTCTGCATTCAGGATGATCGCAGTTCCGCGAACATCCCCGAAAAATGCTTCATCTATGTGGTTCTTGATTGATCCCCAAGCAATCGCAAAATGCGCAAGGGCGTCTGATACGCTTGAAAGCTTGGCGCTATTGCCCATCAGAACGCCATGACCAATCCTGAATTCCGGACCACGGCCAAGCGCAATCCTGTTATTGACGGCATCAAATGCCTGGATAGCCGCCTCTATCACTTCGCCTGCGGAGCCAGGCGTCGGCGGTAATGTGGATACGGGGCTCGAAGCGGAACCAAAATGTGCGCGCAGCACAGAGGAAGAAGGCTCTAGGTTGACCGGAGCCCACCGTCTCAGGAAAGCGACGTCAAGCGGCTCTACCGAGACGTCGGCCTGATTCATTGCTCCAAGGATATAGAGTGTAGGCGGAAACGCGTACTCGATCAGATCACCATCTACGGGATTGATAATATCAAAGAACTGCGTGGCTGGTGTTGGTTTGCCGTCAGGGGCAAGGCGCTTGTCTGCTTCGATGGCGACGATTGCTCCGCCAAATACCTGCACGGTCGGGCCTCGGTTGATTTCATCGATGATAAGCAGTGCTGCACTGTCTTTTTGCTTGGCGTATTCACTTGCCTTGTAGAGGATACCTTCGGTGATCCTGAACGATCCGGGCGCTTTGCCGCTTCGGACATCTGGCATCATGCCAGTCAGGAAATCACGATATTTGCTGGATTGGTGCAGAACACAGCGAAAGACTTTTCGGTTGGATGCCTTACCAATATTACCCGGAAGTGTGCTCGTCGGTGTCGGCGGGATGGGGACTGGTGCGTTTGGCTGGTACGTGGGCGTGCTGACATTGCCTTTGGCTTCAAAAAGACTGGCTACCTCGCTGAGCAGCATAGACTTCCCCGTGCCTGGCGGTCCCGCAAGCAATACGTTTCGGCGGGCTTCTAGCAGCGCCAGGATGTTGTTCGCATCAGCCATGGGGGTACTGCCCTTTGGTTATCAAATCGAGAAACGCAGATTTGCATCCATCTGCAAACCAATCTTGGGCAAATTTCTTGATTCTAGGGTCCCAATTCTGTGTGCGTAGGCTGGTCTCTGTTGTGAAGTAGAGGCGGATATCGCCGTTGGCTTGTTGAAACATCATGAATACAGAGCGTCCACCATTGGGATCTGTTTGTATCAAGCTATCAAGAGCAAACTCGGAAATCCGCGCGATTCTGCATTCGTTGGGGCGCGCATCGGTCGAGGGCCAGATTTCCATCATGGCGCTTTTGTCACCGGTCGGTTCCTGCCAAATCACTGTGCCGCTCAGCACTTCTATTTGAGACGCAACACCTTTTGCTTTTCGCGTTTTGAATGTCTTGTTCGGGAACATGCGCCGAAAAAATGGAAAAAACTCGGTTTCAGGCCTGAAGCGTAGATCACGAGCGCCGCCACCGCTGGCAGCGTCGTTTGACTTGGCTATGAACTTGCGCCGGTCGCCATCCTCAATATTTTGGAGAAGAACTCTCTCAATGACTTGCGAACTACTATTCACTGGGCGGCCTCATTAAGCTTTTCTTTTATACTGTCGGAAAACTCGGAGCTGACATAAGGCATGGCTCCAAGTTGGAGCGCGGATTCTACACGCTTAGCATTATACTGGTCGTCTCCACGGGTCTTTTTGAGCCAAGTTGACAGCAAAAAATCTTCGGTAATCGTGGAGGAAAGCTCGCTTGGCAGTGCGGGCTGGCCACGATCTAATAAGGGGAAGTCGCCCAGCATGAGCCGTAGATCATCATGTGAGCAACTATAGGCCCTTGCCACCAGAACATCAGCCTCGGCGCGAAGTTCAGCAATGCGCCAGAGCGTCTCCGCGTTCGAATTCCTACCTTGATCGAGCTGCTGCAATTTACGTGCAATACCAATGAGACGCTGCGCAGGAAGAGACTTGATGTCGATCTTTGGCAGACGAAGTGAGCGAAGAACGAAATAGTTCACTGTTGTTGTGACGATCCGGCGGAGCAGCCAGTCGAAGGGGATTGAATTCACAATGGCGAGCCACAGGAATATCCGTTCTTCAGATGGATCATTGGGGAAAGTGAGCGTCGGGACCTTGTTTCCACAAACAACGCCAGGTGGGATTAACGCTGCCATCATGGAGCGTTCGTTGGTTTGGCCAGTAATGTCACAAAAACCGGCGCGCATGCGCTGTGAGCGCCCCTTGGCTTGTGCAGATGCCACTCTCATGGGCAGCCAGAATTGGGGGGCAATCCGGCTCTCACCCAAAGCGAGATTGCGCCAAACAGCGCTGCGTCCTTCACCTGAGATGTAGGCCTTACAACCCAAACGGTGCGGCTGCACCATTCGGCCTTCTATGACGGGCAAGCATCCATCTTGTGGCTGCTTGACGAAGTGACGACGGCCATGGGTCATATCGATTTCGCGGCAAAATTCAGGATGCCATGGCGAATCTGCTAATGATAGAAGCGATCCATTCATCTGCATTTTCTTGAAT
This sequence comes from Antarctobacter heliothermus, assembly GCF_900188425.1. Taxonomy (GTDB): domain Bacteria; phylum Pseudomonadota; class Alphaproteobacteria; order Rhodobacterales; family Rhodobacteraceae; genus Antarctobacter; species Antarctobacter heliothermus. Next base: position 6,467 of record NZ_FZON01000035.1, read on the forward strand.
AGTCGCCATTCTTCGGCTGAGCGCACCTCGGGAACAGTAAGATCGGAGCGCAGGCGGTTGAGGTCTTTTAAGGGTAAGCGGACTGGTGTGGCAGCCGTTACGCGTTCGTTGTCGGCGAAGGCATGACCGACCCCAATAGCCGCAAGCGGTTTACTGGATACTGAACTGCGGCGGTAATTCACAACCAGGAATTTAAATCTTGTGTCAATGGCAAAATGCCGCGCGCGGTTCTCTAATACCGTGAAGGTGAGATCATCACAGCCCTGCGCGAGTGCTCGCCTGAGTGATTCTGTATTGAGGGAGCGTATCAATCCTGCCGGAACGAGGAGTGCGCCGTGCCCACCTGCAAGCGTGAGCTTGTACAAAAGCTCGGTGAAAGCGACATACAGATCAGGTTCGCCTTTTGCCAGAACGGGGTAGCGCTCAACTAGGGAACTAGCCATAGCAGCCCTCTGGGTTTTTGCCGCATCATACCCAGCAAGAGATTGAAGACTATAACTGGTCCCGTATTCACGGGTTTGTCCGTTGGCTTTGATGTATTCGTGCCGTGTGAGTTTGACCTTTTCCCAAGGGGGGTTCGCGATCACAACATCAAAGCCGACTGGGCTTAGATCAAGCCATGAGGCGTCTGAGGCAAGTAGGCTATCCTGTGCGCGCCAATGTGCATACATGGCAAAAATAGCGTCCAGATCGTCTGTGAGAGATGCAAGTGAAAGCCGGGTGCCGCGCAAAGCCATGGGCGATAGATCAGCGGCATAAACCGAGTGCCTCAGCCATTCGCTGGCCAGAATTCTATCCGGTCCGCAAGCAACAATGGACACGGCTGTAAGCAGTATTCCAGCGCCGCAGGCTGGATCAATAACCTTGGCCCCTTCTTTGAGGTGTATCTCCACGCTCTGGGCAAGATGCAAAGCGAGGCGGAAATCCGTGTGGTATGCGCCGCTTTTGCGTTGTTCAGTATGGTCTAGCGCCTCGCGTGCAAGCGCACTTAAACATAGGGACGGATGGATGCCTGTATCATCTAAAAGCTGAACAAGGTCTCTTGCGTCATCGAGCAATTGCTCTGACGCAACCAAGGGCTTGATCCCAAATCTTGCGCAAAACCCTTCGAATGCGAAGCCACCAAGCCGAGAGGATGCTGCTTCCAGTAGTTGGAAGCGCAGCTCATCGTTATTGCCCGTGTGGCGTGCGATACATTGGGTGATGTAAGCATCAGCCTTAGCGAGGCGTTTACCTTCAACTGTACTCGATGGTTTCATGCGGCGACGCACTTTGCTTGTTTGGTCTTGTCGATGCAGAAAAGCAGCTCGCCAACATCCGAGGCGGCTTTGCTTGCTGCCTTGTTGGGGCGATAACGCCCAATATTTTGGAGTGAATGAAGGCTAACGTCTCCGATTCCTGCCAGGTTTTCAGAGAGTGTCTCAATCGGAACGTGGCCCTCAGTACTATAAGACAGGAATATTCGCTGTGCCGGAAGGCTAGAGACAAGGCGTTCAATTGCCTTGGCAGCTCTACCTTTATAGCAAAAATCAGAGGCTTTCTCGCGCCATGGTCGAATGCCACAAACACCCTCGACCTCGGGCTCATCTCCAAGGGCAATAGTTTCAAGGATGTGATAATAGGCTGCGTACTGGCGCTTTGTGTAAGGCGGATCGAGATAGACAGTATCTTCAGGCTTGCATCGTACCTTATTCACGTCCTGAGAGCCCAACGTTGCGCGTGGAGCGCTTTCGGGCAATTTAGCTGGCTCGATAACCAGAGGATCAAGCGATTGCCTTTGCCATTTAGATAAAAAGCATCCGTAGGTTCCAGCCGTATTTGCGATACGATTTGCGGCACGCATCAAATCAGCAATAAGAACTTGCTGCTCATGTAGTGTAATGACGCCTTGCTCACGCCATTGGCGAATCTGATGGCGCATGCCATCGATCTTTTGTGCATTGTCTTCGGTGAAATACATCCGCGACACTGCGCAGTGATTAGATGAAGCTGGGCTGTACTGACGCCAGATGAAGCCTTGAAGGGGCCGCGTTTCATTAAGGGCCGCAATGGCGTCACTGTAGCTGGAAAGACCCGCGAAAGGTATGTCCGCTTGTGAGCTCAGCCGCGCAAAAGACATGATGGCCGATGATGCCAAGTGGTCATTCACGTGCACCTTCCAACCTGCGCGCGAAGCGGCTTGCGCAACGGCACCAGTTCCGGCGAATGCATCCACGAACACGCCTCCATCAGGTTGGCCAACATGTTCAATGATGGCCTCCACGATGCGCGCCTTGGAGCCAATATACCGGAATGACATGTGTGCCGTTCTCCCTGCCTTGTTCAATTTTTTTGTTATCATGCCGGGCGTGAGCGGAAGTGGCATGTTTGGCGTATAATCCCCGCGACCTTCTCAGGCGTTAAGGTTTGGTGGAATGATTGCCGAAAATGGTGGCGTGGTCCTCGCGGCGTGGTTTGTAAATCGCCGCCAACATGGCACGAACAGGCGGGACGTAGCAATATCTTGTAGGCACAAGAGACAGCAGTGCTGCTTCTTGTGCAGAGTATCTGCTTGGACTCGCGCGCAGATGCGCGGGCGGCATCCCAACAGTCGTCTATTGCTCAAGCGTCGAGTGGGTCAGGAACATCCCGCCAGTCGGCAGGATGTTTCCAAGGCAGTTGTAGCGGCGAAGCGCGCCCTTTCTGGTTTCCATGAAATGGTCGTGGGGGCACCCCATCTCCGCAAGCAGGCCACACCTTAGCAATTGCCGCAAGGAGTTCCGATTTCAGGTCCATTTGACCGAACGACACTGGCGTCGAAGTGCGATATCTCCATGAAAAAAAATCCGAAGGATCAGTGCTTTACCGACTCTGCACCAAATCGGCGCAGTCAACAGGTCCGGAGAATATCGGCCTGGAGAGAACACATTTGGGCATGCTGCCCCAGGTGCCGGTTAACAGCCCCTCCGGCATAACCTTTGAATATAACGGAAAAATCCGGCCACAGCCGAATCGGGAGAAACGTTTCTCAAGGGCAAGTGGCGGAGGCTCAGGGATTCGAACCCTGGGGACGCTCTCACGCCCAACGGTTTTCAAGACCGCCGCATTCGACCACTCTGCCAAACCTCCGTCGCGAAGACCGATATCCCCCCGCGTGCGATTCTAAAAGCACTTCGCTGAAAATCCCTGCCATCTCGCATTGCAGGCTTTCCATGTGGCGCCCGACAAGGTATCTTTGTCCACAATCGGGCCGTCAGAGCCCGCATGAGGCAGTGCGCGACCGGGAAAACCCGGCGCTCGTCCGGGTTCGCCCGTGACACCACAAGGGCAAGAGGCAAGACATGAGCGGTATCTTCTTCCATCCTTCCCGGACGATTCGTCTGTCCACAGCGGGCATGGCGCTTTTACTGGCTTCCGGCTGTGCCGACGGTCAGATGCCCGGATTTCTCAAACCCAAGACCGGTGGCGAAGAGGTCGTTTCGCGCGCCAGCACCGCCGACACACGCGGGACGCCGCGCGATGTCGAGGCGCCAGAGGTCTTTGAGGCGAAAGAAGCCGGTCTTTGGGATGGACGCCCCTCGCTGGGCGGTGTCTGGGTCGCGCATCCTGATGCCAAGGACCCCGAACGCGTCATTGTCCGCAACCAGCAGAACGGCAAGTTCGTGATCGGTGCGCTGTTCCGCAAGGAACGCGAGACCCCGGGGCCGCGCCTGCAAGTCTCATCCGATGCCGCTGCCGCGCTTGGCCTTCTGGCCGGTCAACCGACCAATCTGGACGTTGTGGCCCTGCGCCGCGAGGAAGCCCCCGAACCCGAGACGGCAGATCCTCTGGCAGATACTGCGGCACTGGCGCCCGGAGCCATGCCCCCTGCCCCGGACGTAAGCGCGACAGCACTTGATCCCGTTCTCGGCGGCGCTGCCGCGGTGATCGACGGAACCACGCCAACGCCGCCCAAAGTCGGCCCCGAGGCCGCCATCAAGCGCGCCGCTGCCCCGGCAAAGCCTGTCGCGGACCCGTCGAAACTGGGCAAGCCCTATATCCAGATTGGCATTTTCAGCGTCGAACAGAACGCCAAGAACACCGCAACCTCGATGCGGCAGGCTGGTATGGTGCCGACGATCAAGACCCACTCGTCGAAGGGCAAGACCTTCTGGCGTGTCGTTGTCGGCCCGGCCCAATCCAAGACAGAAATGGCGACCCTGCTGAAAACCATCAAGGGCAATGGCTTTACTGACGCCTACGCCGTGACGGATTAAATCCCCTCGCCCGCTCAGGGCACGATCCCAAGAACAGTCGCCCTTGCGGCTGCACGGCACCTCTGCCGCTGTTGTCCAGCCACTTTGGATCGGCGGGAAAATCAACTTGCCACTTCCGTCCCCGCAAGGCGCGGTATCAGGCGGCGCGCCTATCGTCTGCCCCCCCCGGATGCGCCACCACTGCGTGCCCTGTTCACTCTGGTCTACAGATCTCTCCGCGTACCATGCCGGTCAGCGTCCGCGCGACCAAGCCCGAGATGATCCCGATCAGCAGGACCAACAGCGCAACACCCAGCGCGCCGTGACCGTCTGACCCGGCGATGCCCGCGAACCGAAAGCAGGAAATCGTCAAAGCGGCGACTGGAAAGCTCAGCGCCCACCAGGACAATGCAAACGCCCCGCGCAAGGTTTGGGCCAGTTGCGCAGCGGCCAGGGCCCCGAAAACCAAGGCGGCATAAAACAGCACCCGCGCACCAGCGTCCAGCACGCCGCCATTCAGCAGCAGCAAAGACAGAAAACCGACCGCAGGCGGGGCAATCAGGATGGCCAGCGTCGGTTGCAGCTTGGTCGGCATCGGCGGCTCTGCGATCAGGCGCAGCAGCAGGATCGGCAAGAGTGCGAGCCAAAAGACAAGGCCAGCCGCAAGAAAGAGCCACGACACTTCGACAAATCCCAGCGGCACACCCGCAATCGGCACCACGACATTGCCGACCGCCGGTATGAACCAAGCCGGATTGACCTGCGCCAACCCAAATCCGCGCGGCCCGATCCAGGCCGAGATCACCGCCAGCGTCAGCGCCGCCTGCCCGGCCGCACCCACCGCCCAAAGCGGCGCCGCCACCAGCGGGGCCTCAAAGCGAAGCGCGGCTGCCACCAGCAAGAAAGAGATCGGGATGGCCGGAAAGAAGTTGAGCTTGACCGGGTGCCGCCATTCTGCGGCAATGGCCTGCGGGAACCGGAGCAGCTTCCAGAGGTAGAACAGCGTCACCGCCACCAGATCGACCACCGCCAGGGCCAGACCGAACCGGGCAAAGACCGGCCCCCATCCAAGGTATGTGCCACCGGCGTGCAGGGCCAGCGCCAGCCCTGCCAACCCCATGACGCTGGCAAACAGGGTGATCGGGAAATGCTCCAGACGGTCCTCGGGCGGTGCCAAAGGGGCATGGGTTGTTTGGTCTGTCATCAGAACCTCCGAAATTACATCTTTCTATTGGAATGTATTCCGGCGAGTTGCGTTGACTTGGATCAAGCACCGCTGCGGGCGGTCCGCGCAGTTGGAAGCAACGTCGGCAACCAGGCTATTGCGGCGCACGCGCACGCCCTTGTTGCCGAACTGAACAGCCAGGCCGGGGGTGTGCGATATGCGGTCCAGCGCAAGCCGGACCGCATAGATCAGGTGTTGAAGAGGAAATGCAGGACGTCGCCGTCCTTGACCACATAGCTCTTGCCCTCGGCGCGCATCTTGCCCGCATCCTTGGCGCCCGTCTCACCGTTGCAGGTGACGTAGTCACTAAAGGCAATCGTTTCGGCACGGATAAAGCCGCGTTCGAAATCGCCGTGGATCACCCCTGCCGCCTGCGGTGCGTTCGTGCCCTCAAGGATTGTCCAAGCGCGGGCCTCTTTGGGGCCGACGGTAAAATAGGTCTGCAGGCCCAACAGTTCGTAGCCCGCCTTGATCAGACGATCCAGACCCGCCTCTTCCAACCCCAGTTCGGAAAGGAATTCGGTCGCCTCTTCGGCGTCCAGCTGGCTGATCTCTTCCTCGATCTTGGCGCTGATCACGACGTGGGCGTTGCCCTGCGCGGCGGCCATCTCCCCCACCTTGCGCGACAGGTCGTTGCCCTCGGCGGCGTCGCCTTCATCGACGTTGCAGACATACAGCACCGGCTTGGAGGTCAGCAGTTGCAGCATCCGCCACGCCTTGAGGTCGTCCTCATCCACCTCGACGACGCGCGCGGGCTTGCCCTCTTCAAGGGCCGTCAGGGCCAGCTTCATCAGGCGCTCCTGTTGGACCGCCTCCTTGTCTCCGCCACGCACCTTGCGCACGATGTTCTGCAACCGCTTTTCCAGCGATTCCATGTCGGCGATGATCAGCTCTGTCTCGATGGTGTCCGCATCGGAAACCGGGTCCACCCGTCCGTCCACATGGGTCACGTCCTCATCCTCGAAACAGCGCACCACATGGGCGATGGCATCGACCTCACGGATGTTGGCCAGAAACTGGTTGCCCAGCCCCTCGCCCTTGGAGGCGCCTTTGACCAGACCGGCAATGTCGACAAAGGTGATCCGTGTCGGGATGGTCTGCTTGGATTGTGCAATCCCGGCCAATTGATCCAGCCGAGGATCGGGGACGGCCACGTCGCCCACGTTCGGCTCGATTGTGCAGAACGGAAAGTTTGCCGCCTGCGCCGCAGCGGTTCTGGTCAGCGCGTTGAACAACGTCGACTTGCCCACGTTCGGCAGCCCCACGATTCCCATCCGAAAGCCCATGCGACACCCTCCATATTGCGTGACGCGCCGCTTCTAGTTGGGGGATGGCAGCGGCGCAAGGCGCGACACACCCTGCAAACGCAAAACCCCCCTCTTCCGGCAAGGAAGAGGGGGGGCTGCATCCGTCAAGACCGAAGATCAGATCAGCCGAAGCGGTTCGGGCCCGGTGTCGGCTTCTGTACAAAGAAATACAGCAGGATCAGCGCGCCGATGATCGGGATCAGACCGATCAGCAGGAACCAACCTGACTTGTCGATGTCATGCAGGCGACGAATGCCGATGGCTATGCCCGGAACCAGCGTGGCTAGCGAAAAGATGCTGGCGAACAGCGGCAAACCGATCATTCCGTCAACTACCGACAAAACAACCGAGATGAGGATGATGGCAAGGAAGGCCCACCAGTATTCACCGCGGTTGGAACGGCCCTCGAAGTTGATGTAGTTCGCGAAAAATAGCTTGAATGCCTCGACCATGCCGACTTGGCGGGTGTATCCGCCCGCGTCCGTGGTGTGTGCCATATGGGTGTCTCCTGAAAACTGTCCTGTGATCCATGAGTGGTCAGGCCGCGTTCCCAGCCCGATGGACATACTTAATCACTGGTCCTGTGCGCGCTCAATGGCGGAATACCTCCAGTCGCCGATTGCAGGTCGAAGTTGTCAGCCAAGTGTCATTTGCCGCGCAACGATTGTCGCGCTGCGCCGCCAGAACCTCTGCATCAAGAGAACCGCCGCTACGGCAAGACCCAGCACAAGGCCCAGCCAGACCCCCTCGCCGCCCCAGCCAAGATGGATGCCGAACAGCCAGGCGCAGGGCATCCCGACGCCCCAATAGGCAACGCCCGCCACGATCATCGGCACGCGGGTGTCCTGCAATCCGCGCAGCAGACCCAGATGGATGACCTGCGCGGCGTCGACAACCTGGAACAATGCCGCCATCGCCAACAGGCCGCGTCCCGTCTCGATGATCGCATCGCGGTCCGGATCCGTCGGATCAATAAAGAACCCCATCAACGCCACGGGAAAGATCAGGAAAATCGCCACCGTTGCAACAACAGCAATCGCCCCCAGCAAGATGACCACCTCTGCCCCGCGCAGCAGGTTGGGCGTATCGCCACGGCCCAGTGCCGCGCCGGCCCGCACGGTCGCCGCATTGGACAGTCCGATCTGCACCATAAAGGCCCCCGTGGCGATCTGGATCGCCACCCCGTGCGCGGCCAGCGGGATCGTGCCCAGCCAGCCCATCAGAACCGCCGAGGCGGCAAACAGCGCCACCTCCGCCAGCGTGGTCAGGCCGATGGGCCAGCCCAGCTGGAACACCCGCCCGAACATGTCCCAGTCCGGTTTCCAGAACCGCACGAACAGCTCATGTTCCGGCAGGATGCGCAGGGCGTAGACAACGATCAGCGCCATGGAGACCAGTTGCACCGTGACAGAGGCCACCGCCGCCCCTGCAATCCCCATTTCGGGGGCGCCCCAGTTGCCAAAGATCAGCATGTAGTTGACCAGCGCGTTGGCCCCTGCCGCGACAATGGTGATCCACAACACGACGCGGGTATGCTCCAGCCCGGCAAGATAGCTTTTCATCACCATGACGCCCAGCGCGGGCAACATGCCAAAGGCGAGTATTCGCAGATAGTCCTGCGCCATCTGAGCAATCGTCTCTGTCTGACCGATGGCCGTCAGTATCGCACCAGAGAACCACATCAGCGGCAGGACCAGCACGGCGTAGATGATCGACAGCCATAGCGCCATGCGCGTGGCCCGGCGCACCAGAACCTCATCGTTCAGCGCGGCATAGCGCGCAACCATGGGCATGATCGCCCAGGCAAACCCCGAGCCAAACAGGAACAGCGTGAAAAAGAACGACCCCGCCAGTGTCAGTGCGGCCAGTTCCGGCACTCCGTACCATCCCATCATGATGGTGTCGGTCAGGCCGATGGCAAACTGCGCCAGATGCCCGCCGATCAACGGCAGGCCCAGGCGCAGAATGGACCGCGTATGGGTTGAATGGCTGTCTGGGCGGGTCATGGCCAGCCCTTACGCATCGGACCTGTTCGTGGCAAGGGCCAGGTGCACCATGCGCAATCCTGTGCTACGTTGGGTCTACCCTCCAGCATGGAGCCGTTTCATGGCCGAACCTGTCGATCTCAACCGGCTCTTGCCGGACGCTCGTGCATTCCTGACCGAACTGGCCGAAAACAATGAGCGCGACTGGTTCAAGACCAACAAGTCGCGCTACGACAGTGAACTGAAGCGGCCATCGGAAAAGCTTTTGACGCAAATCGCCAACTGGATGCAGGAGGCGCAGGGCATGACCCCGCGCACCAAACTGTTCCGCCCGCACCGCGATGTGCGCTTTGCCGAGGACAAGACCCCCTATCACATCCATCTGCACATGATGTGGTCGCTGCCCGACGGGCGGGCGTGGATGCTGGGCCTGTCCCCCGACTACGCAACTCTGGGCGCGGGCGTCATGGGGTTCGAGTCCGCGCAACTGGACCGCTGGCGCGTGGCCGTGGACTCGGACCAGGGCCGCACACTTGCGGATATGATCGCCGCCACAGGATGGCGGGTGGACCCGCCTGCCCTGCAACGGGTGCCGCCCCCCTACCCGGCGGACCACCCGCGTGAGGCGCTTTTGCGGTACAAGGGGTTTGTCGCATGGCGGGATGGTCTGGACGATGGGCTGACCCAGAACCCTGAGGAAACCCTTCGGCAGGCCATCACCGATTTCGCGCCGCTCACGGACTGGTTGGGCGACGAGGTCGCCTGACACTCAGACCCGCCGCGTGTCGGGATGCAGCGCCTTGCCCAGGATGTGATCCGACCGATGGATCACATGCCCCGCCCCGCCGACGATCAGTGGATCGGGCGCGCGCGCGATCTTGGGGTCCTTGTCCGGGTAATCCAGCGTCGACAGAAAGTGCCGCATACAGTTCAGGCGGGCGCGTTTCTTGTCGTCGGATTTGATCACTGTCCAGGGCGCATCGGCGGTATCGGTGTAAAAGAACATCGCCTCCTTGGCCTCTGTGTAGTCTTCCCACTTGTTCAGGCTGGCAAGGTCGATGGGCGACAGTTTCCACTGTTTCAGCGGGTCAGTCTCACGGCTGGCAAAGCGCGCGCGCTGCTCGTCCTGTGTGACCGAGAACCAATATTTGTACAGATGGATACCAGACCGCGCGAGCATCCGTTCGAAATCGGGGGTCTGGCGCATGAACTCAAGGTAATCGGTGGGCTCACAGAACCCCATCACCCGTTCGACCCCCGCGCGGTTGTACCACGACCGGTCATACAGCACGATTTCACCGCTGGTCGGCAGATGCTGGATGTAGCGCTGGAAATACCATTGGCCGCGCTCTTCATCGGTGGGTTTGTTCAAGGCCACCACGCGGGCCGTCCGGGGGTTGAGGTGTTCGGTAAAGCGTTTGATCGTGCCGCCCTTGCCGGCGGCGTCGCGCCCCTCGAACAGCAGAACGAATTTCTGCCCTGTCTCCTGCGCCCAGTGCTGGACCTTCAGCAATTCGGCCTGCAGCCGCGCCTTTTCGCGTTCATACGCGCGGCGCGACACTTTGGTGTCATAGGGGTATTCGCCGGTCTCAAACGCGCGGCGGATCTCATCCGGTGACGGGTGGCGCCGATCAACCGGGGCACGAGCGGCCACTGGCGGATTGGCAGGCGCGCTTTCGGGTGTCGGCACCGCTGCCGCATGGGCGACCGGGTCGGCAGAACTTACTGGATCAAAGGCGACGGGGGCGGAATTTTCTGACGGCATTGGGCTTCCTTTTGTCTCTCCCGTTCATTTTCGCAGATCCGCGCCACCCCCGCCTTGCGGTACGTCAAGAAACCGTCACAAACCCCACATCTTTTGTGCCGGTCGCGCCCGCCATTGCTTTTCCCGCGCGCATCCGGCAAGACGCGAAAGCCTTGCAGGGAGTGAGCCATGACACGCATCGAATCCACCTTCGCCCGGTTGCAAGCCGAGGGACGGAAAGCCTTTGTCTCCTACATCATGGCCGGGGATCCCGATGTGGACACCTCTCTGGCGGTAATGAAGGGTCTTCCCGGCGCGGGCGTGGACGTGATCGAACTGGGCCTGCCCTTTACCGATCCCATGGCCGACGGCGAGACTATCCAGCTGGCCGGACAGCGCGCGCTTGAGGGCGGCATGACGCTGGACCGCACCCTGCAAATGGTCCGCGATTTCCGCAAGGACGACAACGACACGCCGATCGTTTTGATGGGCTACTACAACCCGATCTATTCGCGCGGCGTGGACACCTTTCTGGCGCAGGCGAACGAGGCCGGCATCGACGGGCTGATCATTGTCGATCTGCCGCCCGAAGAGGATGAGGAACTGTGCATCCCCGCGCAGGCCGCCGGGCTGAATTTTATCCGCCTCGCCACGCCGACCACGGATGACAAGCGGCTGCCCAAGGTGCTGCAAAACACGTCCGGGTTTGTCTATTACGTCTCGATCACCGGGATCACGGGAGCTGCGGCAGCACAGGCCGCCGATGTCGCCCCCGAAGTGGCCCGGATCAAGGCCAAGACCGATCTGCCGGTGATCGTAGGCTTTGGCATCCGCACGCCGGACACCAGCCGCGCCATTGCCTCTGTTGCCGATGGCTGTGTTGTAGGGTCGGCCATCGTGTCCGAAATTGCGGCGGGCAAGCCGGTCGAGGACATCCTGTCGTTTGTCGCCAGTCTGGCGGAAGGCGCGCATTCTGCCTGATCACCCGAAGGTCGGCGTGGTTTCGCGCTGACACGACTTGCGGGGTGCCGGTCCGCAGGACCGGCGCCAAGTGTCGGGCGGCAGCAGCCGCCTGGTCCGGCAACTTTGGCTGATTTTCCCAAAACACGGGCCGTCACGGCCTCCGCGCCTTGACCTTGGCGGCGTTGCAGTAGCGCATTGGGGACACCTGTCCCAAGAGTCGCATTGCCAGAAAACCGTTACATTGGTAATCGCACCTTACCAATTTCAATGAAAGCGCCGTGTCATGCCCGTGATTACCGAAATCGAGGACCTCAAACGCCTCTACCGCCGCCGCGTCCCCAAGATGTTCTTTGACTACTGCGAATCCGGCAGCTGGACGGAACAGACCTTTCGGGAAAACTCTTCCGACTTCGACGACATCTATCTTCGGCAACGGGTGGCCATCGACATGGCGGGCCGGTCGACGAAGTCTCAGATCATCGGACAGGACGCGGCGATGCCCGTCGCGCTTGCGCCGGTGGGCCTGACCGGGATGCAGCACGCCGACGGCGAAATTCTGGCCGCCCGCGCCGCCGAGAAATTCGGCGTGCCCTTCTGCCTGTCCACCATGTCGATCTGCTCGATCGAGGATGTGGCCGAAAACACCAGCAATCCGTTCTGGCTGCAGGTCTACACGCTCAAGGACGATGCGTTCATGCAGAACCTCTTTGACCGGGCCAAGGCGGCAAACTGTTCGGCTGCGGTGATCACCGTCGACCTGCAATTGCTGGGGCAACGGCACAAGGATCTCAAGAACGGCCTGTCCGCCCCGCCCAAGCTGACGCCGAAATCGGTCGCCAACATGATGACCAAGGTTGGTTGGGGTCTGGGGATGCTGCAGACCAAGCGGCGGTTCTTTGGCAATATCGTCGGTCACGCAAGCGGCGTCACCGATCCGTCCTCGTTGGCGACATGGACCGCCGAGAGCTTTGACCAGTCGCTGAACTGGGACCGCATCCGGCAGTTCCGCAAGATGTGGGACGGGCCGCTGATCATCAAGGGGATCATGGACCCGCGCGATGCGCTGGAGGCCTGCAATGTCGGTGCGGATGCCATTGTCGTGTCCAACCACGGCGGGCGGCAATTGGACGGGGCGCTGTCCTCGATCCGCGCGCTGGAGCCGATTGTGGACGCCGTGGGCGACAAGATCGAGGTCCACATGGACAGCGGCGTGCGGTCCGGGCAGGACGTGCTCAAGGCGCGGGCGCTTGGCGCCAAGGCGGCCTGGATCGGGCGGGCCTTTGTCTACGGATTGGGCGCGCGCGGCGAACAGGGTGTGACTGAGGCGTTGCAGGTGATCCACAAAGAGCTGGACCACTCCATGGCGCTGTGCGGGCATACGGATATCAACACCGTAGACCGTGACATCCTGATGGTGCCCAAAGGCTTTGCCGGCGACTGGAGCTAAGGCAGAACCGGCCCGGCTCAACGCCGGGCCAGAAACATGTTAACCTGTTGTTAACAAAACGAATGTTTCGCGCGCGAAACACTCTGGGCGCGCGCATCACTCTGCTGGGCGCGCCTCACGTCCCTCAAACCGCATCGCCAGCGGCACCAGAACCAGCGGGATCACCAGCATCAGACCGCCCACCATGCTGAAAGAGGCGGCCAGGCCAAAGGCTTCGGACAGGCCGCCCATCAGCGGCGGTCCGATGAAAAAGCCGGCATAGCCCAGGACCGCCACCCGGCTGATGGCCAGCGCCTTGTACTCGGATGCGACCAACCGACCGCACCAGGAAAAGGCCATCGGTGCGACCACGGAGACGCCGAACCCCAGAATGGCAAAGCCCAGATAGGCCACCGGCAGGTTGGGCGCCCAGGCGGCACAGACAGCGCCCACCGCCGTCAGCAGCGCCGCCAGCCGGATCACAGACGCCTCTGACACCCGCTGCGCCACCACCTGACCACCAAACCGCCCGACCGCCATGGTCAGCCCCAGGATCGCAGGCCCCAGCGCGCCCATGGCCGCCCCTGCGCCCAACCCCCGTTCGAGATGCAGCGCTGACCAGCCCTCTGTCCCCTGCTCTGCCATAAAGCCCAGCAGCACGATCACCCCCAGCGGCCCCAGCAAGGCCCAGGACAATGGCGCCGACTCGGGCGCATTGGCGGCACGCGGGGTTTCGCGCACCGGGGCGCGGGCCATCTGGACACAAAGCGCCAGAACCGGCAGCGCCAGCGCCGAAAACACCGCCAAGGGCGACCAGCCCGCCTCTCGGGCCAGCCCGGTCGAAAGGGCGGCGACCGCGTAAGACAACGAATACAGCCCGTGGTTGAGGTTCATCAGCGACCGCCGCGACTGGCCCTCAAGCAGGGAAAGCCGCGCGTTCATCGACACGTCCAGCGTGCCAGAGGCCATCGCCCCCGCCATCATCGCCAGGGCAAACCCCGCACCTGTTCCCGACAGGCCCGGCAAGAGAAAGGCCGCCGCCATGACGACACCCAGCACTGGCAGATCCACGGTCCCCAACCGCCGCTGCACCCAGGGCGCCAGCCACATTGCCATGACCGCCCCGGTGGCTGACACCAGCATGGCCAGCCCGAACCCGCCATCCGACAAGCCCACCTGCGGCTTCAGGTCCGGCACCAAAGCCGCAAATGCGCCCCAATACAGGCCCACGGCAACAAAGGCTGCCGCCGGGCCACGGCTGATGTACAAGTCTCTCAACATGCCTTGCGGGTGCCATGCCGCGCCCGCCTCGTCCAGCGCGAAACCGACCCCGCGTGGCATGAAACCGCTTGCCTTGCGGGGCGATCCGGTTTACCGGCACGGCTTCACGCGGGGTGACAGCCTTGGAGGCACCCTGCACTTATAGATGGAGAATTAATATGGCTGGTGAGATTCCTGATCTCGAAGCTCTGGAACGGACGGGGACAGGCAAGGGCGCCGCTCGTCAGGCACGTCGCGACGGCATGGTTCCGGGGATCGTTTTTGGTGGCGAGAAAGACCCGCTGCCGATCAACCTTCCGTTCAACAAGCTGTTCCACCGGCTGAAGGCCGGACGGTTCAAGTCGACCCTGTTCAACCTGAAGGTCGATGGACATGAGGACGTGCGCGTCATCTGCCGCGACGTGCAGCGTGACGTGGTCAAGGACCTGCCGACGCATGTCGATTTCATGCGCCTGCGCCGCACCTCGAAGATCAACCTCTTCATCCCGGTCGAGTTCATCGGCGAAGAAGAGACCCCCGGCCTGAAGCGCGGCGGCATGCTGACTGTTGTGCGCCCCGAGATCGAACTGATCGTGACCGCCGGCGACATCCCCGAGAAGGTCACCATTGACCTGACCGGCATGGAAATCGGCGACATCGTCCACATCTCGGACGTGACCCTGCCCGAGGGTTCCAAGCCGACGATCGACCGCGACTTTGTCATTTGCAACATCTCTGCTCCGTCGGGTCTGACGGCGGCAGGCGATGAAGATGACGCCGACGCCGAAGAAGTCGAGACCGAGGCCGCAGAGGACTGAGATCCTTTGCAGCGTGAATTCGGAAAACCCCCGCCACTGCGCGGGGTTTTTTTTGTTGCGTACAAGGGGGCGCTGCCCCCTCGGCCTGCGGCCTCACCCCCGGGATATTTTGGGCCAGAAGAAGCCGCGACGTGCGCAAGACTCAGGCGGTGAGAACCTGGACCGCCTGAAAGATTTCGAGCTCTGGCGGATCCAGATACATGTGGTTAGAGCTTTTGGCCCCGGAATGCGCGGCCCGAAATGACGCCGACTTTGTCCAGTTGGCAAAGCTTTGCTCGTCTTTCCAGACCGTATGCGAGGCATACAAAACGTGGTCGGCACGCTCTGGCCCCTTCATCAGCGCAAAGCTGACAAAGCCCGGGACGGTTTTCAGATGGCTGTCGCGGCGCGTCCAGATGTCCTCGAACGCCTGCGTCTGTGACGTGACGACCTTGAAGCGGTTCATGGTCAGGTACATCCTGCTCTCCCGTTGTGATCTCTACCCGCTCTGGCCTACATAGGGCGCAGTTACGGTCTTGGAGGGCAGAGTGCAGATATTCGTAGGTCTCGGCAATCCCGGCGCGAAATACGCCGGCAACCGGCACAACATCGGCTTTATGGCGCTGGACCGGATCGCGGCGGATCATGGGTTTGGCCCGTGGAAAGCCAAGTTCCAGGGCCAGTTGGCAGAGGGGATGCTGGGCCGAGAAAAGGTGCTGCTGCTGAAACCGGAAACCTTCATGAACCTGTCTGGGCAATCCGTGGGCGAGGCGATGCGCTTTTACAAACTCGCGCCCGGAGACGTCACCGTGTTCCACGACGAACTGGATCTGGCGCCGGGCAAATGCAAGGTAAAGACCGGCGGTGGTCACGCGGGTCACAACGGGTTGCGTTCGATCCACGCCCATGTCGGCGAGGCGTATCGGCGGGTGCGGCTGGGCATCGGCCACCCGGGACGCAAGGAGCTGGTGGCAGCCTACGTGCTGCATGATTTCCACAAGGCCGACCAGGACTGGCTGGATGACCTGCTGCGTGGCATGTCCGACGGTGCCGCGTATCTGGCCGAGGGGGATCCGGGCAAGTTCATGAATGCGGTCGGGCTGCGCATGTCGCCGCCCCGGCCCTCAAGAACGCCCGCGAAACCAAAGACCGATGCGGTCCCCAAGGTGGCACCTGACGACAGCGCGGGCGGGAACGACACCCGCAATCCGCTGCAACGTCTGGCGGACAAGTTCCGATGATCGGGCGACGCGCGGCCCGACTGGGACTGATCCTGCTGATCGGGGTCGCCGCCCTGGGCTATGGCTATCGCGAAGAAGTGCAACGTCTGCGCGCAACCATGACGCTCTTTGACGAGAGCGAAATCGTGGAGAACTTCAGCCACATGGACCGTCTGTTCGAGACGGTTCCGATCCCTGTCCAGGTCCGCGCCGCGCCCCTCGTGGACGGACCCCGGATGGCCATGCCTGCAGAGTGGCAGGATTGGCTGACACGTCGCTCTGTCACCGGGGTGATTGTCCTGAAGAACGGCGTTCTGGCACACGAGAGCTATTATCTGGGTACTGGCCCGGACGATCTGCGCATCTCATGGTCGATCGCAAAATCGTATTTGTCCTCTCTTTTCGGCATCTTGCTGGCGCAAGGTCATGTAATGTCCCTGGACGACCCGGTGACCAAATACGCCCCCGACCTTGCGGGCAGCGCCTACGAGGGCGCGACCATCCGCAACGTCCTGCAGATGTCCACCGGTGTCGTTTTTGACGAAGACTATCTGGATTTCTGGAGTGACATCAACAAGATGGGGCGCGTCCTTGCGCTTGGCGGATCGATGGACGGGTTTGCTGCGGGACTTGACATGCGCGATCAGCAGCCAGGAGAGGCCTGGCGCTATGTGTCCATTGACACACATGTTCTGTCGATGGTGGCGCGGGGCGCGACCGGGCGCAGCCTGCCCGATCTACTGGCAGAAAACGTGCTGGAACCGATGGGCGTCGAAAAAGAACCTTATTACCTGTCAGACGGTTACGGCGTGGCCTTTGCACTTGGCGGTCTCAACATGACGCTCCGCGACTATGCACGTCTGGGTGAGATGTTTCGCGATGGCGGTCGCTTGATCGGCAAGCAGATTCTCCCCGAGGCATGGGTGATGGAAAGCACCACTCCATCGGCCAAGACCGCGCCGGGCGCGTTGAAATATGGCTACCAATGGTGGATGCCCGCGGATGCCCGCGAGGGTGAGTTCATGGCGCGTGGTATTTACGGCCAATACGTCTATATTGACCGCCAGAGCGGTACGGTGGTCGCGGTCACCTCGGCGGACCGCAGTTTTCGCGAAGCCGGAGCCTTTGACGACGCGTTGCAGATGCTGCGCCGTCTTGCGGGCCAATGAAGGAAAGTCAGACATGTTGAAAAAAGAACCATCCTTCAACGTATTGGGCAGTGCTCTTGAGTCGTGTTCTCATGAGCCGCTGACCGGGTTCTTTCGGGACGGTCACTGTAACACCTGCGCCGAGGATCAGGGCAGCCACACGGTCTGTGCGGTCATGACGGCCGAGTTTCTCGCTTATTCGAAATACGTCGGCAACGACTTGTCGACACCGCGGCCAGAGTTCGGTTTTGCGGGCCTTAAACCGGGGGATCAATGGTGCCTTTGTGCGGCGCGTTTCTTGCAGGCACATGATGAAGGGTGCGCGCCCAAGGTCAATCTGGCGGCGACGCATCGTTCTGCGCTGGACATCGTGCGCCTGCCTGTCCTGGAACAGAATGCCTTTGACGCAAAGACCTGACGGTTGGCGAGAATATTTCAAAATGCCGACCAAAGTAACCAGTATTTCTGCCTGAATTCACCGCATTATCTCAGTCATGCAACATGCACAAAGCCCACCCAGCCCGCCGGATAGACCTGCGCAAATGGCCGCCCCGGTCTCCTGGAGCGGCCTTTTTCGTGCCGGTCAGTCGCGCAGGCGCGTGATGTCCTGCATAAGGCCCTGCGTCCCGTTGTGGACGGTGAGGTGATCAACCTTTCCGGCGATCGCCTCCAATGCCTCAAGCTCTTTCAGCCGCAGCATCACGGGGTTGTCCTCCATGACCTTTGCGGTGTTCAGAAGCGAGCGCATCGCGTTCGTTTCTTCGCGCCGCTGGATCACGTTGGCCTCGGCCCTTTTCTCGGCCTCGACCACACGGTTGAGGATCTCACGGATCTCACCGGGCAGGATCACGTCCTTGAGGGCGATCTCCTGCAGGTCGATCCCGATCTTTGCCATCTCGGCCCGCAGGGTCTCCCCTGCTTCGACGTCGATGGCCCCCTTTTCGGCCAGAAGCTGGTCCAGCGTCAGCGCCCCAAGGCGGCGGCGAAAGACCAGTTGCACCGCGCGGTGCAGTGCCTCCAGGAAGTCGGTCACCACGGTCACGGCCCGCTCAGGATCCGTCACCCGGAACACAGCCGTCAGGTTGACCCGGATCGTCACGCGGTCCTTGGTCAGGATCTCCTGCCCCGAAACCTCATGCGCGCGCTGGCGGGTATCCACCAACTTGACCGTGGCGCGCGGGCCCGCCGCCCAAAAGGTATGGACCCCCGGCTCCAGCCGACCGGCCAGAACCCCGTCGAGAAAGAGCATCCCGACCAGCCCCTCTGCCACGTGCAGAGAGGTCAGCGCCCGGCTGAGGCCCGCCCGGTCCATACGCCGCGCAAACGCTGCGTCGACCCGAGGTTCGGTCGCAAGATCGAACCGTTCCACCGTGAAGGGCCCCGCATCGGTCCACCAGACCGCACGGTCTTCAGGAAAGAGCACTTCAATCGGCCGCCCGTCGCGCGAGACCACGGCGATCTCACCGGCGTCCGTGCGCACCTCTGTCAGGTGGCCTTCGGTCAGGTCGGGACGGCTGCGGAACAGCGCCCGGTCAAAACCCGAGGAAAACCGGAGACGGTCGATGGTGTGAGTCTCACGCGCGCTGTGATTGCGTCGGATCTTATGCTCACCAGGGCCAAGCAGCGCGTCGAAACGGCCCCGCACAAGCACCAGCATCCGCTCTTTCTCGGTGAGCGTGACACGTTCACGTCCGGTGAACATGTCGATGAAAAAAGTCAACACGTTGGTCATCTGTTGTCTCCTTATCCGCGTGCCTATCGTCGTCGCAAAGCGATGTTCCTTTGTTTTGATCGGGTTGGAGGCAAGCTTGCCCCACAGGTGTGAAAGTGGCGGGCCCGGAATGCCCCCATGCCGCGACGGCGGACGAGAGGCCGACGAGAGGGGCGCGGAGCCCCGGCGTGCCCTCGATGCAGGCATCGAGCGGCAGACCGGAACCCGGCGGAACCGTCATTCGACGCTCCGGCCAGCAGCCGGAGCAGGCAAAACCGGTGCCGCCCCCTTTGCGTTGCCGCGCAGAGGTTGGCGTGGGTGATCCCTGCAAAGAACACCCCGGACCCTATGATTTGGACCGCTTGCGCGGACCGGCGTTTGAGGCCGGTGCCCTCCATCAAGGGCTTTGGTTAAATGGCAGGAGTCGAACCTGCGACACTTCGATTAGCAGTCGAATGCTCTACCAATGAGCTACATTTGGAGACACAGGAGGGAATTGAACCCCCGGCTCTCAGACAATGAGTCTGACGCTCTACCACTGAGCTACAATGTCATCCCGCCCCCCGAACAGGCCCCGGCATACAGGAACGGCAGCGCCGTCTGCACCGGGGGAGTGATCACCTCCACCCGCTGGGGTCCGGTCCATCGGGGCCGGGAGTGCTGGATAGCCGCGTATTGCCGAGTCGCTCCAGTATGGAATACCGGGCCGTAGTGTGCCGTGACGCAAGCGCAACAATATTTCGCCATTGCGCAACGAATGGAAAGCGCAGACCGACAGACCCGCCCTTTCCTGTCGGTCAAAGCGATTGCGAAATTGTGAAAGTTGCGGGTTTTGCGACACTGAAAAAGGTGAAAGCGCCAGACAGGTCCGTGGCCCTGCGCTGTCGGTCCTGTCGGGTCCCGGACAACCTGCGGGTGCCCGGGACTGTGCAGTTGTCTGGCGTTCTTTGGCGGGTCAGCCCGCGTTGCGGCCTTCGGTGGCGGACATGTCGACGCCCAGATGTTTTGCCACGGTAAAGATGTCCTTGTCGCCCCGTCCACACATGTTCATGCAGATGATGTGATCCTTGGGCAGGTCAGGCGCGATCTTGGCGACATGGGCCAACGCGTGGCTGGGCTCCAGCGCGGGGATGATGCCTTCGGTCTCACAACACAGCTGGAAAGCGGCCAGCGCCTCCTTGTCGGTGATCGAGACGTATTGTGCGCGGCCCACGTCGTGCAGCCAGCTGTGCTCTGGCCCGATGCCGGGATAATCGAGGCCCGCCGAGATCGAAAAGCCTTCGAGGATCTGGCCATCGTCGTCCTGCAACAGATAGGTGCGGTTGCCATGCAGAACGCCGGGACGCCCGCCGGTCAAAGAGGCGCAATGTTCCATCTTTGCGTTCACGCCTTTGCCGCCCGCCTCGACCCCGATGATGGCGACGTCCTTGTCATCAAGGAAGGGAAAGAACAGCCCCATGGCATTTGACCCGCCGCCGATGGCAGCAACCAGCGTGTCCGGCAGGCGACCCTCGGCCTCTTGCATCTGTTCGCGCGTTTCCTTGCCGATGATCGACTGGAAATCACGAACCATCGCGGGATAGGGGTGCGGCCCCGCCACGGTGCCAATGCAGTAGAACGTGTCACGCACGTTGGTCACCCAGTCGCGCAGCGCGTCGTTCATCGCATCCTTGAGCGTGCCACGGCCAGACGTCACCGGGATGACCTCTGCGCCCAGAAGCTTCATCCGGAAAACGTTCGGGGCCTGCCGTTCGACATCGTGCGCGCCCATGTAGACCACGCATTTCAGGCCGAACTTGGCGCAGACGGTCGCGGTGGCGACGCCGTGCTGTCCAGCACCTGTTTCCGCGATGATCCGGGTCTTGCCCATGCGGCGGGCCAGGATGATCTGGCCAAGGACGTTGTTGATCTTGTGGGCGCCGGTGTGGTTCAGCTCATCGCGCTTCATGTAGACCTTGGCGCCGCCAAGGCGTTCGGTCAGACGTTCGGCAAAATACAGCGGCGACGGGCGGCCAACATAGTGTTTCCACAGGAAATCCATTTCCGCCCAAAAGCTGTCGTCAGTCTTGGCCTTTTCGTATTCCTCTTCCAGCGAGAGGATCAGCGGCATCAGTGTCTCAGACACAAAGCGGCCCCCGAAGATGCCAAAGCGGCCTTTCTCATCCGGGCCGGTCATGAAGCTGTTTATGAGATCGTCCATTGCGCCACTCCTCTGTCTGGGCGTCTGAATAGGGCATTTGGGGCACTGGTGACCAGAGGCAAATGGCGCAGACCCGCCCGGTTCGGTAAGGGTGGCGCCCCCCGCGCTGCTTCAACAAGGCAGACCTGTTGGAAGAGCGGGCAAAGGTGCTGAGACGCGCCTCGGACAAGCGGTTTTTGCCGCCGCTTCCTAGCGGATCAGGGTATGGTCCATCAAGGGCGGCTCAACCAGCCAACACCGCGCGTTCCAGCGACGGATAGCGCAGGCCCAGCGTGACTCCGCGCGCCACAAAGGCAATCATCAGCGCCGCCCACATGCCATGCGGCCCCCAAAGCGGGATCAGCAGCGTGGCCGCGATAAAATAGATCCCGACCGAAATCGCCATCATGTTGCGCATGTCGCGGGTGCGGGTCGCACCGATGAAAATGCCGTCCAGCATCCAGGCGGGCAGTCCAAGTACCGGCGCCAGCACGATCCACGGCAGGAACCGGCGCGCCGCCTGCTGCACCTCGGGATCCTTGGTCATTCCGTCGATGATCAGCCCCCCCAACAGTGCGAAGGCCAGCGCAAAGGCAAAGTTCGACAGAAACCCCCAAAGACTGGTGAGCCAGACCGCGCGCCTGAGCCGATCCAAGGCGCGTGCGCCAAAAGCCTGACCCACCATCGCCTCGGCGGCAAAGGCGAATCCGTCCAGCGCGTAGGCCATGATCTGGATGAAGTGCAGCAGTACATGGCTGGCTGCCAACACCGCGACGCCAAACCCCGCGCTGTAGTAAAAGATGAACGACAACAGCACCGCCTCCAGCATCAAGGATCGCAGCAGGATGTCGCTGTTGACCATCGCCATGACCCGCAGGCGGGCGCGGTCAAAGACGCGGGGCCAGTCGCGCCACGCCGGGTTGGCAAAGGCCCGGCGGCACAGCCACAGCCCAAGGGCAAAGCCGGTCCAGTCGGCGCAGACCGTAGCCCATGCCAGCCCCGGAACCCCGAGATCCCAGCCCACCACGAACAGAAGGTTCAGCGCGATGTTCAGGCTGACGATCCAGATTTGCAGCACCAGCATCGCGCGTGTGTGTTCCTGCGCGCCCAGCCAGCCATTGATCCCGAAGATCGCCACCGCTGCGGGCGCCGACAGGATGCGGATGTCCATGTACTCGCGAGCCAGGGTTTTGACCTCCTCAGTGGCGGGCGAATAGGCAAATCCCAGATCGGCAATCGGTCCCATAAGTGGGATCAGCAACAGACCCCCTGCCCCACCGATCATCAGCGCGCGGGTCAACAACGCCGCAACTTCGGCCCGATTGCCGGCGCCATGCGCCTGCGCGGTCATGCCCGCCGTCCCCATCCGCAAAAAGCCGAAGACCCACAGCAGTGTCGATAGCAGCGCCGCGCCGACGGCGACGGCGGCAATCGGTGTGGCATCGGGGATCTGGCCGATCACGGCCGTATCGGCCACGCCTTGCAGCGGCACGGTCATGTTCGCCAGCACGATGGGCACGGCAATCCGCAGGACACGGGCGTGGGTGATAGGCACTGGTGTGGTCATGGCACTTCGACTGTCGGACATCGTGACAGGGTCAAGATCCCGTCACCTGAAATGTGGCTTTCGGAGTATGGCAGGCATTGCGCGACGGCAAGGGCCGCACCTGGAGATGGATCAGCCGTCTTGACGCGGCATCAGGAAATGGGCTGCGGCCTCTGCGATGGGGCGATCACGGTTGTCCTGCCACGCCTCGGCCTGCACGCTGGCATAGCGTCGGCCTGAACGGGTCACGCGGGCGCGGGCGTAGGCGTCGCGCGGCAATCCCGTGCGTAGGTAGTCGACGGTAAAGTCGATGGTCTTGGGCAGGCGCGGCAGCGCGCCCCGCGCCATGTCGTCGGGATCAAGCGCGCCGGATTCGATGTCCTGCCAAAGATAGGTCCAGCTTAGCGTGACCATGGCGGTGATCTCCAGGAAGGCGGCAGTTACACCGCCGTGGATCGCGGGCAGGAACGGGTTGCCGATCAGCTTGTCGTCAAACGACAGAACGGCGGTCAGTTCATCGCCACGCCGGTCAAAGTTGACGCCGAGGTACTGCATGTACGGCACGCCCGACACCAGCGCCGAAAGGGCCGCGTCCCGGCGCTGCTTGATGATCTGAACGGGTTCGGGGGGGGTGCGCGCCATCATTTGCCCTCTACTGTAAAGGTGCCCGCCGCCGTGGCCACCGGCCTCTCCGGGTCGTCATCTGTCGCGGTGGCGCGAACAAAGGCGACAGAGCGGGTGATGTGATAGCATTCGGCGCGCGCAGTGATGGTCTGGCCGGGCGTGGCCGGGCGCATGTAGTCGATGCGCAGGTCAATGGTGGCGGTGCCTGCGGGGGACCGTGGATGGCTCATGACCGCCGCGCCGCTACAGGTGTCCATCAGGGCAGAGACAGCGCCGCCATGAATCACGCCGGTTTCGGGGTCGCCGATAAAGCGCGCGTCATAGGGTAATTTGATCTCTGCCAAGCCATCACCGATTTCGGTGATGGCCATGCCCAAGGCCCGGCAATGCGGTATGGAATCAATGAACTGACGGGCAATCCGGGATTTGTCTGCACTCATGGAGGATCTCCTTGGAGGTCTTTATGGGCGCGCGGGCCGAGCGCTGCAAGCGGCCCGAAGCCGGTCTGGCCGTGACAGCGGGTTGTCTCGGGGTCGACGGGGCCTTAGATTCCGTCTGGACGAGGGGAGACAGGTCATGGGCGACACGCGACTGACGTTCAAGGAGATGTGCGCAAAGTTCGACGTCACACCGCGAACCCTGCGTTACTATGAATACATCGAACTTCTGACGCCCGACCGGGATGGCCGAGCGCGTCACTATGGCCCGCGTGAGATCGCCCGGATGATCCTGATTCTGCGCGGGCGCAAATTCGGGTTTCAGCTTGAAGACATCCGCCAATGGCTGCTGATCTATGAACATGAAGGCACAGAGGCGCAAATGCGGGCCTGGGTCGCCATGGCGGACCGGCAACTGGCGCAGCTTGAAGATGAGCGCCGACAGCTGGACGAGGCGATGGGTGAACTGAAATCGCTGCGCGACGAGACAGCCGAAACTCTGAACAGCGCTGGTTGAGCATCTGGCCCCGCCGCCTGCCCTGCAGACATCATCCCGAACGAAGCCATTCCACAGGCAACAATTTTACCCTTTGGTAAAATTGTTGCGCATTGGGCGGCTTGACCTTGCCTTATCTTACGTCAAGATAAAAGTGACGTAGCGTATGAGTTACGTCAACGAGAATTCCCATTGTATGAAAGCGGCACAACTTGCACCTCCTCATTGTGACACGACTGTGACGAAAACGGAGAGCCGGGGATGCGAGATATGACAGACGAGCAACTGATGACGATTCGGGAAATGTGCTCAGCGTTTGAGGTAACCCCTCGGACCCTGCGCTTTTATGAGCAGAAGGAGCTGCTCTTCCCGATCCGCGAAGGCCAGAAGAGGCTGTTTACCCGGCGTGACCGGGCACGGCTAAAACTGATCCTGCGCGGCAAGCGGTTTGGGTTCAGCCTGGAGGAAATCCGGCAACTGTTGGACCTGTACCATGTGGGGGACCAGCAGCATACGCAACTGGAAGCCGCCTATGGTGTGGCCAAGGACCGACTGGCGGACCTGATCCGGCAGCGCGAAGACCTGAACACCGCGATCGAAGAGTTGCAGGACCAGATGAAATGGGGCGAGCGGATGCTGGCCTCGATGGAGCAAAAGCGCGCGGCCCAGTAGACCGGGACGCGGGCAGGACTTTAGGGAGAGAGACATGCCCAGCTACACAGCGCCAACCCAAGACCAGGTGTTTATCCTCGACGACGTGCTGAAGATCAGCACGCAAAACATCCCCGGATACGAGGATCTGGACCGTGACACACTGGAGGCGATCCTTGGCGAAGCGGCCAAGCTGGCCGAAAACGTGCTGGCGCCGCTGAACCAGGTTGGCGACACAGAGGGCTGTGTGCTGGAAAACGGCGTGGTGCGCACGCCGAAGGGCTTCCTTGAGGCCTTTGACCAGATGCGCGAGGGCGGCTGGACCGCTCTGGACTGCGACCCGGACTATGGCGGTCAGGGCCTTCCCTACGTTCTGGCCACCGCTGTGGGCGAACAGTTTTCTGCCGCGAACATGGCCTTCAACATGTATCCGGGCCTGACCCACGGTGCCTATTCGGCGATCCACGCGCACGGCTCTGACGACCAAAAGGCCATGTATCTCCCCAAGATGGTGAGCTGTGAGTGGACCGGCACCATGAACCTGACCGAGCCGCATTGCGGCACGGATCTGGGCCTGATGCGCACCAAGGCAGTGCCGCAGGATGACGGCAGCTATCACATCACCGGGCAAAAGATCTTTATTTCCGCTGGCGACCACGACATGAGCCAGAACGTGATCCATTTGGTGCTCGCCAAGATCCCCGGCGGACCTGAGGGCATCAAAGGCGTGTCGCTGTTCATCGTCCCCAAGTTCATTGTCGACGCCGAGGGAAACCCCGGCGCGCGCAATGGCGTCTCGGTCGGCAAGATCGAGGAAAAGATGGGGATTCACGGCAACTCGACCTGTGTCATGGACTACGACGACGCCACCGGCTATTTGCTGGGAGATGAACACAAGGGCATGCGCGCCATGTTCACCATGATGAACGAAGCGCGCATCGGTGTTGGGCTGCAAGGCTATGCCCAAGCCCAAGTCGCCTACCAGAACGCCGTGGACTACGCCAAGGACCGCCTTCAGGGCCGCGACGTGACGGGTGTCAAGAACCCCGATGGCCCTGCCGATCCGCTGATCGTGCATCCCGACATCCGCCGCAACCTGATGGACCAGAAAAGCTTTGTCGAAGCGGCGCGGGCCTTTGTCTTTTGGGGCGCGTCGATGATCGACCGCGCGCACAAGACAGATGATGCCGCCGCCGACGGTCTGATTTCCCTACTGACGCCGGTGGTCAAGGGCTTCCTGACCGACAAGGGTTTTGACATGGCGACCGCCGCACAGCAGGTCTACGGCGGCCACGGCTATATCGAAGAATGGGGCATGTCGCAGTTTGCTCGCGACGCGCGCATTGCCATGATCTACGAAGGTGCAAACGGCGTTCAGGCGCTGGATCTGGTGGGGCGTAAACTGGCGCAGGACGGTGGCAAGCACGTCATGGCCTTCTTCGAGATGGTCAAGAGCTTTGCCGATGAGCACAAAGGCCAGGACGAAGAGTTTGACACGCAGTTCCTTGAACCGCTCAAGGCGGCATCGAAGGATCTGCAAGCGGCGGGCATGTATTTCATGCAGAACGGCATGAAGAACCCGAACAACGCGCTGTCCGGATCTTATGACTTCATGCACCTCTTCGGGCATGTCTGCCTGGGACTGATGTGGTCGAAAATGGCCTGGACTGCCAAGGCCAAGCTGGCCGCTGGCGACGGAAATTCCGATTTCTACGCAACCAAGGTCGCCACAGGGCGCTACTACATGGCGCGCCAGTTGCCGATGACTGCCACGCATCTCAAACGGATCGAGAGCGGCGCGGAAACGGTCATGGCGCTTGAGGCCGACGCGTTCTGAGGCAAAGGTAGACGCGGCGGGATAGCCCGCCGCGCGCACAGCCCCGGAGGATGCCATGCCGAAACGATTCCGTCTGACTCGCCGGTTCCCGGTCGCCATGACCGAGGATGGCTATCGCAAGCTGCGGAAATTCGCCCATGAGGCGGGACTCGACGAAGGGGAAGCCCTGTCTTTCCTTTTCGAGCATTTCGACAGCGTGACGGACACCGACGCACTGGCCCACCGGCTGCGGCTGTTCAACGCCGAACTGGACGAGCGCAAGAGATAATGGGGGAACGATGCCGCAAGACTGGATGACTGAAGAGCACGCGATGCTGGCCGAGATGACGGCCAAGTTCATCGAAACCGAGTGGCAACCGCTCTACGACAAATGGCGCAAACAGGGCCAGATGGACCGCGAAACATGGGCGCAGGCGGGCGAATTGGGTCTGCTGTGCCCGTCGATCCCCGAGGAATTTGGCGGTGCCGGAGGTGATTTCGGCCACGAGGCCGTGATCCTGATCGAAGCCTCACGCGCCAACCTGGCCAGCTGGGGCCACGGCATCCATTCCGGCATCGTCGCGCATTACATCCTGTCCTATGGCACCGAAGAGCAAAAAAAGCGCTGGCTGCCCAAAATGGTGACGGGCGAATTGGTCGGCGCGCTGGCAATGACCGAACCATCCGGCGGATCGGACGTTCAGCGGCTGAAAACCAAAGCTGTGAAAGACGGCAACGCCTACCGCCTGAGCGGGCAAAAGACCTTCATCACCAATGGGCAGCACGCAAACCTGATTGTCGTGGCCGCCAAGACCGACCCCAAGGAGGGTTCAAAAGGCATGTCCCTTATGGTGGTCGAAACCGATAGTGCCACAGGGTTCAGCCGCGGTCGCAACCTCGACAAGATCGGCTGCCACGCCGCCGATACGTCTGAGCTGTTTTTCGACAATGTCGAGGTCGCGCCGGAGAACCTGCTCGGTGGGACCGAGGGACAGGGCTTTTACCAGATGATGCAGCAACTCCCGCAAGAGCGGCTGATCATCGCCTGCGGCGCAGTGGGCGCGATGGAGGGTGCCGTGGCGCGCACGGTTCGCTACTGCAAGGAACGCGAGGCCTTTGGCGGCCCGCTGACCCAGTTCCAGAACACACGATTCAAGCTGGCCGAATGCCAGACCAAGACAACCGTCGCCCGCGCCTTCCTTGACGCCTGCATGGCAGAGCACCTGGACGGCAAATTGAGCGTCGAAAAGGCCGCCATGGCGAAATACTGGCTGAGCGATACGCAAGGAGAGGTCCTGGACGAATGCGTACAACTGCACGGAGGCTACGGCTTTATGCAGGAATACGCGGTGGCCGAGATGTGGACCGATGCGCGGGTTCAGCGCATCTACGGCGGAACCAACGAGATCATGAAAGAGCTGATTGCACGGGCCCTCTAGGGCGGTGCCGCGCGGTGAGAAAGGATTGGGTATTTGCGACAGAGAAGAAAACAGGAAGGTCGCACATCGGACCCACACGCTGGGGCTGCAGTCAACCTTCCCGCTCTGCCCGCGCCCTTGGCCAGGCACGGGGCTTCTCCTCTGGCGGTCATCGGCTCCCCAGCCTGTACCGCAAGGACAATCATGGCGCGTCAACCTTAACGCGCGGTTACCCGGAGAGGAAACATGCGGTTTCTTCTCTGTAAAAATACCCCACGGGGGTGCGGGGGTGTGAAACCCCCGCTCCGGCGGAAACAACAGGCGCAAAGGGAGGCGCAGTGCGATGACCATGAAACTTTACTGCTTTGGCGAGTCAGGACATTCCTACAAGGCGGCACTGGCGCTGGAGCTGGCGGGGCTTGATTGGCAGCCCGTCAAGGTTGATTTCTTCAACGGCGAGACGCGGGGAGATGCATACCGGCAGGACGTCAATGAGATGGGCGAATGCCCAGTGCTGGAAGATGGCGATATCCGGCTCAGCCAGTCCGGCGTGATCCAGCAATACCTGTCAGAAACTTACGGCCATTTCGGGGGTGCGACAAAAGCCGAAGAACGTGAGGTGCTACGCTGGATCTTGTGGGACAACCACAAGCTTTCGTCCGTAGCAGGCATGACGCGGTTCCTGATCAATTTCCTGCCCAAGGACAAACAGCCCGCCGAAGTGATCGGCTTCATGCAGGGCCGCCTCAAGAGTGCATACGGAATATTGGACGCGCATCTGGCAGATCGTGACTGGATCGTGGGCGATGCGCCCACCAACGCCGACCTGACCTGCTGCGGCTATCTCTTTTACCCGGAACCCTTCGGCTTTGAGCGCGGCGGATGGCCCGCCATTGACCGTTGGATGGCGAACATCGAGGCAATGCCCCGATGGAAGAGCCCCTATGACCTGATGCCCGGCTCCCCTGCGGACCGGACCTGATGAAGAAGGATCTCACATGACCGAAGCATATATCTACGACGCTGTCCGCACGCCGCGCGGCAAGGGGCGCAAGGATGGCGCGCTGCACGAAGTCACTTCGTTGCGTCTTTCGGCGCAGGTTCTGAATGCCGTGAAAGAACGCAACGGACTGGACGGTCACGCCGTCGAGGACGTGATCTGGGGCAATGTCACACAAGTGGGCGAACAAGGTGGCTGCCTTGCGCGTTCTGCCGTTCTGGCAAGCGACCTTGACGAGTCGATCCCTGGCCTGGCGATCAACCGGTTTTGCGCCTCCGGCCTTGAGGCGGTGAATCTGGCGGCCAACCAGGTCAAGGGCGGCGCCGGTCAGGCCTATATTGCTGGCGGGGTCGAGATGATGGGCCGCGTGGCCATGGGCAGCGACGGCGCCGCGATCGCCGTGGATCCGACCATTGCCATGGACAGCTATTTTGTACCGCAGGGCATCTCTGCCGATATCATCGCCACCGAATATGGATTTTCGCGCGATGATGCGGATGGACTGGCTGTCGAAAGCCAAAAGCGCGCCGCCGCCGCCTGGGCGGACAAGCGGTTCGAGAAATCCATCGTCACGGTTCGCGACGTGAACGGCCTGCCGATCCTGGATCACGATGAATACATGCGTCCGGGAACCGACATGCAGACGCTGGGCGCGCTGAAGCCGTCGTTCAAGGACATGGGCGAGGTCATGCCCGGCTTCGATGCCATCGCGCTGATGAAGTATCCGCATCTTGAGCGGATCAACCACATCCACCATGCGGGCAACAGCTCTGGCATCGTGGACGGATCTGCCGCAATGCTGATCGGCAACAAGGAGTTCGGTGAGAAATACGGGCTGAAGCCGCGTGCGCGTATCCGGGCGACCTGCAAGATCGGCACCGATCCGACCATCATGCTGACCGGCCCGGTCCCCGCGACCCAGAAAATCCTGAAGGACAGCGGCATGTCGATCAGCGACATCGACCTGTTCGAGGTCAATGAGGCCTTTGCGTCCGTCGTGCTGCGTTTCATGCAGGCCTTTGACGTGGATGACAGCAAAGTGAACGTGAACGGCGGGTCCATCGCCATGGGTCACCCGCTGGGCGCGACCGGGGCGATTATCCTTGGCACCATGCTGGATGAGTTGGAGCGGACCGGCAAGGGCACCGGTCTTGCCACGCTGTGTATCGCTTCGGGTATGGGTGCCGCGACCATCATCGAGCGCGTGTAAGCCGCGCGGATGACAATGTCGTCGGATATCACGCAAACAGAGACGTCCAGCCTGCTGGACGTCTCTGCACACGCGCGATTGTCCAGCATGACCGGCGTTGTCAAAACCCTTTTCGGACAGCCCCTTGTTTCCACTCTTTCGAGAGTGTCGGACCAACCTGCCGGGAAACCTCGAGGCCGCGGATGACAGCGATCAGCCCGACAGACATCTATCAGGCCAATCTCGACGCGGTGGCGCAAATGGTTTTTTCCGGCGACATGTCCCGGCTTCAGGACCTGATCTCGGTACCGTTGGTGATCCAGATGGCAGATGGGTCTATGCAGATTGATCGGCTGGAGGATGTGGTTTTCATGCTGGCTGAACAACGGGACAATCTGTTGAATCTGGGCACGACGGAATACCACCGCATCTGCGTCGATGCACGTTTCCTGGATCCGGCAGCCACGCAGATCAGCGGACGCCACAAGACCTATGTGATGCGGGGCGCGACCTATCTTCTGGAACCCTTCATCTGTGAAATGAACCTGACCAAGGATGCCGCCTTGTGGCGGGTCTGCCTCATGCGCTGTCATATGAAAAACAGCGACTACACAGTGATCGGGACAGGAACCCGTGAACGTCTGCGCCCAGAACGGAGGAACTGATGCCAAAGATCGATCTGAACACAGTGCCTGTCCGCACGGGATCCAGCTACCCGGCCCCGCATGATACGGCCATGAAGGGGCGCAGTCAGCAGCGGTTGGGAGATGCCGCAGGGTTGACCCAGTTCGGCGCAAACCTCGTTCGGCTTGCGCCCGGCGCAATGTCGTCGCTGCGGCACTGGCACGAACGCCAGGACGAGTTTCTGGTCGTGACCGAAGGCGCGCTTACTCTGGTCGACAATGCTGGAGAGACGCTGCTGGTGCCCGGCGATTGCTGCGGGTTTCCAGCAGGCGATCCGAACGGTCACCATATCGTCAATCGATCTGCGATCGTGGGCGCCTTTGTGGTCGTGGGGTCACGAACCGATCGCGAGACGGGTTGGTACTCGGATGTCGATCTTCGGGTCGAGGTCGAGGATGGCAGGATGCGCTTTTTGCGCCGGAATGGCGCAGAAGTGGCAGGCCCATGACCCTGACCTTTACCGACATCGAACTCGAGCGGTTTCTAGATGACATATCCGAACCGTTCTTCACAGGCGACATCGGAAAATGGCGCGCCCGCATGGTGCTGCCGTTCAGCATGGAGACCGGGTCCGGCCCCGTCACCCTGACCAGCGACGCGGACGTCAGGCGGAACTTTGATCTCTACCTGGAGGCATGCGAGGCCATGGGATTGGACGTTGTCGACCGTGAACCTCTGGGTTTCGAGCACTGCGAAGACGGGACGGTTCTGGCCACTTACCGCACAAACCTGATGCGAAAAGGTCAGCGCATCACCGCACCCTATACCTCTACCGCGCTTCTGCATCCCACGTCAGAGGGATGGAAGATGTCGGCAATCCTCAACGCCCGCGGCCACCACGCGTGGACCGGGCGCCCCCCGAAAAACACTGGAGAGTGAGTATGACTGATTTCACGATGCAAACCGACGCGGACGGCGTCGCGGTGATCACTTGGGACGTGCCCGGCAAATCCATGAACGTGATGACGCTGGAGGCCTGGGATGAACTTGATGCACTGATTGATCAGGCGCTGGCGGACGACGTGGTCAAGGGGGTGGTGATCACCTCTGGCAAGGACAGCTTTGCCGGTGGCATGGACCTGAAGGTCATCGCCAAGATGAAGGAAATGGCAGGAGACGACCCGGCCAAGGGCCTGTTTGACGGGATCATGAACGCCCACCGCATCATGCGCAAGATCGAGCGCGCGGGCATGGACCCCAAGACCAACAAGGGCGGCAAGCCGATTGCCACCGCCCTGCCCGGCACAGCACTTGGCATTGGTCTGGAAATCCCGCTGTCGACTCACCGTATCTTTGCCGCCGACAACCCCAAGGCCAAGATTGGCTTGCCTGAGATCATGGTCGGCATCTTTCCGGGCGCCGGAGGCACCACGCGTCTTGTGCGCAAGATGGGCGCGATGGCCGCCTCTCCGCTGCTGCTGGAGGGTAAGCTGAACGACCCGAAAAAGGCCAAGGCCGCCGGAGTGATCGACGAAGTCGTCGAAGATCCACTGGCCGCCGCGAAAGAGTGGGTTCTTAACGCCAAAGATGCTGATATTCTGAAGCCTTGGGATGCCAAGGGGTACAAGATGCCAGGCGGCGCACCCTATCACCCGGCCGGTTTCATGACCTTTGTCGGGGCCAGCGCCATGGTGCATGGCAAGACCAAGGGCGTTTACCCTGCGGCCAAGGCCCTGTTGTCGGCGGTCTATGAAGGCGCACTGGTGCCGTTTGACACCGCGCTCAAGATCGAGGCGCGCTGGTTCACCAATGTCCTGATGAACCCGTCCTCCGCGAACATGATCCGCTCGCTTTTCATCAACAAGGAAGCGTTGGAAAAGGGGGCAGTGCGTCCTGCCGACGTTGCCGACCAGAAAGTGACCAAGGTCGGGGTTCTGGGCGCGGGTATGATGGGCGCGGGTATCGCGCTGGTGTCGGCGCAGGCGGGCATCGAGGTGGTTCTGCTGGACCGCGATCAGGATGCCGCAGACAAGGGCAAGGCCTATAGCGCCGACTATGCCGCCAAGGGCGTGAGCCGCAAAAAGATCACGCAGGACAAGGCCGACGCGATGCTGGCCCGCATCACGGCGACCACATCTTACGATGATCTGAAAGGCTGTGACCTGATCGTCGAGGCCGTCTTTGAAGATCCCAAGATCAAGGCCGAGGTGACCAAGGCCGTGGATGCCGTGACGGGTGACGACTGCATCTTTGCGACCAACACGTCGACCCTCCCGATTTCCGAACTGGCGAAGGCATCGAAGAATCCCGAGCAATATATCGGCATCCACTTCTTCTCTCCGGTCGAGAAGATGATGCTGGTCGAGATCATCAAGGGCAAGCAGACAGGCGACCGAGCGGTGGCCAAGGCGCTGGATTTCGTGCGCCAGATCCGCAAGACGCCGATTGTGGTCAACGACGCGCGGTTCTTCTACGCCAATCGCTGCATCATCCCCTACATCAACGAAGGCATCCGCATGGTGAAAGAGGGGGTGTCCCCTGCCCTGATCGAAAATTCCGCCAAGATGATCGGGATGCCGCTGGGCCCGCTGCAACTGGTCGATGAAACCTCGATCGATCTGGGGGCCAAGATTGCGCGCGCGACGCGCGCAGCAATGGGCGACGCCTATCCCGACGGAGAAGTCGATGAGGTCATCTTCTGGATGGAAGGCGAAGGCCGGTTGGGTCGCAAGACCAAGGCGGGCTTTTACGACTACGACGAAAAAGGCAAGCGTCAGGGCCTGAGCCAATTGGTACAGGACAAGTATCCGCAGTCCGAGGACCAGCCCACGGTCACAGAGGTGCAGCATCGCCTGCTGTTTGTGCAATCGCTGGAGGCCGTTCGCGCTCTGGAAGAAGGGGTGCTGATGGACATCCGCGAAGGCGATGTCGGCGCAATCCTCGGCTGGGGTTTTGCGCCGTGGTCCGGTGGTCCGCTGTCCTGGCTGGACATGATCGGAGCGCCCTATGCGGCGGAACGCTGTGACCAGTTGACCGAGGCCTATGGCCCGCGCTTTGCCTGCCCGCCGTTGCTGCGGGAAATGGCCGACAAATCGCAGAGCTTTTACGGCCGGTTCGGGCCGGAAAGCGCAGAGGCGGCCTGAATTCGGCGGTATTCTGTGTTGCGCCGCGCGCTGCGCGTCGCCTGTTCCCGGGGCTGGTCCAGACGGACCGGCCCCGGCTTGCGTAAGGACTTCGGCGGGCGCCGCACTGTGATCACATCAGAAAGCGCCCCCTTCCGCACTCGCCCGCTGTCGCCCGGGGCGCCTCCGACTCGTCGCGGAGGTGCAACTGGCTCTGAGGAGAGCGTCGCCAGCGACACCGATGTTTCGAATTTTCGGCGTTCGGCGAGTGTGAGTGAAACAGCGGTCCTGCCCGGTTATCTGGCGGTTTTTATCTCTTGATTTCAATCACTTTCGACAACACTCCCCAAAACACCCTCCAGAAAAGCTCCGGTCCGGCAGTCTGAAATTTGGCGGACGTGCCCGTCGGAACCCTTTGTTAAGATCGCATCCCTATCTCTTCGGTTCGTCAGATGTGTCATGCCAAGACGCGCTCAGTGCCACGAAGGATGCAGTACCGCGATGTCAGACATCAGTTTCCACGCTCTGGGCCCCGCACGGGCCCGCTCCGGCGAAGATCCGCTGGTCGCCTTCCTTTTGAACGCCCGGCGCATGCCGGTCACCGTTTCTGCACGCGATGTTGCGCGGCTGGACTCGCACAGGCTGCAATTATTGCTCGTGGCGCAAAGGCAATGGACTGTGGACGGCGTCGATTTCAACGTCACCGACATGGCGCCTGGATTTCGTGAGGGGCTTGAACGGCTGGGTCTCTCTTCCGAACATTTCGACAAGGAACCGCTGCAATGACGACAAAAGTTCTGGCAATCGACGACTCGCGCACGATCCGCAACCTTTTGCGGGTCTCTCTTGAAGGTGCGGGGTTCGAATTTCATTCCGCCTGCGATGGTCAGGAAGGCGTGGACATTTTCCCCGACGTCGATCCGGATGTGGTGATCACCGATATCAATATGCCCAAGATGGACGGGTTCGGGGTGATCGACACGTTGCGCAGCGGCCCCAACCGCACCAATGTGCCTATCCTCGTGCTGACCACGGAGAGCTCGGATGACTTGAAATCACGGGCGCGCAACGCCGGTGCCACGGGATGGATCGTGAAACCCTTCGACGATGGCTCTCTGGTGTCCGTCCTGCGTCGTCTGACAGGGCATGTGAGCTGAGATGTCAGTAAATTCGATAAGAGATACCTTCTTCGAAGAATGCGAAGAACTGTTGGAGGCGCTGGTCGAAGGACTGGCCCAGATGGAAGACACCTCCGACGATATGGAGGTCGTGAATGCCGTCTTCCGCTCCGTGCATTCGATCAAGGGCGGCGCAGGTGCTTTCGCCCTCGACCGACTGGTGTCGTTTGCGCACAGCTTTGAAACTGTCATGGACAAGGTGCGGGACCGCGCACTGGCCGTGGACGAAAAACTGATGGGCCTGTTCCATCGCGCCGGGGACCACTTGGCCGACCTGGTCGCCGCAGCGCGCGATGAAACGGAACTTGATGACGAGATCGAGACAGGGCTTGTAAACGAACTTGAAAGCTATCTGGACGGCGATACCGCTGTCGAGGATTTCTGCTTTGACGCGGTCACGTTGGATTTTGACGGACCGCAGATCGACCTTGGCGGCGAAGATCCCGTAAGCAGTGCCCGCGTTTTCCATATTCGTTTTGCCCCGTCGCGCGCGCTGTATGAAAACGGGCATGAACCGTTGCTGATCTTCGACGCTCTTGCCGAGTTTGGCAGCCTGTCGGTCGAGGCAGATCTCAGCCTGTTGCCGGAGTTTGACTCCTTCGACCCGGCAGATGCAGTTTTGTCTTGGCAATTGTCGCTGACAACCAGCGAGCCGGAAACCACCCTGCACGAGGTTT
The DNA here is from genome assembly GCF_900188425.1 of Antarctobacter heliothermus. Classification (GTDB taxonomy): domain Bacteria; phylum Pseudomonadota; class Alphaproteobacteria; order Rhodobacterales; family Rhodobacteraceae; genus Antarctobacter; species Antarctobacter heliothermus. Next base: position 42,424 of record NZ_FZON01000035.1, read on the forward strand.
TCGAATTTGTGGAAGGGCTCTGTGCGCTGGAAATCGAGATGGACCAGACGGCAGGTCCGCAGGCGATCGAGCTTCCCGAACCATCTGCCCTGCCGGACGAGGCCGTTTCGCCAACACCTCAAGACACCGCGCTTCCGCAGATCTCGACGGACGTGCCCGTCGGCGTCACATCGGCGGAGACTCTAACCGGAAAAAAGCCTGACCCCGGTCAGGGAAAGTCGACGACTGCACCGGCAACCAAGGAGTTGCGCGGGCCCAAACCGACCTTGCGGGTCGATCTGGACCGGGTTGACCGGCTGATCAACACGGTTGGCGAGTTGATCATCAACCAGGCGATGATCTCGCAGCGGATTGAGGAACTGGATCTGCCCACCGTCGCCCATTTGACCAATGAGTTGGAGGCCTACAAGCTGCTTGCGCGTGACATCCAGGAAGGCGTCATGGCGATCCGCGCGCAACCAGTCAAACCATTGTTCCAGCGCATGTCACGGATCGTGCGCGAGGCTTCGGACGCGACGGGCAAGAAGGCTAAGATGGTCACGGTCGGCGACTCCACCGAAGTGGACAAGACCGTCATCGAGCGGCTGGCCGATCCGCTGACCCACATGGTGCGCAATGCCGTCGACCATGGGCTGGAATTGCCCGCAGAGCGCACAGAGGCGGGAAAGGACCAGACAGGGACAATCCGGCTGTCCGCCGCCCACCGTTCCGGCAGCGTCTTCATCGAGATTTCAGACGACGGCGCCGGGCTGAACCGCGAACGTATCCTTGCCAAGGCCATGGAAAAAGGTCTGGTGCCGCCGGACGTCGAGTTCTCTGATCCCGAAATTGACAACCTTCTGTTCCTTCCCGGTTTTTCAACTGCAGGTCAGGTCTCGGCCCTGTCGGGACGAGGTGTTGGCATGGACGTGGTCAAGAACGCGGTCCATGCGTTGGGCGGCCGGGTATCGATCACCTCGACCCCTGGCAAAGGCACGACCTTTGCCATCGTGCTGCCACTGACCTTGGCGGTGATGGATGGGTTCGTGATCTCCGTGGCCGACCAGACCATGGTCATTCCGATCTCGTCGATCCTTGAAACCATTCGCCCCAACCCGCGCGACATCCATGTGGTTGGCACCGACAGTGAAGTGGTCAGTGTACGCGGGTCCTATGTTCCGATAGTCGATGTGGCCGACAGTCTTGGCCTTGGCCAGTGTGACGACAAGAACAGCAACGGCATTCTGCTTCTGGTCAGTACGGAAATGCAAGGTTTGACCGCGCTGCGCGTCACCGCGATCCACGATCAGCGGCAAGTCGTGATCAAAAGCCTGGAAAGCAACTACGCCGCTATTCCCGGGGTCTCGGCAGCGACCATTCTGGGCGACGGCAAGATTGCCCTGATCCTTGATCCCGAAGAACTGATCAGACTGGCCCACGCCCCGGGCCACGATCCCTTTGCACAGCACAGCAGAATGGAGCTTCGTCATGGCTGAAACCGCTGAAGCACTTGCAGACACACAGTTCGAATTCATCACCTTCTCGGCGGGCGGCCAGAGCTATTGCCTCGAGATCACGCAAATCCGCGAAATCAGGCGATGGACCCCGGTAACCGCCCTGCCCCATACACCCCAGGATGTGCTGGGCGTGATGAATCTCCGCGGTGCAGTGATCCCGATTTTCGATCTGTCGGCGCGGTTCGGTCTGGGGGCGACACCTGCAAACGAACGGAACGTGGTCATCGTGGCGGCCGTCGATGGTGCAACTATCGGCCTGCTGGTCGAGTCTGTATCCGAAATCCTGTCCGTCGACAAAAGCGCGATCCAGGAGACGCCGGACATCAAGTCCGAAGCGACCCGGAACAGCATTCTCGGGATGATCTCGGTCGATGAGTCCATGGTTCGGGTGGTCAATCTTGACGCCGTTGTCGACAGCGAAAAGGGACTGTCTGCATGAACACTTCGGTGCCCAACGCCTTTACGCGCGACATTCCCTTCAGCGACGACGACTTTCGTTCGATCGCCGATCTCGCGCGGGATCGTTTCGGGCTCAGCCTTGCGGAAAGCAAGAAGCCATTGGTCTATTCGCGGTTGGCGCGACGGCTCAAGTCGCGTCAGGTCAGCAGCTTTTCCGACTACCTCGCATTGCTCAACCGCACGGAGGAAGAAGACGAGAGGCTGGAACTGATCTCGGCGTTGACAACAAATGTCACCAGTTTCTTTCGGGAAAACCATCACTTCGAGATAGTACAGCAGGTGTTGTCGCAGGACCTTGCTGGGAAAGCACGGGCCGGTGGGCGGCTGCGCATCTGGTCAGCCGGATGTTCGTCAGGTCAGGAACCCTTTTCCGTAGCAATGACGCTGTTGGAGGCAATCCCGGATGCACCCGCAAGGGACGTGCGCATCCTGGCCACAGATATAGACCCCAAGATCGTGGCAAAAGCCCGGGCCGGAAACTATTCTGCCGAAGACGTCTCCGGTATCCCGGCCCCGTTGCGAAAGAAATGGATAACGGCCAATGACGCGGCCGGCAAAACCTACGCCGTTGCGGACGCCTTGAAATCTCTTATCACCTTCAACGAACTGAACCTGATGGACGATTGGCCCTTCGCGGGGCCGTTTGATGCCATTTTCTGCCGGAACGTTGCGATCTATTTCGCTCCCGACACACAACGTCGCCTCTGGCAGCGCATGAGCGCCAAACTGTCGCCGGGTGGCCTGTTGTTCATCGGACATTCAGAACGCGTCACGGGCCCGGCACTTGAGGATCTCACTGGCGTCGGCATCACCAGTTACTGCAAGTCGCGCACCAACGCGCAGCCCACGCTGCAATAGGAGAGCATTATGGGACTGAAGGACTCTCTGAGGATCATGGTCGTCGATGACATGGCAACAAGCCGCGGTCTGATCACTCAGGCCCTCGATGACATCGGGATCAAAAACTACGTCACGGAAAACGATGGCCGTTCGGCATTGAGCCGCATCTCCGCAAGTCCGGTGCACCTGGTTCTGTCGGACTACAACATGCCCGGGCTGGATGGTCTTGGTCTGTTGAAGGCTGTTCGCGGAAATCAGGCGCTCAAGAAAATGGGGTTTATCCTGGTCACCGGCAGGCCAACGCCAGAGATCGTGGCCGAAGCCAAACAGTTGGGGCTGAACAACATGATCAAGAAACCGTTTACCTCGGCGGCGATGAAACAATGCATCGAAAGCGTGGTCGGTCGTCTATGACAGCGCAGACGGAGACCATGCTGCCGTTGAAGGTTGCCACCCGGCGCGCGTCGGCGGAACTTGAGGGGCTCTATGTTCGGCTTGAGCGGTTGGAACACGGCCTCGACACTGTCATCGTCCACGCAACACATGCCTTTGATACCCAGTCGATCGGGATGTTGCAGGAGTTGGACATGCTACGGCAGTCGATTGGCGCGCTGGCGGACTACCTCGAACAGATTTCGGTCGGGACGGACGACGCGGGCATGGTGGACGTGGTTCAGGCCCTGTCTGACGTGCCGCTTCGCGACATGGCAACCAGGCTGAGCGGAACCGTCAATTCCGCGACCGATGTCGGACACGCAGAGTTGTTCTGATGTGTCGCCTGCTTGCCCCTGTTCGGGTTTGAACGTGCCTCTGCGGGAGAAAAATCGTGCTCAGGAAGACCCTCGTCATCGCCACACCGGACACCGCGCAACGAGCCCGTCTTGGGCGGATGGTCGACCAAATGTCCGAGTTCGAGGTCATCGCACAAACCGGGGACTTGATGAACACCTACAACGTCGTGGAGGAGCGCCAGCCGAAAGCCGTCTTGATCGCGGACGTTCTGGCCAACCTGCCCGAATTCGAAGTGATGCGCGCCCTGTTCTCGACGCTCGATATCCGCTGGCTGGTTGTCACGATGCCAGATCGGTCAACTCGGCTGCCTCAGGCCCCTGTGGGCGACGACAGCCCCGGATCGGATCTGTTCTCGATCCCGGCCAACGCGCCCGAAGAGATCTATGTCCGGCAACTCTGCGCCTTGACCCGGACCGCTCAAAACCTCAACCCTGCCAAGAAACCCCGATCAGGACCAAGTGCACAGATAGGCGATCGCAGGCCGACAACGAAGGCCATTGCGGCGAATTCCACAGCCGAGCGGCCAAAGCTCAGACCGGCACCGCAATCGCACCGACTGCATCAACCCATCCTGTCCCGGAATAGTGCCAGTGTGACACCTGGTCCCGCGACGCCGCCAATGGCAGGTCGGCGGCGCCCCGAACCGGGTGTTGTTGTCCCGGCCGGACAGGTGGCCATTCCAGAAACCAGCAATGATCGCGTGATCCTGATCGGGGCAAGCACCGGGGGCGTGGATGCCTTACTTGCCATTCTATCGCGTTTCCCGGAAAACTGCCCCCCCACGCTGGTCGTGCAGCATACCGGAACCGGGTTCGGCGAGAGCCTTGCAGGACTACTGGATCGGCAATGCCTGCCCACGGTGCATCTGGCGACAGGACCGCAACCCATCCGCCGGGGTCAGATCCTGATCGGGGCGGGAACACGGACCCATCTGGTCATGGATGGCCGCGCCGGGACACGCGCGGTCTGCCAGGCGGATGCGCCTGTCTCTGGGCATATTCCCTCAGTCGACATGCTTTTTTCATCTGCGGTTCCGCTTGCGTCTCGGGTATCCGCAGCGCTCTTGACCGGAATGGGCCGCGATGGGGCCAACGGGATGAAGGCCCTGTATGACGGCGGCGCCTTCACCATTGCCCAGAATGAGGCAAGCTGCGTCGTCTACGGGATGCCGCGCGCAGCCGTCCAGAGCGGCTGTGTCCACAAGATCCTGCCGCTAGACCGGATCGCAGAGGCGCTGCTTGCCGGCAGGGGCGACGCCCCACGCACATCGAGGGAGTTGCAGAGATGACAGGATCAGTCGAGAAAGTTGTCAACGTCATCCAGGGCGAATACGAGATTTCCGAGGATCCGTCGGTGGTGATGACCACCGTTCTGGGATCCTGCATAGCTGTCTGCATGTTCGACACCACGCGTCGGATTGGCGGCCTGAACCACTTTCTCTTGCCCAACCGCGAGGGCGGCGGCGGGGCAAGTGTACGATATGGCGCGTATGCAATGGAACTGCTGATCAACGGTCTGCTGCGAAAGGGGGCCGAACGTGCGCGACTGCAGGCCAAGGTCTTTGGCGGCGCCAGCATGATCGGCAACCTGCGTGACATCGGCGCGTCAAACGCCGCATTTGCCCGGCAATTCCTGGCGGATGAGGGAATTCCCTGCGTTGCTGAAAGCGTCGCGGGCACCGCTGCCCGGCGAATCCGTTTTTGGCCGACGAATGGACGCGTGCGGCAGTTGATGGTTTCTGCCGAGGCGATCTCTTTGCCACCGGAGAAACCTGCCCCGATCCCAAGGCCCGTGGCGGACGAGATCACGCTTTTCTGACGCCAGCTTCGGCGCTATGCGGGGTCTGTCGCAGCAAGCGGCCCGGCGTGCCGAAGGAGGCAAGGATGCTATCACCCCCCCATCCTTTCACCCGCGATCTAGTGCTGATCGGCGGAGGTCATACTCATGCGCTGCTGCTCCGATCCTGGGGGATGAAGCCTCTGCCCGGAGCGCGGCTGACGTTGATCAGCCCCAATCCGACAGCCGCATACTCTGGAATGCTACCGGGTCATATTGCCGGACACTATGAGCGCAAGTCTCTGGAAATCGACCTCGTACAGCTGGCGCGTTTTGCCAATGCCCGGCTGGTGCTTGGCGCCGCCACAGCCATCGACCTGCACCGCAAGGAAATTTGCGTTCCTGGCCGTCCGCCCATTGAATACGACGTGGCCAGCATCGACATCGGGATCACAACCAACATGGCGGACCTGCCCGGCTTTGCCGAGTATGCGGTTCCCGCCAAACCGCTGGAAACCTTCGCAGACGCATGGCAGGCCTTTTTGTCCACCACCGGCCCCGCCGCTGTCGCCGTCATCGGGGGGGGCGTCGCGGGTGCCGAACTTGTGTTGGCGATGAGCCACGCCTTGGGCGGGATTGCCCGCCCTGCCCGGTTGCATCTGATCGAACGGGACACTGCACTGGCTGCCCTCCCGGCGCGCGCGTCCCGGCGGATGCGGCGCGCGTTGATCGAAGCAGGCATTGAAATCCACGAAGCGGCAGAGGTCATCGCGGTCACCGCCGAAGGTGTCAGGCTGGCTGACAGGACAATCGAGGCCGGTTTCATTTGCGGTGCCGCCGGCGCACGCCCGCACCCATGGCTTGCTCAGACCGGCTTGTCTCATCGCGACGGCTTTGTCACTGTGGACCCCAGATTGCAAAGCTCGGACAGGCATGTCTTTGCCGTCGGCGATTGCGCCGACATGGCCTTTGCGCCGCGCCCAAAGGCGGGCGTCTATGCGGTGCGGCAGGCCCCGATCCTGGCGCACAATCTGCGCGCCGCATTGCGTGAAACCGGCCAGACCCAAAAATACCATCCTCAGGCCGACTATCTGAAGCTACTCTCTCTGGGGGGCAAATCAGCGCTTGGCGACCGGTTTGGGCTGACCTTCTCAGGCCCCTGGGTCTGGCGTTGGAAAAATCGGATCGACCAGAAATTCATGTCGAAATTCAGGGATCTGCCACAAATGCAGCTCCCGCCGCTGCCCGCCGTTCGCGCCGCCGGGGCAGAGGCGCTTGGCGACAAGGTGCTGTGTGGCGGGTGCGGTGCCAAACTGGGTCAGTCGGCGTTGCTGCAAGCGCTGGAACCGGGGGGACTGCCCGGGGACGACGCGGCAGTTATCGACATCGGCGGCGCCCGGACCGTGATCAGCACCGACCATCTGCGAGAGTTTGTCAGCGACCCCGTGACCATGACCCGGATCGCAGCACAGCATGCCTTGGGGGATGTCTGGGCAATGGGCGCGCGACCCGGCGCGGTTCTGACCAATCTCATCCTTCCGCGCATGTCACCCGCGCTGGCCACGCGCACCTTGCGCGAGATCATGACCGCTGCCCGCGAGGTGATGGCAAACGCTGGCGCGGAAATTGTGGGCGGACACAGTTCCCAAGGGTCGGAACTGACAATCGGATTTACCGTGACCGGACTATGCGATCACACGCCCGTCGGACTGGCCGGCGCGCGCCCCGGCGATGCGTTGATCCTGACCAAACCCCTCGGCTCGGGCGTTTTGATGGCTGCCGAAATGGCCGGTCGCGCGCATGGCGCGGATGTGTCCGCGGCACTGGATCTGATGATGCAGTCGCAGGCACAGGCATCGGAAATTCTCCTAGATGCCCACGCCATGACAGACGTCACAGGTTTTGGTTTGCTGGGCCACCTGCGCAACATCTGTCTGAATTCCGCCGTGGGTGCAGAGGTGACTCTGGGCGCAGTGCCACTGATGGCGGGCGCGCTGGACCTGTCTGCCAATGGCATCCGGTCAAGCCTGTATCCCGACAACCGCGCCCCTTTCCCTGATCTCGACGCCACGCCGCGACACGATCTGCTGATCGATCCTCAGACTGCTGGCGGTTTGTTGGCGGCGGTTACAGGGGACGTGGGCAAGCGGCTGACCGCCTTGCGCGCTGCGGGATATCAGGCGTGCGACATCGGCCGAATCACAGATGAGACTGGTCAGATCCGGATCGTCTGAAGGTGTAGCGCCAGCCGATCTGCAAGCGCATCCAGAGCCTGAGGCGTCAAAGCGGTTGTCTCTTCGCGGTGAATGAACTGCGGCGACTGCGCGCGCATGGACGTTCGGTACGCCGGGTCGTAGTGATCCTCTGCCAGGGACCGGCAGAGCGCCAGCCGCTCCCCCCCTGCAATCATTGCGTCCCAACGATCCACCAGTTCATGCCCCCGGTAAAACCGCAGCGGCGCGAGCATTTCGCTCAGGCGCGGACCGTCGGCAAGAATATCGGCGTAGGCTTCGGCCAGATACCGTGCCCGGGCCTCGATCGGGGCGGTGAGTTCGATCCAGGGCGCGGTTTTCATCGCCTCCCACAGCGCGGGCGGCAGGTTGATCTGGCCGATCTTGCTGCTTTCCGCCTCGACCACCACCGGTGACGCTGGATCAAGCACTTGCAGCGCCCGGATCAGATCGGATTCGAACCCTTTCTGTGCGGGCTGCCCACCAGGCATCTCCCCCAGCAGCGAACCGCGATGTCGCGCCAAACCTTCCAGGTCCAGCACCTGGACCCCCCGCTCTGCCAGTCGCGGCAAAAGGGCCGTCTTGGCCGTCCCGGTATACCCCCCGAGCTGGACAAAGCGATGCGGCAACGCGGAATCGTAAAGGGCATGGGTCACGAGACGGCGATAGGTCTTGTACCCGCCCTGCACCACCTCCGCGCGCCATCCGATTTCCCGCAGCATCCAGGTGAAGGTGCCGGACCGCTGCCCGCCCCGCCAACAATAGACCAGCGGACGCCACCCCCCATGATGGTGTGCCAACGGCCCCGCGACATGTGCTGCGGCATTGCGAAACACCATAGCGGCCCCGATCTTGCGCGCTTTGAACGGGCTGTCCTGCTTGTAGATCGTTCCGACCTGCGCACGCTCTTCATTGTCGAGCACTGGCAGATTGATGGCCCCTGGAACGCAATCTTCGGCGAATTCCGCCGGGCTCCGAACGTCGATCACGCAGTCGAAACCATGTGTGAAAAAGGTTTCGAGGCTGTCCACAATGTAAGTCATTCGGTGGATGTAGCCTGCGCCGTCAGGCTTTGAAAGAGGTGGTTTCCCTGGATGAAAAAACAGTTGCAATACCCGCTGGACACCGGCTCAGACCTCGGCTAAACCGCGTCCACCCGAAGGTTGTCCTTCACCCGTGCCCGGGTAGCTCAGGGGTAGAGCAGTGGATTGAAAATCCTCGTGTCGGTGGTTCGATTCCGCCCCCGGGCACCACTTTTACTAAATAAAAGCAATGGCTTGGCGCGATTTTGTTGCCGCCTAATAAGCGCGTATTACGCTGTGGGTATCATTTGGGTAGCATGTCAGAACCCGAATATCAGGCACTCGTTGCCGATCAGCGTGGCAGGCCAACGCTAGTATGGCGGTGTGATGGAAACAGCTAACTTCCGTCCAAACCGATCCATCGGGAAACGGCGGCGTCTGCGAACCGCTCGCCTCGTTCTCGTATTTCATCTTCGGTCCACTGCGTTTTCCCGGTGAACCACTTGTTCAAGAACAAGCCCGTGTGCTCGGCGAATTTCGCCTTCTTCTCATCAAAACCCTTGTTCCCCGATGAGATGTTCAGACCGCCAGTGAGCAGCGTAAGGTTGCCCAAGGTGTGCAGGATGGCATTTCGTGCGATGGCCTTGCAGTCGTCATCCGAGGGGTGTCCACTCGATCCGTCCTCATAGGGCCAGTCATCGCCCCATGACTGCGGCATGACATGCTCGACCCACAGGTTAGGGGGCTGGTCGGACTGCTCGGCGAGTTTCGACCTGCTTGCGAGTTCCAGTTCCCACAGGATGTCCGTCAGTCGTGGGCGCGTCGAAATCGCATAAGCGTTCTCGTTCAAGATGCCGTGCCGAACGTCGCGGTTGGTGGGAAACCGGCTGCTGACCCCTGCCTTCTTCGAGAAGTAGCCCTTGAAGCTTGCAACCGATACCCCGTTTTCAAGGAACTCGGCGGCGATGGACGGGCGTTGTTGCGGAACTCGCACCTGAGGCGTAACGTAACCGCGCCATTGGCACCGCCTGCCTGACGCTGGTGCGATCATCTAGGACACGTGTTTAACGACGTCGTTAACGACGTGTCTTATGCGGGGTCATCGATGCGTGGTGAAATTCTTGGGGTGGAGCGGCGGCGTTTCTGGCGCGATGAGGACAAGCTCGAAATTGTCATGTCGGCTGGTGTTGGTGGGGAAACGGTGACGCAAGTGGCGCAGCGCCACGAGATTACGCGGCAACAGATTTACGCCTGGCGGCATGAGTTGAAGAAGAAAGGTTTGTGGTCGCCCGATGCCGGGGCACTTTTCTACCCGTTGGATATTCCGGTCGCG
>NZ_FZON01000127.1 GCF_900188425.1 Antarctobacter heliothermus
GTAAGCATCCGGCGAGGGACGCGGTCACGCGGCCTTGACAGCTTTCTGCTCGGCCTTCCAGTTCCATGGGAGCAATTCAGGCAAGCGTGACACGGTGATGTCTGGCAAGCGCGCCAGGACATCTGCCATCCAGGCTTGCGGGTCGATGTCGTTCGTCTTGCAGCTGACAATCAGGGTATACATGAAGGCCGCCCTTTCGCCGCCGCGCTCTGATCCGGCAAAAAGCCACGACTTTCTTCCCAATGCGATCCCTCTGAGGGCGCGTTCGGCGGCATTGTTGGTCAGGCAGATGCGCCCATCCTCCAGGAAAGCGGTGAAGGCATCCCATCGGTCGCTCTTGGGCGGCATCATGTAATCGATGGCCTTTGCGACGCTGTTGTGCTTCGACAGTCTGGCGCGCTCTTCCAGCAGCCAGGTGCGCAGTTCCTCGACCATTGGACGACATCGATCCTGTCGCACGGCGAGGCGGGCCGCCGCGTCCACGCCGTTGATGTCACGCTCGACGTCGAAGATCGCGTCTATCCGTTTCACGGCTTCCAGAGCGACGGGCGAGACGTCATGCGCGGGCTTGTTCTTGCGCACGTTGCCCGCGATATCGGCCAGCTCGAAGAACTTGCGCCGCGCGTGGCTCCAGCAGAGCGCGCTGCGCGCAGGGCCGGGGCTGCGGTCGTCCAGATAGAGGTCATTGTAGCCGCTATAGGCATCAGCCTGCAGAACACCCTGCCACCCCGCGAGATGCTTGTTGGGGTGGATCATCTGGCGATCCCGCGAGAACTTGAACAAGGCTGCGGGTGGCGCGCGGCCACCCCATGGCCGGTCATCACGCACATAGGTCCACAGCCGTGCTGTTTTGGTGCCGCCACGCGCCAGAAGCGGCACCGTCGTGTCATCGCCATGCAGGCGCGCGCCTTCCAGCACATGGCGCTCGATCAGCTCATGGATCGGGGTCAGCGCCACGCAGGCATGACCGATCAGATCGGCGAGAGTGGAGAGGCTGAGATCGATACCCTCGCGCGCAATGCGCTCGGATTGGCGGTTCAGCGGCTGATGCTGGCCGTATTTGTCGAAGGCCACCATGGCGATCAGGCTGGGCCCGGCCCAGCCACGCGGGATGACATGGAATGGCGCTGGTGGCTGGCTGATCTTCTCGCAGGTCCTGCAGGTGACCTTCTCGCGCACCGTCTGGATCACCTTCCACTGGCGGGGAATGACCTCCAGCGTCTCGGTGATATCCTCGCCCATCTTCACGATGCGGTCCGAACCACAGCAGGTGCAGTTGGTTGGGGCCTCGACCACCACACGCTCGCGCGGCAGATGGTCGGGGAAGGGTTTGCGCACGGGCTTGCGCCGCGTGAAGGCGCGCACGGTGCTGGTCTTGTCCTGCGCCGCCTGTTCAGCGGCCAGCGCATCCTCGGTCGCCGTGGCTTCCAGGTCTTCAAGCTGCAATTCCAGCTGATCGATCAGCCGCGCGCGGCGCTCAGAGGAGATACCGTATTTGTCGCGGCGCAGCTTGGCGATCTCCAGCTTCAGTTCCTTGACCATCGCCTCGGTGCAGGATGCCAGGGCGCGCGCCTGCACCAGGTCGCGTTCAGCAGCCTGCGCACGGGCTGTTTGCGCGGCCAATTCAGCGCGCAATCTGGCGATTTCGGAAGCGGCATCTGACATGGCAGAGGACTACCACAGATGACCCGGATCGCCAATAAAAACAGAGGTTTCAGGATGAATTATCCCGCCTTTGCAGGCCTTTGCGTCCAGCGTGGGTTGCGCCAGTCGATCCCTTCGAGCAGATAGCCCAGCTGCGCCGCGGATATCGAAACAGCGGTTCCATCCTGGCTCACCGGCCAGATGAACTTTCCCGCCTCCAGCCGCTTTGTGTAGAGCGACATGCCGACCCCATCATGCCAAAGCAGTTTCACCAGATCGCCCTTTCGACCACGAAAGCAGAAAATTTCGCCACCATGCGGATCGCGCCCAAGACCCTGCTGAACCGCCAGCGCAAGGGTATTCATGCCGCGCCGCATATCCGTCACCCCGCCCGCAATCCACACCTTCGTGCCCGCCGGAAACGCGATCATTGCTCGTCCACCACTGACAGGATCCGGGCAAGTGCTCCCATCTCGATACCGGGGGCCACGATAAGCCGACGGCCATTTGGCAGGGCAATCTCCACCTGAGAGGTCCGTGAGGGATCAGGGGGATCAACCGGCCCGGGCCGAGAGGTCGGGACATCCTGCGTCACGGTCACCGGGGCGAAGGATACCGGGCGGGCCGCACCAAGCTCACCGTTTCGATACTGCCGACGCCAGATCGTCAACAGCGATCGGCAAATGCCATGCCGCCGCGCCGTGACCGAAACTTGCCGGTGGCCGACAAAACTTTCCTCGACAATCCGGAGCTTGTCCTTATCCGACCATCGCCGACGGCGAACGCCATCGGCCGCGGAGAGAACTTCGATTTGAGGGCGGTAAATGAAATCAGACATAAGGTCGGACTTATCATCGGATCGTAGCCGAAGTCAGACGGCCCC
>NZ_FZON01000048.1 GCF_900188425.1 Antarctobacter heliothermus
AAGCTGGCCGAGGCGATCCGCTACGCGCTCGGCCGCATGCCCAAGGCGCGTCCATACCTCGATAACGGGCTTCTGGAACTGGACAACAACATCTGCGAGCGGTCAATCAGGCCCCTGACTCTCGGCAGGAAAAACTACCTGTTCATGGGTTCGGAAGGTGGCGGCAAGGCCGCGGCTGTCGCCTACACACTCATCGAAACCGCCCGCATGAACAGCGTTAATCCCGAAGCCTGGCTCACCTGGGTTCTCGAACGGATCGCCGATCACAAGATCAACCGCATCGGCGAACTCGCGCCATGGAACTGGACGCCGAAATAGGCGTCAAGCGCTGCGTGGCCGGACGCATACCCTCCAAACCTAAGGTGCAACCAATTTTTCTGGGTCTTACCCAACATGCTTAAATTAACAGAAACGCTCTTCAAAATCGATACTTTTGTGACCTTGAACAGTCGGCGGCATGTTTGGCTTTGCAAAAGCTCGCTTGGAAACCGCTCCAATGCTGTAGTCAACTTGCAAAACATCCGTGCCAGAAACGGACGCTTTTGTCCCTCACTCGACGGTAACCGAACTTCAAGGACTTGCCTCTGCCGGAAACCCACGGCAAAACTCGCAAGGTTTTGACTGGTTTGTGCCCGAAGGTTGATCCCGACAGATGCAATGCCCCGATGAACAGACGATGCCGTCTCGATCCCCACGGTCCAGCCCAATTACATCATCATTTGCGACCGTCCCAAAGGCGCACCTTCCTACCCCTCCCGCATCCCCAAACCCTAACAAACCGTAAATTCGCCTCTGCAACCCATTGAAGACGCGACGTCACCTTGCTGTCCACACGTGGACATCCCTCCCTGCGGCCAAAAACCCAATGGTCCAAATCCAGCCCCAAGGGCACTCTCATCCCATGTCCACATCCATCCACCGAGATCAGCTCCGACCCGGCGAAATCCATGCCGAATTGCCCCCCGCCACCGACGCGGGCCTGCGATTCATCGGCCAGATTCAGACCCCCTTTCAGGTCCGCGCCGATTGCCCCAGACAGGGCGATCCAGACGGCGGCCCCGATTGCCGCCTGATCCTCGACCCCATCTATGCCCCGGCCCTCGAAGGCCTCGACCAGTTCGAATTCATCGAGCTTCTCTACTGGCTGCACGAAGCCCGCCGCGATCTGCTGACCCAAAGCCCCAAGGCGGACGGCCAGACGCGCGGCACCTTTTCCGTCCGCTCGCCACTGCGCCCGAATCCCATCGGCACCTCGATTGTCCGCCTGATCGGGCGCGAGGGCGCAACCCTCACGGTACGCGGCCTCGATTGCCTGACCGGCACGCCCTTGCTGGATATCAAGCCTTACCGCTGTTCCTACGCCGTGCAGGCCCGCGCCAAGCCCGGCGTCTCACCCTGAGAACAGGCCCGCGAAACGCTCGCGCAGCGCCGCCTTTTGCACCTTGCCCATCGTATTGCGCGGCAGCGCGTCGATCAGCTCCATATGGCGCGGATGCTTGAACCGTGCCAGCCGAGCGGACACCTCTGCGCCAACGGCCTCCAGATCCAGCACCTCACCGGGCAGCGGCACCAGCACCGCCACGGGCGTCTCACCAAAATCCGGATGCGGCACGCCAACGACGGCGGATTCCAGAACACCCGGCTGGCCGTCCAGCAGCTCTTCGATCTCTTTGGGGTAGATGTTGAACCCGCCCGAGATGATCAGATCCTTGCCGCGCCCCACGATGGTGACGTAGCCCTCCGTGTCCATCACCGCCAGATCGCCGGTGATGAAGAACCCGTCCGCGCGCAGTTCGGCGGCGGTCTTTTCCGGCATCTGCCAATAGCCCTGAAAGACGTTCGGCCCGCGCACCTCCAACGTGCCGATCTCACCGCGCGGCAGTTCGGTGCCGGTGTCGTCACAGACCTTGGCCTCGACCCCCGGCAGGGGCAGGCCAACGGTCCCCGCGCGGCGGTCACCCTCATAGGGGTTGGAGGTGGACATGTTGGTCTCCGTCATGCCGTATCGTTCAAGGATGCGGTGGCCTGTACGCGCCTCGAATTGCCGATGCGTCTCTGCCAGCAGCGGGGCAGAGCCGGAGATGAACAGCCGCATGGACCGCGCCACGTCGCCTTCAAAGCGCGGGTTGTCCAGCAGCCGGGTGTAAAAGGTCGGCACGCCCATCAGGCTGGTGGCGCGCGGCATCCAGTTGATCAGCGCATCGTCGTCAAGTTTCGGGAAAAACACCATCGACCCGCCCGCCGCGAGGATCACGTTGGTGGCCACAAACAACCCGTGTGTGTGAAAGATCGGCAACGCGTGCAGCAGAACATCGGTATCGGTAAATCGCCACAGATCGACCAGCGTCAGCGCGTTGGACAGCAAGTTGTGTTGGCTCAGCATCGCGCCCTTGGACCGGCCCGTGGTGCCGGACGTGTAGAGAAAGGCGGCCAGATCATTGCTTGTACGCTGTTCCACCGCCGCCACGGTCGGCGCGGCGTCGGCCCGTGTCGACATGCTGCCGCCCTTTGGTCCCAGCGTTTCACATTCCGCGCCAAAACGCGCCGCCTCTGCCGCAAGGGTATCCGCCCGCGACGGGTCGCAGACCAGCAGCCGCGCGCCGGAGTTTTCGACAAAATAGACGACCTCATCTGGCGTATAGCCGGTGTTCAGCGGCAAAAAGATCATGCCCGCTTGAATGCAGCCAAAGATCAGCGCCAGCGCATCGGGGCATTTTTCGACCTGCAGGGCCACCCGGTCCCCCGGCTGCACGCCCAACCCGCGCAGGGCACCGGCAAACTGGGCCACCCGTCCGACAAAACCCGCATAGCTGATGGTGTCCCCGTCGGGCAGGTGCAAAAAGACCTTGTCGCTCTGCGATTGGGGACCAAGCAGCGTGTCGTATAGCGGGTTGGACATGGGGGCTCTCCTGCGGAATTTTCCGTTGTTTAACGCCGCCGGGTTGAAAGGGTAAAGTCATCGGGCCTTTTGCGCCTGTTCCAGCGCCTGCACCTCGACGGACAATGCCGCGCGCGTCGATGTCCAACAGGCGGTCAGATCTTCGAGGCGCGCATTGAGGTTCGTCCTGTGCGTGGACAGGGCTTCGGTGTGGATTGCCTGTAGAAGGGCGGTCAGTTGAACAGCCCCCAGAACCGCAGCGGACCCCGACAGGCGATGCGCTTCGGACGCCAGAGAGGCCAGCCCTTCTCCGCCCGACTGTAGCCACTCTGGCATCGCCCCCAGAAAATCGGACATGTCGCCGACAAAGCGGTCGTGGATATACGTCATGTGGGTACTGGAAAGATGCTGATGCATATCCGCAAGCTGGGACGTGTCGATGTTCGTAGGCGCCTCTGGCCCAGACGCGGGTGGCATCGGTTGTGCCGCCTCTATTGTCATGGCTTGCGTCAAGGCCCTGCGGATCGCATCGAGCGTGAGCGGCTTGATCAGGGCCGCCTGCATCCCTGCCGCAAGGAACGCCTCTTTTTCTTGCGGCAGGGCATGTGCGGTCGTGGCGATGATTGGCGTATTCGCATTAACGCCCGCCCCCGCGCGCAGGGCGCGGGCGACGCTGATGCCGTCCAGTCCGGGCATCGAAATATCCAGCAACACCGCATCGTAGCGGCGCGCAGCCGCACGTTTCAGGGCCAATTCACCGCTGGCGGCTGTCTCGACTTGGTGCCCGTCATGTTCCAGCAGTTCGCGCCCCACGATCCGGTTGATTTCGTTGTCTTCGACCAAAAGGATGTTGCAGGCGGGCGGTGCCTGTGCCGGTTTCACTGGCGCGATTTCTGGAATGGGCAGGTCCGAATGGACCTGTTCCGGGAGGGCCAGCGGCAACCGGAGCCAGAACACACTGCCGTCACCCGGTTCGCTTTCCACGTCCAGTTCGCCGTCAAGCGCAGTGGCCAGACGGCGTGAAATGCCCAGTCCCAATCCGGTGCCAGAGGTGTTGCGCCCATAGGTGCTGTCGATGGTGACAAAATCCTCAAAAATGCGATCAAGGTCCGCCTCTGCGATGCCGATGCCAGTATCGGTCACGCGCAGTTCCACTGCCTCCAGCCCGTTGCTGCAATCGGCCTCTATGGAGATGCGACCGTTCCGGGTGAATTTGATCGCATTGCTCACAAGGTTCAGCAGAACCTGGCGCACTCTGTCCGGATCGCCGTGGACGTGATGCAGTTCCGGGTTTGGTGGCACCAGAACAAGGCTGTTGCCATGCGCCGACGCGTTCTGACGCTGGTTGTCGATGGTCTCTTCGAGCAAGGCAATCAGATCGAACCCGGTCTTGCGCAGGCTCATCTTGCCGGCATCCAGCCGCGAGATGTCCAGAACCTCGTTCACATGGCGCAGCAGCACGCGGCCAGAGTCCTTGACGATACGCAAGTAGCGCTGGTGCCGCGCGTCCAGCGCCGTGTCGTCGACCAGTTCCAGCGTGCCAAGCATCCCGTTCAGTGGGGTGCGCATTTCGTGGCTCATGACGGCCAGCAATTCGGCCTTTTGCTTTTCGCCGGCGATGGCCCGGTCGCGCGCGCGTTTCAGCGCGGCCTCATTGCGGACCCGGTCCGAGATGTCGCGCAGAAAGGCGATAAAGATCTCTCCGTCCGGGCTTTGTGCCTGGGCAAGAGAGACATCAACCGGAAAGATCGTACCGTCGCGTCTTTTGGCCTCCAGACGGACGGTGCCCTTGCCCATGAACCGCAGGCTGCCATCGCGGCGAAAACGGCCCATCCCTTCGCGGTGGGCATCGCGAAAATGGTCAGGGATGATCAGATCCGCCATGTCGGCGCCGATGGCCTCAGCCCGGGAATAGCCAAAGACGCGCTCTGCCGCGCCGTTGTATTCGATGATGCGGCCGATGTCGTCGGACACGACCACGGCATCCAGGGACGTCGACAGAATGGTTTCGATCCGCTCGCGGTTTTCGCGGTTTTCGCGTGCTTCGGCATCGCTTTTGCGGGCCAGCCGGAACAATGCCAGTGACAGAACCGCAAGCATCGCCAACAGGGCGACGGTCAACAGGCCGACGCGGGCCATGCTGCGGCCCAGGCTGTCGCGCTGTGCATAGCCCAGTTCAGAAAAATACTCGACGCCCGCCAGGGTCGCGTCGCGCACGGCGCCACGGGTGGCGCGTGCCTCATCGGCCATACGGGGCAGGGCAGCGCGGAGCGTCGCATCCGGTCCGTCGATCACGGGCAGCCATGCTTCGCGGAACGCCGAGACCTGGCTGATCCGGTCCTGGACATCGCCGACGTCCAGCAAGGCGGCAAACCGGGAACTGTCCTGGATGGTTTGCACACGGCTGTAGAAGACATCATAGCGCAGGCGGACTTCTTCCAGGGTATCCACACCGGCGTTCGCTCGCAGCGCGGCAATTTCCAGCGCCATGAGCTCGACCTCTGTTTGGCCCAGCGTCCATTGCATGTTGTCCGCAGCCGACGTCGCAAGCCTGCGGACCTGCTGGCGCAGATCCAGAACAAGCACGGCGATGGTCACGACGACCAAGAGGACGACCAACACGGCCAGCACGCGGCGCAGGCCGGTCATCCATACAATCAGGGGTCGGATGTTCGGGACGCCCATCACGCAGTTGGCACGGTGGAGGGACTGCCGACGTCAACGGCCAGCGGGAGCATTGGGGTACAGGTCATGTCTGGCGCGCCTTTGCGGGTCCGGGTGCGTGTAGGAAACCGGTCAATGCAGGGTCATGCAAGGGCCATCGGGCGGGGATTCCGCATCACCGGATGCGGGGTTTGGCAATGCTTATTAATTCCTGTATCTAAATATGAAGGGTACAAGGCACCGGGACGGCAGCCCGGACGGAAAAAAACGGCGCGAGGGCGCGATTGGGGCGGACATAATGAGAATTCTTGTGGCGGACGATCATGATCTGGTGCGCGATACTATCGCCGCCTATCTTGACGGGGCCGATGTGGATGAGGTGCGCACCGTGGCCACGTTGCAGGATGCGGTTGCGATGGCAAAGGACAGCGGCAGTTTCGACCTGGTACTTCTGGACTACAACATGCCGGGAATGAACGGCCTCGAAGGGCTGGAACTTATGCGTGCCGCCAATTCCGGCCGTCCGGTGGCGATCCTGTCAGGCAGTGCCACGCGGGATGTGGCCAGCGCGGCACTGAAAGCGGGCGCGCAGGGGTTCATTCCCAAGACGCTGAGCGCGCGGTCGCTGCTGTCGGCGGCGCGGTTCATGGCGGCGGGTGAGATTTATACGCCGATTGACTTCATGAAACCGGGCCGTTCTGACAGGGAAGGCACGTTGACGCGGCGCGAACAAGAAGTGCTGCAGGGCATCTGCGAGGGCAAGGCGAACAAGGAAATCGCCCGCGATCTGGACTTGCAGGAGGTCACGGTCAAGCTGCACGTCAAGACCCTGAGCCGCAAGCTGGAGGCTCGCAACCGGACCCATGCCGCGATGATCGCCCGGGACCGCGGACTGGCTTGACGCCGTTACCTACTCCGGGCCGTAGCGACGGCGTTCAATCGTCACCCGACCCTGAGCGTCGGACCGGATGATGTGCAGATCGCCATAGTCCAGAGGTGACGGCTCGGACAGGTTCAAGTCTTCCCAGATGGTCGCGATGTTGCCCTTGTTGCCGATCCAGATCACCACCGTTCCGGCCCCCCGCTCTGCCAGGGCAGGGGTAGGGTTCTCTTGCGGTAGGCGTTTGACAGGCAGGCCAAGCGCCTGCGCCAGAGGCGCGGCGGTGTCGAGGTTTCGCTTGATCCCGGGGCTGTAGATGTGCGCCACTCCCAGCCCGTCGACCGCATTGACGAGGGCCTGTGCACGGGCGTGGCCCTTGTCGTTGAGGTCTTCGCCATCGCGGTCGGCATGGCGCGTCACGATCAGGGTCGAATTCGGCCCAAGCGCCAGATTGCCGGGGATCAGGGCGCAGGCGGCGGAGACCGAGATCAGCGAAATCAGGAATAGGCGGCGCAGCATCGGCTCCCTCGCATCTTGTTGACCCTAGGGTAACGCGATTCCGGGCGGTCCGGCAATACGGCGCGCAGGCCTGCCCCGGACCAGCCGGGGCAGGTAATGTCTGGCGATCACCCCAGCGCGTCGTTGCAGCGCTTGCAGGTGGCCGGGTGGGCATGGGTGCCCACGTCCGGCAGGATCTTCCAGCAACGTTGGCATTTCTCGCCGTCGGCCTTTTCGAAGACGACGGTGACGCCATCAACCTCTGGCAGGCGGAACGCCTCGGACGGTGCGGGATCACCCGACAGGACGATGTCCGAAGTAATGCAGACGTCCTCAAACGCGACCGATTTCAGAGCGGTGAGCATGTCGGGCGCGCGGACATGCACCACGGGTGCCGCCTCCAGCGAGGCACCGATCACCTTGTCGGTGCGCTGCACCTCCAGCGCGGCGGTCACGGCACGGCGGGCGCGGCGGACCATCTGCCACTTGGCGGACAGCGGCTCATCCAGCCATTCCTTGGGCGTTTCGGGGATGTCCTGCAGGTGGATCGAACTGTCGTCGCCGGGGAACCGTTCCAGCCAGACCTCTTCCATGGTGAAGACAAGGATCGGGG
The DNA here is from genome assembly GCF_900188425.1 of Antarctobacter heliothermus. Taxonomy (GTDB): domain Bacteria; phylum Pseudomonadota; class Alphaproteobacteria; order Rhodobacterales; family Rhodobacteraceae; genus Antarctobacter; species Antarctobacter heliothermus. The sequence continues at coordinate 7,534 of NZ_FZON01000048.1, forward strand.
CCAGCCACGTGGTCAGCCGGTGGAACAGCAGGTCCATGACCGTGCGCGCGGCACGGCGGCGCGCGGTGTCGCCGTCACAATACAGCGCGTCCTTGCGGATGTCGAAGTAGAAGGCCGACAGTTCCAACGTGCAGAAGTTGAACAACTGCTGATACACGCCCTGGAAATCATAGGCGGCATAGCCTTCGCGCACCACATGATCCAGTTCCGCCAGACGGTGCAGGATATAGCGTTCCAGCTCCGGCATGTCGGCGGCATCGACGCGCTGATCCTCGGTGAAATGCGTCACCGCGCCCAGCATGTAGCGCAGCGTGTTGCGCATCCGGCGATAGCCGTCGGCGGTGCCTTTCAGGATCTCCGGGCCGATGCGCAGGTCGGCGGTGTAGTCCGCCTGCGCCACCCAGAGCCGCAGGATGTCTGCGCCGTATTGCTTGGTCACGTCGTCCGGCGACACGGTGTTGCCCAGCGACTTGGACATCTTGTTGCCCTTGGCGTCCAGCGTGAAACCATGGGTCAGCACGCCGCGATAAGGCGCGCGGCCCTTGGTGCCGCAGGCCTGCAACATCGACGAATGGAACCAACCGCGGTGCTGGTCGGTGCCTTCGAGGTAGAGATCGGCGATGCCGTCCTCCGCCCCATCCGGGCGGTCGCGCAGGACAAACGCATGAGTGGAGCCTGAGTCAAACCAGACGTCGAGGATGTCGAAGACCTGTTCCCAGTCCTCGGGGTCGTATTCGTTGCCAAGGAAGCGCGCCTTGGCGCCGGGTTTGTACCAGGCGTCGGCGCCCTCAGTCTCGAACGCTTCGTTGATGCGGGCATTCACCGCCGGATCGCGGAGCAGGAAGTCCGCGTCGGTCGGCAGCGCGCCCTTTCTGGTAAAGCATGTCAGCGGCACACCCCATGCGCGCTGGCGCGACAAAACCCAGTCGGGCCGTGCCTCGATCATGGAATACAGCCGGTTGCGTCCGGTTTGCGGGGTCCATTTCACCAGTTGATCGATGCTGGTCAGCGCTCGCTGGCGGATCGTGGTGCCATAGGTGTCCTGCCCGTCGCCGACCTCGCGGTCGATGGCGGCAAACCACTGCGGCGTGTTGCGATAGATCACGGGGGCCTTGGAGCGCCAAGAGTGCGGATAGCTGTGGGTCATGCGCCCACGCGCCAGCAACCCGCCCGCCGCGACCAGTTTGTCTATCACGGCGCTGTTGGCCTTGCCTTCCTTGCCCTTGCGGTCAAAGACCTGCAGTCCGGCGAACAGTGGCACATGCGGCAGGAATTCGGATTCCTCGCCGACGTTGTGCGTCATCCGGTCCATCCAGTTGCGCGCGACAAAGCATTCATAGTCGTCCTGACCATGGCTGGGCGCGGTGTGGACAAAGCCGGTGCCGGCATCGTCGGTGACGTGGTCGCCGTCGATCATCGGAACGTCGTAGTCCCAAAAACCGTCCGCGCCGTCGGTGCCGCGCAGCGGATGGGCGAGGGTCAGGCTGGCCAGTTCATCGGCAGAGACATCGCGCAGGCGCGTCCACTGGCCGTCTTCCAGCCGCGCCTTGGTCAGCACCTCTGCGGCCAATTTGTCGGCCAGCAGGTATGTGTCGCCCACGGTGGCCCAGCATTCGTCGGGTGTGCCGGTGATCTCATAGAGACCATATGAGATGGCCGGATTGTAGGCGACGGCCTTGTTGGACGGGATGGTCCAGGGGGTGGTGGTCCAGATGACGACGCGCGCGGCGTGCAGGTCAGCCGCCAGCAGGGCCTGATCGGCACCGGCATAGTCGTCATCTTCGCCTTCGGGCATCGGCATGTCGCCGCCGCGCACCACGTTGAACATCACCCAGATCGTGTGGCTCTTGTGGTCGTGGTACTCGACCTCCGCCTCGGCCAGCGCGGTCTTTTCAACCGGCGACCACATCACGGGTTTGGACCCCTGGTACAGCGTGCCGTTCATCAGGAACTTTTGAAATTCCTCGGCGATCACGCGTTCAGCGTGAAAATTCATTGTCAGGTAGGGATCGGCCCAGTTGCCGGTCACGCCAAGGCGCTGGAACTCGTCGCGCTGGATGTCGATCCAGCCTTCGGCGAACTTGCGGCATTCCTGACGGAAATCGACGATGTCCACGTCATCCTTGTTCTTGCCCTTTTCGCGGTACTGCTGCTCGATCTTCCATTCGATGGGCAGGCCGTGACAGTCCCAGCCGGGCACATAACGGGCATCGCGGCCCATCATCTGCTGAGAGCGCACGATGAAGTCCTTGAGCACCTTGTTCAGCGCGTGACCGATGTGCAGGTTGCCGTTGGCGTAGGGCGGGCCGTCATGCAGGATAAAGGGCGTGCGGCCCTGTTTTTCGCGCAGGCGGTCATAAACCCCCAGCTTGGCCCAGCGGTCCAGCCAGCCGGGTTCACGTTTGGGCAGGCCCGCGCGCATCGGGAAATCGGTTTTCGGCAGGGACAGGGTGTCTTTGTACTCGGGCAGGGTTGTTTCGGGCGTGTCGGCGCACATTTGTGGCGTCCTCTGGATCAGTCGTGTCAATCAGGATGAAGGGGCGGCGCGTCGTTGCATACGCCTTGTCCCGGCGGCTCGTACTGTCAGAGCGCCGGGCATGTAATTCGGAGGATGATCGCAAAACACCACATCTTGGGCGCCTTATAGAACTGCAGGCGGCGGGCGTCCAGAGGATGCAGCGGCGGGCGGGAACCTGCCGCCAGCACAGCCGTGCCCGGCGGAACAAAGCCGATCTTGCGGCGCGCAAGGTTCTGTCCGCCGGAACCCGCCGAACAGCAAAGCCCAATTCGGCAAGGTAGCACCGAGAGTCCGCCGGTGCGCTCTGCGGGTCTTTATCCAGCGCGTCGAACTGTCACCTTAACCTCATGCGCCGGACAGACCGACGCCTTTGGAGGAAAGGAACGCCAGATGACTTCTCAGGACCCGTACCTGCGCCAGCATGAGGCGCGCTATGCCCCCGACGAATTGACCGACCCGAAGTATGCCAGCACAAGGCGGTCACCGGGTTCGGCGCTTGGCCTTGCCGTTGCGTTGGCGATCGCCGTCGCGATCGTGGCCGTTTTGTCGCTTGGCCCTGCGGCGACGACCGATCCGGTCGACACGCCTGTCGCCGCCGATCCCGACGGCGCACCAGTGCCGATGACCGTCGCACCCGACGCCCCTGTGCAGGACGTCACGCCAGAAGGCGGCGCAGTCCCTGCCGCACCCGATGGTGCGCCTGTCGAGTAAGTCCGCCATCCGGGCGCATCGCCTCCGGGGCCGGTTCTGACCGGCGTCGGGGGCGTTGCAATTTGACGGGTCGCTTTGCGGGCGGTGCGGATCGGTCGCACCGCCTGCGTCGCTGCGTCGCTTGCGCGTCCCCCGCCAAGACGGTTTCCCTTCTCCCGGAGGAAGGGGAGGTCCGCCATGGATATAGCGATTGCCGGGGCCGGTATGGGCGGCCTGGCGGCGGCCACGGCGTTGCGCCAGTCGGGCCACAGCGTCACCGTGTTTGATCAGTTCGACACGCCCGCCCCGGTGGGATCCGGGCTGGTGGTGCAACCTGTCGGGCTGGACGTACTTGACCAGCTGGGCGCGTTGCCGGCAGCGATGGCCTCCGGCAATCGCATTCACCGGATGTTTGGCCATGAGGTGCGGACAGGGCGCCCGGTTCTGGATGTGGCCTATGACGCACCAGGCGATCCGCGCTTTGGCCTTGCGATTCATCGCGCAGCGCTGTTTCAGGCGCTGCATCAGACAGTGCAGGAGGCCGGGGTTCAGATCGAACCGGGCCGTCGTGTCATCGGGCGCGACGGGGCGACGCTGCTGTTCGACGATGGGCGCGAGGGTCCGTTCGACCTGATTGTCGATGCTACGGGCACGGGGTCGCCGCTATCACCGATGCGGGCGCGGTCCTTGGACTATGGCGCGCTCTGGGCGACGGTGGACTGGCCAGAGGGCACGGACCTGCCACGCAATGAGTTGCGTCAGGCCTATCGCCGGGCGGACCGGATGTTGGGGGTTTTGCCAGTGGGGCGCATTCCCGGCCAACCCGGGTTTCGCGCGTCGATCTTCTGGTCGCTCCCGGCGGAGGGATATGAGGACTGGCGCACTGGCGGGTTAAGCGCATGGCAGGCAGAGGCCGTGGCCCACTGGCCCGCCTTTGCGCCGTTCGTGGAGCAGATCACCGGCCCGGACCAGATGACCATGGCGCGCTATACACACGGGACGCTGCGTCGCCCGTTTGAGGACGGTGTTGTGTACATCGGCGACTCCGCGCACCGCGCCAGCCCGCAACTGGGGCAGGGCGCAAACATGGCGTTGCTGGATGCCTGGGCGCTGGCGCGGGCGCTGGACCTTGCACGCGGCGATGTGGCGCTGGCCATGCGTTGGTACGCGCAGGCGCGGCGCTGGCATGTGCGCGGCTATCAGATGATGAGCCGTCTGTTTACACCGCAGTATCAGGGGCATAGCCTTTGGTTGCCGGTCTTGCGGGACCGTGCACTGTACCCGCTGTCGACGGTCCGTCCGGTCCAGCGCATTCTGACCCTGCTGGTCTGCGGCGATCTCTTGCCGCCGCTGGGTTCATTGGCGCATGACCCCCGTTCAGCCGAACATTGAGCCGACATAATAGGCAATCCCAGCCGCCACGCCGCCTATGGCCAAGGTCTCCAGTCCTGACCGCCACCAGGGGGACAGTGACCAGACGCTCTTGACCGATCCGATGGCGAAGAAGGTGATCAGCGTCAGAACGGTCGCCACGGCAAAGCCCTGGGTCATTCCGATCAAAAAGGGCAGCAGCGGCACAAACCCGGCCAGCAGAAAGGCCCCGAACGTCACCAGCGCCGCCCGCATCGGGTGCGGATCGACGGACCCGATGCCGTATTCTCCCTCCAGCATTGTGTCGATCCAGATATCGTGGTTCCGGGAAACCTGTTCGACCGCCTCGTCCAGCGTTGCTCCGGACAGGCCCTTTTGTTCAAGGATTGCACGCAATTCGCGCTTTTCGCCGTCCGGGTGCAGGCGGATGTGCCGCTCTTCGATGCTGCGCAGGCGCAGTTTATTGTCGCGCTCCGCCTTGGTGGCAGAATAGTTGCCTGCGGCCATGGAAAACCCGTCGGCCAGCACGTTGGCCAGCCCCAGTGCCACGATGATGAAGGGCGACAGACCCGCGCCCGCAACCCCGGCCACAATGGCAAAGGTCGTCACCGCGCCGTCGATCGCGCCATAGACCGCATCGCCCAGATCCCCCTTGCCCGGCGGGTTGGCCAGACGGTCTGCAATTTCGTGTTCGGTGTGGCCGTGCTCGGGCAGTTGCATCCGCGTCGTCCTTCGGGGCTGTCGTGCGCCGTGTCGCGCGAGTCCGGGCGTGGGTCAAGCGCGAGCGACTCGCAACCCTATGGACTTGGGACGGGGGTGGCGCGGGTCTGAACCCAGCGGTTGAACCACGCCAAACCGGCCAGTGACAGGCCCAGCAGCAGGAAGGAAAACACCCGCATCAGCCCCGCCAGCCCAGATATGTCGATCAGGAACACCTTGGCCACTGCCAGCGCGATCACCGCCACACCCGCACGGCGCAGGGCGTCTGATCGCCGGGCAAGCGCCTGGTAGAACAACCCCGCCCCGGCCAGCAGCAAGGCAACGGTGTAGCTGTAAAGCTCGCCGTCACTGATGCCGTTCCCGATGTGCATGTCCAGCCCGCCTTGCCACGCATGACGGATGGTCAGACCCGCCCACAGCAGCGCCAGCGCCCCGCCCGGCAGGGCGATCCCGATGCGCAGCCAGCGCGGCAACTGCCCAAGACGCCATGCGCCGAACATCAGGGTCAGCGCGGGCAACAGGTAGGCCGGGATCAACGTGTTCAGCACGATCGTGCCATGCACCGCCTGTTCCTCGAACAGCGGGTTGCCAAGGCTGCCCCCTGTCAGGAGGCTGGCCAGCGCCACCAGCCCGAAAACCACCGCCAGTGCGATCCGCAGCCAGCGCATCGGGCCGCCCAGCATCAACCGCTCCAGCTGTGCCAATGCGGTGCCGATCCAGATTGTGCCGTACAAGCCAAGGAACCAGTGCAGATCCTGACTGTCGTGGCCGACATGGGCCTCTATCACATGGTACAGGACAAGACTGATGGTCATGCCGGCCACCGACCATGCCGCGCTTTCCAGAAAGACGCGGGCGCTCGGGCGTGGGCGCAGGGTACACAGCCAGAGCGACCAGAGCAGCGCTGCCAACGTGCCGCCGTAGGCCGCCAGCATTTCCAGCACCGGCGCCCTGATCGCCCAGTCAAGGCCGGGGTCGATGACCAGACGGTAGCCTAGCGCCACAATGCTCGCAGCGATGAAGCCGGTCATTTGCGGCAGGTCGAAACGGCGGTCCAGTGCGGCGGCACTGACCACCACCGCCGCCAGTGCCAGCGTCAGGGCGGCGTCGGTCAGCAGCACCGTCAGCGCAAAGGCAAGACAGGCCAGCGCCGAGACGGTGAACAGCGCGGTGCGCAGCCTGACCGCGCCATCAATGCGGGCAAACCGCGCCGCCTGCGCCACCATCAGCGCCGCCAGCGCCAGCGCGTGCAGCGCCCAGGGCCAGGCCCCCAACAGGGTGCGCGCATCCCAGACAAAGTCCAGCGCCAGACCGACCAGTGGGGCGATCAACGCCGCCGCAGCGGCCCAGACGGAGGGCCAGACGGAGGAATAGCGCCCCGGCTTCAGGCTGCGCCATGCGCTTGCCAGCCCGACCAGTGTGGCGGCCATCAGCAGCAAGCTCAGATCCAGTGGCAGGCGCTGTTCTGTCAGGTCGGCCTGCGCTGTCAGCCTGGCGTCCAGCGCGGTCTGCGCCTCTTTGTTCAGCTCCGGCACGGCAATCAGCGCCAGCAGGGTCAGCGCGGGCAACACGGCCTGATCCTGCAAGGCGGGTGCGCCGCGTGACCACAGGATCAACAGTACCGCAAGGCCCGCGCTCAACCCAACGGACAATTGCCATGTCAGTGCACTGAACAGGGCGGCATAGCAAAGTGCGGCACAACAGGGGACCAGCAGCGCGCCGGACAGGATTACCGGAAAGATCGGCCTGCGCTGCGTCTCAGCGGTGGCGGCGACGGTTTCCACGATGCCGGGGCCGGTGTGATCGGGCGCCAACGCGCGCGACGGGATCAGCAGTGTCAACAGCATAAGACCCACGCCATAGCCCGCGAAAGAGGCCATCAGCGCCTCATCTCCCGGCGCGGACAGGTGCAGCAGCAGACCGGCGGCAAACCCCAGCGCGACGGCCAGAGCGCTGACCCAGGCCCAGCGGCGCAGGGTGTCGATGCCCAGGCCCAGCGCGGTCAGCAGGCCGAAATAGAGAAGCAGCCATTCGGGGTTTTCGCTATGCCCGCCCACCAGAAACGGCGCGGCCATGCCGCCGGTCAATCCGACGGCTGCCAAAAGCGGGCCGTGACGCCAGCCCAGCAGCAAGCCAAACAGGGCGATAGCAAACAGGGCTCCCAGCGCCGGGCCGGGGGCTACAAGATCATACAGAAGACGTGCGGCCAGCACACCACCCATTTGTGACACAAGTCCCGCGCCAGACAGGACAGAGGGCAGGTAGGCCGTGGCGCTTGCTGCGTCGTCACCAAAACGGCGGCGGATGGCCTCTCCCGCTGCGATGAGCGCCGCGCCAAAGGCCAGCGCGGCAATCACCCGCATGGTCGGGGTCAGCAACCCGGTTTCGATCCCGTATTGCACAAGAAAGATGCCCGCCAGCGCCAATGAGACGGCAGCGACGCCGTAAAACCAGTTGTCGCGCAACCAGACTCCAAGGGTTTGCAGGGTCGATGGTTCGGTTCGGCGCGGCGGACGCGCCATGGCGGTGGCGCGCGCTTTGGGGGGGACATCACCGGCCTCTGTTGCAGGGGCGGACGGGGTCGGGCCGTGCACGTTTGACGGCGGAGTGTTCGACAGCGGCGCGGACGACAACGGTGCAGTCAATGCATTGGCGGCTTGCCCGGTCGGCTTGTTCCGGGGGGACGTGGAGAAGGCCGCAGATTGCAGGTCCGCGACGATGCCGTTCAGGGTTCTGACCTGACGGCGAAGACGTACATGCCCGATGATCAGGACGGTCACGGCCACGGGCAAGGCAAGGACCACAAGGCCCAAGAGGACAAAAATGGCTTCCATAAAAACCACGCGCTCCGGTTCATTCGAAAGCGCAGTCTAGGGCGTGTCCCTCAGACTGGACAGGTCCGGAATGCCGGACCCGCCAGTATGCGGCATTGTTTGACGGATTGTATCCCAGGTTCCCCGCGTCCCGGGCTTGACCCGGGACTTCGGGATTCCGTCGCACTGGCGTCCGGGCGTATCCGGTAGCCGATCAGCGTTTGTCCTGCATCACCAGCCCTGACAGGCTGGATCGAATGATGGACCGGACCGAGGGCCGCTTGCCCGTGCCAAAGGGCAGTGGCCGGCATACTTCCATCGCGGCGACGCCCACCCGCGCGGTCAGCGCGCCGTTGACCATGCCCTCGCCAAAGCGGCGCGACAGCTTGCCCAGCAAGCCACCGCCAAGGATCGGTTCCAGCATGTCGTCGCCAATGGCGACGGCACCCGTGGCGACAAGGTGGGACATCACCGCCCGCGTCAGCCGCCAACTGCCCAGCGTGCCAGAGCGTCCGCCATAGATCTCGGCGATGCGCCGGATCATTCGCAGGTTGGCGGTCAGCGCCGCCACCACGTCGGCCAGCGCCAGCGGCACCAGCGCCGTGACGGTCGCCACCTGCCGCGCTGCCGCCTCGACCTCGCGTCGGGCGGCGGTGTCCAGCGGGGCCAACAGGGCGGTTTCAGCATGGGCGAGCAGACCCCTGGCATCAAAAATCTCGTCGCGTTGCGCGGCCAGCTTGTCGCGCCCCCAACGGGTGTCCTCGCGTCCCTTGTACAGCGTCACCAGATCGTCGGTCAGTTTGCGCGCCGCCCCCAGATCCTCTTCGGCGAGCACGGTTTCGGCGGCATGATGCAAGGTGTCGATCCGTGACAGCCGTGAGAACGCCGCAATTTCCTTGATGACGATCATCAGGCAGACAAGAGCAAAAGCGCCGAACAGTGCGGTGACAATCCAGCCCAACACCGGAGACGACGCAATCAGATCCGTGGCGAAAGTCCACGCGGCAATCGACACAAGCGTGCCGACAAGGGCCACCAGCAATCGCCAGAACCAGCGCGCAAGGACAGACGGTTGCCGGGTGGCCAAGGCAGCGACGGTGGTCATCGCCACGCCCTCTGGCGGGGGCAGATGGGGTTCGGGGACGGGCGGCGCGGCGGCAGGGTTGGGGGCGTCGGCGCTGTCGTCTTCCAGGTTGATCAGGATCGGGCCCTTGGGTGGCTGGCTCATGTCGGTTGCTCCGGATGGGGGGCGGTAGGGCGTCGCCACAGGTAACGGATGTCTGGCAGGCCTTCTTCGTTCTTGTCGCCGTCGGTGCGGGCAATCTCGTCAAATCCGTGCCGCAGGTAGAATTTCTGCGCCCCAGTGTTCCTCTGAAAGGTCCACAGTTCCAGCCTGTCGGCCTGTGCCTTGGCATCCTCCAGCAGCGCAGCGCCCAGCCCCTGACCCTGCGCCCAGGATGCCACAAACAGCGCATCGATTTCGTTGCCATCGCGGGCGATGAATGCCGCAACGTCGAACCCCAGTTCGGCCACGGTCACCCAGCCAAGGTCAATCAGCTTGCCGGTGTGGGCGATGTCCTGTGCCGCCGAATGCAGGCGCGGCTTCCATGTGTTGGCCTCGACTGCTTCGGTGATCATCGCGCCAAGTTTGCCGGCATCGCCGGGTTGCGCGGGGCGCAGGGTAATGTCACGCTGGTTCACAGTTTGTCACCGATCAGGAACTGCGCGGCGCGGTCCAGCCGGATGTGCGGCGGCCCTTCGCCCGGCTTTAGTACCAGTGGAGCGGGGGCAAAATTCATCACGGAATAGTCCTGATCAAGCCAGGTTTCCGCCCCCTCGCGGGCCGTCCCCAGCAGATGTGAGGGGTCTTCGGGCAGGGCACCGGGATAAAACGCCGCCTGCTTGCCGGTGTCCAACAGAGTCCCCCGAACGCAGGGCAGGTCGCTGCCCTGATGCTGGATCACCTGTTCCGTGGTGGCCCGCAGCGCGGCGAGTGACATCGCCTGCGTGTCCGCCCCGGCAAAGCGCGCACGGTCACGCGCCTCTCGGGTCAGGGCCTCCATGATCGCGGTCAGCCTGCCATGCTGAAGGTGATGCAGGTGGTCGGCCTTTGTCGCTGCAAACAGGATCTTTTCAACCCGCTTTCCCATAAAGAGATTGGTCAGAAAGGCGTTGGTGCCGGGCCGGAAGGCGGTGAGGATGTCCGCCAGTGTGCGGCGCAGATCCTCCATCGCGCGGGGGCCTGCGTGGATCGCGCCCAGGGCATCGACCAGCACGATTTGCCGGTCGATGCGGCTGAAATGATCGCGGAAAAACGGTTTGACGACGCGCGCCTTGTAGCTGTCGAAACGGCGCTCGAACTCACGGTAGAGCGACCGGCGCGGGGCGCCGTCGACGGGTGGCAGTGGGGCAAAGGTCAGGACGGGTGAGCCTTCAAGCTCTCCAGGCAGCAGGAACCTGCCCGGCGAGCAGTCGGAAAATCCCGCCTTGCGGGCGGTGTGCAGCGCGGCGGTATAGGCGTCTGACAACCGTCGGGCGCTGGTTTCATCCAGATCCTGTTTGCTGTCTTCGCCCTCCAGCAGGGCGCGGGTGTCCGGCCCACCGGGGCGCAGCGCCAGCCGGTCCAGCATGTCCCGCGACCAGTCCGCATAGGATTTGTCCAGCAACGACAGATCCAGCAGCCATTCGCCGGGGTAATCGACGATATCAAGGTGCAGGGTGCGCGGCCCTTGCAGCCCTGCCAGCAGGCCGGAGGGACGGATTTTCAGCGATAGCCGCAGTTCGGACACGGCGCGGGTGCTGTCCGGCCAATGCGGCGTGCGTGCGGTCAACGCAGCCAGATGGGTTTCATAGTCAAATCGCGGCAGCGTGTCGTCCGGCTGCGGCTGTAGAAAGGCGGACAGGATGCGGTTTTCGCTTTCGGCCACGAGTTGCGGCATCCGGGCACGGTCCATCATGTTGGCGACCAAAGAGGTGATGAAGACGGTCTTGCCCGCCCGCGACAGGCCGGTCACGCCCAACCGCAAAGTGGGTTCGAAAAAGGTTTCCGACAGGGTGCCGGTGACGTTTTCGACGCTGCGGGTGAGTGTGTCGGCGATGGTGCCAATGACCATGGGCTGGGGGCCTTGTCCTGTGGTTCGCTGGCAACTTAGTCACTGGTTGCGCGCGGGGCCAGAGGCGGGGGCGGGGAATGTGGCCGGTGTTGTGCCCGCGCGCGCGGGTCTTGACGGGATTGCCCTATGGCGGGCAGGGCGCTAGGAGGCGGTCCATGCCCAGATACGCTTTACTCGTGGAATATGATGGCCGCCCCTTTGCGGGTTGGCAGCGGCAGGCCGACCAGCCGTCGGTGCAAGGCGCCATCGAGGCCGCATTGGCCCGACTGGAACCGCGTGACCACACGATTGCGGCGGCGGGCCGGACGGATGCGGGTGTCCATGCGCGCGGGCAGGTGGCGCAATGCGACATGGACAAGGACTGGGATCTGTTCCGACTGTCCGAGGCGCTGAACCATCACCTGAAACCCTTGCCGGTGGCGATCCGGCAGGCGGCGCGGGTTTCCGATGACTGGCACGCGCGGTTTTCGGCGGTAGAGCGGCGTTACCTGTTTCGCCTTCTGATGCGACGCGCGCCCGCGACGCTGGAGGCGGGGCAGGTTTGGCGGGTGAACCACCAGTTGGATATCGAGGCCATGCGCGAAGGCGCTGCGCACATGATCGGCCTGCACGATTTCACCACCTTTCGGTCGGTGATGTGTCAGGCGAAATCCCCGGTGAAGACACTGGATGACGTCTCAATCGACGCAGTGGACGGGCTGGGAGGGCCGGAAATCCATTTTCGCCTGCGGGCGCGGTCCTTTTTGCACAATCAGGTCCGGTCCATCGTCGGCACGCTGGAGCGGGTCGGAACCGGCGCATGGGAACCTGACCGCGTGCGTACGGCGCTAGATGCGCGCACCCGGTCAGCATGCGGGCCGGTCTGCCCGCCGCACGGGCTGAGCCTGATGGGCGTCGGCTATCCCGACGACCCGTTCGCCTGACCTGTCAGCGGCGGAACAGCACCGGAAACCAGTCCTCGCGCAGGCGCTGGCCCTGTTCCATGTCATGGCCGGGAAAAGGGGGGGAGGTCGGCCCCGGACGGGTGGTATACCGCGCATCGTCCCCGACCAGACGCAACGAAAAGGCGCGGCGGCGCGTGTCGCTGTTGTTGCCGCGTGCGCCATGCAGCGTGCCATAATTGAAGGCCACGGCGTCGCCCGGCTCCAGCGCCCATTCGCGCACGTCCATGCCTTGGGCGTCCGGGTCGGGCACCGGCATGTAGGCGCTCTCATCGGGGTAGAAGTTTTCCTCTGACAGCCAACGGGTCGGCAGCACGGGTTTGTCCCAAAGATGTGAGCCTGCGACACAGCGCAAGGTGGCCTGTGTCACCGGGTCCAACGGGCACCAGAAACTGACGGTCTGGCGGCCTTCGACAAAATAGTAGGGGCCGTCCTGATGCCAGGGTGTGGCTTTCGAGGTGCCGGGTTCCTTGACCAGAACATGATCGTGGAACAGCTGCGCGCTGTCGGATTGCATCAGGTCGGCGGCGACCTCGGCGGCGGGGCTGCTGCGGATGACCTGTTCAAATTCCGGGATGCGCTGCCAGTTGCAATAGTCGTCAAAGAAGCGCCCACCCTCGCCCGCCTTGAGGTTTTCGGCGGCGTAGGGGCCGGGTTCCGCCATGTTGCGGGCGACGCCGTCGCGCAGGGTCTCGACATGGTCGGCAAACAGGCCGCGCACCACCACAACGCCGTCGCGCTGGTAGGTGGCGATGTCATCGGGCGTCAGCAGGGCGTGCGGCATGGTACTCTCCGGTTTTTGCCGGAGAAAACCATGGTCTGTCGGGCGGAGCAAGCCCCGCCGACCTTGTTCAGCCGTTGTCGCTGGTACTGCCGCCGGACCCGGCATCCGGGGCGACATCGGACGGGGCGGCATCCGTCACGTCGGTCTGGACAAATGTCCAAAGCTGGCCGGAAACGTTCTGGCAATCGTCCATGAAGGCCGCGCCGCCAAGGGCCGCGTCCGGGGCATAACGGTTGCCTTCCAGGCATTTGCCATCGCCCTGAAACTGGGTTTTCAGCCTGTACCAACCGTCGCCTTGTGGCTGAATGGCCCAAAACTGGCCAGAGACGTTCTGGCAGGTGTCCATGTACGCCGCGCCACGCAACGTCGAGTCGGGGCTGTAGCGGTTGCCCTCAAGGCATTTGCCGTCGCCCTGAAACAGGGTCTTCAACCGATACCACCCGCCGCCTTGCGCCTCGATCTTCCAAAGCTGGCCGGTGACATTCTGGCAGGTGTCCATGAAGGCCCCGCCGCCCAGCGTCGAGTCCGGCGAAAAGCGGTTGCCTTCGAAACACTTGTTTTCTGGAGCTTGAAACATGGTTTGCAGGCGGTAGGTACCGGTAAAATCCTGGGCCATTGCCGGGCTGGCAGCAATGACCGCCAGTAGTCCCGCGAAAAGTAATTTCATTGGGTCATCCAGATGTTTGAAAAAAACGCGTCACTCTGCGTCGAAATCAAAGCCTGCTACGGGGGTGATGTTCGGTCAAGCACCCGGTTGGTACGCGATTGTCAGTCGTTGTCGATATTTCCTGCCCCCGCGCCCGCATCGCGGGACTCGCCGGTTGCGGCAACATGGGTTTTGGCAGCCAATCCGCTCAGATGTTCGATCAGGTCGGCCGGTGCGTCGATGCGCGCGGGTAGGCGGGCACGGGATGAGGTGTCAAGATCGGCACACAGGACAAGGCGAGGCGGGGCGCCTTCGGGCTGATCAACCGCCGCACGTTCGATATGGATGTGCATCAGGGCCGTATAGGCCAGCGCCAGCGCCTCGTCGCCCGGTTGTAGCGTCAATGTGATTTCCGGGCCGGACAGGGTGAGGGCGCGCAGGATGTCCTCTGCCAGCAAAGGCAGGCGCAGGATCGGGCTGTCGGTCGGATCGGCCAGCGCGTGCAGCAGGGCGGTCGGCGCGCCGCCCCCTGCCAGATGATGGACCGTCGCCGCACCAAAGACCTCGGCCTGTCGGGGGGGAAAGCCCGCCCCGCGCGCGGCCTTTTGCGCAAGGCTGGCAATCTCGTTGGCGGAAAAGCTCATGTCGTCAGACCCGCCAGCCACCAATCATCTGCACGGTCTGTGCCCAGATCCTCGGGCAATGGCGCGCCCTGCGCGAGCGTGATCCGGGTCCAGCGGTCCGATTTCGGATCAAACTTGGTCGCGCCGAAGTAGGCCAGCTTGCAGCGGAGCATGTCGATTGGCAGACAGGAGTCGGCGATCAGATTGTCGCGGATTTCGCAATAAGCATGGCGGGCCACGCAGGCGACGCGCTGCAGTGCGAGTTCATGTTGGGGGTGGGTTGTCCGGAAAGCGCGCAGGTCGTCGACACCCTGTAGCGCACGATACAGCGCCTGCACGCGGCGCGCGATGTCCAGCGGGCTTTCCCGTTCCGCCCCCGGTTCGGCAAAGCGGTCTCCTATTCGGGGCTCTTGCTTTTCCTCGGAGACGTACCAGAAACGACGCGTCTGGGTTGCGTGACCAAAGTCAAGCTCCAGCGCCCAATCAAAATGCGCCTCGATCGCCTCACGCAGCGCAATAACCGACCCGAAGGGATGCATTATCGGGCCATGCGGATCGGCCATCTGGTCAGCCAGATCGTCGACGATCTCTCCGAACGGTTCCAGAACCAGCGCCACGCAAAGCTCTTGCGTGTCGGGCGAAAAAGCCTGTGAGGCGTGGATCAGCGCGTCCATCGGCTGGTCGGGCGGCAGAGCGGCCAACACCCGACGAACTGCGGGCCACTCTGCCCGCAACAGGTCAATTCGGGATTGATGCAGCGGGTCGGGCACCTGCCATTCGGCCAGGTGAGTGGCGGCCCGGTCCGCCAGCCGCACCAGCGTTTCGTTTTGCGCGGCGGTTATCGACGGCAGGGCGCGGACCCGCGCCAGCGCGGTTTCGCGGGCCATGGTCCAGTTGTGCAGCAACACAGGGTGCGACACGAGGAACGGGGCCATGCCCAACCCTGTCGAGTTTCCAATCCCGAGGTGACGTTTCAAGCGCGGATCAAGCGCCGCGCCACCAAGGTGTTCGACAAGGTCATGGGTAAAGCTGCGGATCAGCCAGACGGTCAGCATCTCGGCGGCAAAGGGGCCTTCGATACTGGGACGGTCCTCGATCAGGGCGCGGTCGGCGATGCCGAACTTGCCGTTGCCGTAGACGGCGGTGGTGCGCATCAGGTAGCCGACGCTGTTGATCAACGCGGCGTCGGGTTGCTGACCGGCCCGCAGGCGGTCGACAACATGGGCGAACAGGCGCACCGATTTGTTGGCGCGGCTCAACACAAGGTCGCGTTCGGTAAAGCGGGCAGCTTCCTGTTTCGGGGCGGCGGCGCAAATACGGTCAATTTCCGCAGCGTCGGGCACCCCGTCATACAGCACATAGGCCGTGTCCCAGGCGGTTGCGATCACCCGGTCGGTGCGCATCTCGTCGGGCAGATGGGTCGAAACCGCAACAAGGCTGTAGTCGTGCCCGCCAAGGCCGATGGTATAGACCGCATGGCCATAGCCCTGCGCGTCGATCTGCCAGACCGGACGGGTCACGCGCGCGCCCTCGCGGGACAGACGTCGGATCAAGACGCGCAAAAAGCTGAGCCGGGTCGGAAAGGCGGCACCCAGGCGCGCCAACCGCATCACAAGGGCGGGGGGTCGCAAATCGGTTTGCGGTGTCACGGGCGCAAGGTCTTTCATGTGGTGACTGTGCCACCGGATCTGCGTTCTGGGAAGAGGCACGGTATTGCCCGCAGGTGGCGCGGCGTGAAAGGGTGCCCTGACAGGGTTACGGGAGTGGTGCATGGGCATTGCAGATGAATTGGACGGCGAAATGTTGGGCAAGGCGCGGGCGTTGCGGCACGACCTGCATCGCTTGCCGGAATTGTCCGGGCTCGAGGGTGAAACTTCGGCGCGGATCACTACCGAGATGACGGCGCTGGGCGCGCGCCAAGTCGTGACCGGGCTGGGCGGCACCGGCGTCGCCGCGGTCTTTGGCGAGGGCGAGGGCGCATTGTTGGTTCGCGCTGAACTGGATGCGCTGCCGATTCTTGAGACGGGCCGTCCGGCGCACCGTTCACAGCGCGACGGGGTAGCACATCTGTGCGGCCATGATGGGCATATGGCGATCCTGCATGCGGTGGCGCAGGCGCTGGCCGCCGCGCCACCCGCGGCGCGCGTGATTCTGCTGTTCCAACCGGCGGAAGAGATCGGGGCAGGCGCGCGGGCGGTGCTGGACGATCCGCGCTTTGCGGATCTTGGCGCGAGCATGGCGGTGTCCTTGCACAATCTGCCGGGAATGCCGCGCGGTGCAGTGGCATTGCGCACAGGGCCAGTCAACTGCGCCTCACGCGGTTTGAGGGTGCGGCTGACGGGGCGGACGGCCCATGCCTCGGAACCCGAAAAGGGGGTGTCACCCGGTGTCGCACTGGCCGGTCTGATCCCTGCGCTGGGCGCGCTGGCCCGCGATCTGCCCACGGACGATCCCGGCTTTCGCCTCGCCACGGTGACCCACGCGCGGCTGGGCGTGCCTGCCTTCGGCGTCGCGCCGGGAGAGGCCGAAATCTATGTGACCCTGCGCACCCTTCTGGACGACGCGATGGCCGCGCTGGAGGCAGAGGCACGCGCCTTGGTGGCCGAGATCGCGCAGGGTTTTGAGGTTGAGATCACGGTGCATGAGGCCTTTGGTCATTGCGTAAACCACCCGGTGGCCGCCGCCCTGCTGGAGCGCGCGGTGCAGGACATGCCCCGGCATGAGGCGGCCTTGCCGATGCGCGCCTCAGAAGACTTTGGCCTGTTCGGCAGAGCGATGCCCTCGGCGATGGTTTTTCTGGGTGCGGGGGAGGCGTGCCCAGCCTTGCACGCGCCGGACTATGATTTCCCCGACAGCCTGATCGAGGTCGGCGCGCGGCTGTTTCTGCGCGCGATCGCGGAGTTCGGCAGGCCATAGCGCCGGGACACGCTCAGAACGACGTGATGACCGTCGCGCCGCGCGCCTGAAAGCTGTCCATCGCCATCAGGGCGGGCACGGCATCCGTCAAGGTGATGCGGTCGCCGACCAGACGGTCGGGGCTCAGCGCGCCGCTTTGGATCATGTCCAGCATGGCGCGGTAGCGATGCGCCTGCATGCCGTGACTGCCAAGGATCTCCAGCTCCCACCCGATAACGCGGTCCATGGGCAGGGCTGGGCGGCTTTGTTCGCCCAGCAGCAGGCCGACCTGAACGTGCCGCCCACGCTTGCGCAGCGACAGGATGGAATTGGCACAGGTCTGCGGATGGCCAAGCGCGTCAATCGACAGATGCGCGCCGCCGACGGTCAGGTCATGCACTGCCTGCGGCACGTCACCGTCCAGCGCGTTCACCGTGGCATTGGCCCCCATCTGACGCGCCAGGGCCAGCTTGTCCGTGGCAATGTCCACCGCGACCACCTGCGCGCCCATGGCGCGCGCGATCATGATGGCCGACAGGCCGACGCCGCCGCAGCCATGCACGGCGACCCACTCTCCACCCCGAACGCGGCCCTGATCGACAACCGCGCGAAAGGCGGTGGCAAAGCGGCAGCCCAGGCTGGCCGCCGTGTCAAAGCCCATCGTTTCTGGCAAGGCCACTAGGTTCAGGTCGGCCTGCGGCAGGGCGACAAATTCGGCAAAGCTGCCCCAATGGGTGAAACCGGGCTGAAACTGCGCGTCGCAGACCTGTTGGTGGCCGGCGTGGCATTCCGGGCAAGTGCCGCAGGAGCAGATAAAGGGGACAGTCACCCGGTCGCCTTCGCGCCAGCGGGTCACGCTTGCGCCCACGGCGGCAACGGTGCCGGCCAGTTCATGGCCGGGGACATGCGGCAGGGCAATGTCGGGGTCGTGGCCCATCCAGCCGTGCCAGTCGCTGCGGCACAGGCCGGTGGCGGCCACCTTGATCACGACGCCGCCCGGCACGGGCGCGGGATCTGGCAGAGAGGTGATCACCGGGGCCGCTCCGAAGGCCTCGTAGAGCATGGCTTTCATCTTGGGCTCCGGGTTTTGCTTTGCAGCAAATCGATGTTGCAATCTGCAAGTGAGGTCAAGATCCCGGACCGAAACTCTGCTTTCCGGACGATCCAGAGCGGGGCCCGGATCTGCCCGATCACAGGTCGATGATCGGAGGGAGTGAACGATTGGGTGCATTTCTGCGATAGCCACCCGGATTTACCGGAGCGGGAACACCCTGATCCGGAGTGGTCTGGACATCGGGTGGTTTCTCGGAGCTTTCGGATTGGATCGAATGGCCGACAAGTATCGTCACGGCCAGAATTGTAATGCCAACGAGCACATCGGTTACATATTTTCGCCACCAGTTCGGGGTGAAGAACCCCTCGTGAACGTCTCGTTGGATGGCGCGAACAAGCCGGGGGTCAACCCGGTCAAAGAGTGGGTCAGGGCGATTGGTGTGGACTGGCATGGACCGCCTCCATGTTTTGGGTCGGGGACTGGGGACCATAGGCAAGGGTGTAGGCACGCGGCAGGTGCCTGCGTCCCGTGCCGGGATCGACTGCGGGGGACCGGGAGAAAGGCCGCAATGGGTCGGGGGCTATTCTGCGTGCGATTGGCAAGTTCTTGTTTGAAATCAGCGACATGGACTGGCTCCCAGTTGATGCGGTTTCTCAAGTTAAACGCCACTATATCATATTTAGTGACGAATTGCGCCATTTTTGGTGTTTGGTCACTTTTGGCTGACAATGGCTCACTACTGTTATATTTAAGGATTTCCGTTGACATTAGGGTAGTTTGGCGGGCAAATGAGGTGAAATGGCAGGCAGTCGCGCCTATAAGTCCAGTTTTGAGAAAGTCATATATCCAGAGTGAGCCGGGCGCATGTCCCGGAGATTGGCGTCAAGCATGGCCGCAGCCCGCGAAAAGGACCGCATCACGATTCGTTTGAATGGTGAGTTGGGGGAAATCATCAACGAACTGGTCGAAAAGACACCGGCGCAGTCGCCCACAGATGTGGTGCGCAGGGCGTTGGTCGTCTACCACCAGTTGGCGCAGGCCCATCTGGCCGGGTCACAATTGCTGATCATCACCGAAGAGCCTTCGGGTAACCGCAAGCGCGAGCCGATCTTTCTGTAGGTGATCTGTCGCGCGCGTCAGGCCGGTCCGAAACCTGTCTCATAAAACCGCAGCCAGTTGCCGCCAAGGATGCCCTCGGTCTCGCCCCGCGAGAATCCGACGTCCCGCAACCCGTCCCGGATGTTGTCCCAGTCTCGATTGTCTTGAAACCAGTCGGGCATCGGCGGAAAGCCGGGGGCCGATGCGGACCCTTCGCCATAGTCGATGCCCTTGGTCCAGCGCCCGACGCGCATCCATTCGACCACGCTGTCGGGCTGGTCCTGGCACAGGTCGCTGCCAATCCCGAGGTTTTCGGCGCCGTAACGGTCTGCCGCCTCTGCCACCATCTCGCAAAAGCTGGTGAGGGTGCAGTTGGTGCCGCCCGCCAGGTGATGCGGATAGAGAGAAAAGCCCAGCATCCCGCCCGAATTGGTCAACGCGCGCAGGACCTCATCCGATTTGTTGCGCAGCGCGGTATGCCACCAGTCTGGGTTGGCATGGGTGATGGCAATGGGGCGGGTGGAATGGTCGATCGCTTCCAGCGTGGAGCGCTCTGCCGAATGGCTCATGTCGATCACAAGGCCGACTCGGTTCATCTCAGACACCACGGCGCGGCCCATGCGGGTCAGGCCGGTGTCGTCTTCCTCATAGCAACCAGTCGCCAGCAGCGATTGGTTGTTGTACGTCAGTTGCATGAACCGCACGCCCATCTGGTGCACGATCTCGACCAGCCCGATGTCGTCCTCGATGGGGGACGGGTTCTGAAAGCCGAAGAAGACGGCGGTGCGCTTAGACTCTTGTGCCTCGCGCACATGATGCGCCTCTGTTCCGCGCAAGATCAGGTCGGGGAAACGCTCAAACCAACGGTTCCAGCGTTCAAGGTTGGCCACCATCTCCCGAAAGCTTTCGTGATAGGCGATGGTGACGTGGATCGCGTCCACCCCACCGGCGCGCAACTGACGAAAGACCTTTTCGGAGAAGTTGCAGTACTGGAGATTGTCGATAAGGGGCGCTGTCATGGCGTGACGCTAACGATGCCCGCCGGGCCGCGCAATGGTGGCAGGATTGCAAATGCTTGCGCGGTTGCGGAAATGCTGTATGAGCAGGGACATGATGACAATGGTCCAGATCCGACGAGGATAACACCTCTTGATCTCCTCGCCCCCCGTGTGGCGCGGGCGCGTCCGTTGAATCATAATCCCCTTACAACTTGACTCGGCCCAAGGCGCTTGCCACCAATCGGGCCTCTTATCCCCCTGAGGACAGCGACATGATCCCCTCCGTTCTGCCGACCTACAACCGCGCGCCCCTGCATTTCGTGAAGGGCGAAGGCTGCTGGCTGTTCGAGGAAGACGGGCGACGTTTTCTGGACCTCGGGTCCGGCATCGCCGTGAACGTGCTGGGCCATGCGCATTCGCCGCTGGTCGCGGCGCTGACCGAGCAGGCGAACAAGCTGTGGCATGTGTCCAACCTGTATGAGATCCCGCAACAGCAGGCGCTGGCGGACAGACTGGTCGAAACGACGTTTGCCGATACGGTTTTTTTCACCAACTCCGGGACCGAGGCCTGCGAACTGGCGGTCAAGATGGCGCGCAAGTACTGGTACGAAAAGGGCCACCCGGAAAAGACCGGCATCCTGACCTTTGATGGCTGTTTCCACGGTCGGTCCTCTGCTGCCATCGCGGCCTCCGGGTCGGACAAAATGGTCAAGGGCTTTGGCCCGGTGCTGGGCGGGTTCAAGACGCTGCCTTGGGGCGATCACGACGCATTGCACGCGGCGATCGACGACACCACGGGCGCGATCCTGATCGAGCCGGTGCAGGGCGAGGGCGGCATCCGCACGCTGCCCGACCAATGCCTGAAGGGGCTGCGCGACTTGTGTGACGAAAAGGGTCTGCTGCTGATCCTTGATGAGGTGCAATGTGGTGTCGGACGCACCGGACGTCTGTTTGCCCATGAATGGGCGGGCATCACGCCGGATATCATGATGATCGCCAAGGGCATCGGCGGGGGCTTTCCTTTGGGGGCGGTGCTGGCCACGGAAGACGCCGCCTGCGGTATGGTCGCGGGCACCCACGGGTCGACCTATGGCGGCAACCCGCTGGGTTGCGCAGTGGGCAAGGCGGTGCTGGACATCGTGTCCGACCCTGACTTTCTCGACGATGTCCGCGCACGCGCGGGTCTGCTGCGGCAAAAACTGGAAGGGCTGGTTGCAGCGCATCCTGGTGTTTTCGAAGGCGTCCGAGGCTGCGGCATGATGCTGGGTCTCAAGTCCAAACTGCCGCCCGCGGATGTTGTCAAGGCCGGGTATGCTGCTGAGGTCATCACCGTCCCGGCGGCAGACAATATCGTGCGGCTGCTGCCGCCGCTGAACATCACCGAAGATGAGATTCAAGAGGCGTTCAACCGTCTCGACACCGCCGCCACTGCGCTGGAAAGCCAACCCGCCTGAGTGTTTTCGGGCCTGAAATATCTACGGGGAGACGCCGTCAGGCGACCGGGGGCAGCGCCCCCATCCCCTTCAATAAAGAAGAAAAACGCGATGAATCATTTCCTCGACATTCACAAGACCGACAAGCCCGATTTGCGGTCCATTATCGACAACGCCATGGCGATGAAAACCGCCCGTCAGGGGCGGCCCAAGGCCGCCCCTGACGACGACCAGCCGCTGGCCGGTCGGATGGTCGCCCTCATCTTTGAAAAACCGTCGACCCGGACGCGGGTTTCGTTTGATGTGGGCGTGCGCCAGCTAGGCGGACAAAGCATGGTTTTGTCAGGCAACGAGATGCAGCTGGGTCACGGCGAGACCATCGCCGACACGGCCCGCGTGCTGTCGCGCTATGTCGATCTGATCATGATCCGGACGTTTGACGAGTCGGTGCTGGATGAAATGTCCGAATATGCCAGCGTGCCGGTGATCAACGGGCTGACCGACAGGTCGCATCCCTGTCAGATCATGGCCGACATCCAGACATTCGAAGAGCATCGCGGCCCGATTGCCGGAAAAAAGGTGGTCTGGTGCGGTGACGGCAACAATGTCTGCACCTCGTTCCTGCATGCCGCCGGGCAGTTTGGTTTTGACCTGACCTTTTCCGGTCCGGTGCAACTGGACCCCGAGATGGAATCCGTGGGCTGGGCGCGCAATGAGGGCCGGACCATCACTATTGAACGCGATGCGATCAAGGCGGTCGAGGGTGCGGATCTGATCGTCACGGACACTTGGGTGTCGATGCACGACGCCCAAAGCTCGCGCGAGCGGCGGCACAACATGCTGCGCCCGTATCAGGTGAACGCCCGCCTGATGGAGGCGGCCAAACCCGACGCACTGTTCATGCATTGCCTGCCCGCGCACCGCGAGGAAGAGGTGACATCCGAGGTCATGGACGGCCCGAACTCTGTCATCTGGGATGAGGCAGAGAACCGCCTGCACGCGCAGAAGGCCATCATGCGTTGGTGTCTGGACGTCTGACGGCGGTCTTTCACGCGCCCCGACTGCCGCGCCTGCGCGCGCCAGCGGCCCGCCCTTCAGCCACGCTGCGACCTTGGCGTGCCGTCTGGCAGGGCGGCGGTCTACTCGGGGAACAGAGCGATACCCTGTCGGATGGTATGGGCGCTGAAACGGCGACGCCGCAGTCCTTGCCGTAGGTCACGACCTGCCCATTCCTGCCGGGCGTGGGCAGGATGGCGTTGCAGGTCGGGCCCTCGACCTGGGCCCGATCTGGCGATGACATGCGTGGCGATGGCAGCAGTGTACGACCATCGGCACGCTGGGCATCTGGCAAGTGACGGTCTCGCAGGCATTGAGGCCCAGAGCATGAGGTGTCTCGTTTTGATCCGGCTAGAGTACCATATTGCCATGGCTGCAGGAACGCGGTGAGCTTCAGGTGCCGCGCGGCTTGGCCCGCAATGTGGGATCCGCCTGTGTCGGGTCTTCTGGCCAGGGGTGCCGGGGATAGCGCGCCCGCATGTCCTTGCGCACATCCGCATAAGAGCCGGACCAGAAGCCGGGCAGGTCCATGGTTGTCTGGACCGGGCGATGGGCGGGAGACAGCAGGGTAACCTTCAGCGGCGTTCGGCCCACCATCGGATGCGTCTTCTGGCCAAAGAGTTCTTGCAGGCGAAGACTGATTTCCGGATGGTCGCCGGAATAGTCGATCGGAATCTGGCGGCCAAGTGGTGTGGTGAAATGAGCGGGCGTGACGGACTCCAGTGACTGGAGTTGGTTCCAATCCAGCATTGCGCGAAGGGCGGGCAAAAGATCGAGCCGTTTCCAGTCGGCGGCGCTGCGCACGCCGGTCAGGTAGGGCAACAGCCAGGTGTCGATGGTGCCAAGCAGTGCCTCCGGGGACATGTCCGGCAAGTCTTGACCGGCGTCCCGCGCCAATGCCACTCGGGCGGTAAACCGGCGTTCGGCGTCCGACAGCGTGATGCCGAGGTCGCGGACGCCGTCAAGCATGGCGCGGGCAAGCGCTATGTCGGGGGCATCTTTCCAGATGCGGTCGTCCAGCGCGATTGCCCCCAACCGTTCCTGTTGCCGCGCGATGACACGGCGGTCGCGTTTCGACCATTCGCAGAGGTCGGTCCAGGTGATCCGTTCCTCGAACAGCGTGCGGATTTCGGCAAGGGAGATGGCAATGGCTTGCCGGATCTTTGCTTCACGCGGGTTGCCGTCCGTGTCGGTGACGACGACCAACCGCTCTTTGGCCAGTGGATCGTGATCCTCCATGACCGCGCCTTTGCCTCCGGACAATTGGTAGCGTGCGCTGTCGCCCGCGCGGCGCAGACCGATCCGATCCGGATAGGCCAGAGCCGCCATTTCGGCAGCGGTATAATTCTCTTTTGGGGCAGGACGTTCAGGGGCACGTTTCATGCTTTTGGTGAGGCGTCTGGCCTCTGTCTTGATCCGTTCCAGCGCGGCGCGGTTGATTTGTTCGGGACGCCGCCGCGAAAATCCCTGTGAATCACGCAGAGCATCGAGCCGTAGCGAGAGGTCCGAGGATGCCCCTGTGAGTGGATCGCGATCAGACAAGAGGGCCGCCAGATTGACCGCGTCTTGGCCGCAAAGAGTCAGCATATGTGCAAGTCTTGGATGGAGGGGGAGCCTGCATAGAGCCCGTCCATGGGCTGTGATCAGCATCTCTGCATCCAATGCGCCCAACATTTGCAACAGCGCCTGGGCCTCGGCGCAGGCGCGTTCCGGCGGCGGCGTCAGAAAGGGTAATTGCGCCGAATCTGCCCCCCAGAGAGCGATTTCAAGCAGGAGACCGGCCAGATCTGCATTTTCGATTTCCGCAGGCGGGAAGGGGCTTAGCCCGCCTTCTTCACCCTTTGTCCAAAGTCGATATGCCACGCCGGGGGCAATACGGCCCGCACGTCCAGCGCGCTGGGTCGCTTCGGCGCGGGTGACACGTTCAGTCACCAGCCGGGACATGCCGGACCCGGGGTCGAACCGTGCGCGGCGGGCCTTGCCGCCGTCGACAACGACGCGGATATCCTCAATCGTGAGCGAGGTTTCCGCTATGGATGTGGCAAGCACCAGCTTGCGGCCGGTTTGCTCTGGACGGATGGCCGCGCGTTGGGCCGAAAGATCCATCGCCCCGAATAGCGGGCGCAAGTGGGTGTCGGGCGGCAGGCGAGATTTCAGCAGTGCCTCGGTGCGGCGAATCTCACCCTCGCCGGGAAGGAAGGCCAAGATGCCGCCTTGGGTTTCCTGATGCGCCTGAAAGATGAGATCGGCCAGAGCCGTGTCGAACCGGGTGCGTTTTGCCAGCGGCTGCGGCAGCCAGCGGGTATCGACCGGGAAGGCACGGCCCTGCGATGTGATGACGGGAGCCTGCATTAAATCCGCCACCGGCTGGGCGTCCAGCGTCGCTGACATGGCGATCAGGATCAGATCGTCCCGCAGGGCGTCCGTGATTTCGAGGCACAGCGCGAGGCCAAAGTCGGCATTCAGAGAGCGTTCGTGAAATTCATCAAACAGAACCGCGCCGACGCCGGTCAGTTCCGGATCGGACTGGATCATGCGGGTCAGGATGCCCTCTGTCACAACTTCGATGCGTGTCCGTTTCGAGACTTTGGAATCGCCCCGGATCCGGTAGCCGACGATTCCGCCCGGGGATTCGCCCAGTTGTTCGGCCAGACGCTGTGCGGCGGCGCGCGCGGCAAGACGGCGGGGTTCCAGCATGACTATGCGGCCATCGGTCAAACGCGCGTCAAGCAATGCAAGCGGGACACGGGTTGTCTTGCCCGCGCCGGGCGGGGCCTGCAGGACGGCACGGCCGCAGGCGCGCAGGGCGGCCATGAGATCCGGCAGGGCGTCTTCGATGGGGAGGCGTGTCATGGGGTCGCTTTAGCCGATGGGGCGGGCGTTTGGCCAGTGAGGGCAAGGGGGCGCTGCCCCCGTCTCCCTGTGGTCGACTCCCCCGGGATACTTCAGGCCAGAAGAAGCTGAAGCGTGGTCTGGACTTTTATTGGTGCGCGCGGGATGAAACAGGGATGGATATTGACGACCTCAAGACCCGCATCCTGGCGGGCGAACGGCGGGCGCTGGCCCGGGCGATCACACTGGTGGAAAGCGGGCGGGCGGATCATCGTGCGCAGGCGCTGCATCTGCTGGAAGGTTTGAAAGGACATGGCCGCGAAGCCTTGCGCGTGGGGCTGTCGGGGACGCCGGGGGTGGGCAAGTCCACCTTTATCGAAACTTTTGGTCTGATGCTGACGGCGCAGGGGCTGAAGGTTGCGGTTCTGGCGGTCGATCCGTCGTCGGCCCGGTCCGGCGGATCGATTCTGGGGGACAAGACGCGGATGGAGCGGCTGTCGCGGGATCGCAATGCGTTTATCCGGCCGTCCCCGTCGCAAACGCAACTTGGCGGGGTGGCGCGGCGTACACGCGAGGCAACAGACCTGTGCGAAGCGGCGGGGTTCGACGTTGTGTTGATCGAGACCGTGGGGGTCGGACAGTCGGAAACCATGGTGGCCGAGATGTCGGATCTGTTCCTGTTGCTGCTGGCACCTGCGGGCGGGGATGAATTGCAGGGCGTCAAGCGCGGCATCATGGAAATGGCCGATATCCTGCTGGTCAACAAGGCGGATGGGGATCTGAAAGCGACGGCGCTGCGGACCTGTGCCGATTATGCCGGGGCGTTGCGTCTGTTGCGCAAACGCCCGCAAGACCCCGAGGGCTTTCCCAAGGCGATGACCGTATCAGCGCTGGAGGACACCGGGCTGGCGAAGGCCTGGGATGAGATGCAGTCCCTTGCGGAATGGCGGCGCGACACTGGCCATTTCGCGGCGCGGCGTGCGGCGCAGGCGCGATTCTGGTTCAATGCGGAGGTGCGCGAGCGTTTGTTGGCGCGATTGTCCCGTGAACCTGTGAAAGGGGCGATGGCGGCGTTGGCGCGGCAGGTTGAGGCAGGCGATCTGACACCCACCGCGGCGGCAGAGGAGTTGTTGCGCGATCACTTGCAGATGGACTGATTGCGGGGTCGCAGATGGGGCGTGGCTCGGGGCGGTGCCAATGCGGCTGCGCAAAGCCGCAGGTCGGCACTTGATGAATCGCAACAGGCCCTTGACGAACCCTGCGCATCTGCATATGCACCGTCGAACCAGATTCCGGGCGCCCCCCGATCCAACAAACGGGCGGCGCCTTTTGATATTGGCAGGGCGGAACCTCCCCCTGCATGGATGAGACCGGCGGGGCAAAGGCCTTGCCACCAGTGGATGAGGACGAACCGATGTCGCGTGTGTGCGAACTGACCGGCAAAGGCCCCATGGTGGGCAACAATGTGAGCCACGCCAACAACAGGACCCGGCGCCGTTTTCTGCCGAACCTGAATGACGTGACCCTCCAGTCCGAGACTTTGGGCCGTGGCGTCAAGCTGCGCATTTCTGCCCATGCTCTGCGGTCGGTTGACCACCGTGGCGGTCTGGACAAGTTCCTGGCCAAGGCGAAAGATACCGAGCTTTCGGATCGCGCCCTGAAGGTCAAGAAAGAGATCAAGACAGCACAGGCTGACGCCTGAAGCTATCTGACGATGGACAGTGATAGCAGCCTCGCGCCAACTGGTGCGGGGCTGTTTCCTTTTGTCGCTTTGGTCACATCTGACAATGCCAATATATCGAGCGCATGAAGAAGCGTATGCGACCCTTGTTTGGCATTGTGCTGGCGGTCATTCTGGCCGTGACCAGCCAGTCGGCCGCGTTTGCACGCGGTCAGGCGGGTCCGGCGGGCACGATGGTGATCTGCCGCGGTCTGACCGTGTCGACCGTTTTGGTGGACGCGGACGGGCAGCCGATGCAGGTGCAGCATATCTGCCCCGACGCTGCCTTGGCGCTGTTTGTCGCAACAGGCATGGTCCCGCCGCCGACAGCGCGTTCGTTGGTCTGGCGGTCGGTGACGTGGGATGCGCCGCCTCAAGTGAGCGGTTTGCTGGTATCGATAGCTGCGCGGGCCCGGGGCCCGCCCGCTTTTCTCTGACGACGTGTTGCGAAACCTGACAGAGAAACCTGAGGATACCAAAATGAACCTGAAGACCCTTTTCGTCGGCGCTGTTGCGCTGTCTCTTGCCACTCCTGCCCTTGCCGACATCGTGATCAAAGACCCCTATGCGCGCAGCTCTGGCCCCACGGCCAAGGCCGGTGCTGCCTTTATGGTGATCGAAAACACCGGCGCCGAGGATGACCGGCTGATCGGCGCAAGCTCTGAGATCGCGGTGCGTGTCGAATTGCACACGCACAAGGACATGGGCGAGGGCGTCATGCGCATGATGGAAGTGGAAGAAGGCTTTGCCGTGCCCGCCGGGGGCACCCACATGCTGCAGCGCGGTGGGGACCATGTGATGTTCATGGGCCTGAACGGGCCGATGGAGCAGGGCGAGGCCGTCACCGTCACGCTGACCTTCGAGAAGGCGGGCGAGATGGTGGTCGAGATCCCCGTCGACCTGGAGCGCAAGCCGATGCACGGCATGGGAGCGGGCATGGGCCACGGCATGGGCGCCAGCAACTAGGCCCCGCCAAGACGGGGCGCAGTCCCGTCCTACACAAACGGCAGGCGGCGCGCGCCGCCTGTCAAAAGGCTATCCACCCAGCGTGGCACGATATCGGTTGCGGGTCCGATATGGTGGCTGTCAAACGCGCGTGAGATTTCAGTCCGGTCCAGATTGAGTTCGACCGTTTCGGCCCCGGATTGCGCCGCTTCAGCCACGAACCCCGCTGCCGGGTAGACCTGACCTGAGGTTCCGATGGCTGCAAAGATCGCGCAGTCTTGCAGGTGCTTGTCGATCGCTTCCATGTGATAGGGTATCTCCCCGAACCAAACGATGTCCGGGCGAGCGGCGGGCGCGTGGCAGTGAGGGCACATGTCCTGTGGTGTCATTTCGGACGGGGCAGGCCAGCGGTGATCGCAGGCGGCGCACAGCGCTCCGGTCAGGATTCCGTGCATGTGGATCGCGGTTGCGCCCGCCTTTTCATGCAGTCCGTCTACGTTTTGCGTGACAAGGATGACTTCGTCCGGCCAGCGCTGCTGAAGCCGCGCAAGGGCGTCGTGGGCGGCATTTGGCGTAGCTTCGGCAGCCTGCTGGCGGCGCGCGTTGTAAAAGGCATGGACCAGGCGCGGATCACGGGCAAAGCCCTTTGGCGTGGCCACGTCCTCGATCCGGTGTTGCGCCCAAAGCCCGCCTTCATCGCGAAAGGTGCCCAGCCCGCTTTCTGCCGACAGGCCCGCCCCGGTCAGTATGACGATCTTTCCGCTCATCACGGCTCCCTTGCTGAAAAGTGTCCCGGTCGGTAGGACCAGATGATGTCCCACCGTATCCTCTTTGTCTGTCTCGGCAACATCTGCCGGTCCCCGACCGCCGAGGCCGTCGTGCGGGCCAAGGCGGACGCTCAGGGGGTGCCCGTTGAACTGGACAGCGCCGGAACCGGTAACTGGCACAGCGGCGCGCCGCCCTATGGTCCGATGCAGGATGTGGCCCGGGCGCGAGGATATGACATGTCAGACCTGCGCGCCCGCCAAGTGTCCTCTGACGATTTCGGTCGCTTCGAACTGATCGTGGCGATGGACGCACAGAACCTGGATGACCTGAACGCCCTTGCGCCGAGGGCGGGCGGGGCGCGCATCAGGCTGATGACCGATTTTGCTGCCAGCGGTGACGCGACGCAGGTGCCCGATCCCTATTTCACACGGGACTTCGATGGCGCGTTGGATTTGATTGAGCGTTGCGCTGACGGCCTGTTGCGTCAGTTGTAGAGACGGCGCGCGACAAGCCAGGACACGGGGGCGGCCAACACAAAACCGACCGCCGCCGCGATGAGGATCGGCATGAGCGTGTCATGGCCCGCCACAAGAACGGCGATGATCATCGTTCCGGCAAGGCTGGTGGAAATCAGAGAATAGAGCAAACTGGCCAAACGAAACATGGCATTCTCCTGAACTGCATAAGTGTGCGACACATAGTGTTGGCGGCATGCGAATTCCTTGATCTGGGTCAGGCGCGGCTTGATCGGCACGCGGGACTGCCGTATTTTCCCGACAACGAATTTGACCAAACGGATAGTCCCATGCGCAACTTTGCTATTTTGACCGCTTGCGCTCTCGCGCTCGCGGCCTGCGATACAACGGGCTACATTGCCCAGAGCAGCCGGGCCGACGCGCCGGAACTGTCCTGTCTGACCCGGCCACAGGGGGGGTGTACCTTTAGCCAGTCGCCCCTGCGCGTCCTGCCAGAGCCGGTCGAATTGCCAAAACGTCCCTACAAGTTCTTTCCCACAGCCGGGCCGCTGAACTTTGTCGATGCGCGGGGCAACAGTTGGGTGGCTCCGCCGCGAACGCTGACTGACGGCGCATCGATCCCCAAGATATTTGTCTCGATTGTTGGCGATCCGACCGCGCCAGAGTTCATCAATGCGGCGGCCGTTCACGATGCCTACTGTGGCGTCGGGAATGAATCGGGGGCCATGTTCCATCGTGCCAAATGGGAAGACGTACATGTCATGTTCTATGACGGCCTGATTGTTGGCGGCACGCCAGAGATCCGCGCCAAGATCATGTTCGCGGCGGTCTGGCTGGGGGGACCGCGATGGGCACCGCCTGCGGGGGCTGTGGTGTCGACACAGGGCCGGGCCGACGGGCGTTCGGTTTCCTACGTCAACCCGTTGGATCGGGTGCCGATCCCGCGCAAGCAAGAGGCGATGCGCCGGGTCAAAAGCTATATCGAGTCCACCCGCCCGCCGCTGCCGCGCCTGATCGCCTACCTTCGGCAAGTGGAACGCGAGATGTTGCAGGAGGTCTGGTCGCTGGCCTACGAAGAAGGCCAGAATGGCGAGACCGACTACTTTGAGGAAACACCGGAAGACGACTACGCCCCGGACGTGGGATATCCGGAGGAACCGGACGGGACCACGGGACTGGGCGAGTAGCGCGCGCCGCGCGAAAATGATCAGGATCAATGCGGTTCCCGAGAGGGCGACTATGCTCGCCTGCCAAGGCATTCACCTTGGGAGACGTGACATGATCACGCTGGACGACATCGAAGACATGACCTGCCTCAGCCGCGAAGAGATCGAGGCGGTGGCCGAACATGATGGCCTGCCGGACGTCAACGCGACCTGTCTGGCCGAATATATGATGCATGAGCATCACGGGGCGGCCAAGCTGCAGCAGATGATTTGCGAGGATATTCGCGAGGCGCTGCATAAGGGAAACAAGGCCCACGCCAAGGATCTGTACGTCGTGCTGCATCACTTCTTGCGGGCGCATCCCGAGGCGGCGCGGGGGGCGCAGGCCTGAGGGTGTGTCTGGCGCTGTCCACGCGTGGACAGATTCCCCCCCGTTAAAAATCAAGGGGTTACAGAGGCGGTTTTACCTGCGCTTAACCTTTGACCGGCTCAGAGGCCGGGACAGATATAGACGATGGTCAGACCCGGACCGGCCAAAGCGATGGCGTAGCTGGTGCCGGTCTCGCCTGAAAAGGGCACGGGCTCAGGCTCACTGCTGGGGGCGGGACCAGGCAGGATCTGCCCCGCGCTGGTACGGATGACGATCGCGCCGGGTCCAAGGTTATAGAGCGTCCATGTATGCGCCGGCGCGTTCATCGGGATGGACAACGCGGGATCGTTCAGATCATGACCAAGGCATTCCTGCGGCTGCGCGGCCAGAGGGGCGGCAACGGGGCCGACCAGGGCCATGACCAGCGCCGAGGTGGACACCAAGGATGTGCTTTTGCGGAACATGCGAGACTCTCCCCCCGTATGGGATGCGGAGAGTAGTGCGTTGCGGCTTGGGGGGCAATGATGGGGAGGGGGCGTGGTTTCACGGACCATTAACCCTCTTTGGGCGAGGATGGCGCATGTCCCGCTACATCCGTCCCAAGGTTTCCGGCGCGCGCGTGTTCTTTACGGTCACTCTTGTGGACCGTGGAAGCGACTCATTGGTGCAGGAGGTTGACCTCTTGCGGGATGCGGTGCGCAGGACGCGGGCCGAGCGGCCATTCGAGATCGAGGCTTGGGTGGTCCTGCCGGATCACCTGCATTGCATCTGGCAGATGCCTGCGGGGGACAGGGCGTATGGCCGACGATGGGGGGCAATCAAGGCGCGGTTCACGATGGCGGTGCGGGAAAAATATGCCTCTGATGATGGGTGTAGGCCGGGCTTAAGCCCGGCTTACCCAAAGATGCCAAGTGAATTGCCCGTTGTTCGGTCTGGGCGGTTTGCCGGGCTGAAGCCCGGCCTACGGGAGACCAAGCGCGAAGCGGCTGTTTGGCAGCGGCGGTTCTGGGAGCATCATATTCGGGACGAGGCGGATTTCGCGGCGCATCTACGGTATTGTTGGATCAACCCGGTGAAGCATGGGTTGGTCGAGCGGGTTGAGGATTGGCCGTATTCGTCTGTGCATCGGGATGCGCGGTTTAAGGCGGGGATGGATTTGGCATAGGTGCGTGATTTCACGCACCTATGGATGCGGCGGAGTGGTGCGTGCGAGCACGCACCTGACGCTTGCTGGGCTTGGATCAAAGTTCAATTGATTTCTTGATCACTTTTTCATCTTCGACGGGCTTTGTTGCGCAAAGTCGGTAACGTCCGGAGTTCCCCTTTCCCCGGACGCAATTATCCCACAGGCTCTGTGACGGGTATGCCGAGCGCGGTGTAGCCGTTGAGCACGGCGGCGCGGATCTGAAGTTCGGCGACCTGACGATCGAAGTCGCGCGCCATGAGGCTCTGCCCCAGCAGCTTCACGCAATGCATCTTCGTCTCGGCGCGGCTTCGTCGGTGGTATCCGCTCCATTTTCTCCAGATGGCGCGGCCAAGGTATTTCGAAGCGCGCAGCGCCTCGTTCCGAGCGATAGCCCCTGCAGTCGATGGCTTCCACGGCTTGGCATTCTTGCG
>NZ_FZON01000032.1 GCF_900188425.1 Antarctobacter heliothermus
CAGTGAAGCTGACACTTCATCATCGGACCGAAATCCTAGAAGCGTTGATATACAGAAGCTTGATCCATCGATCAGGACCAGAGCCGTCCGCATATCTCTTCAGATATTAGCAATGTCAAATAACGCAGAGACAAATACCGAACAGGTGCGCCCTAACTTCTTGGCGCGCCCGCCCGTCAATGCCTCAATTTTCTTCGCCTTACTTCCCTTCATGACCACCTCGCAGCGACCCGTCCGTTCCGTCCGACTTCCCGTCCTGCGCCTCAGCGCCGCCGGTGAAGGGGGTTCTACGGATACTACATCAGACCCGCAAGCAGTTTTTTCACTTCTCTACACCTTTTTCCAAAAAAACCAAAATTATCACATGAAAACAATGCACTACCCAAAGAACCCCTGCCCAAAATCCACCCAGCCCACCCCAGAAACCCCCAAAACCCAACGACTCAATTTCCAAACCAAGACTTACCCACAGGCTTATCCCCGACTCAAAATCCAAACCCAAACGTGAATCACTTCAAAGTCATGCCAACCACTCAACCCAACCCCAAAACCGCCGTCCCAAAGCGTGCGCAACATACCTAGAAAACGAACCGGCTAGGCAGATCAACCGATTGGATCACGACCTGACCCGTCAACATCCCCACTTTGGGACATTCCCCGCACGGCAACCGCCAAAGCGGTTTCTTTCAGATGTCGTCCATTCTGCGGTCGCGTTCGCGCAGTGTCCTTATGCGTATTCGCTGCGATGCTTCGATATGGGCGCGCATGGCGGCCTCTGCCCCCCCACCGTCTCGGGCAACAAGCACGTCGAGCAGGCGTCGGTGCTCCTCGACCGCCTCGTCGGCGCGGGTGCTTTCATTCAGTTGTGACGGTCCCAGGATCAGCAGCGCCCGTTGCAACGACAACATTGAGCGAGAGAGAAACCGGTTCTTGGCAGCGTCGAGCAAGGTTGCGTGAAAAATCCGGTTTAGGCGCGACGCCTCCGGTCCGGTGCCCGCTCTGGCCAGTTGCTGATTCAGGGTTTCCAGCTCCTGCAACTCCACGTCGGACGCAGCGCGCGCCGCCAGCCGGGCTGCGGTGCCTTCCAGCACCGCGCGCATTTCATATAGTTCCATGACCTCTGCATAGTCCAGCTTGCGCACGCTGGCACCGATGCGCGGCACATGGGCAACCAAGCCATCCGCCTCAAGCTGACGGATCGCTTCGCGCACCGGAGTGCGGCTGACTCCCAACCGTTCCGCCAATTCGGTCTCGCGCAAACGCTCACCGGGCATCAGTCGGCCTTCGCGGATCTCGTCCAATAGCCTCTGGTAGGTCGCATTGCCCTGCGAGGCGCTTGCAGGGGCTTCGTCGTTCGTGGTCATTCACATCCCCTTGCAAATTGTATGCATATGGATACAATTCACCAAACATCGAGTCAAACGTTTCGAGGAACCATTCCTTGCCTCCTGCCCTCTTATCCTTGGGCCCTAACGGTCGCCGCGCCCTGACCTTCGGTCTCGCCGCATCTGGAACTGCGGCGTTCTGGCTGCTTGGGCTGCCGCTGCCGTTTTTGTTTGGACCGATGGCGTTCTGCCTGTTCGCGGCCCTGGCACATTTACCGCTGAAGGGCTTCGGTCAAGTGTCGGTCGGTGCGCGCACGATCCTTGGGGTTGCCGTCGGCGCTTCCATCACGCCGGAACTGTTTGGCGAATTGCCCCGCATGGCGCTGTCCATCGCGCTGGTTCCGGTCTTCATCGCGCTGATCGGGCTGGTTGGCGTCCCGTTCTTTCGCAGGGTCTGGGGATTTGACGCGCCGACAGCGTATTACGCCGCAATGCCCGGTGGCCTACAGGATATGGTGATTTTCGGCACAGAGGCCGGGGCTAATCCACGCGCCTTGTCGCTGATCCACGGAACCCGGGTGCTGATCATTGTGACGCTGGCCCCCTTTCTCCTGACGCATTTCTACGGCGCAGCCCTGACCAACCCCATCGGTGCGCCCGCCGCCGAACTCCCGCCGCATGAACTGGTATTGATGGTCGTGGCCGCCCTTGTCGGCTGGAAAGGCGGCGAACGGATCAAGCTGTTCGGCGCATCCATACTGGGTCCAATGATCGTGACAGCGGTCCTGTCGCTAAGCGGTTTCATCCATTCGCGTCCCCCGGCAGAGGCGATCCTGCTGGCGCAGTTCTTCATTGGGGCGGGCATCGGCGTGCAGTTTACCGGTGTCACCTGGGGTGAACTGACCCGTGTGGTCTTGGCAGGCGTTGCCTATGTCATGTTGTTGGCGGTGCTGGCGGCCGGGTTTTCCGGTCTGGTGACATGGATAGGCCTTGGCCGCCCGATTGACGCCTTTCTGGCCTTTGCGCCGGGCGGTCAGGCCGAAATGACGGTGCTTGCCATCGTCACCGGCGCCGATCTTGGATACGTCATCACACACCACCTGACGCGCATCGTGCTGGTGATCGTCGGCGCGCCGGTTGTGGCAGGGATCATCCGTCGATCCCGGCCTCGGGAATAGCAAGGCAGGGCGCGGCACCTCAACTGTGGGCGCTTGCGTCAAGCCGTGGCGCGATCTCTGCCGGAACATCGGCAAGCCGACCGCCATTCCCCAGATCAAGCGCGGCTTGCCACACCAAACGCGCCCGCAGAAGTGGAGTCGCGCGCGCCAATATCGTCGCACCGCCCGACAGTGGCACGCACATGTCCCAATCCGCATCACTCAAATCGCGCCATTCCACGTCCAGATGAATGGCCGCGTGTTGGACAAGACTGCGCAAGGCCCGTGCAGGCAGCGTCGCACCCAGTGCAATTTCCGCGCGCCGCACATCCACTGACAGAACTGACGGATGGTCGGTCCCGTTTCGCAGACAGGCCAGCACTTCTGCCAAGGCCCGTGCGTGATAGCCTACTGTTGCGATCACCTCGGCTCGGCTACTCCCGGTCTGCAGAGATGGGTCCGCAAGACAGTCATCCGGCAATTCCCCCAGCTTGCGTGCAAAATTGGCGGTGCCTCGGCGCGCAAGCAATAGATCTTCGGCAGGCGCGGATGGCGCATCATACCGCGCACCCGCCCCTTGCCGCGCCCTGAGCGCTGCGCGCGCCGCGTCGGTTGTCAGGCTCAACCGCCGTCAACCATCGTACGCATGAAGTTCAGCCGCTCCATGATCGGCGCATCGGAAAAGCGGAACAGGTCGAACTGTGTCTCCGCCTCTAACGACCACGACACCCAGGACGGGATCACGAACATGTCGCCCTTTTCCAGAGTATGGCGGACGCCTGACATCACCACTGCCCCCTGGCCGTCGAACACCTGAAAGACGGTCGATCCGACCTCACGCCGCTCCGGCGTCTGCGCACCGGCGCGCAGCCGGTGAAACTCGCACCGGATCGTCGGCATCACGTCGTCGCCCGTCGTCGGATTCACATAGCGGATCGCGGCGTGCCCCTGCTCGACGGTTGCGGGCTGGCCCTCATCCTCCAGCAACAGCTGTTCCGTCAGCGCACGGTCGGTGTGCTCCCACCGATAGGCCCCGATGGGTGACGCCACGGTGTCTTGCAACTGGGACAGAGGGCGTAGGCCGGGATGACACCACAGCCGTTCACCGCGCGAATAATTCGGCGTGGCATAGTCAGTCACCCGATCCGATCCGAACTCGAAAAAGCCGACATCCATCTGCTGGCTGAACGGGATGTCCAGCCCGTCGATCCAGGCCATGGGGGCATCGCGGTCGTTGTGATGACCATGAAACCGCCAGCCAGGAGTCAGCAACAGATCGCCCCGCGACATGCGCACCGGGTCGCCATCGACCACGGTCCAGACCCCCTCCCCCTCGACCACAAAGCGAAAGGCATTTTGCGCGTGGCGATGTTCCGGCGCGGTTTCGCGCGGGCCAAGATACTGGATCGCCGCCCAGAGCGTGGGCGAGACATAGGCCTTGCCCCCCAGCCCCGGATTGGCCAGCCCGATGGCACGGCGCTCTCCGCCCCGCCCGACTGGCACCAACTTGCCCGATTGTTCGGCCAATGGCAGCAGATCCGCCCATCTCCAGACGTGCGGCACCGCCTGCGGTTTGGGATGCATGGGCATCAGGTCGCCGGTCTGGGTCCAGAGCGGGTTCAGGTGATTGTCCTTGAACCCTTGATACAGTGCGCGCAATTCCGGCGTGTCCTCGGGCGTCATGCCGTGGGCGACATTGTCGTGATCAAGATCCTGTGTCATGGGTCTCCTCCCTCGTCAGGCTGCATCCGGCTGCGCGCCCGGCGCGGCACGGGAAAAGGCGGGCATTTTCCAGCATCGCAAAGAACCGCATGGTGGCCGCCTTTGCTATCCACCACGGCAACACTGGTGCGGCAGCGGGCCAAATACACCGCACCGGTGGATGATCCATTGTACGGGTCATGGATCGGCGTTGCCAGCGGACACACCGCTTTCCAGCCCGTTCGACCCGTAGAGCCATTTCAGTTGTCTGTACCAGTCGTCGGGGCTCATCCCGCGCATGACGCTGTTGCGCACCGCCGCCTTGGCGTCGTCGGGATGATAGATGTATTCACCGATCAGCCGCGAGTTCATCTGTACCCGCGCGGTGCGCACCCGGCGCATGTCCTGATACCGCTGCAGCGCGCCTTCGTCGGACGCTCCGAAATGCTCGACACAATGCGACAGCGCCACCGCATCCTCCATCGCCATGCAGGCACCCTGCGCGAAGTATTGCAACATCGGGTGGGCGGCGTCGCCCAACAAGGCCACACGCCCGTCCACCCAGTTCGAAATCGGCTCGCGGTCGCACAGCACCCAGAGCTTCCAGTTGTCGCCATGTTCGATGACCTGTCGTGCCTTTGGATGAATATGGTCAAACCCCTGCGCCACTTCCTCGCGCGGCACCGAACGGCCAGCAATCGCCTCCTGAACATCCCGGTGATAGGTGACGACCAGATTATAGACCTTTCCGCCTTTCAGCGGGTAGTGCACGATGTGACACTTGGGCCCCGCCCAAAGCGTCGCCGCGTTCCAGCGCAGATCCTCGGGCATCTGCTCGGTCGGAATGACGCTGCGATAGGTGGTGTGCCCCGAAACCCGCGGCTCGCCATCGCCAATCATCTGCGCCCGGATGGGCGAGCGCAGGCCATCGGCCCCGATCAACAAACGGCCCTTGATCGGGTCGCGCCCGTCCAACAGCAAGCTGGCGCTGCTCCCGTCCTGCGTGTAGCCAAGAACCCGGTGATCGGTCCGCAGGTCGATCAGCGGGCTGTCCACACAGTATTTTAACAGGACGCCATGCAAATCGGCCCGATGCACCACCGCGTAGGGATTGCCATAAAACGCGCGAAACGGCGCATCCAGAGGGATCGAAGTGATGTCCTCGGCGGTCTGGGCATCCATCAGGCGCAACTGGTCAATATAGACGGCACAGGACCGCGCCTGATCGCCAACGCCCAGATAGTCAAAGCAATGAAAGGCGTTTGGCCCGATCTGGATGCCCGCGCCGATTTCCCCCAACTGCGAGGCTTGCTCGACAACTATACAGCGCTGCCCCTTGCGTGCCAGGCCGCAGGCAGCCGCCAGCCCGCCGATGCCACCGCCAGCGATTATGAAAGGCAGATCAGTCATGGCCCTGGTCCCTTTTTCTTGACGCCCAACCCTTGGCAAATTGCCGACCCCTGCCCCGCAGGGTCAGCATACCCGTTTCGGATACATCGCACCCCCAGCAATTTTCGTATGTAGACATATCATTTTCAGACGTGCCATTTTTCGTCAAGAAAAAGGTGCGTATACATATCAAAATCCGCAGTCATGGCAGATGTTGCGCAATGAGGCAGGCACATGGCAGCCGACGCAAAGGCAAGATTTTGCCAAAGCGCTGCGGAATTAACACCCCGTTAAGAGGAAAGTGTCATTTTGATGGAAAAAATCGAGCGGTAAGGAAGCAACATGTACCCTGATGATCTGATCGAACGCGCCGTCCATTCTGCATCGCGCTGCGAGGCGCAAGGCTTTCATGAGACAGCCAAATCCCTGCGCGCCCTGGCCGAGGAAATGCGCCTTGTGGCCACTACGCCCATGATGTCGCCGGGATTCGGCGAACACCCGGTTGCCGCATTTCAGCAGCGCTCTTAACCCGGCCTTTACGACAGCAGCATAGCCATTCGCTGGACGATCCTCGGGGGCGATCATGGACGACCTTTATGCTGAAGTCATGAGTTTGCTGCACGATACCGGCGCTTTCGCCGATTGGCAGAGGGATAAACGGTTGTCGCAGGCGGTGTCGGACACGCACTATGTGGCCGTCGGCGACTTGCCTCCACCTGCCAACGACCATGATCGGCTTTCGGGCGGATTGCAGGCGTCGCGCGATCCGGGCGGTCCGCCGCCCGGTCACTCGCCCGGTCACTCGCCCGCCGCGAACAATTCCAGCGCCCGAAGACTGCCGCGTCCGATGTCACCGTCTATTGCGCCGGAATAGAACTCCGCTGACTTGAGCTGGCGCTGCACCTCGCGGCGAAACTCCAGATCAAAGGCCAGCCCACGACCCTCGACCAGCAAGAGACGGGCATCAGCCTCCCCCGCACGCAATCGGTCCAGCAAATCGGTAACCTGTTCTGCCAGCGGCAGATCGGTTGGCACAAAGTCCGGCAACCCGTCGCGCAAAATCTGCAGCGCGGGCATCAACATCCCATCTGGCAGGCGCACCGCCACCCGGTCCAGCAAAGCAGGGTCTGATAGGAACAATGTCGCGCCAACCTGCGCCAGTGTCCCTTCCGCAAATGGCGCCAGCCGCGCCTTGACCTGCCCGTCGATCATGTCCCACAGCACCACGCCCGCAGGCGCCAGTCCCGCCGCAATGCGCAATCCGTCGGGCGCAAATGCCAGCGCCCGCACCTCGGCAGCGCCGGTCTCCAGCCGCCATAAAAAGCGATCCACCGCGATGTCCCACAGCAGGACATGCGCGGCCCCGTCTTCGGCCACAGCAACAAAGCGCCCGTCCGGGCTGACCGCCATGGTGCGCGGCGCGCCATCCAGTTCCCCGAACCGACGCAGCAACCGGCCATCTTCGGCGCTCCATAGAGCAAGGATCCAAATATCGGGTGTGTCGAGGGGCTGAACAAGGCCAAGGATTTCGGCGTCTTCGCCCCGATAGGCCAGTGGCCCGATACGGGCAAAGGGCATCTCCAGCGCCAAACGCTCCGTGCCCGTGGAGGGATCTACCAGAATGATCTCGGGGGTTGGCGCATTGCGTCCAATCGCCAATTCCGTTCCGTTGGGGGATAGGGCGGCAAAGTCGCCGGGCCACGACCGACGCAACGCACCGGATCGCACATCCAGCAATGCCACCAGGCCCTCTTTGCTGACCCGGATCAGCGATGCGCCATTCTCACCAAAGGCCAGCGAGACCGCGTCCGAGGCGTCGCCCAACTCGCGCGACATCACCTCTGCAGCAAAGTCATGCAAGCGCAGCGCAACACCCGCCCCCTGCACGGCCAAGGCAGATCCGTCCGACCGCCACGCCATGGCAACCGGCCCCTTGGGTCCGTAGCCATCGCTGGCAAAGGTGACCTGCCCGTCCTGCCACGACCAGATCTGCAACTGCTGTTCGGCACTGCCGCCGGACCAACCGGATCCGGCCAATGCAAGCCGCGTGCTGTCGGGGCTGAAGGCCAACGCGGATACAAACTCGCCATCGCGTTTCAAAACAGAATGTGCCACCCCATTGACCGGATCTGCCAGGATCAGCCCCGGTGCCGCGCCACCGACAAGTCCCATCAGCCGGATGCCATCGGGTGTCAGCGCCACATCTGTAAACTCGTGCGCGTCCAATCCCCGCCGCAGCCCCCCGCCATCGAGGTCGAAAACCTGAACGCCACCGCCGGACTTCGATACGAAGACCGCAGCATCGCCCGCCGCACTCACCCCCAGCAACCGCCCGCCCATCGCAGGGCCGATCCGTCCGGTCAGCGTGCCAGAGTCCAACTGCCAGTGCAGACCGAATGTGTCCGCTGCCCCGGCGATCAACCCGCTGCCGTCGCGGGTAAAGGCCAATCCCGAGATCGCGGCAGGCGCGTCCCCGGCCGGTTCCATTCCGCGCAGATACGCGCCAGTTTCCGCGACATGCACCGCAACGGACCCTGTGATCGCGAAGGCCAGCGTACCTCCGTCAGAGCTGTACATCAGCGCGCTGACAGGTTCGTCGGTGGCCATGCGCCACTGCCGTTCGCCGGTCTCACCCCGCAGACCCGAAACCGCCGACACCTTGCCCGATTGCGCCACGGCGAGCCACGTTCCATCGGGTGAGAACGCCAGCGCGCTCGCCGGACCGTCCTCATTCAGCGCAACAGAGAACAGCGGACCCAGCGTGGGCAGCGTGAACACCTCGACCAACCGCGCGCCGACTGCCCCGTTTTGCCTGACAACAGCCAGGCGTCGGCCATCGGGACTTAACGCGATGCCCTCTG
This sequence comes from Antarctobacter heliothermus, assembly GCF_900188425.1. GTDB lineage: Bacteria > Pseudomonadota > Alphaproteobacteria > Rhodobacterales > Rhodobacteraceae > Antarctobacter > Antarctobacter heliothermus. Next base: position 8,434 of record NZ_FZON01000032.1, read on the forward strand.
CGCCAGACCCGATGTAGCGCCGTGCCGCCAGTGTTCCCTCTGTCCCCCGCCAAAGGGACAAGGCCGCGTGACGGCCTTCTAACCGGGTGACGGTCGCGGCATAGTCCGTGGTTCCGGCGATCAACACCGCCTTGGGCCCCGTCAGATCACCTACCGGACCGGTGACCAGTTCCACGCCCGTGCCGGGCGGTAAATAGGGCAAGGCAATCCCATAGATCGCGGGTCCTGCATCGCCGATGCCAACCGGAAAAGCGGCCGTGGGGTCGTCTTTTGCCTCGACGCTGCCCGTGTCGCGCTGGTCTGGGTCAGGGTCCGCAGTTGGGTCGGGTGACGCGGCCATCGGGTTTGGTGTCGCCAAAGCGGCCTTTGGGTCACCCGCAGACGGCGGCAGACCGCAACGCTCTGCCGAGGCGCCGACACAGGTTTCGCCTTCCGACAAGGCCCACAGCAGCCTGGACTGAGCAATGAGGTGGGCCGACAACACACCGCGCCCGCCTTGACCCCGGTCTTCAAGGTGCATGGCAATCACGCGGCCTTGCATGTCCAGCACCGGCGCTCCGGCGCTGCCTGGCAACGTCGCGCACCCATGCGACAATCGCCCCCCCGGTTCGTCCGAACCGCGCAGGGCACATCCGTCGCGCACCACAAACAGCGACTCCCCAAACGGGTGCGTGAGGATCATCAATGGCGTCCCTGTCGACGGCGACGCGTCCTTGGACAGGGGCAGCGCCGTTCCCACAACCCCTTTCAGGCGCAACACCGCGTAACCGGATTCGGCATCCGCCTCGACTGGTGTGACCTCGACCGGCAGGCGCGTCCCCTGATCCGTTTCGCGGGGCGCGTCGTACCCGGCGATAAAGTCCATGCGCGCAATGCTGACAGGTTTGCGGGTGGCCAATGCCGGATCGTCCAACACCCCCGGACCGCAGCGGTGCGCTGTCAGAATCAAGGTCGGCGCCACAAGGAATCCCGTGCAGGTCACCACAAAAGGGCCGCTGTCAGACGTGATCTGCAACCTTAGCTGCCCGACGCCTCGCGCGGCCTGGCGCGCCACGGTTGCCTGCGTATAACGGATGATCGGCTTGGCGACGCTGTCCTTGATCCGGGCACGGTTACGCGCGACCACGCGGGCCGGTGCCTCCATCACAAGGCGGTCGAACTCCGACCCATCAAAGACCGGCAGCCCCTGCCCCGAGGCGGCCCCGCCAAGGGCCAAGACACAGAGCAGCCCAAGACCGAAACGCGGACCCAACAGGCGCCGAACCCAAGTCATTGCCGCCCCCTTTTTCAATATCTGAAAACAACCTCTCCGGTCAGGACGCTAGAGGGATTCGCCTGCCCGGTCGACCCGTGCCGGAAAACGCCGCACGGCAGGCCACCCAAAGCTGTTCTTGCATTCGGTCCGGTTCGGGCGCTTGGGGGCACAGCTTTAACGCGTCGCTAGTGCAGGGTCCGGTCCGGGTGCGCGGCGACAAAGGCCGGATTATGGGCAAACGTCGCCGCGATCCGCCGGATCTTGGGCATCGCGGACAGGTCCACGCCCCAGCGATCAGCGTTGTACAACTGCGGGACAAGGCAGAGATCCGCAAGGCTGACGCTGGCCCCGTGGCAGTAGTCACCCCCCTCCAGCGTCGTTTCAACCGCCTCCAGCGCCGGTCCGATAAAGGCCCGCATCCAGCCTTCCATCGTGATCACTCCTCCCGACTCTGTAACCGCATGTCTCGCGACCCGCAGATTGCACACCGGATGGATATCGACCGCGATAGCCTGCGCAATTGCCCGAACTCGCGCCCGACCGGCCGGATCGGCAGGCAACAGCCTCAAAGCCCGTGTTTCGTTCAGGTATTCGACAATCGCCAGCGACTGCGTCAATCGCAGCCCGTCAATCTCCAGCACCGGGACCAGCCCTTGGGGGTTACGCTCCAGATGCTCGGGCGCGCGTTGTGCGCCGTCTATCAGGTTTACCGGCACGCTGCGCCACTCCAGTCCGGCCAGTTCCAGCGCGATGCGCACCCGATAGCTGGCCGTCGAACGCCAGTAGTCGAACAATTGGATCATGTTTTTTCTCCCAGACAGGCCAACAAGAGGACCGCTCTCTTGTTTCACCTGCAACGATAAACTTGACTTCATTGCAAGTGCAATGAATATTACCCGCAAGTCCGAATCCGGTTCAGACCGACATCTGGGAGGAACAGTATGACCCGTCACGACCTGCCGCAGGGCATGATCCGCGCGACCAGCACCACCGGCACCCATGAGGGATATATGCCCGGCTGGGCCAATGACTTTGAGACAGAGGCCCTGCCCGGCGCGCTGCCGCAGGGCATGAACAGCCCGCAAAAATGTGAATACGGCCTCTACGGCGAACAGCTGTCCGGCACTGCGTTTACCGATGTCCGGCCAGAGCGGACCTGGTGTTACCGCATCCGCCCTTCGGTCAAACACTCTGCCCGCTACACCAAGATCGACCTGCCCAACTGGAAATCCGCACCCAACGTGGACCCCGATGTCATCAGCCTGGGTCAGTACCGCTGGGATCCGGTGCCTGTGGGTGAGACCGGCCAGACATGGCTGACCGGCATGCGCACCATGACCACCGCCGGGGATGTGAACACGCAGGTCGGCATGGCCAGCCACATCTACACGGTCACGGAGTCGATGCAGGATGCCTATTTCTTTTCCGCCGACAGCGAATTGCTGGTGATCCCGCAAGAAGGCCGCCTGCGGTTCTGCACCGAACTGGGCATCATCGACGTCGAGCCCAAGGAAATCGCCATCCTGCCGCGCGGTCTGGTCTACCGGGTCGAGGTGCTGGAGGGCCCCTGCCGCGGTTTCGTCTGCGAAAACTACGGCCAGAAGTTCGCCCTGCCCGGCCGCGGTCCCATCGGCGCCAACTGCATGGCCAACCCGCGCGACTTCAAGGCCCCCGTCGCCGCCTATGAGGACCGCGAGGTGCCGTCGACCCTGACGATCAAATGGTGCGGGCAGTTCCATGAGACGACAATCGGGCAAAGCCCATTGGACGTGGTCGCATGGCACGGCAACTATGCGCCCTACAAATACGACCTGCGCACCTACTGCCCGGTCGGCGCGATCCTGTTCGATCACCCCGATCCGTCGATCTTTACCGTGCTGACCGCGCCTTCGGGTGTGCCGGGGACGGCGAACATCGACTTCGTGCTGTTCCGCGAACGCTGGATGGTGGCGGAAAACACCTTCCGCCCACCGTGGTATCACAAGAACATCATGTCCGAACTGATGGGCAACATCTATGGCCAGTACGATGCCAAGCCGCAGGGCTTTGTCCCCGGTGGCATGTCGCTGCACAACATGATGATCCCGCACGGCCCGGACCGGAATGCGTTCGAGGGCGCGTCAAACGCCAACCTTGGCCCCGACAAGCTGGACAATACCATGTCCTTCATGATCGAAACCCGGTTCCCGCAGCACCTGACGCAGTTCGCCGGCCAAGAGGCGCCGTTGCAGGATGACTACATCGACTGCTGGGAAAGCCTGGAGAAGAAGTTCGACGGAACACCGGGCAAGAAGTAACGGACGACGGGGGCCCCGGCCCCCGCGTATCCGCCACACGAAACACCAGACGACCGGAGCCTCCAGAATGCCGCTTCTCAAATCATGGGTGGAGAGTGCAAACTCCGCCGAAACCGATTTCCCACTGAACAACCTGCCCTACGGCAGCTTTGTTGCCGAGGATGGCGAGGCGCATTGCGGTGTTGCCATCGGCGACATGGTTTTGGACGTCACCGCGTTGGAGGCCGAAGGCCTGATCCAGATGGATGATGAGGACGCGGTCTTTGCCTTTGGCGACTGGACCGAGTTCATGTCGCTGGGCGCCGCCGCATGGGCCGCTTTTCGCACCACGGTGACAGAGATGCTGGCCGAGGGCGCGCCGGATGCCGGGGCCATGACCGCCTTTTTGGTGCCGCAGGCGGACGCAAAGATGCTGATGCCCTTCATGGTGGCCGAATATACCGACTTCTACGCCTCCAAGAACCACGCCACCAATGTCGGCACCATGTTCCGAGGGGCGGAAAACGCGCTGCCGCCAAACTGGCTATCGATCCCGATTGGCTACAACGGGCGGGCGTCATCGGTTGTCGTCTCGGGCACCGACGTGCGCCGCCCCTGGGGCCAGTTGAAAGGCCCGGATGACGACCTGCCTCGCTTTGCCCCCTGCGCGCGCTTTGATCTGGAACTGGAGATGGGCGCCATTGTCGGCACCCCCTCCGAAGGGCCGGTCACGGTGGCAGAGGCCGACGCGATGATCTTTGGCTATGTGCTGCTGAACGACTGGTCGGCGCGTGACATCCAGGCGTGGGAGTACCAGCCACTCGGCCCGTTCCAGGCCAAGGCCACCGCCACCTCGATCAGCCCGTGGATTGTGCCCAAGGCCGCGTTGGAGCCGTTCCGCGTCTCGACGCCAGAGCGGGAGCGCGTCCTGCTGGACTACCTCAAGGAACCCGGCCCGATGCTGTACGACATCGCGCTGGAAGTGGGCCTTGCGCCTGCGGGCAAGTCTGAGACGGTCATCGCGCAAACGAACTACCGCGAGATGTACTATTCCTCGGCGCAGCAACTGGCGCATCACACCACCAGCGGCTGCCCGATGTCGGTGGGTGATTTGCTGGGATCCGGCACCATCTCCGGCCCGGGCAAGGACGCGCGCGGCGCGCTGCTGGAACTAGCGTGGGGTGGCAAGGAGCCGGTCACGCTGGACAGCGGAGAGACGCGCGCCTTTCTGGAGGACGGCGATACGCTGACCCTGCGGGGCGCGGCGCAGGGCGACGGCTATCGCGTGGGCTTTGGCGATTGCACTGGCACGGTGCTGCCGGCGCTGGACGATCCCTATGGGGGCCGGGGATGACCCTAGCCGCCCTGCTGCCACTGAAGGACCGCCTCGGAGGGCCAGAACAGCATCAGCACGTTCAGCGCCAGCCCGTCGCGGATCAGGTAGGCGGTCAGCATCTCAAGGCCGATCACGATGGCCACGCTGACCCAGACCGGCAGTGCGCGCGCAAGGTAGAACCCGATCACCATGGCGATCACATCAAAGACGGAATTGATCACGCTGTCGCCGTTGTAGTCGAGCGAGACAGTCACCGCGCGATAGCGTTCGATCACCATGGGCGTGTTTTCGAGGATCTCCCAACCCGCCTCGACGATCAGCGCGATGCCAAACCGCAGGTTCATGCTCAGCCGTCGGGCGACCAACGCAAGCGCGCCGAAGAACAGCAGCCCGTGGATCAGGTGACTGGGCGAGTAGAGATCGAACAGATGCTGGCTGCCCTCACGCGGCGGCGCACCCGGTCCAGTCCAGAACGAGACATAGCCGCAGGGGCAGATCAGATCACGCCCCATGAACAACAGCACCGTCGCCATCGCGGCAGTGATGAACAGAAAGATCAGCGCAGGTTTCAGGCCATGGGTCATAACCTGCAATGGAATCACAAAGACGCGATTGCGTCCAGAGACTTGAAAGGGATCACATGACAAAGGCCTTTGCATCCGCCGGAGACATGGAAGAAAAAAAGACCAGCTTTACCCAGGTGGGTGACGGTCTGTACGCCTTCACCGCCGAGGGCGACCCCAACACCGGAGTTATCATCGGCGACGACAGCGTGATGATCGTCGAGGCGCAGGCCACCCCGCGCCTTGCCCGCAAGGTGATGGAACATGTGCGTTCGGTGACGGACAAACCCATCAGCCACCTTGTCCTGACCCATTACCATGCGGTTCGCGTTTTGGGTGCCTCGGCCTATGGCGCGCGGGAAATCATCATGTCCGACGTGGCCCGTTCAATGGTGGCCGAACGCGGGCAAGAGGACTGGGACAGCGAGTTCGACCGTTTTCCGCGCCTGTTTCAGGGCCATGAGGAAATCCCCGGCCTGACATGGCCCACCACGACTTTTTCGGACTCGATGACCGTCTACTTGGGCAACCGCAAGGTCGAGATCATGCATCTGGGCCGCGCGCATACGGCAGGCGACGCCGTGGTCTGGGTACCCGATCAGGAGGTCATGTTCACCGGCGATATCGTGGAATACCACTCGGCCTGCTATTGCGGCGACGGGCATTTCAGCGATTGGGAAGACACGCTGGCCAATATCGCGATGTTCGATCCCAAGAGCATCGCACCGGGACGCGGTGATGCGCTGGTCGGCGAGGAAATGGTCGCACGCGCCATCGCGGCAACAGCGGATTTCGTAAACTCGACTTACAAACCGGTGGCCAAGGTCGTCGCAAGGGGCGGGTCGCTGAAAGAGGCATGGGACGCGTGTCGCGCAGAATGTGACCCGAAATTCTCGGACTATGCGATCTACGAACACTGCCTGCCCTTCAACGTCGCTCGCGCCTATGACGAGGCCCGTGGCATCGACACGCCGCGCGTCTGGACCGCGCAACGGGACAAGGACATGTGGGCGGAATTGCAGGGGTGAGCAATGCTGGCAATCGGGCTCACCCTCGTCATAGTTGGAGTGGTATCCCTCGCGCTGGCTTTCGTCGTTTTCTTCGTTTTATCGCTGCGCGGTCAGTTTCGATACGGCGAATGGGGGCAGTGCGGAACACTGGAACAACGCGGTGAACGCACCGCCGGTGGTCTGAACGAAACCAGCAAATTGATTGCCACTACGCGAACTGGGCGGTTGTTTCAGTGGCTTGTGCTTCTCGGTTTGTCGGGCCTCATCGTCGGCAGCATGCTTTGCTTCACTTCGCTGATCGCCGACAACACGTAGGGTGCTCAAATGAACCGCCTTCTCTGGGAGAAAGAGAACAACATGATCCACGACCGTTACCAACTGGCGTTCAAACTCTACCCCTACGAACGCTCCACCGATCAGGACGCTGACGCCCCCGTCCGGCACCCGGTTGTCGTCATGGGCGGTGGGCCCATCGGCGTCGCCACGGCGCTGGACCTTGGCCTACAGGGCATCCCGGTTGTCGTTCTGGACGACCATGAGGGGATTGGTATGGGCAGCCGGGCGATCTGTTTTGCCAAGCGCTGCCTTGAGATCGCCGACCGCTATGGCTGTGGTCAGCCGATGCTGGACAAGGGCGTGATCTGGAACCTCGGCAAGGTGTTTCATGACGACCGCAAGGTTTTCGAGTTCAACCTGCTGCCAGAGGAAGGACACAAGTTCCCTGCCTTCATCAACCTGCAACAGCCCTATTTCGAACGCTTCCTCGTCGAGCGCGTGCGCGAGGCGCAGGCCAGTGGTGCGCCGATCGAATTGCGTGGCAAGAACCGCGTCGACGATGTCACCGTGCATGACGATCACGTCACGCTGGAGATCACCACGCCCGAGGGGCCGTACACCATCGAGGCCGACTGGCTGATCGGTTGTGATGGTGCCTCCAGCCCGTTGCGCGGCATGATGGGGCTGGATTTTGAGGGCCGCGTCTTTGAGGACAGCTTCCTCATCGCCGACATCAAGATGGTCAACGACACCTTCCCGACGGAACGCTGGTTCTGGTTTGAGCCCTATTTCAAATCCGGTGCCTCGACCCTTTTGCACAAGCAGCCCGATGGCGTCTGGCGGGTCGATTTCCAGATCGGCTGGGACATCGACCGCAAGACCGAACTGCAAGAGGAAAACGTCCGCGCCCGGCTGGACGCCATGCTGGGGGAAGTGGACTATGAAATCGTCTGGACCTCGATCTATACCTTCCAGTGTCGCCGGATGAAGAAATTCCGCCATGGGCGCGTGCTCTTTGCCGGGGACGCGGCACATCAGGTGTCGCCCTTTGGCGCGCGCGGTGCGAACTCTGGCATGCAGGACGTCGACAACCTTGGCTGGAAACTGGGGCTGGTGATCGACGGCAAGGCCCCCGCCTCCCTGCTGGACACCTACGACACAGAGCGTGTTTTCGGTGCGGATGAAAACATCCTCAATTCCACCCGCGCAACCGATTTCATCACGCCGAAATCAAAGATCAGCCACATCTTCCGCAACGCCGTGCTGGATCTGGCGGAACAGTATGACTTTGCCCGCCCGCTGGTAAACTCTGGCCGCCTGTCAGTGCCCTGCGTCTATGACGGCGGGCCACTGAACGGGGCCGATGCCCTGCCCGGTGGACCGTCGCGCACCCGTCCCGGCAGCCCCTGCCCCGACGCACCACTGGACGACGGCTATCTGTTGGATCAACTGGGCGGCAGCTTTGTCCTGCTGACCATTGATGCAGAGGCCCCGGACGGTTTGGAGGAGTCAGGCATCGCCCTGCGCCGGGTTGCCTTGTCGACCTCCGGGGCGGCCAGCGGCGTTCTGGCCGAACGCTATCTGGGGGAGGCCGCAACAGGCGTCTACCTGATCCGCCCTGACCAGCATGTCGCCGCACGCTGGGCGACATTTGACGACACCGCCACCCGCACGGACCTGCGCCACGCTATCGGACTGGAGTAAGACATGGCAGAGCTGACACTGACCCCGAATCTTGACCGGCCAGACGATTTCTATGCCGAATTGATCGCTGCCCATGACGGGTTGAGCGAAGACGAAAGCGCCGCCTTCAACGCGCGCCTGATCCTGATCCTTGCCAACCAGATTGGCAACACTCAGGTCATCAGCGCAGCGCTGAGGGCCGCCACAAAACCCGACCGATAAACCAGGCCGCGCCCTAATGGACAAACTGACCCGACAGCTGGAGACGTTCTTTCCCTACCGCCTTGCAGTCGCGGCCGAAGGGTTTTCGCGCAACCTGGTCGAAGTTTACGGGCGCGGCTATGGACTCAGCCGCGAGGAATGGCGGCTGCTGTTCCTGCTGGCCGGTGAGGATCAGGTCACGTCGCGCGACCTCAGCCGCCGATCCACGCTGGACCGGGTGCAGGTCAGTCGCGCCTCGCAAAAACTGGAAGACAAAGGGTTGATCACGCGCAACATCGCCCCGGACGACAGACGGCTGCGGGTCTATGCCTGCACGGAAAAGGGACGCGACCTGTTCGCCAATGCATTGCCGCAGGTCGAAGCGCGGTCAACCGAGATCCTGCACGCCATGACCCCGGAGGACCGCGCCGCACTGGAGCGCGGGCTTGCCGCGCTCACCGATGCAATCGCAAAACGCATCGGTCTGCCCGAAAATGACGACGCCCCCCTGCCCTAGTATGGGTTCTTTGCCGCGCGGTCGGACGACAACGACTGTTGACGTCGCGCCACCAGCCGTTCGATGGCATCGGCCAGATGCTCACGATCAATGTGGTGGTCGCCGCGCGCGACACGGATGCGGTGCGCCTCGATCATCACATCCGCATGGCGGCAGCCCTCGGGTGGCTCAAACCGATAGCTCGCCAGCTCGATGCGCAGACCCAGCGGATCGCGGAAATAGATCGAATCCATGAACCCCCGGTCCACCGGCCCCGAATGCTTCACCCCGCGTGCATCCAGCTGCGCCGCGACCCGCCAAAAGCTGGCCTGACTGACGTTCAGCGCAAGATGGTGCAGCGACCCGGTCGCCTCAGGCACAGCGCTGGCATCGGCATTGCGGGTTTCATTGGTGAATATCGTGATCAGGCGCCCGTCGCCGGGATCGAAATAAAGGTGACCCTCATTCGGATCATCCAGATTTGGCTGGTCAAAGATGAAGGGCATCCCCAAGACACCTTCCCAGAAATCGATCGAGGTTTGCCGGTCCGCCCCGATCAGTGTGATATGGTGCACACCCTGTGTCTGGATCTTACGGAAATTGTCTGGCTGGCTCATGATGGTATCCCCTTGGCGTTTCACATGACGCGCACCGCGCCCTTCGCAGGATGGTGTCGTTTGCGAAAAGGTCAAATACCGCAAGCAGCACAACCGGACCCTATGCGATGTCACGCACTGTCAGATGCGGCTGAACCGAAGAGGCGTCAGGTGCCGTTCAGAACATCATGGTCGCCTGAACCGCCCGCTGCCAGGCCGCGTATTTTTCGCTCCGGGCGTCGTCCGACATATCTGCCACAAAGCTGCGGTCCAAAGCCCATTGTGCCGCGAACGTCTTCTGGTCCGGGTAAAGGCCCGCTCTTTGTCCAGCAAGCCAGGCCGCGCCCATGGCCGTGGTTTCCTGCACCAACGGGCGATCGACACGGGCACCAACGATGTCGGCCAGAAACTGCATGGCCCAGTCCGACGCGCTCATTCCGCCATCTACCCGCAGCGTGGCCGCGCGGGCTTGGCGCGCCAGCGCCTCACCCGCGTCATGCATGTCGGCCTGCATCGCCGCCAACAGATCGCGGGTCTGGAACCCCACGCTTTCCAGCGCGGCGCGGGCAAATTCGGCCGGGCCAGAGTTGCGCGTCAGGCCAAAGATCGCGCCCCGGCAATCCGGCCGCCAATAGGGCGCGCCCAACCCAGTAAAGGCAGGCACCATGATCAAGTTTTGCCCCGAGTCCGCCGACTCGGCCAGCGGCTGCGTCTCACCCGCATCGCGGATGATCCGCAATCCGTCGCGCAGCCATTGCACCACCGCGCCCGCGATAAAGATCGACCCTTCAAGGGCATAGGTCGGCTTGCCGTCCAGTTGATATGCAATGGTGGTCAGCAGCCGGTTTTGCGACACAACGGGCGTGTCGCCGGTGTTCAGCAGGGCAAAACACCCGGTCCCATAGGTGGATTTCATCATCCCAGGTTGGAAACAGGCCTGCCCGATGGCGGCTGCCTGCTGGTCACCCGCAATGCCAAGGATCGGAATCGCACGACCAAAGAGATCGGGCCGCGTCAATCCGAAATCGGCGGCGCAGTCGCGAACCTCTGGCAGCATCGCCATGGGAATACCCAGTCTGTCGCAAATGGTCTGCGACCAGCGCCCCTTGCGGATGTCGAACAGCATCGTGCGGGCGGCGTTGGTGGCGTCGGTCACATGCACCGCCCCGCCGGTCAGGTTCCAGACAAGCCATGTGTCGACGGTGCCGAACACCAATTCCCCGGCCTCTGCCCGCGCGCGGGCGCCTTCGACGTTGTCCAGAGTCCAGGCCAGTTTTGTCCCCGAAAAATACGGGTCCAGCAACAGGCCGGTGCTGTCTGTCACAATCGCCTCAAAGCCGTCGTCCTTGAGCGCCTTGCACAGCGCAGCGGTGCGCCGGTCCTGCCAGACAATGGCGTTATGGATCGGTTTGCCGGTCTTGCGGTCCCAGACCAACGTGGTTTCGCGCTGATTGGTGATGCCGATGGCGGCAATGTCACCTGCACCGATCCCCGCCTTTTCGATGGCAGCACGGCAGGTTGCGGCCGTTGTGGACCACAGATCAACCGGATCGTGTTCTACCCAGCCGCTTGCGGGAAAATGCTGGTCGAATTCTTCCTGAGCGCTGCCGACGACCGTCATGGACTCATCAAACATGAGCGCACGGGTGGATGTCGTTCCCTGATCAATGGCCAGAACATGAGTCATGGACCGCGTCTCCTCAGAGCGATGTGTGGTGTGCCCCAAAGGAGCCTGTCATGTCATGATGAAATAAGGTGGCCGAGGCCCCCGTAGGGGCCCCGGCCGGGGAGGAAGGCTTATTGCCAGGACTTGATCAGCTCATCGTAGCTGACGGTCTTGGGCTCTTCGTCTTCTTCAGCCAGCTTGGCATAGGGCGCGCCGGGCTGGGCGAACCAGTATTCGGCGTCACGCTCTTCGTTCAGCTTGGGACCGATGTCGCCCTGGATACCGGCACGCTCCAGACGCTCCAACACCCGCTCCTGATCGGCGCAGAGCGCGTCGAGGGCTTGCTGAGGTGTCTTGGCACCGGACATGGCGTCACCGATGTTCTGCCACCACAGCTGTGCCAGCTTGGGGTAGTCAGGCACGTTGGTGCCGGTCGGCGACCATGCCACGCGGGCCGGCGAGCGGTAGAACTCGACCAGGCCACCCAGCTTGTCCGCACGCTCGGTAAAGCTGTCGTGCTGCACGGTAGATTCGCGGATGAAGGTCAGGCCCACGTGGGACTTCTTCACATCCACGGTCTTTGAGGTGACGAACTGGGCATAGAGCCAGGCCGCCTTGGCACGATCCTCGGGCGTGGATTTCATCAGCGTCCAGGACCCGGCATCCTGATAGCCGACCTTTTGGCCTTCTTTCCAGTAGACGCCATGCGGGCTGGGCGCCATGCGCCACTTGGGTGTGCCGTCCTCGTTCATGACCGGCAGACCGGGCTTGACCGTGTCGGCGGTAAAGGCGGTGTACCAGAACATCTGCTGGGCGATATTGCCCTGCGCCGGGATCGGACCCGCCTCGGAGAAGGTCATGCCTGCGGCGGCGGGCGGCGTGTATTTCTCCAGCCACTCGATCGCCTTGGTCACGGCATAAACCGCCGCCGGGGCATTGGTGGCCCCGCCGCGCGCGACACAGGAACCGACAGGCTGGCTCTGATCGTTGACGCGGATCCCCCATTCGTCGACCGGCAGGCCGTTGGGTTCACCGACGTCTCCCATGCCAGCCATGGACATCCACGCATCGGTGTAGCGCCAGCCAAGGCTGGGGTCTTTCTTGCCGTAGTCCATGTTGCCGAAGATGTCGCCATCCACGCCCATGTGGCTCAAGTCACGCCCGGTAAAGAACTCCGCGATGTCCTCGTAGGCAGACCAGTTGACCGGAACGCCCAGCTCATAACCGAACTGGTCCATGAAGTCGGCCTTGTTCTTTTCGTCGTTGAACCAGTCATACCGGAACCAGTAAAGGTTCGCGAACTGCTGGGTCGGCAGCTGGTAGACCTTGTCATCCGGCCCGGTGGTAAAGCTGAGGCCGATGAAATCGTCGAGGTCCAACGTCGGCGACGTCACGTCCGCGCCTTCGTTCGCGATCCAGTCGGTCAGGTTGCGCACCTGCTGATAGCGCCAGTGGGTGCCGATCAGGTCAGAGTCGTTGATGTAGGCGTCATAGATGTTCTGACCGGACTGCATTTGCGTTTGCAGCTTTTCGACCACGTCGCCTTCGCCGATCAGGTCATGCGTGACCTTGATGCCGGTGATCGCGGTGAACGCCGCCGCCAACACCTGCGATTCATATTCGTGCGTGGTGATGGTCTCGGAGACGACCTTGATCTCCATGCCTTCAAAAGGCTTGGCCGCGTCGACGAAGAACTGCATCTCCGCCTCTTGCGCGTCACGCGGAAGCGTCGAAAGATCGCCGATCTCCGCGTCCAGGAACGCGCGCGCCGCGTCCATGTCGGCAAAGGCCGGACCCGCAAGGATCAGCAGCGCCGCCGTAGTGGATCTGAGTTTATGTTTCATTGGTATCCTCCCATTGGTACCATTTTTTCGAGGACGTTCAGTACGTTGCCCGGGCTCCTCTCCCTTCCCGGACACGCAGGCTGACCTACACCCAGCGAAAAACCGCAGCGGCGTAGATCAGGCAAACGACAAGAGCCAGGGGTTGCTGGACACCCACGAGTCCAAGCCAGGCCAGATTGATAAAGGCCGAGCCGAGAAGCGTAATGAACAGACGGTCCCCCCGGGTGGTTTCGATCCTCAGAATGCCCGTTCGGGGCGTTTCCGGGAATTTGATCGCCAGAACGGTGAACGTGATCAGCAGCGTGGCGATCACCATAAAGAAGATCGCGGTCGGCCAGGTCCATGCCATCCAATCCATTGAAACGTCTCCTTTTTCAGGCTTACACGCGGCCCAGGGCAAAGCCCTTGGCGATGTAGTTGCGGACAAAGTAGATCACCAACGCGCCGGGCACGATGGTCAGGATGCCGGCTGCGGCCAGCACTCCCCAATCGATGCCGCTGGCACCTTGGGTGCGGGTCATGATCGCGGAAATCGGCTTGGCGTCGACGGTGGTCAGGGTGCGGCTCAGCAGCAGTTCCACCCATGAGAACATGAAGCAGAAGAAGGCCGCGACCCCGATGCCGCTGGCTATCAGTGGCATGAAGATCTTGACGAAAAACCGGCCAAACCCGTAGCCGTCGATATAGGCGGTCTCGTCGATTTCCTTGGGCACACCGCGCATGAACCCCTCAAGGATCCAGACCGCCAGCGGCACGTTGAACAGGCAATGCGCCAGCGCCACCGCGATATGCGTGTCGAACAGGCCTACGCTCGAATACAGCTGAAAGAACGGCAGCGCAAAGACTGCGGGCGGCGCCATGCGGTTGGTGAGCAGCCAGAAGAACAGGTGCTTGTCGCCCATGAAGTGATAGCGCGAAAAGGCGTAGGCCGCAGGCAGGGCCACAGCCAGCGAAATCACCGTGTTCATCACCACATAGATCAGCGAGTTGACGTACCCCATGTACCAGGCCGGATCGCTCAGGATGGTCGCATAGTTTGCAAAGGTCAGATCGCGCGGCCACAGAGTAAAGGAATTCAGGATTTCAGTGTTGGTCTTCAGGCTCATGTTCAGCAGCCAGTAGATCGGCAGCAACAAGAACATCAGGTACAGCGTCATGACGACGGCGCGGCTGTTGACCTTTGGCAGGCGCATCCCGCGGGTTGTGGATCGGTTTACGGAGGTATCCGCCATGGCTCAGGTCTCCCGCTTTTCTAGGGTGGTCATCACGGTGTAGAACACCCAGCTCACCAGCAGGATCACCAGGAAATACATCAACGAGAACGCCGCCGCCGGTCCAAGGTCGAACTGTCCCAGCGCCATTTTCACAAGGTCGATCGACAGCATCGTGGTGGCGTTGCCCGGTCCGCCACCGGTGACGACGAATGGCTCTGTGTAGATCATGAAGCTGTCCATGAACCGCAGCAGCACGGCGATCATCAGCACGCCCGCCATCTTGGGCAGTTCGATGTAGCGGAACACCTTCCAACGGCTGGCCTGATCAATCTTGGCCGCCTGATAATAGGCGTCGGGGATCGACTTCAGCCCGGCAAAGGCCAAGAGGGCCACCAGCGAGGTCCAGTGCCAGACATCCATCACCACGATTGTGATCCAGGCAGCAAGCGTGTCCTGCGTGTAGTTGTAGTTGATGCCCAGCGCATCCAGCGTATAGCCCAGCAGGCCAATGTCGACGCGACCAAAGATCTGCCAGATTGTCCCGACCACGTTCCACGGGATCAGCAGCGGCAGCGACATCAGCACAAGGCAAAGTGACGACCAAAAGCCCGACTTGGGCATGTTCAGCGCCACGAAGATTCCCAGCGGCACCTCGATCGCAAGGATGATGAGCGAAAACAACAACTGCCGCCCCAGCGCATCCCACATCCGCTCGGACGCGAGCATTTCCTCGAACCACTCAAGCCCCGCCCAGAAGAACTGGTTGTTCCCAAAGGTGTCCTGAACGGAATAGTTGACCACCGTCATCAACGGGATCACCGCCGAAAAGGCCACCAGCAGCAGGACCGGCAGCACGAGGAACCATGCCTTTTGGTTGACAGTCTTTTCCATTACGCAACCGCTCCCTGAACGCGCCAGTCGTTGGCGTAAACGTTGACGTGGTTGGCATCAAAGGCGACGCGGTTCATGTCCGCACTGATGTGATCGTCTTCGCCGGCGATGATATTGATGTCGTGTCCGAAAAATTCGGCACGAATGATCTTGTGGCGGCCCACGTCCTCGACACGGCGCACCTTGACTGGCAGACCTTCGGTCTGGCTCAGCCGCACGAATTCCGGACGCACCCCGATCTCAACCTTGCCGTCGAGCGGTTGGTACGCCTGTGCCAGATCGACATGTGCGCCACTGATGAGGGCCTTGTTGCCGTCGATCTGCGCCGGGATCACGTTCATACCGGGTGATCCGATGAAATAGCCGACAAAGGTGTGCTCTGGCCGCTCGAACAGTTCTTCGGGCGTGCCAATCTGCACAACGCGGCCGTCGTACATCACCACCACCTTGTCGGCAAAGGTCAGCGCCTCTGTCTGGTCATGGGTCACATAGATCATCGTATGACCGAAATCATGGTGCAGCTTTTTCAGCTGAGTGCGCAGTTCCCATTTCATGTGTGGGTCGATCACGGTCAGCGGTTCATCGAACAGCAGCGCGTTCACGTCCTTGCGCACCATGCCACGGCCAAGGCTGATTTTCTGCTTGGCGTCCGCTGTCAGGCCGCGCGCCTTTTTGTTCAGCATCTCTTCCATGCCAATCATGCGGGCGATTTCCTGCACACGTTCCGCCACATAGGTCTCATCCCGGCCACGATTGCGCAGCGGAAAGGCCAGATTGTCGCGCACGGTCATGGTGTCGTAGACCACCGGAAACTGGAACACCTGTGCGATGTTGCGTTCAGCCGTCGGCGCGTCGGTCACGTCCTTGTCGCCGAACAGGATACGCCCCTGGCTGGGATGCAGCAGGCCTGAGATGATGTTGAGCAATGTGGACTTCCCACAGCCCGATGATCCGAGCAGCGCATAGGCCGCGCCGTCGTCCCAGACGTGGTTCAACTCTTTCAGCGCGAAATCATCTTCGGACTTCGGCGCTGGGAAGTAGGAATGTGCTAGGTTGTCGAGTGTGATCTTGGCCATCGGTTCCCCCTCAGGCGGCCAGCGCGTAGGCAGCTGGTGCAACCAGCTTGCCGTCTTCGCCGAAGATGTAGACGTGGCGCGGGTCCAGCCAGACAGCCAGCTCTGCGCCCAGTTTCAGGTCGTGAACCCCGTGGATCAGACCCACCCAGCGTTCGCCGTGGTGATCGAGGTGGACAAAGGTTTCCGACCCGGTCAGCTCTGTCACGTTCAGGATGGATTTGAATTCCATCGCGTCGGCTGCGTGTTTGCCAATCTCCAGATGGTTCGGACGGAACCCGGCCGTATAGCGGCCATCCCCCAGTTCCGCGAGCTTGCCGGTCGCCTCGGCGCTCTGGCCGTCACCGAACATGATCCGGTTGCCAGTCTTGGAGATTTTCAGAAAGTTCATCGGCGGATCGCTGAACACGCGCGCGGTCGTGGCATCCACCGGCTGGCGGTAGACGCGTGGTGTCAGGTCGAACTGGGTCACCCGCCCTTCCCACAGCGCAGCGGTGTTGCCACCCAATAGCAGCGCCTCCTCGGGTTCCGTCGTGGCGTAGACAAAGATCGCGCCCGAGGCCTCAAAGATCTTCGGGATCTCGACCCGCAGTTCCTCGCGCAACTTGTAGTCCAGATTGGCCAGCGGTTCATCCAGCAGCACCAGACCGGCGTTCTTGACCAAAGCACGGGCCAGCGCGCAGCGTTGCTGCTGACCACCGGACAGTTCCAGCGGCTTGCGGTCCAGCATCGGGGTCAGTTTCATCAGCTCGGCGCTTTCGCGCACACGCCGGTCAATCTCGGCTTTGTCGATACCCAACAGCTTCATCGGGGAGGCGATGTTTTCGTAGACGGTCATCGACGGGTAATTGATAAATTGCTGGTACACCATCGCGACCTTGCGGTCCTGGACGCGCATGCCGGTGACATCTTCGCCCTGCCAGAACACCTGCCCGCTGTTGGGCGCATCCAGCCCCGCCATCAGACGCATCAGGGATGTCTTGCCCGACAGGGTCGGCCCTAGCAGCACGTTCATCGTCCCGTTTTCCAGCGTAAGATCGGTGGGGTGAATGTGCGTCACCCCGTCAACGATCTTTGAAACGCCCCTCAGTTCCAGCGTCATTGCGTCCTCCTCCTTATTCCGCGGCCGCAGCGGCGGATTGGCGACGACGCGCCATCCAGTTGTCCAGCACGCCAATCTGATCGTCCGTCAATCGCAGCCCAAGTTTGCTGCGCCGCCAGACCACATCATGCGCCGTGCGCGCGTATTCGTTGTTCATCAGCCAGGTGATCTCGGCCTCCGTCAGGGTCGCGCCGAAATCCTGACCCAGATCACCGGCCTCCCTGGCATCGCCAAGGATGCCCGCAGCCTGCGTGCCATAGGCCCGCACCAGCCGCAGCGCCCAGAAATCCGTCAGGAACGAAAACCCCGCCTTCAGGTTGGCGACCAGCGCTGCAACGCCGTCCACCGGGAAATCGCCCCCCGGCAGCGCGACGCCTGCGGTCCACTTGCCCTGTCTCATTTCCAGATGCTCAGCCACCTTCTCCAGCGCGCTTTCCGCAAGACGCCGATAGGTGGTGATCTTGCCGCCAAAGATGTTCAGCAGCGGCGCGCCACTGCTGGTATCGACCTTGAGCGTGTAGTCCCGCGTGGCCGCTGTCGCGCTGCTGGCCCCGTCGTCATACAGCGGGCGCACACCGGAGTAGGTCCAGACGATATCGCCGCGGCTCAGCTGGTTCTTGAAATACTGATTGGCAAAGTTCAGCAGGTAGTCCTGCTCTTCGGGCGTGCATTCCGGTTTCTGCGACGGATCGGCGTGGTCGGCATCGGTTGTGCCGATCAAGGTGAAATCCGTCTCATAGGGAATGGCAAAGATGATCCGCCCGTCGGTGCCCTGAAAGAAGTAGCACTTTCCGTGATCATACAGCTTGCGGGTCACGATATGGCTGCCGCGCACCAGCCTGACACCTTCGCGCGAATTCAGCCGCACCTTGGTCTGGATGATGTCGCCAACCCAAGGCCCACCGGCATTGATCAGCATCCTGGCGGAAAACGTCTTTTTCTCCCCGTTTTCGGTATTTTGCGTTTCGACGCGCCACAGCCCATTTTCGGCAGTTGCGTTCAGCACCTTGGTGCGCGTCATGATCTGCGCACCACGCGCCTCGGCGTCTCGGGCGTTCAGCACGACAAGCCGGGAATCCTCGACCCAGCAGTCGGAATATTCGTAGGCCTTGGCAAACCGATCCTGTAACGGCGCGCCCTCTGGCGACCCCGCCAAAGCACGGGTCGTGGTGCCAGGCAGGATCTTGCGACCGCCAAGGTGGTCATACATGAACAGGCCCAACCGGATCAGCCATGCGGGCCTGCGCCCTTTCATCCATGGCATGAACAGGCTCAACAGCTTGGAGGTCGGCGTGTCCGACTCGAACCTCATATCCTTATGATAAGGCAGGATAAAACGCATAGGCCAGCTGATGTGCGGCATGGCACGCAGCAGCACTTCGCGCTCTATTAACGCCTCGCGGACGAGGCGAAACTCGAAGTATTCAAGATAGCGCAACCCACCGTGAAACAGCTTGGTCGAGGACGAAGATGTGGCAGAGGCCAGATCGTTCATCTCTGCCAGGGCAACGCTTGCACCACGCCCTGCGGCGTCCCGGGCGATTCCGCACCCATTGATTCCCCCCCCAATGACAAAGAGGTCAATCGTGTTGCTGTCAGTCGGGTCTGCCACGCGAATCTCCTCCAAGTTCGCAGTACCCGTGTTATGCCGCTCAGCACGGCGTGACGCAAGGTGATTTTTTTCGTTTTCTTTCGCTTTTCCGTCACGCTCGAAGATTTCGCGCCATTCGTATTTTCGAATGCGTCAAATCCGGCAGGCCTGCGACGCATAATTTGTGTTTCTGGTTGCCATCTTGAACCGTGACCGCAACTGTGTCGGGACTGTAGCCCGCCAAGGCCATGAACGCCCGCAACCAGCCGGACCTCGCCAACTGATGTCTCAAACCTTTCGCCACCCCGAGATCCTTGAAATCGCCCGCCGCGATGGCAAGGTGACGGTCGATGATCTGGCCGACCATTTTGGCGTCACACTCCAGACCATCCGCCGCGATCTGACCGATCTTGCCGAAGCCGGGCGGCTGGAGCGTGTTCACGGCGGCGCTGTTCTGCCCTCCGGCACCACCAATATCGGCTATGAAGAGCGCCGCTCACTGAACGCCGGGGCCAAGCAATCCATCGCGCAGGCCTGCGCCGCACAGATCCCCAACGGCATTTCGCTGTTTCTCAATATCGGCACCTCGACAGAGGCGGTGGCGCGGGAGCTTTTGCATCATGAGCACTTGATGGTGGTGACCAACAACATGAACGTCGCCAATATCCTTGTCGCCAACCCGACCTGCGAGATCCTTGTGACCGGCGGACAGTTGCGCCGGTCCGATGGCGGGCTGATCGGCAATCTGGCGGCAGAGACGATCCGGCAGTTCAAGTTCGATCTGGCGGTGATCGGCTGTTCCGCACTGGACCGCGATGGGGATCTGCTGGATTTCGACATCCGCGAGGTCAGCGTCAGCCGGACAATCCTGCGCCAATCGCGCAAGACCTACCTTGTGGCCGATCACACCAAATTTGCCCGCAGCGCACCGGCACGGATTGCCTCGCTTGCCGATGTCGATGTCTTCTTTACCGATGACACCCCTCCCCCCGACCTGCCGTCACAGTGCGACAGCTGGGGGACTGAGATTGTTCTGGCTCAGACCAAATAAGGCCGCCCTGTCCACCTAGCGGCGCTGGAACAGGATCACCACAAGCGCCAGCAGCGATGAGCCCAGCATCAGCAACAACGACACCGCGTTCAGCAGCGGCGTGGACCCCTCTTTCAGGCGGTCGAACATGGCAATCGTCAGAGGCGCATCCGAGCCCACCAGCATCAGCGTAGTGTTGAAGTTCTCAAAGCTCATCAGAAAGGCCACGACAACCGCGCCGATCATGGCCGGCATCAGGAACGGGATGGTGATGGTCCGCACCGCCGTCAGCCGCGTGGCCCCCAGGTTCAGCGCAGCGTCTTCCAGTGTGCGGTCGAACTTTTGCAGGCGCGCGGTGATGACCAGCGTGGCGATGGTGGTGATGAATGAGAACTGGCCAAGGATCACCAGCAACAGGCCGGGGCGCAGTGCCTGAATGTCCATCTGCGCCAGATCCCACATGCCATTCGCCAGCGTCGAGGAAAACACAAGGATCGAGATGCCCAGAACGATGCCCGGTACGACCAGCGGCAGCAGCATCAGCACATACAACGCGCCCTTGCCGCGGAATTCATAGCGGTTGAACAGAAAGGCATTCGTCGTGCCGACGCTGACCGACAGCAGCGCCACACAGGCCGCGACAAACCCTGAGGTGCCAACAGCGCGCAGGATGCCGCGTTCATGAAAGACGCCGATCTGCGGACGCGTGTCGCCAAAGAACCAGTTCCAGGTGAACCCTTCCCAAGGGAGAGAGGGGAACTGGCTGTCGTTGAAGGCAAAGACCGCAACCACGGTCAGCGGCAGCGCAAGGTAGAGAAAGAACAGCAGCACATAACCGCCATAGATCAGGCGAAAGCTGCGGGAACTGGGGATGGTGGGGATCATGGCCTTATCCCATCGTTTCTTGCAGGGTGCGGCCCGTCAGGCGCAACATGCCCCAGACGATCACCGAGGACAGAACCAGCAACATGAAACCAAAGGTCGCCCCCAGTTCCCAGTTCGAGCGCACGATGAACTGGTTATAGATCATCTCGGTAAACCACAGGCTGTCCTTGCCGCCCAGCATGGTGGGCGTCAGGTAGTTGCCCAGCGACAGCATAAAGACAACGATACAGCCCGACACGATGCCGGGCATGGCATGCGGAATGATGATTTCGCGCAGCACCGACAGACCGTTGCCGCCCAGATCATAGCCCGCCTCAACCACGCTGTCGTCCAGGCTTTCAAGTGTTGTGACCAGCGGCACCACCATGAACAGCATGGAGGTGTAGACAAGGCCAACCATCATCGCGGCATCGGTGTACAGCATCTCAACCGGCTGATCGGCCAGACCGGCCCATTGCAGCAGGTTCGAAATCAGTCCGGTTTCCCGCAGCAGGATCATCCAGCCAAAGGTGCGTACCAGCTCAGAGACGTAAAACGGGATCAGGCACAGCATGAACAGCACCTGCTGCAACCGGCCCTTGGCCATCTTGGCGATGTAATAAGCCACCGGAAAGGCGATCAGCAGGGTAATGGCCGTGGCCAGCACCGACATGACGGCCGTGCGCCAGAACGTCCGCAGATACAGCGGCTCTGTCAGCGCCTTTTGATAGTGCGTCGTGCTGGTTTCATAGACGCCAAAGCTGATGCGTTCGCGCAGCGAAATCAGCAGCATGTCGATATGCGGAATGACAATCAGCAGTCCCAGCCACAGCACCAGCGGTGTCAAAAGCAGGATGAATCCGATCCGGGCATGCAGGCGCATCAGGCAGCCACCGCGAAACAGGTCGCCTGCGCCGCGCCCCAACCGATGTGCAGCGTGTCACCGCGTTTCAGGTTCGCAAACTCCCCCGACTGGGGCAAGGTGACCTCCAGCGTTTCGCCCACGCTGTCCTGCACCAGCACCCGAGAGGCCGCGCCGTTGAACAGGATACTGGTGACGGTGCCCTGCAACTGGTTGTCAAATGCACTCAGCGCCTCGGCAGTGGCGGCAAGGCGGATCGACTCGGGCCGGACGAAAATCTCGGCGGTGTCACCGGGGGACAGCGTCCCGGTAGCCGTCGCGCGCATCGCAAGACCCGTCTCCGTGCGCATTTCCAGCGCAGAGCCCTCTGCGCGCTCGATCCGGCCCTTCCAGCGGTTCGCCTCGCCGATGAAACCGGCCACAAAGGGCGTGTCGGGGCGATAGTACAGATCCTGCCCGGTGCCGACCTGCTCAAACCGTCCAGCGTTCATGACGGCGATCTGGTCGGACATCACCAGCGCCTCGGACTGGTCATGGGTGATATAGACAAAGGTGGTGTCAAAAGCCGCCTGAAGCGCTTTCAGCTCTACCTTCATGTGTTCGCGCAGTTTCAGATCCAGCGCGCCCAGCGGTTCGTCCAGCAGCAAAACGTCCGGTTCCAGAACCATGCACCGCGCGATGGCGACGCGTTGTTTTTGCCCGCCAGACAGTTCATCCACCTTGCGCCCGCCGATCCCCGGCAGGCCGATCCGGTCCAGCGCCTCATCGACCTTGCGGGCGATCTGGTCCTTGGGCATCTTCTGTCGCCGCAGCCCGTAGCCGATGTTGTCTGCAATGGTCATCATCGGGAACAACGCCAGATGCTGGAACACCATGTTCACCGGGCGCTTGTTGGGGGGCGTGTCCAGAACCGAGCCGCCCTTGATGCGAATATCGCCGGATGTGGGGTCCAGAAACCCCGCGATCATCCGCATGATCGTCGTCTTGCCACAGCCCGACGGTCCGAGGATCGAAAAGAAACTGCCCGGCGGCACCGAAAAAGAGACGTTGTCTACGGCAGTCGTGTCACCAAACCGCTTAACAAGGTCGGCGCATTCAAGATCAGGGGTCATGCAGAGGTCCGTTCAAGGCGTTTCAGGGTCTGTCCGAAACGAAAAAGGCGGCACCGGGAATCCCGATGCCGCCCGTGTCAAAAGTGATCAGTTGGCGGCCTGAACGCGGTCCAGAACGTCACCTTCGATGGCTTCCAGACCGGCGGGGACCGGCGGATACCACTTGATGTTGTCGATCGCCTCTTGCGAAAAGCTGGCCTGGTACTTGGCCTTCAGCGCGTCCTCGGCGAACTCATCCGCCCCGGCAGAGGCGGTGAAGTTGCCAGCCGCCGCGGTGATCTTGGCCGCGACTTCGGGCTGCATGACAAAGTTGATCCACGCATAGGCCGCGTCGTCGGCCTGCCCCTTGGCGGGCAGAACAAACGTGTCGATCCAGCCCAGCGCACCGGATGCGGGCGCGACAAAGGTGATGTCGGCGTTGTCTTCGTTCAGCTTCCAACCGCCGGTGTCCCATGCCATCGACGCGGTAACCTCGCCCGACCGCACAAGGTTCATCAACTCATCGCCGCCACCCCAGTAGGTTTTGACGTTGGGTTTGCACTCGGTCAGCTTGGCCTCGACCTTGCTCATGATTTCCTTGTACTTCGCTTCGTCGTCGTAGGCGGCAAAGGGATCTTCGCCCATGGCGAAGGCAAAGCCGATCAGCGTCGGACGTTTCAGGCGGTAGGACACCTTGCCCGCGACTGCCGGATCGCACAGGTCGGTGTAATCCTTCACCGTGTCGCCCGCCATGGCGGTGTTCATCACCAGACCGGAGGTGCCCCAGACGTGCGGCACGCCATAGACTTCGCCGCCGACGGTGGTGTTGGCCATGGTCGCCAACAGCATCGAGGGAATGAACTGCGACTGGTCCAGCTTAGTGATGTCGATGGGCTTGTAGATGCCGAATTCCATCTGCGGACCCATGACACGGTCCTGCGAAGGCTGCACAAGGTCAAAGCCGCCGCCACCTGTGGCGCGCAATTTGGCAATCATTTCCTCGTTGTTGGACTTGGTCACTTCAACGGTGTGGCCTGTTTCGGCCTCGAACATCTCGATGACGTCGTCGGGGGCATAGCCGCCCCAGGTCAACAGCCGAAGCGTGTCGGCCGAGGCCGTCTGTGCCAGGCCCATCAAGGCCAGG
This sequence comes from Antarctobacter heliothermus, assembly GCF_900188425.1. GTDB lineage: Bacteria > Pseudomonadota > Alphaproteobacteria > Rhodobacterales > Rhodobacteraceae > Antarctobacter > Antarctobacter heliothermus. Next base: position 32,498 of record NZ_FZON01000032.1, read on the forward strand.
CAGGTCGTGGCGAGCAGTGTTTTGGTCATGGTCTTCCCCTGTTTTTGTTCGGATCGTGTTTTGCCACAGGATGCGCAGCGTTTACCGAATGGTCAAACTTTTTTGACGAACCTCGGCCTTATGGGCGAAGTTCTTGTCAGTTATGTGAACACTTGGTTTCTACGCGGCCTTGCCGCCGCTGTCTGAACCGCCGTCGCAGACAGTTTGCTAGGCGCACCGCCGTCGTCAGGGAAAACGGTTGTTGAGGGTCACGGACACTGGCAAGGATGGTCGTCGATCAGACTGGAGGCCGAACATGGAATTTATCGCAAAGGCGACCGCTGTGGTGGGGGGTGCCGTGGCGCTGCTGCGTCGCGTAGGCGCGCCGTCACATCAAGCCATGGGCGCAAGCCCGCAGATCCCGGATGCCCGGAAACAAGGGATCATGACACTGAAAATGCCTGTCGCCCAGGGCTGGAAGGCGGGCCACGTCCCTACATGCGCGCCCGGGCTCAAGGTCAACGCCTTTGCATCCGGACTGGAACACCCCCGCTGGATCGAGGTTCTGCCGAACGGCGACGTCCTGGTGGCGGAATCGAAAGAACAGGCAGGCCCGCCCAAGACGCTGATGGATCACGCGGCTCAGGCGACAATGCGACGGGCCAAGGCAATCGGCGTCAGCGCCAACCGCGTGACCCTGTGGCGCGATGCGGACGGCGACGGGGTGGCCGAAATCCGCGAGGTATTTGTCGAGAACCAGAACCAGCCCTTTGGCATGGCGCTGATCGGCAGCCGGTTCTACCTTGGCAATACCGACGGCATTGTGGCGTTTGACTATACCCCTGATGCCACATCCCTGTCCGGCACCGGGCAAAAGCTGGTTGATTTCAAACCGCATGGCCACTGGACCCGCAGCCTGATCGTGTCGTCCGATGGCAAGAGGATCTATGCCGGCGTCGGGTCGCTGTCGAATATCGGCGATCAGGGCATGGAGGCAGAACAGGGCCGCGCCGCAATCTGGGAACTGGATGTCGAAACCGGGAATGCTCGTATCTTTGCCTCTGGATTGCGCAATGCCGTCGGCATGGCGTGGGAGCCGACGGCCGGCGCGCTTTGGACTGTCGTCAATGAACGCGACGGGCTGGGGGATGAAACCCCACCGGACTACCTGACCTCTGTGCAAGACGGCGGCTTTTACGGCTGGCCCTATTGCTATTGGGGCGACACCGTGGACGACAGGGTTCCGCAGGACGCCGCATTGGTCGCACGCGCGATCACGCCGGATTACGCCTTGGGCGGGCACACCGCGTCGCTGGGTCTGTGCTGGATGCCCGCAGGGACGTTGCCGGGGTTCGGCGATGGCATGGTGATCGGGCAACACGGATCGTGGAATCGCTCAAAGCTGAGCGGCTACAAGCTGATCTTTGTGCCATTCGAGAACGGCGCGCCCAGCGGCCCACCGCGTGACATCCTCAGTGGTTTCCTGTCCGACGACGAAAAGATCGCCTACGGACGCCCTGTCGGCGTGACAGTTGGTGCGGACAAGAAGTCGCTCCTGATGGCGGATGATGTGGGTGACATCATCTGGCGCGTCACCGGCGCATAGTCGGCTGACCACAGGGCCACGCGCATCCAGATCAGACGCGTACCGCGCAGCGCAGATCGGTTACTGACCGTTGCGCTGCGCACCCCATCCGCCGGGCCAACGCGCCTTTAGCCGTCGATGCTCTGCGCCAGCACGCGGCTGATCACCGTCAGGCTCTCGCCGCTCTCTTCCTTCCAAGTGTTAAAGGCCGCCTGCACCGCCGCCATCGCCTTTTTGGAGGTCGGTTCCTTGTCGATCACGCCCTCTTCCTCCAGCCGCGCCACCACGGAGGGCGACAGCACATAGCTTTCCTTGCCCAGAAACCGCAGCGCATAGGCCCCGGTTCCCCCGCCCAGCCGCGACCCGTTCTTTTTCAGCCACTCCAGCAATCCGGCGAAATCCTCGGCGGGCCAATCGCCGATCTTGCGCCCGAAACTGCCCGCCTCGGCGGCGACCTCCTGAATAAAGGCGGCGTTGTGCTGGATCGCCTCCACCTTGGGCGGACTGCGCACGATGCGCGGGTCGTCTAGCAATTCGTCGAACCAGTCTTCGGACATCACCGCCACACGCCCGACGTCAAAGTTGTAAAACGCCTCTTCGATGCCCGCCCATTTGTTTTCGACAACCTGCCAACTGATCCCGGCCTGAAAGATGCCGCGCGCCATCTGCGCCAGCCAGCGGTCATCCGGAATGGCGGCCAGCGCGTCCGCGTCCAGTACCTTGGGCATATCCGCCAGCACCGCGTCCTCGCCGCCTTTGCGGGCAGCCGCGATGGTCAGGATCTCTTGATATGTCTGCATGGTTCCCTCCGGATGTGACCGGCCAGACAGTGGCAGAGCCCGCTAGGTCATGAAAGCCCTCATTGAGCGAGGCCGCGCCCGGCGCTACGCTCACAACGCGATCACAGCAGGGCATGGGCTGATGGACCCCGATTTCTCACTGACGGACTTCAGGATGCGCGACGGGACGCGGAACTTTCTGACCCTGCCGATCGTGAAATCGCCCGGCCAGCTTTGGCGCAGCCTGTGGCGTCTCAAACACGTCACGCGCAAGGCAAACGTCCAATCCGTCACCGATGCATGGATCACCTTTTCCTGGCATGGCTGGGAGATCGCCATTCACGACCCCTACGGCGAATACTGGTTCTTTGCAGAAGATCCCCAAACCCCCGACGACGTGCTCGAAGAGATCCGTCAGCATTTCCTGAAAGCCGGGCTATAGGGCCGGACCCGACACAACTTGACAGGCCCCGTCGACAGGCGCAAAAGCAGGCCCGCAAAACATAACCCGCAACCGGGCGTTCCGTGGGCGCCAAACTGACGAGGAGTTGAGGCTGATGGCCCAGATTTCCCTGACCTTTCCCGATGGCTCTAAACGTGACTTCGACAAGGGCGTGACCCCTGCCGACGTGGCGGCGAGCATCTCCAAATCGCTTGGCAAGAAAGCGATTTCCGCCACCGTGGGCGATGCCCACTGGGATCTGCAATGGCCCATCGAGGTTGACGCAGACATCGCGATCAACACCTTGGCCGATGACGCGCCGGCGCTGGAACTGATCCGGCACGACCTTGCGCACATCATGGCGCGCGCGGTGCAGGAACTTTGGCCCGGCGTCAAAGTGACCATCGGCCCGGTGATCGACAACGGCTGGTACTACGACTTTGACCGGGCTGAGCCGTTCACGCCCGAAGACCTCGGCGCGATCGAAAAGAAGATGAAAGAGATCATCAACCGCCGCGATCCGGTCACCACCGAAATCTGGGACCGTGCCCGCGCGGTGGCCTTTTACGAGGCCAACAACGAACCCTACAAGGTCGAGCTGATCGAATCGATCCCCGGCGATGAGCCGCTGCGCATGTATTGGCACGGCCACTGGCAGGATCTGTGCCGTGGGCCGCACCTGCAACACACCGGCCAGGTGCCGGGGGATGCGTTCAAACTGATGAGCGTGGCGGGCGCCTATTGGCGCGGCGACAGCAAACGCCAGATGCTGCAACGCATCTACGGCGTCGCCTTCAAGAACAAGGAAGACCTCAAAAAGCATCTGCACATGCTCGAAGAGGCGGCCAAACGCGACCACCGCAAGCTGGGCCGCGAAATGGACCTGTTCCACATGCAGGAAGAGGCCCCCGGTCAGGTGTTCTGGCATCCCAACGGCTGGACCATCTACACCCAGCTGCAGGACTACATGCGCCGCAAGCAGCGCGCTGGCGGGTATCAAGAGATCAACACCCCGCAGGTCGTGGACCGCAAACTGTGGGAGGCGTCAGGCCACTGGGACAAGTACCAGCACCACATGTTCCTCGTCGAAGTCGACGAGAGCCGGGATGGCGAAAACGACGACGCCAGCGCCAAGAACCGCGACCAGACCCGGATCAACGCGCTAAAGCCGATGAACTGCCCCTGCCACGTTCAGGTGTTCAATCAGGGTCTGAAATCCTACCGCGACCTGCCCCTGCGGCTGGCCGAATTCGGCTCTTGCGCTCGGTTTGAACCCTCGGGCGCGCTGCATGGTATCATGCGCGTGCGTGGGTTCACGCAGGACGATGCGCATATCTTCTGCACCGAGGACCAGATCCAGGAGGAATGCGCCCGCTTCATCGACTTTCTGGCCGACATCTACCGCGAGCTTGGCTTCCCCGAGTTCGAGATCCGCTTTGCCACCCGCCCAGAAAAGCGCGTCGGCACCGAGGAAAGCTGGGACTATGTCGAAAACGCGTTGGAAAACGCGATCAAGGCCGTGGGCCGCGACTATGTGCTGGAACCGGGCGATGGCGCCTTTTATGGCCCCAAGCTGGACTTCTACCTGACCGACGCCATCGGGCGGATCTGGCAGTGCGGCACCTTTCAGGTCGATCCCAACCTGCCGGAACGGCTGGGCGCGTCCTACATCGCGCAAAGCGGCGACAAGACGCGGCCCTTTATGTTGCACCGCGCGACGCTGGGATCTTTTGAACGCTTCATCGGCATCCTGATCGAGGAACACGCCGGCAAGCTGCCGTTCTGGCTGGCCCCGCGCCAGGTGGTTGTCGCCTCGATCACGTCCGAGGCGGATGACTATGTGGCAGAGGTGGTGGCCCAATTGACCGCCGCCGGTGTCCGCGCAGAGGCCGACATCCGCAACGAAAAGATCAACTACAAGGTGCGCGAACATTCGGTCGGCAAGGTGCCGGTGATCCTGGCCGTCGGACACCGCGAGGTTGAAGAGCGCACTGTGACCGTCCGCCGCCTTGGCGAAAAGCAGACGCAGGTGGCCGCGCTGGACGACATCGTGGCGCACTTGACCGCGGACGCAACTGCCCCGGACCTGCGCGACTGATCCCAAAGATCAAACGCGATTTTGCGGGCCGCCCACATCGGGCGGCCCGATTTTCTTTGCAAAACCTGCGACGGAAACGACGGGCTGCTGCGTTACACGGCTGACAGTTTGCGTGATATACCGTGTCCGGACTCCCGGACCGAACGGGATATCTGTAACATTCTGCCCCGCAGCATGATTTGAATCGCAACATTCGTTACACCATCACCTATTCCCCCGCTGAAATCGCACCCTACCCCGCTGGAAGGTTCACGCCCGCGACACGCCGCCTGACGGCCGCGTGATGCACAGGCCCGTGAATGGTTTGGGGCCGTGTCTCGGCGCACTGTGGTGTCACCGCAGGGCAAATCGCCCTCGGCCAAGTTTCAAACTCAGAAACCCGGAGGAAATTCTACATGTCCACCACTCTCAAAACAGCCGCCCTCGTTGGCATCGTCGCCGCTGCCGTGTCCGCCTCGGGCGTACAGGCCATGGATCAGGAAAAATGCTACGGCGTCAGCCTTGCCGGTGAAAACGACTGCGCCGCAGGACCCGGCACCACCTGCGCCGGCACCTCGAATGTCGACTATCAGGGCAACGCCTGGACCCTGGTCGATGCAGGCACCTGCGCAGAGATCGACCTGCCGGATGGCCGCATGGGCATGACAGCGGCCGCTCTCAAGGACAAGGGCTTTGAAGGCATCAAGCGCGACCTGCCCGAAGGCCTGGCCGAAGATGTTCAGGCCAAGTATTACGACCCGTCCATGATGTCCGACAGCTGATCGTCAAGGTCTGACAAGCCGGATGGGCATGCGTGCCCATCCCACCACCGCCCCAAGCCGGAAGTCCCATGTTCGACACACCCAGCCCCCTCCCCCCCTTGCCCGGCGTCGGCTACAAACCGCAGCATTATTCGGCCATCCTGAACGATCCCGCGCCGGTGGGCTGGCTAGAGGTCCACGCCGAGAACTACATGGGCGATGGCGGCAGGCCGCTGGCACAACTGCGGGCTCTGGCCGAGCGTTTTCCGATCTCTGTTCACGGTGTCGGACTGTCCATCGGCGGCCCTGAACGGTTGGACCCTGATCATCTGGCGCGGCTGACGCATCTTGTCGGCTGGCTGAACCCGGCCAGCTTTTCCGAACACCTCGCCTGGTCGACCCATGACAGCCATTTCCTGAACGACCTGCTGCCGCTGCCCTATACGCTCACCACGCTGGAGCGCATCTGCGATCACATTGATGAGGTCCAGGAGGCGCTTGGGCGACCCATGCTGCTGGAAAACCCGTCCAGCTATCTGGCCTTTGCCGAAAGCACGATGTCAGAGACCGATTTCCTGCGCGAGGTGACCCGCCGCACTGGCTGTGGCCTGTTGCTGGATGTCAACAATGTCTTCGTCTCCTCGGTGAACCTTGGGTACAGCCCGCAAGACTATATCACCGCCTTCCCGATGGACGCGGTAGGAGAGATCCATCTGGCCGGGCACGATGAGGATGAGGACGATTTCGGCGCGCCCTTGCTGATCGACAGCCACGGGCGCGAAGTGGCCGAGCCGGTCTGGGCGCTGCTGGATCAGGTGTTGAAGCAGTCCGGACCGCGTCCGTTGCTGATCGAATGGGACAATGACGTGCCAGACTGGCCGGTGTTGGCCGCAGAGGCGCAGCGGGCGCAAGCGGCGCTGTCGCAGGGGGCGCTGCCCCCGTCTCCCTCCGGTCGACTCCCCCGGGATATTTTTGGCCAGAAGAAACCCGGAGGCGGCGCGCATGCCTGAGGCCAGCACCACTGAGGCCGCGTTTCGTGTGGGATTGCTGCGTGCCGATGGAGCCATCCCCGAAGGGGTGACCGATGGCGCCGGCCGTCCCGCCGGGCGACGCTATGATGTCTATCGCAACAACGTGGCGGTGGCGCTGCGCGAGGCGTTGGAGACCGGCTTTCCTGCGGTCGCCAAGCTGATCGGGCCGGAGAATTTCGCGCGGGCGGCGGGTCTGTATCTGCGCCGCGATCCGCCTGAAACGCCCTTGATGATGCAGTACGGCGCGAGCTTTGCGGCCTTTCTGGAGCAGATCGACGCCCTGCGTGGCATCGGCTATCTGGGCGATGTGGCGCGGTTGGAACTGGCCATGCGGCGCAGCTATCACGCTGCAGATGCAGTGCCTTTTGACGCCGGGCGGTTGGCGGCACTTGAGGACAGCACGCTGAGGGCCGCGCGTCTGATCCTTGCGCCCTCCGTGCAGGTCGTGCGTTCGCCTTGGCCGGTTCTGTCTGTCTATCGCTATACCATGCTGCCGGATCAGCCCAAGCCGCAGGCGCGCGCCGAGGATGTGCTGATCACCCGACCGGAGTTTGATCCCGCGCCGCATCTGTTGCCGCAAGGTGGCGCGGCATTCATCGACGCGCTCAGGCGCGGGCTGACCTTTGGGGCAGCGCTCACGGCTGCCGGTGCCGATTTCGACCTGCCCGCGACCCTGACGCTGCTGTTGCAGCAGGGCGCGATTTCCGACCTCCAGACCGCCTGAGGATGCTTGCCATGGACCGCCTTCTTTCCCTGCACCACGCGATCTTTGCCCCTGTCGAGCGGCTGGGGGGGTCATTGATCCCGCTGCTGGCTCGGCTCGTCTTTGCCGCGACCTTGTTGCGGTACTATTGGAACTCGGCGGGCACCAAGGTCTGGGACCGCAAGGGTGAGGAAGGCATCTTTGACTTCTTCACGCTGGAACCGGGGACCTATGCGCAGATGTTCCCCAAGGCCTTTGAGGCGGCGGGGTATAATCCGGCCAAGATGGGTGTCCTGTATGACATCGTCGCCTATGCCGGAACCTATGCGGAATGGGTGCTGCCGCTGCTGATCGTGATCGGACTGTTCACCCGGTTGGCAGCCTTGGGCATGATCGGCTTTGTCGTGGTGCAGACCTTTGTCGATGTGACTGGACATGGCGGCGAACCGGGTATGCTGTTCGACACGCGGTATGAGCTGATCGACGAGCGGACGCTTTGGATCTTCGGGTTTGTGGTGTTGGTGATCAAGGGTGCTGGTGTGCTGTCCATCGACCGGCTGCTGGGCCTGAACATAGCGCCGCGCGGCGTCAAGGTCTGAGCACTCTGGTGGGACGGCGGGCGGGGCGATGTTGCCGAAGGCAACCAGCGGCGCCCCCGTCCCTGCCTGTGGTAACATCTCAGAAATGCGCCTTGGGTTCGTCTGGTTTGCCCGCGGCGAGCGCCAGCACCCCGGCCAGACCGGCAAAGGCGATGGGGAACATGGTAAACACGTTGAACCCGAAGGCGTGGAACATCGCCGCCGCCGAGGCCAGCAGCAGCAGGCCACCCCACAACGCACGCGCCTTGGCCATGGCTCCGCCCGCGATGGCCAAAAGAGGCGCCAGGATGGACACCGTGCGCACCGTCGCGGGATCATCGAACATGCCGAACATTTCTTCGACTTCGCCGACGTTCTTGACCAGCTCGGTATAGCCGAAGCCGAAAAAACCCACGATCATGCCGATCACCCCGGCGATGATCCCCAGCGTCAAGGCTGCGTTTCTCATGTCCCTGTCTCCTGCCCTGTCACGCCCAGCGCCGCCTGTGCAGCTTTGTCCCAACCCAGCACCATCCGCGCGCCGTCCACGACCAAGGGCCGCTTCATGACGGTCGGATGTCGTCTGATCAGGTCTGCTGGTGGCAGCGCGCGGGCCGCGTCATCCAGTCCGCGCCAGGTCGTCGACCGTGTGTTGAGCAATTTTTCGCCGAACTGCGCCAGCGCGTCGTCCAGAACGTCGCCGGGTAGCCCGTCGTCACGGACATCCACAAAAGCCGCTCCCGGCAAGGCTTTGCGCGCCTTTCTGCAAGTATCGCAAGTCTTCAGCCCGTAGATGATCATGCGTATTCCTTTGGCAGTTGCTCTCAATTTGCGGTGAGATAGGCCACCTTTCGACGAAATGCGAGGGCGGGACTCTTGTATTTCGCTCATACACGATAATCTGGGGCGTGTGACTTTCGGCGACCAGAGGGCGGGGGCGCGCGCTGTTCGCGTGCGGTTGTCGTTGCCCTCAACGCCGGATGTGATCGTCCTGACCGGCGTGTCGGGATGTCCGGAAGAACAGGAACAGGAGCACGGGAATCATGCCAACGGGCACCGTGAAGTGGTTCAACACCACAAAGGGATTTGGGTTCATCGCACCGGACGACGGCGGACAAGACGTCTTTGTCCATATTTCGGCGGTGGAAAGGTCTGGCTTGACCGGGCTCGCGGACAACCAGAAGATCAGCTTTGAGCTGCGCGAAGGCCGCGACGGGCGCTCGATGGCGGCGGATTTGCAACTGCTCTGACCGACGGGCCGCGTGCGGCGCGGGTGCGCGATGTCGAACCAGAACCCGCGTCTCTGTGTCCACGGCATTTGCCGATAATTCAAAGGGCTCGGCGCTTCGTCGCCGGGGGTGGTTGCTGTACCCTGACGGCAGGCCGACATATGGTGTTGGCCTTTGCCGGAGGCAGACATGCCGCTCAAGTGGATCACCTATGCCGCGATTCTGGCGACCGTCGCCTTGTTGGTTGCGGGGGTCAGCACGTTGCCGCCACTGACAGAGGGTGGTTTGCCGCGCAGCGGTCCGCCGCCTTACGGTGCCGCCTCGGCCCCGGCGGACCCGGAGGCGTTTTGCCGGGCCAGCATGACCGGCGTCAATTGCGCCTGTTTTGCCCAGAAAGCCGCCGAGGTTATGAGCGCACCGCACAGGCCGGTGCACGGAATCACCTATGCCAACCGTTGGGATCTCGCCCGCGCGCAGGCCGGGGAAAGCTGTTGATCACGCGTTCTGCAAACGTCGCGCCTCGTCACCCGCAAGCTGAACCAGCAACTTCATATAAGGTTTTTCCAGATCCTCGGTCCGCACCGCCGCATACAGCCGCCGCGTCAGCCCCTGTTCCGTAAGCGGGCGCGTTACATAGTCTGAGCTGTATTTGACCTCGCGCACCACCCAATCGGGCAGCACCGACACCCCCCGGTTCGACGCCACCAGCAACAGGATCACCGCCGTCAGTTCGACCTGTCGGATCGCCGCCGGTTCCACCTTGGCGGGCGTCAAAAGCTGGCTGAAGATATCCAGCCGCGAGCGTTCCACCGGATAGGTGATCAGGGTCTGACCGCGAAAATCCTCTGCCTCGATAAACGGCTTGTCCGCCAGCGGGTGCGTGGCCGAGGCCACAAAGACCGGGCTGTAGTCGAACAGCGGTACAAAGGTCACGCCGGCCAGGTTCTCGGGGTCCGAGGAGATCACCACATCCACCTCTTCCTTCATCAACGCGGGCAGCGCGTCAAAGGCAAGACCGGGGCGAATGTCCACATCCACATCGCCAAATTTCTTGCGGAACCCTTCCAGCACCGGGAACAGCCATTCGAAACAGGCGTGGCATTCGATGGCGATGTGCAGCCGCCCGGCCTTGCCCGACCGCAGCCCCTCGAACTCATCCTGCAAGGCCTCGACCTGCGGGAGGACCTGTTCGGCCAGCCGCAGAAGGCGCATCCCGGCCGCCGACAGCTTCATCGGTTTTGAGCGCCGCACAAACAGCTCGACCCCTGCCTGATCCTCCAGCCCCTTGATCTGATGGCTCAGCGCGGATTGGGTGATGTTCAGCTGCTCCGCCGCGCGCGCGACCCCACCCGCGTCATGAATCGCCTTGATGGTCCGGAGGTGCCGGAATTCGATATGCATGGGAAACCCGTGTCCGCCTCATGTTGATCTTGAGATTTATGAGTTTGTCTCACAATGCCGCATGTGCGACAAGGGTGGCAACTCAACACAGGACTTGTCCAACATGCAGCGCCCAGAGATCTCATTCGAATTCTTCCCGCCCAAAAACATCGAAGCCACCTTTCGCCTCTGGGACGCGGTGCAGGTTCTGTCGCCGCTGGCGCCGCGCTTTGTCTCTGTCACCTACGGCGCGGGCGGCACAACCCGTGACTTGACCCGCGATGTGGTTGCGACCCTGCACAAACATTCCGGCCTGCGCACGGCGGCGCACCTGACCTGCGTGAACGCCACCCGCGCCGAAACCCTTGCCATCGCCGAAGGCTTTGCCGAGGCCGGTGTGACCGACATCGTATCGCTGCGCGGCGACCCGCCCAAAGGCTCCAACGGGTTTGAGGCGCATCCCGACGGTTTTGCCAATTCCATCGAGCTGATCGAGGCGCTGGCCGAAACCGGCAAGTTCACCCAGCGCGTCGGCGCCTACCCCGACCGTCACCCGGAGGCCGCCAGCCAGCAGGCCAGCATCGAGTGGCTCAAGCGCAAGCTGGACGCCGGCGCGACGGAGGCCCTGACCCAGTTCTTTTTCGAGGCGGACACGTTTTTCCGCTTCCGCGACGACTGCGCCAAGGCGGGCATCGACACCACGAAACTGGTGCCGGGCATACTGCCGATCGAAAACTGGAACGGCGCGCGCCGCTTTGCCGAAAGCTGCGGCACGCATATTCCCGCATGGGTGTCGGACGCGTTCGACAAGGCCCAGCGCGACGGGCGTGAGGATCTGCTGGCCACGGCCATCTGCTCTGAACTCTGCACCAACCTGATCGAGGGCGGCGTGGACAAGCTGCATTTCTACACGCTCAACCGCCCGGAGCTGACCCGCGACGTCTGTTTCGCGCTGGGTGTCACACCCGACGTCAGCCTGGAACAGGTGGCCTGAGCGCACACCGCGCCGTATGCCCCCCGCCCCGGGCCTGACCCGGGGCCTCCCCTCTCCCTTACCGGAACATCGGCGGACGGGCATCCATCCAGACGCCCTGATCCTTGCCGCTTTGCGCCACGGCAAAGACCGCCGCCATAGACCGCAATCCGTCCTCGGCGCGCGGGTACAGATCCGCCGCCGGGCCCATATCGCGGCCCTCCTTGCGGGCGCGGATCGCCTCTGCCAGATCGGCGTAGATATTGGCAAAGGCCAGCGGCATCCCCTCCGCATGGCCCATCGTCACCCGGCTGGCGCGGTCCGCCTCGGGCGACAGCCCCGGCCCGCCCCGTTCCATCACCTCCAGCCGACCGCCCAGCGGCATCCAGTACAGCTGGTTCGGCTGCTCCTGCGCCCAGCGCAGCCCGCCCTTTTCGCCAAACACCTGCAGGGTCAGCCCGTGCTGCCGCCCCAAGGCAATGGACGAGGTCCACAAACGCCCCGCAGCCCCGCCGTCAAACCGCAGGTTGACCTGCGCGTCATCCTCCAGCACGCGGCTCTCGATACAAGACACCGTATCCGCCGACAGCCGGTCCAGCTCTTGCCCGATGACAAAGCTCGCCATGTGCAGCGCATGAATGCCGCAATCGGCAAACTGCGCCGACACGCCCGCCTGAGCCGGATCATAGCGCCAGCGCACGCGCGGGTTGTCCGCATCCGCCGCATCGGCGTGATGGCCATGGGCGAACTCAGCGACCACCATGCGCACCCGGCCCAGATCTCCGCGCGCCACCATCGCCCGCATGTGCCGCACCAACGCATAGCCGGTGTAGCCATAGTTCACCGCGCAGATCCGCCCGGTTTCCCGCGCAAGGCCGACAATCTCTTCGCCCTCTTCAACCGTCATGGTCATGGGCTTTTCGCACAGCACATGAAAGCCTGCCTTCAGATAGGCCTTGGTGATCTCGAAATGGGTGGCATTCGGCGTCGCCACCGTCACCAGATCAATCCGGTCGTCGCGCCCCTGCTCGCCCGCCAGCATCTCGCGCCAGTCGCCATAGGCGCGATCAGACGCCAGCCCCAACCGCTGACCATAGGCCCGCCCCGCCTCTGCCCGATGATCCAGCGCACCGGCGACAAAATCAAACGCCCCGTCCAGCCCCGATCCCAGCCGGTGCGCCGGGCCGATCTGACTGCCCTCACCGCCACCGATCATGCCCCACATCAGTTTCGCCATGCTCTCTCCTCCCGCCATGCCCCCCGCATGACCTGTCGTTTTTCAAAATTCGGCGACCTGCGCCCATCCGCCCGACACAGCAGAGGCCCGCGCCGCCGCAATGACCCGGTGCACCTCGACCCCGTCCGCAAACGTCGGCCAGACCGGCGCGCCGCTGTCGATGGCGGCCAGAAAATCCTTTGTCTCGATGATGATCTGGTCCTGATAGCCGGTGCCATGACCGGGTCCGAGGCAAAACGGTTTGTAATCCGGATGCGCCGGGCCGGTCAGCACCTTGGTGAATCCCGCCCGCTCTGCCGGGGCGTCGCCATCGCAAACCCACAGCGCGTTCTGATCCTCTTGATCAAATCGCACAGCGCCCTTTTCCCCTGTCACCTCATAGGCATAGCCCATCTTCTTGCCCGTCGCCACGCGGCTGGCAAACAGCTGCCCGCTGGCCCCACTGGCAAAGCGCAGCGTCATCAGAACCTGATCGTCATTGGTCACCGTCACGCCATTGCGCTGCGGGAACACCGTCTCCATCACCGCAAAGACCTGCGCGATCGGCCCGCCCAGCGCCAGGGCGGCATTGATCGGATGCGGTGCCAGATCCCCCAGACAGCCGTTGGCGTCCCCCTGCGACCGCCACGGCGGCAGGATCGAGGTCAGGTGAAAATCCTCTGTATGCTCAATGCGCAGATGATGGACCCGGCCCAATTCCCCCCGGGAAATCAACTGCCGCGCGAACTGCGTCGCAGGTGTCCGGCTGTAATTATACGCCACCGAATGCACTACACCGGCTTGCTCCGCCGCCGCCAGCATGGCCCGCGCCTCGGCCAGATCCAGCCCCATGGGCTTTTCGCAAAGCACCGACTTGCCCGCCGCAAACGCCGCCTTCGCAATCTCCAGATGGGTGGACTGCGGTGAGGCGATCACAACCGCCTCCACCTCGGGATCATCGACCAGCGCCCGCCAATCCCGCGCGCCGCGCTCAAAGCCGTAAGCCTCGGCATAGCGCGCGCCGCTCTCAGGCGACGCCCCCGCGATGGCCACCAACCGGGGCTTCAAACGCGTCTCGAACACCGTGCCTACGGCGGCAAAAGCTGCGGAATGCGCCTTGCCCATATAGCCGCCGCCGACAATGCCAATCCCGATCCGGGCCATAACGTCCCCTCCCCCCATGCGCGTCCAGCAACCCTTGCGCCCGCGCTGACAGGGGACAAGAGCTATTTCGGCGCGCGCTTGGTCAGGCCCAGTTTTTCTCTCACCGCTGAGGGACCAATCACCTTCGCCCCCATGTTTTCGATGATGCCCACGGCCCGCTCGACCAGTTGCGCATTCGTCGCCAGCACGCCCTTGTCCAGCCACAGGTTGTCCTCCAGCCCGACCCGCACATTGCCGCCCGCCAAAACGCTTGCCGCCACATAGGCCATCTGGTTCCGGCCCAGCGCAAAGGCGCTGAACGTCCAGTCATCGGGCACGTTGTTAACCATGGCCATCAGCGTATTCAGATCATCCGGCGCGCCCCAAGGCACGCCCATGCACAGCTGCACCAGCGCCGGACCGTCCAGAACACCCTCCTTCACCAGTTGTTTGGCAAACCACAGATGCCCGGTGTCAAAGGCCTCGATCTCGGGCTTGACCCCCAGCGCGGTCATCCGCGCGCCCATGTCGCGCAACATCCCCGGCGTGTTGGTCATGACGTAATCGGCCTCGGCAAAGTTCATCGTGCCGCAGTCCAGCGTGCAGATCTCGGGCAGGCACTCGGCAATATGCGCCACACGCTCTGCCGCACCGATCATGTCGGTGCCTGCCGCGTTCACCGGCAAAGGCGCATCGGTCGACCCAAAGGTGATGTCCCCGCCCATTCCAGCGGTCAGGTTCAGCACCACGTCTACCTCGGCGTCGCGGATGCGCTCCGTCACCTCACGGTAATAGGCCAGATCGCGCGAGGGCGCGCCGCTTTCGGGATCGCGCACATGGCAATGCACCACCGCCGCGCCCGCCTTGGCGGCGTCAATCGCGCTCTCGGCGATTTGCTGCGGCGAGCGTGGCACATGCGGGCTGCGGTCCTGCGTGCCGCCCGATCCGGTCACCGCGCAGGTGATACAGACCTCTTTGTTTATCTCAAGCGGCATCTTCGCCTCCCTCTATGTCAGTATCGCGCAAACGGATCAGCGCATCCGCCGCCACCGCCCGGTCAGGCATGCATAGCAACGGGTTGATCTCAACCTCTTCGATCCTCTCGGCATGGCCCGCGACCAAAGCCTGCACCGCCAGAACCGCCCCGGCAATGGCCGCCATGTCCGCCCCCGCCGCGCCACGATATCCCGCCAGCAGCGGCGCAATCCGCAACCGGCCCAGCGCGCCGCGCACATCCCCCTCCGTCACCGGCAGCAACAGCGACTGTGTATCGCCCAAAATCTCGGTCCAAACCCCGCCCGCGCCCAGCGTCAAAACAAACCCGTGCGCCGGATCACGCACCACGCCGACCAGCAGCTCAACAACCGCCCCGGCGACCATCTCTTCAACCAGATAGCCAGACGCCCCCATACCCCCGGCCGCCTCCTCGACTTCCGCCACGGACATCAGGTTCAACCGGACCGCCCCAGCCTCGCTCTTGTGGGCAAACCCCTCGCCCTTCACCACAACCGGAAAACCGATCCGCGCCGCCGCCTGCCCCGCCGCCGCAGGCGTCGCGACCTGCTCCAGCCCCGGCACCCTCACGCCCGCCCGCGCCAAAGCCTGCTTCGCGGCACCTTCGCTCAACACGCCACCATGCGCTTCTTCTGGCCGAAAATATCCCGGGGGAGGCGCCGCAGGCGACGGGGGCAGCGCCCCCTCCCCGCTCTCCAACAGCACCGGCCACGCCGCCACGTCCCGCCCCAGAAACGCCGCCGCCGCCACTGCCTCCAGGGCCGAGGGCACATCACACAGCGGCACAATCCCCAGGGCCACCAACCTCTCTGCCACCGCCTCTGGCAGGGTCTCGACCAGGCTCGACAGGATCGCCATCGGCACGCTGCTGCCCAGCCCAGCCAAAGCCTCGATCACCAAATCCCAATCCGCCACGGAACATCGGTCGCCGCGCGGAAAATCCAACACCACAACCCCAAGGCCCAGATCCGCCCCCTCGATCATCGCACCGAAACAGGCCCGCATCGCCGCCACATCGCCCCAGATATAGGTATGGTAATCCAACGGGTTGGCCAGCGCCACCTTCGCCCCCAATGCCGCGCGCAATCCCTCACGCTGCGCTGCGCCCAACGGTGGGAACTCGACGTCGTAGCCCAGCCCGGTGTCCGCCATCAGGCTGGCCTCGCCGCCCGAACAGGAGGCCGACACCACCCGGTTCGACCGCAATGGCCCGGCCACATGCAGGATCTTCAACACCTCCAGCAGCGCCGACAGCGACGTGACCTGCGCCACCCCGATCCGCCGTAAAAACGCCCGCGCGCCCGCGTCGTTGCCGGTCAGCGACGCCGTATGCGACACCGCCGCCGCCCCCGCCTGCTCTGACGCACCCAGCTTCAACGCCACAATCCGCTTGCCCAAATTCCGCGCCCGCGCCGCCAGCGCCTCAAAGCCGCGGACATCCTTGATGCCCTCGATATACAGGCCCAGCGCGGTGATCCGGTCGTCCTCCAGCAACGCCATGCCCAGCGCGCTCAGATCCACCTGCGCCTGATTGCCAACAGTGCCCAGAAACCCGATCGGCAGGCCCCGCCGTTGCATGGTCAGGTTCAACGCCACGTTAGAGCTTTGCGACAGGATCGCCACGCCGCGCTCGACCGGCACCATCCCGTGCTGGTCCGGCCACAACGCCACCCGGTCCAGCGCGTTGAGAAAGCCGTAACAATTCGGCCCCAGCACCGGCATGTCGCCTGCCGCCGCAGACAGCGCCGCCTGCAAATCCGCGCCATCGGCCAGTTCCGCCCGCGCTTCGGCAAAGCCGGAGGCAAAGCAGATCGCCCCCCCAGCGCCGCGTGCCGACAACACCCGCACCGCCGCGACCGTGGCCTCACGGTTGATGCCGATAAACACCGCATCGGGCGCTTCCGGCAGATCCTCGATCCGCGCGAAAGCAGGCAAACCCCCAACCTCGTCTCGCCGCGGATGCACCGGCCAGACCGGTCCGTCAAAGCCCATCTTGCGACCCTCGCGGATCACGTT
This sequence comes from Antarctobacter heliothermus, assembly GCF_900188425.1. Classification (GTDB taxonomy): domain Bacteria; phylum Pseudomonadota; class Alphaproteobacteria; order Rhodobacterales; family Rhodobacteraceae; genus Antarctobacter; species Antarctobacter heliothermus. The sequence continues at coordinate 49,404 of NZ_FZON01000032.1, forward strand.
TTCGCACCACGCCCCGCCACCGATCACGGCGATGGAACGCGGGTGCAACAGGCGCGACAGATCGCGCATCACGCGCCCAGTGGCCGGAACAACTCCCGACCGATGATGTGGCGCTGGATCTCTGACGTGCCGTCCCAGATGCGTTCCACCCGCGCGTCGCGCCAGAACCGCTCGATCGGGAAATCGTCCATCAGGCCCATGCCGCCAAAGATCTGCAACGTGGTGTCCGTCACCCGCGCCAGCATCTCTGTCGCGTACAACTTGGCCGAGGCAATCTCGCGGTTTGCAGCCAGCCCCTGATCCAGTCGCCAGGCCCCCGCCAGCGTCAGCCAATCGGCGGCGTCGATCTCCGTCACCATATCGGCAACCTGAAACGACACGCCCTGAAACTTGGCAATCGCCTGCCCGAACTGCTTGCGCTGCGCGGCGTACTCCACCGCCATGTCAAAACACCGCCGCGCCCGGCCCACACTGAACGCCGCAACGGTCAGACGCGTGGCATAGAGCCATTCGTTCATCACCTCGAACCCGCCATCAACCGCGCCCAGAACCTGCGCATCCGGCAGGCGGCAATCGCTGAATTCAAGGATGCAGTTGTTGTAGCCGCGATGGCTGACGGACCGGTATCCATCGCGCACCGCAAACCCCGGATGCCCACGGTCCACCAGAAAACAGGTGATCCGCTTTTTCGGTCCTTTCGGCGTCTCATCCACCCCCGTGGCGATGAAGACGATAAAGAAATCCGCATGGTCCGCGCCGGAAATGAAATGTTTGGAGCCATTGACCACCCAATCGCCCCCCTCCCGCACGGCACTGCATTTCATGGCGCGCACGTCTGACCCGGCATCGGGTTCGGTCATCGCCAGTGCATCCATCCGCTCACCGCGCACCGCAGGCAGCAGATAGCGTTCCTTCTGTTCACCCTCGCAGGCCATCAGGATGTTCTGCGGGCGGCCAAAGAAATGCGTCAGCGCCATCGACCCGCGCCCCAATTCCCGCTCGACCAACGTGAAATCAAGGTGGCTTAGCCCCGCGCCACCGACCTCTTCGGGGAAGTTGCAGGCGTAAAATCCCAGGTCGATCACCTTGCGCTTGATCTCGTCGCCCAGCCCCTCGGGCACCGCGCCGGTGCGCTCGACCTCCGCCTCATACGGATAGATCTCTTTCTCGACAAAACTCCGCACGGTGGAGACGATCATCTCCTGCTCATCGCTCAACCCGAACTGCATCGCGCTCTCCCTTGCCAGTCGAGGTCACTAGACTGTAGATCGGCACAAATGAGTATGCAGAACACAGCGCAAACCCGGCAGGACGCGACACGCACCGTCGCGGTTCTGCTGTTTCCCAATTTCTCCAATCTCTGTCTGGCCAATGCGGTCGAACCGCTGCGCGCCGCCAATACGCTGGCGCGGCGGCCGCTGTATCGCTGGCAGTACATCGGCCTGACACAAGACACGCTGACCTCGTCCTCCGGGCTGCCGGTGACGCCAGAGGAAACGCTGGCCCGCCATCCGGGCGGCGACTATCTGCTGCTCTTGCCCAGCTACGACTACCAGGCGCAGGCCACACCGGACACCCTGCGGGCGCTGCGCGCCGCCCGGCGGCGGTTTGGCACGCTGGCCGGTCTGGACATGGGCAGTTGGCTGCTTGCGGCGGCGGGTCTGCTGGACGGGCGACATGCCACCCTGCACTGGGATGAACTGGACCGTTTTGCCGAAACCTTTCCAGAGGTTGGGGCGCACTCTGAACGGACCGTCAACGACGGCGACATCCTGAGTTGCGGCGGCGGAACCACCGCCTTTGAACTGATGCTGGACCTGGTGGGACAGCACCACGGCCCGATGCTGCGGCTAGAGGTGGCGGCGCTTTTCATGCACGGCGAACACCCCGCCCAGTCCGACCTGCCGCCACGCCTCAGCGACGATCAACTGGTCAATGCGGCGGTCGCCATCATGCGCCGCAATATCGAGGCCCCATTGCCGGTCGCCGCCGTGGCGCGGCGTCTGAACGTCACGCTCCGCGCGCTGGAGCGCCGCTTTCGTGACGTCCTCGGCGGCGGACCGGGCGCTACCTACCGTGCGCTCCGCCTGAACGCGGCCCATCGGCTGGTTGAACAGACCACCCTGTCGGTGAATGAGATCGCCACCCGCTGCGGGTATGAGGACGCCTCGGCCCTGACCCGCGCCTTTCGTCTCAGCTTTGGCACAACGCCCCGCACCCTGCGAAAGACATCGTAAGGTTGTCTTGGCGCTTGCACTTGGGCGGGTTCGCGGTATGACAGATCTCAAACACTAATATATCAGATGCGGGTGAGGGGATGTCATGATGCTCCACGACGGCTCAAACATGAGCCTTGCGCGCCGCGCATGGTCGATCCGCAAACTGGCCCTGCGCATGGCCGAGGTGCAGGGACAGGGCTACATCGGGCAGGCGCTTGGCGTGGCCGACGTGCTGGCGGTCAGCTATTTCCACGCCCTGACCTACCGCCCCGAAGACCCCGCGTGGGAGGGGCGCGACCGATTTTACCTGTCCATCGGCCACTACGCCATCGCGCTCTATTCCGCGATGATCGAGGCCGGCATCCTGCCCGAGGATGAATTGGGCACCTACGGCATGGACGACAGCCGGATGCCGATGTCCGGCATGGCCGCCTACACGCCGGGGATGGAGATCACCGGCGGCTCGCTGGGCCACGGGCTTGGCATCGCCGTCGGTGCCGCGCTGGGGCTGAAACGCAAGAAAAACCCTGCCTTTGTCTACAATCTGATGTCGGACGGCGAACTGGGCGAAGGATCGACCTGGGAGGCGGTCATGTCCGCCCGCGCGCACGCATTGGACAACCTGATATGCGTCGTGGATTTCAACGACCAGCAGGCCGACGGGCCGACAACACAGGCACTGGCCCAAGGCGACGAGGCCCCGAAATGGGCCGCCTTCGGCTGGCACGCGCAAGAGGTCGACGGCAACGACATGGACGCGCTGGTCGCGGCCTTCGACACCGCCCGTACCCTGACCGATCCCCGCCCCCGCGTCATCATCTGCCGCACCCGGATGTGCAAAGGCGTGCCCTTTCTTGAGGACCGCGAGATCACCCACTTCGTGCGCGTGGACCCGTCGGAATGGGCCCGCGCCCTCGCCCATCTCGACGCCAACGTCCCGGACTGAACAGGAGCACCGCCATGCCAGACGCCCCCATCGGCGCGCACTCCCGCCGCAAACCCAAATCCACCCCGCGCACCCTTCCCACCTCGGACAGCGGCGCACGCCTGACCACCTCGGCCATGATTGCCTCGCTGGACGCCGAGGGGCGGCAAACCGTCGCCGCGCCCTTTGGCCATGCGCTCTGCGAACTGGCGAAAACCCGGCAGGACATTGTCGGCCTGACGGCGGACCTGTCGAAATACACCGACCTGCACGTCTTCGCCAAACAATACCCCGACCGCTTTTACCAGATGGGCATGGCCGAACAGGTGATGATCTCCGCCGCCGCAGGCCTCGCGCGCGAAGGCTTTACCCCCTTCGCCACCACCTACGCGGTTTTCGCCTCGCGCCGCGCCTATGACTTCATCTGCATGGCCATCGCCGAGGAAAACCTGCCGGTCAAGATCGTCTGCGCCCTGCCCGGCCTGACCACCGGCTACGGCCCCAGCCATCAAGCGACCGAAGATATCGCCATCTTGCGCGGCATGCCCAACCTGACCATCGTCGACCCGTGCTGCGCCACAGAGATCACCCAGGCCACCCACGCCATCGCCAACCATCCCGGCCCGGTCTACATGCGCCTGCTGCGCGGACAGGTGCCCGACGTCTTGGGCGACTACGGCTACACTTTCCAGCTGGGCAAGGCACAGGTCATCCATGGCGGCAGCGACGTGCTGTTCATCTCCACCGGCTTCATGACCATGCGCGCGCTGGACGCCGCCCGCGCCCTCAAGGCAGACGGCACCGACTGCGCCGTCCTCCATGTGCCGACGATCAAACCCCTCGATACAGACACCATCCGCACCGAGGCCGCCAAAACCGGCCGCCTTGTCGTCACGCTGGAAAACCACTCCATCACCGGCGGTCTGGGAGAGGCGGTCGCCGCCGACCTGATGCGCGCAGGCATCCACCCCACCTTTCACAGCATCGCGCTGCCGGATGAATTCCTTGACGCAGGCGCCCTGCCCACGCTGCACGACCAATACGGCCTTTCGGTCAATTCCATCACCACCCGGGTCAAATCCTGGCTCTGACCCGCCCTTTTTTCTGTCCAAAAATATCCCGGGGGAGTCGTCCGCAGGCGACGGGGGTCATGCTGAAAGCATGCCCCTGGCATGATGCCCCCTCACCGACCAAAACACGGAACAACAGCCATGCTCCTGAACCACAAGACCGCCCTCATCACCGGTGCCGCCAGCGCGCGGGGCCTGGGCAAGGCCACCGCCAAACTCTTTGCCGAACACGGCGCGCGTATCGCCATCCTCGACCTGAACGCCGAGGCCGCCCGCACCGCCGCCGCCGACCTGCCCGGTGAGGGCCACATCGGCCTGCCCTGCGATGTCACCAGCAAAGCCCAGTGTGAGGCCGCCGCGCAGGCCGCCATCGATGGGTTTGGTCAGATTGACATCCTGATCAACAACGCCGGCATCACCCAGCCGCTGAAACTGATGCAGATCGAACCGGAAAACTACGACGCGGTGACAGACGTGAACCTGCGCGGCACGCTCTACATGTCTCAGGCGCTGATCCCGCACATGCGCGCCCGCAAGACCGGGGCCATCGTCAACATCTCCTCCGTCTCCGCCCAGCGCGGCGGCGGCATCTTTGGCGGGCCGCATTATTCGGCGGCCAAGGCGGGCATCCTTGGGCTGACCAAGGCGATGGCGCGCGAACTGGCCCCCGACGGCATCCGCGCCAACGCGGTCTGCCCCGGCTTCATCGCCACCGACATCACCGAAGGCAAACTGACAGACGAGATGATGCAGCAGATCCTGTCCGGCATCCCCATGGGCCGCGCCGGGGTGGCCAGCGACGTGGCGGGCTGCTGCCTGTTTCTTGCCTCGGATCTCTCGGCCTATGTCACCGGGTCAGAGGTCGACGTAAATGGCGGGTCTCTGATCCACTGACGCGAAAAGGCCCCCGCGTCGGCCAGCCCCTACCCTTCGCAGTGCAGCATTCGGCGCAACCGCTTGCGAGCGCGAAGGCATGTCGGGCCAAGGCTCCGGCTTTGTTGCGCAAAGGCTGGTTGAGGGATTCATCTCGTGAATCCAGCGTGGTAGCTGTCCTGCATGAGCAGACCGATCCCGCCGAGCTACAAGACCAAGAACTGGCCGGCCTACAACGAAGCGCTGAAGCAGCGCGGCTCCCTGACGATCTGGTTCGACCCGGACATGGTCTGGGTGCCACCGCCGACCGGCAAGCGAGGCCGGCAGCCGCTCTATAGCGACGCCGCGATCCAGGCATGCCTGACGATGAAAGTCCTTTTCGGCATGGCGCTCCGGCAGACGACCGGGTTCGTTGAAAGCCTACTGAGCCTGGTCGGCCTCGACT
>NZ_FZON01000004.1 GCF_900188425.1 Antarctobacter heliothermus
AATGCCAAGCCGTGGAAGCCATCGACTGCAGGGGCTATCGCTCGGAACGAGGCGCTGCGCGCTTCGAAATACCTTGGCCGCGCCATCTGGAGAAAATGGAGCGGATACCACCGACGAAGCCGCGCCGAGACGAAGATGCATTGCGTGAAGCTGCTGGGGCAGAGCCTCATGGCGCGCGACTTCGATCGTCAGGTCGCCGAACTTCAGATCCGCGCCGCCGTGCTCAACGGCTACACCGCGCTCGGCATACCCGTCACAGAGCCTGTGGGATAATTGCGTCCGGGGAAAGGGGAACTCCGGACGTTACCGACTTTGCGCAACAAAGCCCTCTTGGACTTTCGTATCCACCAGATTTGCGTGAGCAGGCTCATGTGGCTGAAACACTTCAAGTCTTGAGGGATCAGACGATCAATCTGACTAAAGGCTATGAAATCAAACTCCAAGACCTCGACGACCTCCGCCAATCCCTTTTGCAGAAAGCCTTCTCAGGTGAATTGACATAGATGCCTTTTGAAAGCCCTCCAGACCTGAAACACGACGTCGCGGTGCTTGCCGCTGTCGCGGCGCGGCATTGCCGCCTTCCGCACCCCGATGTCGTCGCAGAGTGTACCGGCCCGGTCTTTCCAACCATTCGAGATCAAAGAAAGCGCTTGGAAGTTGATGAGAGTGCCGGTCTGTTGCTTGACGACAATGTCACACCGCGCTGGGCGCTTTTCTGGGCGCATGGCATGGCGCAGACCCATCATCCCAAAGGCTGGACCATCGCGCATGTCTGGGCCGCGCCCAAGGACCGCGACGCCTACACCCATCTGGCAAACTTATGCCTGATGCCGGAATGCTTGGGGAGCCTGTCGGACAAGCTGGGGCCACTTTGCCCGTACTTGCAATATCATGCCTTTCAGGTCTACGGCTGGCACCCTGCCAGCGCTGATCCCCCGCCCGAGCCTGAGGGGTTCGCAGATATCCGCTGGACCTATTTCGACGCCTACGCCAGCCCACTTGGCTTCGTCAAAGATCGCGTCATGACGCTTAATAACCAACGCGTTGTCAAGCTCAGACCGTTGATGGGGTTCATAGATGAGTAGCGATACCGAAACAGAAGCCGAAACGCGAACCAACCGCATCCTTCCAGTTCTTCAAGCTGCTGGCTGGGGGAACGTTGAAGGGTCACGCATCCGAGAAGAAATGATCTGTCCGGGGCGTATCCAGTCGGGCGGCAAGCGTGGCAAGGGATTGTCCGCCGACTATGTCCTGATCCACAAAGGCCACAAGCTCGCCGTTCTGGAGGCCAAACGCGCCGGTGTGAGCCACCGCAACGGCGTCGGGCAAGCCAAGGATTACGCCACGCGTCTGGGATCGCGCTTTGCCTATGCCTCGAATGGGTTGAAGTGGTACGGGATCGACATGTCCACCGGGGCCGAAGGCGACATGGCCTTGCCCTTCCCCACGCCGGATGAATTGTGGGACCGGACCTTTGCCAGTCAGAACCTATGGCGCGACCTGTTTGGGGCCGTGGATTTTGAGACGGACGGCGGCAAGTGGGAGCTGCGCTACTACCAGCACAACGCCATCACGGCGGCGCTGGAGGCGCTGGGCAAAGGCGACAGGCGCATTCTGCTGACGCTTGCCACCGGCACCGGCAAGACCTCTATCGCGTTCCAAATCGCGTGGAAGCTGTTTCAGGCCAAGTGGAACCTGTCTGGGGCACCAACGCGCCTCCCGCGCATCCTGTTCCTCGCCGACCGCAACATCCTCGCCGATCAGGCCTACAATGCCTTCTCTGCGTTTCCGAATGATGCCGTCACCCGCATCGACCCCGGTACGATCCGCAAGAACAAGGGAGTGCCGAAGAACGCCAGCCTGTTCTTCACGATCTTCCAGACCTTCATGACGGGCGAAGGCGAGCCAGTTTATACGCAGTATCCGCCCAACTTCTTCGATTTCATTGTGATCGACGAATGCCACCGGGGCGGGGCCAAGGACGAAAGCGAGTGGAGGCGACTTCTTGAATACTTCGAACCCGCCGCCCAGCTTGGCCTGACTGCCACGCCCAAGCGCAAGCACAACGCCGACACCTACGCTTATTTCGGCGAGCCAGCCTACACCTACGCCCTGCGCGACGGGATTGAAGACGGGTTTCTGACCCCGTTCAAGGTGCGCCAGATGGCCAGCACGATTGACGAATATGTCTGGGACGGCTCCGACGAGTTGCTCGAAGGCGAGGTGGAAGAGGGGGAGCAATTCACCGAAAACGACTTCAATACCCGAGTGATCATCGAAGAACGTGAATTGAGTCGGGTCCAAGAGTTCATGAGCCAGATCAATCAGCGGGAAAAGACGCTGGTGTTTTGCGCAACGCAGGATCACGCGGCGCTGGTGCGCGACCTGATCAACCAAGTAAAGGTGAGCAACCACCCGGATTATTGCCATAGGGTGACGGCAGAGGACGGCGCGGTCGGCGAGGCATGGTTGCGCACTTTTCAGGACAACGAAAAGACTATCCCCACGATCCTGACAACCTCTCAGAAGCTCTCCACGGGCGTCGATGCGTGGAATATTCGCAACATTGTTCTGATGCGCCCAGTCAAGTCGATGATCGAGTTCAAACAGATCATCGGGCGAGGCACGCGGACCTACGAGGGGAAGGACTACTTCACCATCTGGGATTTCGTAAAAGCGCATCTGAACTTTCAAGACCCCGAGTGGGATGGCGAGCCTGACGATCCAGAACCGCCAACCCCGCGACCACCGTCAGCGCCAAGCGATACCGACGATCCTTCGCCGAAGCCTGACGATGCGCCCGAAGATGACGAGCGGACCGCGACAATCAGGATCAGTCTTTCGGACGGGACGGTGCGCGAAATTCGATACCTAGCGACCACGACATACTGGAGCGCAGACGGGCGGCCCATGACGGCGCAGCAGTTTCTTGTGCAGCTCTTCGGCGATCTGTCGGGACTGATCCATGACGAGGACGAGTTGCGCAGGAAATGGAGCAATCCAACGACACGGGTCGCCTTGGTGCAGCAACTATCGGATCGCGGTTACGATGCGGAGAAGTTGGAAGAGATCAGACGCATGGTCAGCGCTGAGAATAGCGACCTATTCGACGTATTGGCCTATATTCTTTATCAGTCGGATCAGAAAACGCGCCGTGAACGTGCCGAAGCGGCCAAGTCGGACGTTGAGTCTCAAGAAAACGAAGACTTGCGGGCACTGTTGGTTAGCGTCTTATCCGCATACGAAGAGCGGGGTTTCGAAGAGCTTCGCATTGAAAAGCTTGGGGAATACCTTACAGCACGCTTTGGCGGGGTCTCCGAAGCCAAAAGCAAGATTGGTGACGTGAGCGTTATCCGCGCGGCGTTTTTGAAGGTCCAAGAGGCTCTCTACCGCCACTAGTCGACGAAATTGGGGGTATTTTTGGGGGTAGGCGAAAAAATGCCAAGGTAAAATCCGTTTTAATACAATTCAGTAGACGTTAAATGACGGTACCTCTTGGCACCACGTTTCCAATGACTCGTGAGTGAAACAGCATTCTCATTCCGCTATACGACGCCCGGCATCCGCCCCGGTTTCGATTGTGGGCCGGTGACGTTGTCGCTGTATGGACCCTGTTGCGGCAAAGACCCCTGCCCGTCCGAGGGTGTCGCCTTCTGGCGTCGGGAACTATTGAGCGCCGGATTAAAATCGATATTTTTTATTGTATACAATAAATGTCGCTGTTATCGTTCTGGCAGGGAGGATCTATCATGCAACATTTCATCAAGACACTCACGGCGGGCGCAGCCTTTGCGGCCATGTCCTTTGCGGCATCCGCCGAAGAATACCGGATCGGCACGGCCAGCGTTGGCGGGGCCTTCTTTCCGGTCGGGCAGAGTATCTCGAACCTAGTGAACAAATATGCCGGGGGCGGCATGACCATGGTTCCCATCGTGACGCAGGGATCTGTACAGAACCCGCGCCTTGTGGCCATGGGAGAGGTCGAACTGGGCATCACCAACGCAAACCTTGCCGCTGATGCGGTGGCCGGGCGCGGCGCCTATGACGGCAACGTGCTGGACATCAAGGCACTTGGCCCGCTGCACCCCAGCGTGTTGCACATGGTTGTAGCCGATGGCTCCGACATCCAGAGCTTTGCGGACCTCAAGGGCAAGCGCGTCGCCGTTGGCCCCGCAGGCGGCGGCACAATGGGGTTTCTCAACAACATGCTGCCGGTCTATGGCCTGACGCTGGATGACATCACGCCCAGCTTTCTCAGCTACGGCGACGGGTTCAGCCAGTTGTCCGATGGTAACGTCGACGCGGCACTGGCGCTGTCGGGCTATCCCGCTGCCGCCGTCATGCAGGCCGCCGCCTCTGGCAAGCTGCGCATGATCACCATGGAGGCGGACAAGCTGGCGCAGATCCTTGAGGAAAACCCGGCCTACAGCACCTATGACATCGCGCCCGATGTTTACGGCATGGACGCCGCGGCCACCGTGCTGGGCGTGACCAACATGCTGATCGTGCCTGCCAGCATGGACGTGGACGTCGCATCGGCCATCGTGTCTGCGATCTATGATCATCTGGATGAGTTTGCCGCCGAAAACGCCAACGCACGCCAGATCGACAAGGCGCGCGCAGCAAAGCTGTCCATTGATCTGCATGAGGGCGCCGCAGCCTATTTCGCGCAGTAACGCGCCGCGCGGGGCCCCTCACGCGGCCCCGCCCCCTCCTGCCTTTTGCACCAGAAAAGGAGCGCGCCATGCCCGGCCTGCGCGAGATCCTCACGCCTGCAAGACTGCTGGCCGTCGTGGCCTTTGTCTTTGGCGCCTATCATCTGCTGATCGTCTCTGGCGTGATCGCCATGTCGACGATGGAAATGCGGCTGACGCATCTGATGCTGGCGTTGACGCTGCTCTTTGCCCGCAAACCCGCCGCCAAGGGGCTGGGATCGCCCGCGCGCTGGATGTGGTGCTGATCGGCGCGGCGCTTGTCGCCAGCGGCTGGCTGCTGATGCGGTGGAAGCCGATCGCCTTCAGCGGCGGCATGACCATCGAACAGGACTACTGGGCAGGCATCGTCATCGTCGCTTTGGTGTTCGAGGCCGCGCGCCGCGGCATCGGCCTGATCCTTGCGATGATCACGCTGGTGTTTTTCCTCTATCCCTTTGTCAGCCCGTGGCTGCCCGGCATCCTGAACGGACGCGGGTACGGATTGGAACGGGTTGTGACATTCCTGACCACCGACACACAGGGCATCTATGGTATCCCCATCGGGGTGGCGGCGACCTATATCATCACCTTCACCATCTTCGGGTCGTTGCTGTCGCGCCTCGGGGCCGGGGACTTCTTTTTCGAGATTTCGTTTCGCCTGACGCGCGGAATGCGCGCGGCTTCGGCCAAATCCGCCGTGCTGTTTTCCTCGCTGATCGGCATGGTGTCCGGCTCTGCTGCAGGAAACGTGGCGGTGACCGGCACGCTGACCATCCCGCTGATGAAGCGCGAAGGCTACAAGCCGCATCAGGCGGCGGCGGTTGAGGCGGTCGCCTCAACCGGCGGGCAGATCATGCCGCCTGTCATGGGCGCTGCGGCCTTTATCATGGCCGAGGTCGTGGGCGTCTCCTACACCGAGATCATGGCCACCGGCCTGCTCCCTGCGCTGCTGTTCTTTGGCACAGCTTTTGTCGTGGTCCACCTGCGCGCGGTCCGCAGCGGGATCAAGCCTGTGACGACCCCCACAACCGACCGGCGCAGCACCGCCCGCGTTCTTTGGGACGGGATGCCGTTCATCGCCGCCTTTGCATTGCTTCTGGGTCTGATGTTGATGGGCTATTCACCGTTCAAGGCGTCCCTTTGGGCGATGGGGGCAATGATCACCGCCACCGTGATCTGGAACCGCCGCATTGACCGAGACCTTCTGGCCCGTATTGCAGGTGCCGTGACAGAAGGCGCGTCAAACGTCGTCACCATCTCGGCCGCCTGTGCGGCGGCGGGGATCATTGCGGGCGTTTTGGGACTGACCGGGCTGGGGTCCAAGATCGCGGTGCTGATTGACCTCGGATCTGGTGGCAGCTTGCTGATCGCGCTGGTGCTGACCATGATCGTGTCGATCATCCTTGGCATGGGCCTGCCCACCACCGCCGCCTACCTGATCCTTGCCACCGTGGTTGCGCCCGCGCTGGTCAAGATGGGGGTGCCGGTGCTGACCGCCCATTTCTTTGTCTTCTACTTCGGCTGCATCTCGACGATCACACCACCTGTGGCGCTGGCCGCCTATGTGGCGGGCGGGATCGCGGGGGCCGATATCAACAAATCCGGCTGGACCGCCGCCGCCTATGCCGCGCCCAGTTTTCTGTTGCCCTTCGCCTTTTGCTTTGGCCCCGGCCTGCTGTTGCAGGGTACGTTGGGCCAGAATGTGGCCGCCGTCGTGACCGGCGCGCTGGGGGTGACGGCGCTGGCCATCGCCGTGATCGGCGTGCTCCACCGGCCTCTCTCCCTCTTGGGCCGGGTCGTCGCCGCGCTGGCGGGGGTTCTGTTGTTGTTTCAGGACCTCCTCAGCGCGGCGATCGGCGTGGCGCTGATGGCGGGCCTCTGGGCCCTAACCGAATTCCGCGCGCGCAAGCACGCCACCTGACCCGAAAGGATATCCCATGAAAGAGTTCCGCCGCGTTGTCACCGGACACGATTCCACCGGCCGCGCCATCATCGAAAGCGATGCCACCGCCGCACAGTTCCTTGAACGACCCAACCGCCCCGGTGTGCGCCTGACCAATTTCTGGATCTCGGACGGCACGCCCGCTGAATATGACGGCGCGACGGAGACCTGCACCGGCGATTTCACCCTGCACCCGCCCGCCAATGGCAGCGTCTTTCGTTGTGTCGAGTTCCAACCCGAAGACCCTGAGGTCATGGCCAAACTGGACGGCGCAACTGCCTTTGCCGAAATGGGCGCGGCGGCGAACATCGTCGAAGGCGCGCGCCATCCCTTCATGCACCTTACCGACAGCGTGGACTACGCGCTGGTGTTGACGGGTGAGATCTGGATGCTGATGGACGACCCCGAAGACGACGTTCTGCTGAAGGCCGGAGATGTCTGCATCCAGCGCGGCACCAATCACGCCTGGTCCAACAAGGGGACAGAAACCTGCATCATCATGTTTGTCCTGAACGATGGCGTCACCACCCGCGACGCGAAAGGTGACACGCGACGTGGCATTCCTGCCCGCCCGCAGACATGAGCAGGTCTAGGCGCTTTGCCTTTGCACAGACCGAGGGTAAGAAAAGCGCATGAACGCCAACAGCCCTGCACCTGTGACACCGCCTGTCGTTTCGGCTACGCAAAACACCTATCAGGCGATCCGCCAGATGATCATCACCGGTGAACTGGTGCCGGGTGAAAAGCTGAAGATCGAAAATCTGAAGGAACGCCTGCAGACCGGCGCGTCGCCGGTCCGCGAGGCGTTGACCCTGTTGGTCTCCGACCAGCTGGTCGAGCGGCTGGACCAGCGCGGCTTTCGCGCCGCCCCGGTCAGTCAGGAAAACTTTTCCGAGATCCTCAAACTGCGCTGCGCGCTAGAGGACATGGCCTTGCGGGAATCGGTTGCAGCCGCAAACGACGCCTGGGAAGAGGCGCTGGTGCTGTCCCATCACCGCATGGCGCGGGTTGATCCCGGCGACATCGCCACCTTCGAGGAACGGCACAAGACGTTTCACGTTGCCTTGCTGGCGAATTGCGGATCACCCATTTTGTTGCGCTATTGCAGTCAGCTGTACGATCTGAACGTGCGCTACCGCTATCTGGCGGGGCGGTCACAGAATTATGGCACGCGCGACGTACCGCGCGAACATCGTGAAATCCTTGAGGCGGCAGTGGCGCGGGATGTCGATCTGGCCTCACAGCGCCTGCTCAGCCACTACCAGCAAACCGGCACCTTCCTGCGCGAACGCCCAGAGGTGCCAGTAGAGGGCTGATCGCCTCAGTCTGCCGGCGGCGGTGGTGGTGCGCCTGCGCCGCCCGGGGGTGGCCCTCGGCGCGCCATCGCGGACGCGTCACACATCCCGGCCTCGCCATCCAGCGTGCAGCCCACTTCGGCCACATGGCAGCCAAGAATGGCGTTGCTGCCCGGCGCGCCTGCGAAATAGCGATAGCCTGCGCCCTCGACCATCAGGCCGTTGCAGGCATCCAACTGGTCAACAAGGTCGTCACGGTGCGCCATGATCGGAAACCCGTCCATCGCAATCCCGATCTGCTTGTCCGTCTCCGCGACCTCTGTCGTGGTTGCGGGCGCATCTTGCAGACAGTCGGTCTCGGCGTGGTAGTGGTATCCGACATGGGTGTTCACATGGCCGCCGCAATCGTCGAAAGGCGCAATGGTATAGGCGCCCAGGATCGCATCCACCGGCGCAGGCCCATCCAGACGCACACCGTTATAGGCAAGGCCCGATCCCGCGCGGTTGGTGGGGGAAGGGGCATCCATCAACTGCGGGTGCAGCGGGATGACATAGGTCAGCGATGCCTCTTCCGGCACATATTCCGGCAGACACTGGACACAGTAGTTCTGATAGGCGGGGTCCACATCCGGGCGGGCGGCCGCCTCACATGCCTCAAGCGTGCCGGTATAGCGGACCGCGCCGGTATCCGCGTCGAACAACTGCCAGTTGGTGTCACCGTAGATCTCGGCCAGTCGGGTGATGAACGCGCCGTCAACGTCTGCAATGCCATCGTCCACGAACCAGATACCGCCCTTGTCGGCCTCATCGGTAACAGAGGTCGGGCACCATGGACCGGGGGTGTAGTCCTTGGGGTCCGGTTTGACCGTGATGGTAAAACATCTGGTTTCGGTCCCTCCAGACAGGGTGCAATCGACAACCTCAGGCCCGGAAACGATGGTCGCACCGGAATAGAACGCCTCAATCTGGTGGATCTCATCGTCATGGGCCAACGCGGGGAAGGCCGTCAGCGCGGCGATCATCGTTCCGGCAATGCGGAGTTTAACGGGCATGAGCAAGGGGTCCTTCGAATCAGTTGTCGTCACATACTTAGCATACTAAGCATAGAGTCATGAACACGCATCGTCATCTTTTTCATCTTTTGCTGCATTCCGCCGATATGATGGATGCCGAACTGACGCGCCGGTTGAAACCGCTTGGCCTTGGTCCCCGACAGGCGCTCATGATTGACGGTCTGGCCCACATGGGAGAGGTGTCACAGGCCCGGCTTGCGCGGGCGTTCAAGGTGACACAGGCCAGCATGAGCACCATGACAACCCGGTTGATCGCGGGCGGCTATATCGCCCGCCGACCAGATCCAGAGGATACGCGCGGCAACCTGTTGTCCCTCACGGACAAGGGACGCGGGCTCTTGGCTGAGATCGACGCGGTCTGGACCTCGATGGACGCCTATGGCGCCGAGGCATTGGGGGCCGATCGCTTCAAGGCGCTGACACAAGAGGCCGGGGCGCTGCGCGATGCGCTTGGCGGCACGCGCCCCGGCGACTGATGGTCAGGCCGTCCCGCGCACGGGTCGGTCCTTGTCGATGTTAAAGATCATGCCATCCAGCAATTCCACCAGATCGGGCCGCGCGGCTGGACCGTTGGAAATGTCGACCAACATCAGTGTCCCGTCGGGCCGAAGGGCAAAGGCACCGGGTTCGGCAAAGATGGCGTCGGTCTCTGCCTCGGACAGCGGTTCCGAGACATACAAGCCAAGTGACCGCATCTGGGGTTCGGTCAGGCCATAGCAAAGGTCAAAGGCCCAGCCGAACTCTGCCTTGTCGGCCAGCGCCTTGTCTTCGGGATCAGCAGACACGACCGCTACATCCATATGCGCCGTCCAATCCGGCAGCGCGGCGCTCAGCTTGGACAGGAACCGCTTGCAACGCGGGCAGTGCTTGCCGCGATAGACAAACAGCATCGTCCAACGGTCTTTGGGCGTGCCGATGGAAATGGATCGGTTCTCGCCAGCGACGGCAAACTGCATGGGGTCGACCTTTTGGCCGACGCGGGGTTTGGGCGATGTCATGGTATGTCCTTTTGATGCGGTCGCGGGCACATGAACAGAGTGCCGCCCCCTTGCCAATACCGGGGCGGTCACTTGATCCTCAGCGGCGCAGCAGTTTGAAATCGAACTCCACTTTCGACCACGCGCCGTCCACCTTGCCGGACAGATCGAAACCATCCGGGAAGGTGCCCGCCGGTTGCGGATCATAAGACATGACTAGATCGCGGCGCACGCCGAACACGGTGTCCTGATCCAGATAGGGATCGTCATCCGGGAACACCTCTGTCACCAACTCGCGGCAGCCGTCCGCCGTGATGATGAAATGCAGGTGCGAGGGCCGCCACGGATGCCGCCCGGCGGCGTTCAGGATCTGCCCCACCGGCCCGTCCGTCGGCACGGTGTATTCCACCGGGCGCACGGTGGTAAAGGCATAGCGCCCGTTGTCATCCGCAGTCATCAGCCCGTGAAACGACATGATGTCCTGGTCCGGGTCCTGGCTGGAATACAACCCGTTGGGCGCGGTCTGCCAGATGTCCAGCTTTGCGCCGGGGATCGGGTTGCCCTCCAGATCGCGCACCTGTCCCTGAACCAACAGCACCTCGCCCTCAAAATCGCCGTTTAGGTCGGCGCCAATGGCAATCGGCGGCGCGTCAGAAACATGGAATGGCCCCAACACGCTGGAACTGGTGGCACCGGGGTGCGAGTTGACCATGTCCACCAGCGACGACAGGCCCAGCACGTCCGACATCAACACAAATTCGTTGCGCTCAGGCGTTGTGATCTCTGCCGCCCATTCCATCGCCTTCAGCCCAGCGCGCCATTCGTCGTGGGTCAGGCCAACCTCTTTGGTAAAGGCGTGCAGATGGCGGGCCAGTGCGCCCATGACCTCTTTGAAACGCGGATCGGTGTCCGGGCCGAAATAGCCGGTGAAAACCTCGGTGATATTGTCGGGCGTCACGTCACGCATGGCAGCCTCCTACAGCAGAACAAGGGAAAGAGAGGGGAAGGCGATCAGCACCACAAGAACCACCAGCATCACCGCCGCAAAGGGCAGCGCGCCAAGGAACACGTCCTTCAGCGTGATGCGCGGGTCATTCAGCGTCGCCTTGATGACGAAACAGGATATCCCCAAGGGTGGCGTCAGCAGGCCGATCTCTGCCCCGATCACGGTGATGATGCCGAACCAGACAAGGCTGAGGCCCATGGGTTCAATCAGCGGCAGGAACAGCGGCACAACGATCAGAATGATCGACGCCGTGTCCAGAATGGTGCCAAGGAACAGCATCAGGATGACATAGAAGATCATGATGACGACAAAGCTGAACTCATTGCTGGCAAGAATGGCTTCCAGCTCACGCGGGAGACCGGCAAGGCCCAGCATCCGGCTATAGATCGACGCGGCGGTGATCAGGAACAGGATCGCGGCGGTGATGTGCCCGGTCTCGATCAGCGTATCCCACAGTCCGCGCCACGTCATCGACCGGCGCGCAACGGCGATGATCAGGCCCAACGCGGCCCCCGCAGCACCGGCCTCGACCGGGGTGGTCCAGCCGAGGTAGATGCCGCCGATCACGGTCACGATCAGGCCCAGCATGGG
Source organism: Antarctobacter heliothermus (assembly GCF_900188425.1). GTDB lineage: Bacteria > Pseudomonadota > Alphaproteobacteria > Rhodobacterales > Rhodobacteraceae > Antarctobacter > Antarctobacter heliothermus. Next base: position 11,579 of record NZ_FZON01000004.1, read on the forward strand.
CAGCGTACGGCGCGCGACCTCCCCCCAACTCATCGGGACGTAATCCTCGGCCGGGCGACCACCGACAAAGCCGGGAGTGAACCGCCCCATGACCCAGATCGCGCCGATATAGGCGCCGGCCAGCATCAGGCCGGGGATCACACCCGCCATGAACATCTCACCGACCGATTGTTCGGCCACAAAGGAATAGATGATCAGCATCGCGCTTGGCGGGATGATCATGCCCAGCACCGACGACCCGGCCACAACCCCCACCGCAAAGCGCGGGTTGTAATCGTATTTCAGCATCTCCGGCACCGCGACCTTGGAAAAGACAGAGGCCGAGGCAATGGAGCTGCCGGTCACGGCGGCAAAGGCGGCGTTCGCGCCGACGGTGGCCATGCCGATGCCGCCCAGCACACGCCGGAACGCCGCGCTCATGACCGCGTAAATGTCTGATCCAAGGCCCGCCTTGGAGACCACCAACCCCATGAAACTGAACAGCGGAATGGTGGCAAAGGGGTATTCCATCGCGCTTTCGCTGATGGCGATCTTGAGCAGGTTCAGCGCAAGGGTAAAGTTGTCACGCATCAACCAGATCGACACAAAGGACACGGCTGTCAGCGCAATGGGAATATACACGCCCAGATAGATCAGGGTTACGATGGCCGCGACCGAGATGGCGCCGATTTCGATGGGGCTCATTGGGTGTTCGCGCTCCCCGGTTTGAGGACTTTCAACGCAAAGACCGTGGCGCAAAGGATGGCACTGGCCAGAACGGTCAGTTTGATCGGCCACCAGGGCGCGGTAAAGACACCCGGAATGCCGAAGTAGTCCTGGCTTTCCCACATCTCGAAGAACAGCGGGAAAGAGGCGATGGCGATCATTGTCATGACGATAAAACTCAGAAGGTCGATGGCCCGGCGCAACAGGTCCGCGACACGCGGCAACCGCGTTTCAAGCAGGACCAGAAAGCCGTCCGACCGGGTCAGCCGCCCAGCGCGGATCACGTCTGGCAGTTGCAAAAAGACAATCAGCACCATGGCGAATTGCACCAGTTCGATGGTGCCATGCAGCGGGCGATTGGCAAGAGTGCGCGCCAGCATGTCGTAGTTCACGACTATCACCAGCATGAGCACCATCAGCGTTCCGGTTGCGTTGGCCCCCAGTGCGACGCCGTGAACCAAACGGGACACAGCGCCGTACAGCCGCCGGTAGCCTTGTGCTACCGGCGAACCGCTTTGGGCATTGGGTTTTGTCACTTGGACAGCCCGGCCGTCCAGTCGCGCAGGGCGTTGCCTTCACCGGCACCCAGCTTGTCCAGATAGGCGCGCAGCATGTCCGATCCGGGCTTGCCGTCTTCGTCCAGACCTGCGGCCCATTCAGAGGCAATGTCCGGCAAGGACGCAGCCCATGCGGCGCGCTGGTCTTCGGTCATCTTGACGATTGTGCCGCCACCGGCGACATAGGCCTCGCGCGCCTCAGAGGCACGTTCCATCGCCAGTTCCGCAAGGTGATCGCGGTAGGCTACTGCAACCTCTTCAATCGCGCCTTTCACTTCGTCAGGCAGGCCACCCCAGAAGTCGGCGTTCGCCGTCACGGTCTTGGTGTTCACTGCGCCCAGATCCGCCTCCAGCATGTAGGGGCCCACCTCGGAGATCTTGAAGGTGGCCGCCGCCTCGGGCTAGAGCATGGCGCTGTCCACCAGTCCGGTTTGCAGCATGTTGTAGAAATCGGTCAGGCCGCCACGCACACCGGCTGCGCCCTCGATACCCTCGACATACCGCAGGTTCATGCCCGCGCCAGAGATCTTGGTGCCTTCCAGATCGGCCAGTGATTCGACCTTGTCGCGCGAGAACAGCTGATAGGTGTCCAGCACCACGCCAGTGGTCAGGTAGACTTGGTTCTGGGCGGCAAATTCCTCACGCATGGTCGGGAATTCCTTGGCGATCTCGTCCACCGCCTTGGACACCACCCGCGCATCCGACGACACAAACGGTGTCACCGCTGAAATCGCCTGGCTGGGAAGTTTGGAGCTGTGGAAGATCGTGGTGACAATGCCGATGTCGCCAAGACCCAGTTGGAGACCCTCCAGCACGCCGCGCGGCTTGACCACCGTGCCGCCATAGCTTTCACGCCAGTCGATGGTGTAGTTGCCGCTTTCGGCCAGGCGTTTGTCGACCTCGGGGATAAAGAAGTTGGTAAATTCCTGCACCCACATCGACCGCGCCGGATAGCCGTCGATCACGTTGATGGTGATGCTTTCCTGTGCCCAGACCGGGGCGGCAGTTGTCAGCAAGGTCGCCAGCGTCGCCGCCAGCCCTTTTGAAACGTAAGTCATGATGGTCCTCCCTTGGAATGCGCCGCCTGGGCGCGATCTGCCGGCCCGGTTGTCCGGATCGCGGCGTTTCTTCAGACGTTGGCGCGGCTCCTCTTCCGCGCCAATGTCAGATCACTGTGCTTACGTCGTCGAACGAAAAGCGCGGTAACTTGCCGAACAGGGCGCTTTCGTCGGCGTAGCCGAGATTGCACAGAAAGTTAGATTTCCAGCCATTTTCGGCAAAGAACTCCTGATCGACAATGGCGTTGGAAAAGCCCGACATGGCCCCCACATCCAGGCCAAGCGCCCGGGCCGCGATCATGAAATAGGCGCCCTGCAAGGTCGAATTGCGAAGTGCCGTGATCTCACAATGCCCTGGCTTGTCGCGGAACAGGGGGCGGCGGTCCTCATGCGGAAAGGTTTCCGGCAGGCGGGTCCAGAACATCGGGTCATAGGCAATGATCGCCGTCACAGGGGCGGCCATCATCTTGGCGATGTTCTTTTCCTTCAGCGATTTTGCCAGCCGGTCCTTGGCCGTCTGGCTGCGAACATAGATAAACCGCGCGGGCAGCGTGTTCATGCTGGTCGGCCCGGCAATCATGATCTCATGTATGTCACGCAACAACGCATCCGGCACCGATCTGTCTGTCCAGGCGTAGTGCGAGCGCGCATCACGCAGGATCAGATCGATAGAGGCATCGTCCAGCCGACCCTTGCGCGAGCGCAGATCGCGAACGGCCTGTTGTGCGTCAGCGCGTGGATCTTCGACCTCACTCATTCCGCCGCCTTTGCGAGGTCCGCCTCATCCACGATCGGATTGGCGCAGATGCCGATGCCCTCGATCTCGATCTCGACCACCTCGCCCGGGCGCAGCCAGCGCGGTTCGGGTTTCTTGGCGTGCCCAACACCCGGAGGCGTGCCCAGCGCGATCAGGTCACCCGGCTCCAGCGTGGTGAACTGGGACATGATGGCGATGGTCTGCGCCGGGCCCCAGATCATGTTCCCGGTGTTGGAGCTTTGCAGGATCTCATTCCCTACCCGGCTTTCGATCTTGAGCCCTTTGGCGCCCTCTGGCAGTTCGTCGGGAGTCACCACGAAGGGGCCGATAGCGCCGGTCTGGTCAAAGTTCTTGCCCGGTGTCCACTGATGCGTCTTGCGTTGGAAATCGCGCACCGATCCGTCGTTGAACACCGTATACCCAAAGACGTGCTCCAGCGCGTCCGCCTCGGGGATATGCCGCCCGCCCTTGCCGACGACGATCATCAGCTCTGCTTCATAGTCCAGCTTGTCAGAGCAGGTTGGCCGCACCAGCGGCGCACCAGCGGCCATGATGGATTGGCGCGTGCGCATGAAAATCGCCGGATAATCCGGGATGTCATAGCCGCCTTCCTGGATATGCTCGATATAGTTCAGGCCAAGGCACAGGATCTTGCCCGGCGAACTCACCGGCAATTCCGGGCTGATCTCCGTGACGGCAACGCCCGTGCCCTCTACTGCGGCAGCCTGCACCATCAATGCCGGCGAGGCGATCAACGCCGACAGGTCAGTCCCGATCTCTGGCAGCACAGCAGACAGGTTCACCGCCTGCGCCCCGTCGACCCTATAGACCGCAGCGGCCCCCTCAAACGTCCCCACCAGAAGTTTCATGGCTTCTCCTCTCAGAATTTCCTTTCTTTTGGCGATAAAAAATGTGTATGTCAATAAATATCGATATTTTGGAGAGTAACAAAATGCCGGACTGGACAACATACCGCGACACCGCACGCGCACGCGGCGCATTGGGTCTGGAACTATATGCAGTCATGACGGTTCCTGCCGCGGACGGGCCGGATCTGGGCACGGTCCTGCCCGATCACCTGACCTATCAGAGCACGCTTGAATCGCAGGGCAGCCTGGTCCTTGCCGGGCCGCTTTCAGATGAAACCGGCACCCAGATCGAGGGCGCGGGACTTATCATCTACCGCGCCGAAACGCTGGAGGCCGCCCGCGCGCTGGCCGACGCCGACCCGATGCACAGCACCGGGGCGCGCACTTACACCCTGCGCCGCTGGCTGGTAAATGAGGGTTCGCTGACCGTGACAGTTGGGCTGTCGACTGCGAAAGTGACGCTGACCTGAGTCCGGTGTCCCACCGTTCCGGACCGGACCATTCCTGAAAGAGCCAAGATGCAGATGATCCAGTCGAGCTATCTTATCGACCTACTGTCGACCATCACGCAACGCAACCGATCTGGCGCCCGCCTTGATGACAAACGGTCCGCACGCGAATTGTGCGACCTGCTGCTGACAGATCTGGGGGACGTGTCGTTCAGCAAGGTGTCCCGCGCGCTGCTGGCAAAATACCGCCAGATGAGCGTCACGGAACAGCGCACCTTTTTTGACATGCTGGCGCATGATTTCGACATAGACGCGGATACGCTGGCCCAGCTTGCCACCGACTATGCCAAATCTCGCGATCCGAACACGCTGGCTGCCCTGACCGCCTGCGCCGAACCGCCCCGGCAGGAATTGCTACGCCGCCTCAACCGGGTCGCCGGAGCGACGGCTGACCTAGTTGCGATGCGCTGTGATCTGTTGGCGATGATAAAGGACGCACCGCATCTGGCGGTCATTGATCAGGATTTCCTGCATCTCTTCCGGTCGTGGTTCAATCAGGGCTTTCTGGTACTGCGCCGGATCAACTGGGACAGCCCCGCCAGCATTCTTGAAAAGATCATCGAATACGAGGCCGTCCATGCCATCGACAGTTGGGATGACCTGCGCCGTCGCCTGCTGCCCGATGACCGGCGCTGTTACGCCTATTTCCACCCCGCCATGCCGGATGAACCGCTGATCTTTGTCGAGGTCGCCCTGACCGATGGCATTGCGGGCAACATTCAAGCCGTGCTGGCAGAGGACCGCCCCGCCCTGTCGCCGGACAAGATCAACACCGCCGTCTTCTATTCCATCTCCAACTGCCAAAAGGGGCTGCGCGGGATTTCCTTTGGCAATTCGCTGATCAAACAGGTGGTCGAGGATCTGAAAACCGCCCTGCCTCAACTGACCACCTTTGTCACACTGTCGCCCATCCCCGGTTTTCGCCGCTGGGCCGAACAGGCGCTGTTCACCCTGCCAGAGGCAGAAGCGGCCAAACTGGCGCAGGCCATGGCAGAGGCCGAAACCGGCGAGGGCGATGACACCCTGCGCGGCTACGTCGCCCGCTACCTGATCACCGAGAAACACAAGCGCGGTGGCCCGCTGGACCCGGTGGCGCGCTTTCACCTCGGCAATGGCGCGCTGATCCATGACATCCACATCGGCGCGGATCGCTCTGCCAACGGGCTGCGGCAGTCCTGTGGCGCGATGGTCAACTACCTCTACGACCTCGCCCAGATCGACCCAAACATAGAACGGCACTCGACCTCCGGGACCGTGGCCCATGCCCGCCCGCTGGCCACCCTGCTGAAATCCCACGCCGCCAAAACACAGACCTGAAAGACCACGATGACCAATCACCTTTTCGACCCGCTGTTCGGCTGCCACGCTGGCAACACCGCCCCCTTTCTGCACCTGCCGGGGGGGCAGAACCTCAGCTATGACGACATGCTGACCGCCTCGGCGCGGATGGCCAATGTCTTTGCCGATCTCGGCCTGCAAAAAGGCGACCGCGTCGCCGTTCAGGTGCAGAAATCCGCGCCCGCGCTGGCGATCTACGCCGCCTGTCTGCGCGCCGGTCTGGTGCTTTTGCCGCTCAACACCGCCTATACGGCGTCCGAGCTTAGCTATTTCCTCGGCGATGCCGAACCCGGGCTAGTGATCTGCGATCCCTCGCGGGCCGAGGCGATCACACCGCTGCTGCCGCAGGGGGCCAACCTGCAGACGCTGGATGCAGGCGGCGAGGGAACCCTCACCGACCGGGTCACAGCAGCCTCCCCGGACCAGACCCCCCTGCCCTGCGGTCCCGATGATCTGGCCGCGATCCTCTATACCTCGGGCACCACGGGCCGGTCCAAGGGCGCGATGCTGACCCATGACAACCTGTTGTCAAATGCCCGCGCGCTGGCCAATCTCTGGCGGTTTTCGGACAAGGACGTGCTGCTGCACGCGCTGCCGATCTTTCACACCCACGGGCTGTTTGTGGCGATCAACGTCTCGGCCCTGGCGGGGGCAGCGATGCTGTTCCATCCCGGCTTTCAGCTGGACGCGGTTCTGGACGACCTGCCGCGAGCCACAGTGCTGATGGGGGTGCCGACCTTTTACACCCGCCTGCTGGGCGACGCGCGGTTCACCCGCGATCTGGTCGGGCATATGCGGCTGTTCGTCTCCGGCTCTGCCCCTCTTCTGGCGGAAACCCATGAACAGTTCGAGGCGCGCACCGGCCACCGCATCCTTGAACGCTATGGCATGACCGAAACCAACATGAACGTGTCGAACCCCTATGACGGCGAACGCCGCGCCGGGACGGTCGGGTTCCCACTGCCGGGGGTCGAGCTGTGCATCACCGATCCCCAAACCGGCGCGCCCCTGCCCGACGGTGAGATCGGCATGATCGAGGTGCGCGGCCCAAACGTCTTCAAAGGCTATTGGCGGATGCCGGAAAAGACGGTCGAGGAACTGCGCGACACCGGGTTTTTCATCACCGGCGATCTGGGCCAGATCGACAAGGATGGCTATGTCGCCATCGTCGGTCGTCAGAAAGATCTGATCATCTCGGGCGGCTACAACATCTACCCCAAAGAGATCGAAGTGCTGCTGGATGCCCTGCCCGGCGTTGCGGAATCCGCCGTTGTCGGCGTGCCTGACGCGGATTTCGGTGAGGCGGTGATTGCTGCCATCGTCGCCACCCCCGGCGGCACGCCCGACCCCGACGCGCTGCTGGAGGCGCTGCGCCCGCAACTGGCGCGGTTCAAGCATCCCCGCGCCATCCACCTGCTGGAGGAATTGCCCCGCAACACGATGGGCAAGGTTCAGAAAAACCTGCTGCGCGACCAATTCGCCACGCAGCCGACCTGACCTTTCCCATCCTCGGGGCAATCCCGGCCGATCGTGGCCTTGGCTTGACCCGCGCCGACAGAGTTGCGCGGGCGTGGTGCCCGCGCGTGGAAAGGCGCTACTTTGCGCCTTCCTTTTCGGGGGTTTCGACCTCGATCACTTCGGCATCTTCCGGCTCTGGCATAGGGGGCTTGGCCTCGGTCGGGGCAGCGGTTGCCGGCTCGTCTGGGCCGACGTCGATCACCTCGGGGGTGTCTTCGACCTCGTCAGACTTGTCCTCCAGCGCGCTGCCGATGATCAGCGGCAGCATGTTGGCCCCCGCCGGCAGCACCACTTCGGATTGCGGCGGTGTGGTCCAGCTGAGCGTATCGAAGGCCGAACAGTTGGAACAGATCGGCGCCCAGTCCGCGTGGATCGTATTGCACTTGTCGCAGACCCATTGGGGGCCACGCGACGCGGTCAGCGCCTTGGCCAGCCAGCCACGGATCACCGCGTCCTTGGCGCCTTCGCCCTTTTCGATGGCCGCCATGATCGCCAGCACGCGGGCATCGGGATTCTTTTCGAGCAGATCGCCCAGCGAGCGACGCGCCTCCGGGAAATTCTCGGCAGCCAGGTTCAGTTCGGCCTTGAGCAGCTTTGTCTCACGATGATCGGGCTGAATCCGGGTGAGCTGCACAAACCGCTGAACCCGCTGGTCCGGCGTCTCATTCGGTTCGATGGCGGCAAAGGCGGCGGCCAGGTCGGGGTGCGGGTGCGATTCCCAGGCCTTCTTGATCACCTTCACCGCGTTGCGCTTGCGCCCTTGATCGATGTAGGCGCGCGCAGCCAAAGCGGCAGCGGGGATCAGATCGGGTGAGGCACGGTTGGCCTCGATCGCGGCCTCTGCAGCCTTGCCGCTAGCCTCTGGATCGTCGATTTCCGTGGCCGAGGACAGCGCCAGCACCGCATCCCGACGGCGGTAGACATCACGCGGCAGCGCGCCATGTTTCAGCTTGGCCGCCAGTGTCTTGCGCGCGCCGGACCAGTCGTGCTTTTCCGCCTGCAATTGCAACAGCGTATCCTGCACCTCGGCGTGTTTGGGTTTGATCGCAAAGGCCCGTTCGGCCAGTTGCAGCGCGGTATCGGTGTCGCCGCTGGCCAGCTTTTGCTTCATGATCCCGCGAATGCCGACAAACCGCGTGCTGTCGGTTTTCAGCAGGCGTTTGTAGACCTCTTCGGCCTTGCGGTTGTCGCCAACCATTTCCGCCGCCTGCGCGGTGATCAGGTCGGTCAGTTCCGGCTTGTGCAGGTATTTCTCGGCCTTGGTGGCCTTGGCAATTGCCAGACGTCCCTCACCCGAGGACAGTGCCATCATGCCCTCTGACAGGGCCTGATAGCCCTTGCGCTCGCGGTTGCGGTCGAAATACCGGCTGAGGGCGGTGTCATCGCCATTGATGAACTTCAGCGTCGCGATAACCAGGCCGAACAGCTTGAAGAACAGCCAGACCGCAAAGACGACGACAATGGCGGCCATGACGGATTGCAGCGGGCCAAGGGTGAATTCCATCCCCGCGACGGTGATCTGAATGCCGCCCGAGCTTTCCAGCAGGTAGCCGGCGCCAAGGGCCAGGGCCGCGACCAGCGCGACGAACACAACGATCTTGATTAGTGACCAAAGCATGGTTCCGACCCTTATTCCTGGTTCAGTGTCTGGGTGAGATCGGCAGCGGCGGCGAGGGCACCGCGCCGCAACCGGGCCATCGCCACCCAGTCCGACATTTCATTCTGTGCCGCCTCCGGCAGCATTTCGATCTCTGTCAAAACAGTATTCAGATCGCCATTGCGCAGCGCCGCTTCGGCGCGTGACAGGATCGCGTCCGGATCATTGCCTTCGCGCGGCGTGACAGAGCGCGCGCCAAGCTGGTTGCGGAAGAAACCGGCAACGCCGCCTGCATCCTCTTCACTGGCACCGCTGGCGCGGGCCACCGCCAGCGCGTCACGCGCCGCGTCGGGAAAGCTGGAAATCAGGGCAGAGGCCGTGGGCAACCCGTCTTGGGCGCCCTCAACCAGAGGCGTCGGCACATCCACACCGTTTGCCGTCAACACGGCCAGCGGTTCGACGTAGGGCTGACCGTCGCGGGCGCGGGTGGTCAGATCGGCCAAGGCGGCGCGGCTGGCGGCAAGGGTGGCGCGACTCTCGGCGCTTTGCTCGGACGCGCGGGCGCGGTCTGCCATCGCCTCGATTTCCTTGCGCGCGGCCTCCATCGAGGCCAGTTGGTCTGCCTGCGCAGCCGCGATGGCGGCCTTTTGGGCGGCAACATCGGCCTTGAGCGTCTCAAGCTCGCGTTCATAGGCGGCAACGGTGTCCGGCGACACTGCATCGACCAGCGGCTGTTTCTCGATCGAGGTCAGCCGGATGTCCAGGGCCGTGGCCTTGTCGCTGAGGCCGGTCAGCTTGGTGTCCAGCGCCGCAAGGGCGGTCCGAAGGTCACCCAACCCGCCCTCCAGAGCGGTGACAGAGGTGCCAAGCGGAGCAAGGTCGATCTTGCCAAGCGCCTCATCCGTGGTGGCCGTCAGTTTGGTCAGCGTTTCAATCTGTTCGCCCTGCGACAACAGCGCGGCCCGGGTTTCCGTAACAAAGGGGTCTTCGCCCTCTTCCGTACCACCCATAAAGGGCAAGTCGGGGTAGCTGCCCGCGACAAAGCCAAGCCCGGCGGCAACGACACCGCCCAGCAGCACCGGCATGAAGCCGCCTTTGCGTTCGACCACCGTTTCGCGGATCACCTGCGGCGCAGCGGCAGCGGCCATCGCCGGGTCTGCATCCATCCCGGGCGCGGCGGCGTCGGCCACCAGCGTATCCTCATAGGGGTCCGCATCCAGCACGTCGTCCCCGACACTCACGGGATCGGTGTCAGCCGGATCGCCGGTTTCCAGAATCGGATCCGCGACAGTGTCGTCCTCTGCCTGTGACCGAAAGGTATCTTCCACAACATCCGTCGACTCTGCCGTCAGGCTGTCGTTGTTGTCGGCACCCGGCAGCGTGTCTTCTGTTTCCGGCGCGTCAGGTGTCAGCGCATCCGCCTCAGGCGGGCTGTCTTTTGCCGCACCCTTGTCGGCGGGCTTATCCTTGGTCGACTTCGCCACTTGATCAGTTCCCCTCGCATACCACCGGTCCACATAGGTCGACCGGCTCAATAATCTCCTGCCAGCGCCCGCTTCAGGAGGTCCGAGACAACCTCCCTCATTGCCTCCGACTCGGGCCGCGCAGCCACTTTCAGGTCCCGTTTATGCAGCGGCCCGAGCGCGTTGACCACAGCTTCGCTCATGGCCGCGACAAGAAGAGGCGCTTGTGCGCGTTCTTGCGCCAGCAATTCGCCTGTTCGCGGGGAAAAGACCGGCACAATCACGGGGGTGGTTCCCAATAGCGCGGCGCGCGCCTCGGCGGACAAGGGCTGCGCCGGTTGGTCGTAGATCACGGCGGATCCGCAGGTCAGCCCGGCCTTGGTCAGGCGTTCCGCAACGTCGCCGCGTGTGTGCCGCCCATGCAGGTGCATCAACGGCAAGTCGGGAGTATGGGCGATCAACCAGTCAATAAGGTCATCCGCAGCGCCGCCTGCACTGTGGGCGCGCATCCCTGCCGCCTCGGCCGCCCGCGCTGTGGCGTCCCCCACAGTGTAGACCGGCAGATCGCGCCGTCCGCCCTGCGCCAGCCAAACCGCGACCCCGTTGGCGGAGGTAAAAATCAGCCCCCCTGCCGCCGACGCATCCGGCAACGGCCCTGTCGCCTCAATCCGGAAAAGCGGAGAGATCACGGTGTCAAACCGCAGCCCGGAGTCCCCGCACTGTTCCGCAAACCGGGCCGAAGCAGCCTCTGGCCGGGTCAGGAAGAGAATGGGCAGCGGTCTCAGCAGCGGTCCGGGCATCGGGCCTCCGGGATTGTGGCGCGCGCCTGGTGGTGCTACCTGCAGGCGCCATACAACGCAACGGGAACTGCCTATGTCCGCTCCCCTGATCCTGGGTCTTGAAAGCAGCTGCGACGACAGCGCCGCCGCCCTGCTGCGCGGGCGTGTGGTGCTGGCCTCTGTCGTGAAGGGGCAGGCCGATTTGCACGCAGGTTTTGGCGGCGTAGTGCCAGAGATTGCTGCCCGCGCCCACGCCGAACGGCTGGACCTTTGCGTCGAAGAGGCTCTGGCTGAGGCCGGAGTGACATTGCGCGACGTCGATGCCATTGCGGTGACGTCCGGGCCGGGGCTGATCGGGGGGGTGCTGTCGGGCGTGATGCTGGCCAAAGGGCTGGCCACCGGGCTGGGGGTGCCGCTGGTGGGCGTGAACCACCTTGCCGGCCATGCACTGACGCCGCGCCTGACTGATGATCTGGTCTATCCCTACCTGGTGTTGCTGGTCTCTGGCGGGCATTGCCAGTTCCTGATCGTGCGCGGGGCGGATGATTTCACCCGCCTTGGCGGCACCATCGACGACGCGCCGGGTGAGGCCTTTGACAAGACCGCGCGCCTGCTGGGCCTGCCGCAGCCGGGCGGCCCTTCGGTTGAGGCCACGGCGCGCGAGGGCGATGAAACGCGGTTCCGCTTTCCCCGGCCGCTGCTGGACCGACCCGGCTGTGACCTGTCTTTTTCGGGGCTGAAAACCGCGCTGCTGCGCCAGCGCGACCAGCTGATCGCGGAACAGGGCGGGTTGCGCCGTCAGGACGTGGCCGATCTGTGCGCAGGGTTTCAGGCCGCTGTCCGCGATGTGTTGGCGCTCAAGGCGCGGCGGGCAATTGCCGTCTATCTGGAAGAGACCCCAGCAAACCCCGCGCTGGCCGTCGCTGGCGGCGTGGCCGCAAACCAGACGTTGCGCGACGCGCTGGAAACAGTCTGCGCCGAGACAGGCCTGCGGTTCACGGCACCCCCGCTGCGCCTGTGTACCGACAATGCCGCGATGATCGCCTATGCCGGGGGCGCGTTGCTGGCATCAGGTGTGACCCATGACATGACCCTCTCCGCACGCCCGCGCTGGCCGCTGGACAGGCTGGCCACCCCGCTGGTCGGCTCGGGCAAGAAGGGCGCCAAAGCATGAGCATCGCAGTCCTTGGCGCGGGGGCCTTTGGCACCGCTCTGGCAGTGGCGCTGGGGCGCAAGGGGCCGGTGACGTTGTGGGCGCGCGATATGCGTGAGATGCAGGACACCCGGCAAAGCCCGCGTCTGCCCGGCGTCACCCTGCCCGACAGTGTGACAATCACCAGCGATTTGGGACAAGCGGCGGGCTGCGGCACACTTCTGCTGTCAGTCCCGATGCAACAACTCTCACGCCTGCTGGACCAGATCACGACATCGACGCAGGGGCGCGCGCTGGTCGCCTGCTGCAAGGGCATCGACCTGATAGAGGGCGTCGGCCCATCGGCCTTGATAACGCGACACCAACCGGGCGCGACGCCCGCCGTCCTGACCGGCCCCAGCTTTGCCGCCGACATCGCGCGGGGGTTACCGACGGCGCTGACGCTGGCCTGTGGGGATGAGACCACGGGGCGCGCGGTACAGGCGCAACTGTCGACCCCGGTGCTGCGGCTGTATCGCAGCGACGACATGATCGGCGCAGAACTGGGCGGAGCGTTGAAAAACGTGATCGCCATCGCCTGCGGAGCCTGCATCGGTGCCGGATTGGGCGACAGCGCCCGCGCCGCGCTGATGACGCGCGGCTTTGCCGAGATGGTACGGCTGGCTGCGGCGCTGGGCGCGCGGGCGGACACCTTGTCCGGCCTGTCCGGCCTTGGCGACCTGACGTTGACCTGCACCTCTGACCTGTCGCGCAACTATCGCTATGGCCTGTCTTTGGGCCGTGGCGAACCGTTCGACCCGCTGGTGACTGTCGAAGGGGCCGCCACCGCGCAGGCCGCCGCACGACTGGCGCTGGACCACGCCATCCCCCTGCCTGTCTGCTCTGCCGTCTCGGACCTGACACAAGGCCGCTTGACCGTGCGCCAGGCGATGGACACCCTGCTTTCCAGACCTCTGAAGGATGAATGACATGCTGATTGCCCTCATTGCCCACGACAAACCCGACGCCCTGCAAATCCGCAAGGACACCCGCGACGCGCATCTGGACTACCTCAAGGCCACCAATGTCTCACAGGCGGGGCCTTTGCTGGACGATGACGGCGGCATGATCGGATCGTTGATTGTCCTCGACGTGGCCGACATGGCGGCGGCCGAGGAATGGGCGGCCAATGATCCCTACGCCAAGGCCGGGCTGTTCGAAAACGTCACGCTGACCGCGTGGAAAAAGGTGATCTGATGCGCTACTGGCTGTTCAAATCCGAGCCGTCGACCTGGTCCTGGGACGACCAGCGCGCCAAAGGCGACGCGGGTGAGGAATGGGACGGGGTGCGCAACTATCAAGCGCGCAATTTCATGCGCGAGATGGCGGTGGGCGACCGGGGCTTTTTCTACCACTCGCAAAAGGAAAAAGCGATTGTCGGCACCGTCGAGGTGATCGCCGAGGCCCATCCCGACAGCAGCACCGATGATGAGCGGTGGGAATGCGTGGACATCAAGGCGCTGGAGACCGCGCAAACGCCGATTACGCTGGATGAGATCAAGGCCGACCCGCGACTGGCCGACATGGTGCTGATCAAGAACTCACGCCTGTCGGTTCAGCCGGTTTCCGCAGAAGAATGGCGCGTGATCTGCGGTCTGGCCGGGTTGCCCCAGTGACCTCTGACCTCGGGCAACCGGACCAGGTGTCACGGCAGGCCAGTTGATGCAAACAGGGATTTCGCGCACTGTTGTTGGGTTCACTCTGCGCGCCGGACCAGTCATCCCTGTCGGAGGGCCGCGCCGCAGACTTGTCGCAACCGGGATCCGGAGCCGCCTTGCCATGTTGGAAATCGTAAACACACTTGTCGCCGCCGTGGTCGCCTTTGCCGCTGGCGCATTCTGGTACATGAGACTTGCAGATCCGTGGATGCGCGCCGCAGGGGTGCCGCGCGACGCCAAGGGCCAGCCGGAGGGCGGCCAGAATCCGATGATCCTTGCCTTTACCTTTGCCATGCAACTGGTCGTCTCCGGCATGATGCGCCATGTCTTTGCCTCCAGCGGGATCGAGTCCATCGGTGGCGGGCTGCTTTCGGGGCTGGGGATCGGGTTGTTTTTCATCACACCTTGGATCGCGATCAACAATGCAAATGCCATGCGACCGCCAATGCTGACACTGATTGACGGTGGCTATGCAGTCGTAGCCTGCGGATTGATGGGGCTGGTGCTGACGCTGTTCTGAAAAGCACAGCGGTCAGAACAAAAAATGGAGGGTTCCAGCCAAGCCAGAACCCTCCGCTCACCCACGTGCTCCCTACGCACCACACGTGTAACGAAATCTACGGTTCCGGCCTTCTGGCCAGTCCAGTACAACCTACGACCCGGACCGCCGCAACGCAAATCCATTGTTCCGGCAATTTCAATCAATTGCCTCTGATCGACTGTGGCAGCGCGGACCCGGAACGAAAAAGACCCCCGCCGGGCGGGGGCCTTGGTCACACCTTGTCGGCGATCAAGCGTAGACCGATTCCTTGCCGAAATGCTTGGTCAGCATGTAGTAGATCACAGCGCGGTATTTGTTGCGCTCGGACTTGCCGTAGGTTTCCACCGCCTTGTTGATGGCCTCCATCAGCTCTGGACCATCTGTCAGGCCCAGCTTCTTGACCAGAAAGTTGTCCTTTACGGTGGCCAATTCCTGCTCCTGCGAAGAGGCGACAGTGGACGCGTCCGCGTTGTAGATGGCCGGACCGCAGCCGATTGTGACCTTGGTCAAAAGCGCCATGTCCGGGTCCATCCCGCACTTGGTCTTCAGATCTTCGGCATATTTGGCGATCAGTTCGTCGCGTTTTCCCATGTTCACTCCCTCGTGTCAGACGCTGCCCATGTCGCGCGCCGTTTTTGCTGTTGTCCCGGCCAACCTGGCCATGCGGGTGCATCGTGACCGCACAAACAGGCCATTGGCAAGGGAAATGGGCAGCGATCATTCCCCGTATCGCGCTGCGGCACCCGAACCAACCGCCAAGGATTGTCGATGGCCGGACCCGAACCTGCAACTTTGGGGTCGCGGAGACGGTTGAATTGTCGGATGGTTGCCGCAAATGGCGGCGGCGCAAGTGATGTCGCTATCGGCGGACCGTGCTTGGTGTATGAGTCCGCACACCTTGACCCGCGCAGAGACAGATGGGGACACAGATGACCGAAACCCGCACCGTCAGTTTTACCCAGATGAAGGACGGCACGAAAGAAGACTACGACCTTCTCGAACAACTGGAAAAACCCTATCTGGCCCTGACCGCCGACCGGGTTCTGGACGAATTGCGCCGTCAGGATGAGGTGACGCTAGAGGGCTACCGGATCACTCGGCTGACCCACGGTCTACAGGCGGCCACGCGGGCCGAACGCGATGGCGCGGACATCGACTGGATTGTCGGCGCGCTTCTGCATGACGTGGGCGACGGGCTGGCCCCGCAGAACCATGACCGCTTTTCCGCCGAGGTGATCCGCCCCTTTGTGCGCTGGGACGTGGCCTGGGTCGTGGAACATCACGGCATTTTCCAGAGCTTTTACTACGGCCACCACTACGGCTGGGACCGCGACGCACGCGACAAGTTCAAGGATCACCCCTGTTTCGACAGTTGTGCCGCCTTTTGCGAGCGCTGGGACCAGTCCAGTTTCGACCCCGATTATGACTGCCTCCCCCTAGCGCATTTTGAGCCGATGGTGCGTCAGGTCTTTGCCCGCAAGGCCTATGACTCGCAGGTGGTGCGCGAGGGCTTTGTTTCAAAGCTGGCGGGGTAAAGCGCCACGCGGTCCCGTTTTCCGGTCAAAGACTGCGCATCGCGGATCAAAGCAGCTTGAAGCCCGCGACGCGGGGTGCGACTGTCCGGCCAACGGAACTACCCGAGTGCCATGACATGACCAGACGCCCTTTTTTGATTGCAACGCCGCTTGTCCTTTTGGCGCTTGCCGCCTGTGAGCCGGTGCCCGGTGCCGATGGCACAGGTCGGCCCACATCCGCCGCCCCAGAATCCGTCGCCGCCATTGCCGCATCCTTTCAGGACCTGGACAACGTGCGGCTGCGGCCAGACGACGGCTGTTACTGGTACACCCATCGCGGCCCCGTCGAGACGACGGAACTGCCGTTGCGTACCCCTGCGGGCAACCCGATCTGCACCCGTCCCCAATCCTGAGGATTTGATCCTCAGGCGAGCGGGCTGCCGTCCGTCGGATACAGATACGCGGTCACGCCGGTGTCTACCTGATCATATAGATAGTTGATGTGCGGCATGACCATGCGCACACAGCCAGAGCTGGCTCGCGTCCCGATCGAACGCGGCGCAGGCGTGCCGTGAATGCGCAAATAGGTGTCCCGGTTGCCCTTGTAGAGGTACAGCGCCCGCGACCCCAGCGCATTGCCCGGCCCCGGAGGCATGCCGCCTGCCCATTCCGCGTATTTTCCCGGTTCCCGCGCGATCATTGCGGGGGTGGGGGTCCATTGCGGCCATTTGGTTTTGCGTTTGATCGTGTAGACGCCCGGCGCGTACAGGCCATCCCGTCCGATGGCGACGCCGTAACGCATCGCGGTGCCACCGTCCTGAATGTGGTACAGATACCGGGCAACCGCATCGACGTGGATGTCACCCGGTTTCAGACCCGGATTGGCCGTGACCTGTCGCGGCAGATAGCGTGGATGCAAGCCCCAGGGATTTGTCGTCTGCAGATCAAAGCCGGGCGGCGTCACCTGCGCATCCCACGCAGTCCAGTCCCCCGGCGCGGCAGAGGCAGGGCGAACGATCGCCGGCGCGGCAAGCGCGGCAAGGGACGTGACAAACAGGCGTCTGGAAAACATGCGGACCTCTTTCACGGTGACACGGTAGAACAACGAAACACGTCCGGACACAGTCGCAGACACACCCATAAAGACGCGAAACCGGGCCGATGCTCAAACCCGTATTGCGGACTCTACAATATTTTTTTGGCTGTTGCGCTTTATCAGACCTGAAACAGGACAACCGCCGACCTGTCGGTCGACGGTTGTCCCGATAATACCAAGCAACGCAGCTCGTCAGTAACGGTAGTGCTCGGGCTTGAACGGGCCCTCAGGCTTGACCCCGATATAGCTGGCCTGCTCTTCGGTCAGGGTGCTCAGCTTGACGCCGATGCGGTCCAGATGCAGGCGCGCGACCTTTTCATCCAGATGCTTGGGCAGGATGTAGACCTCGTTCTTGTAGTTGTCGCCGTTCTTGTACAACTCGATCTGCGCCAACACCTGGTTGGTAAAGGACGCCGACATCACAAACGACGGGTGGCCGGTGGCGTTGCCAAGGTTCAGCAGACGGCCTTCGGACAGCAGGATGATCCGGGTGCCATCGGGCATCGTGATCATGTCCACCTGTTCCTTGATGCTGGTCCACTTGTGGTTCTTCAGCGCGGCAACCTGGATCTCGTTGTCAAAGTGGCCGATGTTGCCGACGATGGCCATGTCCTTCATCGCGCGCATATGCTCGATGCGGATCACGTCCTTGTTGCCCGTGGTGGTGACAAAGATGTCGGCGGTGGCAACCACGTCTTCCAGCGGCGCGACCTGATAGCCGTCCATCGCCGCCTGCAATGCGCAGATCGGGTCGATTTCGGTGACGATCACGCGGGCACCGGCACCGGACAGCGACGCCGCCGATCCTTTGCCCACATCGCCATAGCCACAAACCACGGCAACCTTACCGGCCATCATGGTGTCGGTGGCGCGGCGGATGCCGTCGACCAGCGATTCCTTGCAGCCGTACTTGTTGTCGAACTTCGACTTGGTGACGCTGTCGTTGACGTTGATTGCCGGGAACGGCAGCAGGCCGTCGCGCACCAGTTGGTACAGACGGTTCACGCCGGTGGTCGTTTCCTCGGACACGCCCAGGATCTGGTCACGGATCTTGGTGAACCAGCCTGGGCTTGCCGCCATGCGCTTGGCGATCTGCTTCTTGATGACTTCCTCTTCTTCAGAGGTCGGCACGGCGATCACGTTCTCACCCGCCTCGGCGCGTGCGCCCAGCAGGACGTACAGCGTCGCGTCGCCGCCATCGTCAAGGATCATGTTCGGGCCGTCCTCGAACATGAAGGATTTGTCGAGGTAATCCCAATGCTCTTCGAGCGTCTGACCCTTGATGGCAAACACCGGAACGCCACTTGCCGCGATGGCAGAGGCCGCGTGATCCTGGGTCGAGAAGATATTGCACGACGCCCAGCGCACATCGGCACCAAGAGCGGTCAGCGTCTCGATCAGCACCGCCGTCTGAATCGTCATGTGCAGCGAACCGACAATGCGGGCGCCCTTGAGCGGTTGTTCCGCGCCATATTCGGCACGCAGGGCCATCAGGCCCGGCATTTCAGTCTCGGCGATGTCGAGCTCTTTACGCCCGAAGTCGGCCAGCGAAATGTCCTTCACGATATAGTCGGTCGTCATGTGGTTATGCTCCTGATGCCGCATATGCGGGATGCGACCCCGTACCAAAGCGGGCTATGATTGACAACAAGAGGGGATGTCATATTGAGAACGCGGTTTCTGGCAGGGGTGACGGCTGATGGATTTTGACCACCGGATTTGCGTGAACGAATACGGGTTTTACTGTGTCCCCGACGCCTACGCGAAACGCGAAATTCCCAAGATCCTGGCGCAGGGCGGGGTTTACGAACCCAATACACTGGCCTTGCTGGCGCGGCGCGCGCAAGGCGGCGACATTGTAACCGGCGGGGCCTTTATCGGCGATTTCTTTCCGGCGCTGGCGCAGGCCGTGGCCCCCGGATCGAGGGTGATCAGCTTTGAGCCGAACCCGCTCAGCTTTGCCGCCGCCCAGCTCACCATTGAACTGAACGGCTTGAACAACGTCGCGCTTGCCCCGGTCGCGGTTGGCGAGACGTCCGGCACGCTGCACCTGCAACTCGCGCGCGAGGGCGGCAGCGCCACGGCGGCGCGCGCCAAGATCGTCGGAACGGCGGATGAGGGCGAAACTGTGCCGGTCGAGGTTGTGACTCTCGACCAGCTGTGTCCGGCGGACCGCATCGTGTCGATCCTGCATCTGGATGTCGAAGGCCATGAGAAACCGGCTCTTCTTGGTGCGCGCCGAATGATCGAACAGAACGCCCCGATGATCGTGCTGGAGGCCGACCGCCCTTGGCAGCGCGGCATGTATGCCGAATTCCTGGCCGAACATTTTCCCGCCCAGGGCTATGCCTTGTGCGGCGGAATGGAGCGCAACATTTTCTTCGTCGCACAGGGCTGACGCAGACGATGGCCCGTACCCCCCGCGCCTGGCAACGAATGCTATCGGGCCGCAGGCTGGACCTGCTGGACCCGACGCCCGTCGACATCGAGATTGAGGACATCGCCCACGGACTTGCCTTTGTCGCGCGCTGGAATGGCCAGACCCGTGGCGACTATGCCTATTCCGTGGCGGAACATTCGCTGCTGGTCGAGGTGATCTTTGGCCGTCTCTGCCCGCAGGCGCGCGCAGGTGAACGTCTGACCGCGCTGCTGCACGATGCGCCGGAATATGTGATCGGCGACATGATCTCGCCGGTCAAGGCAGCGGTCGGGCCGGGTTACGAAGAGCTGGACAAGAGGCTGGCCGCCGCCGTCCACATCCGCTTTGGCCTGCCCGCCGCCACGCCGCCCCGGTTGAAAAAGCAGATCAAGAAGGCTGACCGCATCAGCGCCTGGATGGAGGCGACGCAGATCGCCGGATTCACCCGCAGCGAGGCGGACAAGTTCTTTGGCGCGCCGGATCTGGACATGATTGCCGACCTGTGTATCCACCTACGCCCCCCGATCGAGGTGCGCGCCGATTTCACTACCCGCCACGCGCGGCTGTTGCAGGAGATGCCCTGATGCGGATTTCCGTCCGTACCGCCGGTCCGCTGGATTGCCGCCCGATGGCGGCCCTGTTGAATGAGATCATCGCCGAGGGCGGAACAACCGCAATCATTCGTCCGGTTGCGCCAGAGGATCTACGGGACTGGATGGCCCGCGCACGCGACCGCGCCGCGTGGCATCTGGCCGAGGATGAGGCCGGTACGGTTATGGGATTCCAATGGATCGAACCGGCGGACTATCTGCCCGACGAGGCCGCCGAAATCGCCACCTTTGCCCGTCAGGGGCGAAGTGGTCTGGGCATCGGATCCTCGCTGTTTCGCGCCACTGAACAGGCGGCGCGGGCACTGGGCTATCGCTGGATCAACGCCAATATCCGCGCCGACAATACCGGCGGACTAGCCTACTACCAAAGCCGGGGATTCGAGGAGTATGGCCGCAAGACCGGCGTGCCGCTCGGGAATGGGCAACTCGTGGACAAGGTGCTGAAACGCTACGATCTCTGACGGGGTGCCAGACCTGCGCGCGCGATCCATGGCACCGCAGGACGACCGCCGCGAATGGCTGACCCGACCTGCCGCAAGAGCAACAGTGCCTTGGCTCGCGCGGCGGCGCGTTGGATCGCCCTTCGGTCGCGCAACATCGCACGGGCGGCGATTTCATTTGCGACATCCCGGCTGATCGGACGACCCGATGCATGAAACCGACGCGCGCCTCGGGCCACATCTTCTGTTAACAAGAGCATCATTTTCTCCCGGCTGAATGTATCTCACACAGCAAAATTACCTTGTCATGCAGGAAAATCCGAGTCAGGAAAATACTCTGACCTATTAGGTGAGCTTAATGATCATGGACCTCGACTGGCGCCATCTTCCTCCCCTGTCTGCGCTGCGCGCGTTTGAGGCGACCGCGCGGCTGTCCGGGTTTTCCGCCGCCGCACGGGCGTTGAACGTCACACCGGCGGCCGTGGCCCAACAGGTGCGGGCGCTGGAGACGGACATGAACGTCAAACTGGTCCGCCGCGAGGGGCGCGGGATTGTCCTGACCGACGCAGGGCAACAACTGACAGCCCCCCTGCGTGAGGCCTTTGCTATGGTAGCCAACGGGATAGAGGACGTCCGCCAGCGCGAGGCCAGTAGGGGCATCCGCGCGACGACAACCACGTTTATCGTCGATGCCGTCATCCTGCCAAAGCTGTCCGACTTCTGGCGCGCACACCCCGATATCCAGGTATCCTTTGTGCCCGGGGCCTGCCTGTCGCCAGTGGACTTTGACGGATTCGATCTGGGAATCCGGGTCGGCGCCCCCACCGACTGGCCCGCGTTTCAGTGCGAACCGCTGCTGGAATGTGACACCATCTTTGTCGCCGCCCCTGAATTGGCAGCCACAGGGACACCGCAAGGCATACCGTGGATACTGGGCCCGCACGATCCGTTTGATGAGGCCTGTCTGACCGCCGCCGGACTGGACGTCAGCCGTATCACCCGGCGCGACATCGGCGAACGGTCGCTGGAGATCCAGGCCGCCAAGCGCGGCATCGGCGCAATCGTCGCCACCGAAGTTGTCGTCCGGCGCGAATTGGCCGATGGCTCACTGGTCCAACTGGATCTGGAATGCGCGCGCAGAAACACCTATCAGGTGATCCTGCCCAGAGGCCCGATACGCCCAGCGGTCCGGCTGTTTGTCGACTGGCTCAGGGAAACCCTGGCGCAGCCGACCGCCACCTAGCGCGGCGAGCGTTTCGCCAGTATTCGCTGCAACGTCCGCCGGTGCATGTTCAACCGCCGCGCCGTTTCCGACACGTTGCGATCACACAGCTCATAGACGCGCTGGATATGCTCCCACCGCACGCGATCCGCGCTCATCGGGTTTTCCGGCGGCGGCGGCAAGTCATCGCCCTTGGCCAGCAGCGCGTTGGTGATGTCGTTCGCATCGGCGGGTTTGGACAGATAGTCCGTCGCCCCGATCTTGACCGCGGCGACCGCCGTTGCAATCGCGCCGTAGCCCGTCAGGACAACCACCCGGCAATCCGGCCGCTTGTCGCGCAGCACCTCGACCACGTCGAGCCCGTTGCCATCCTCCAGCCGCAGATCACACACCGCGTAGGCGGGCGGACGGGCCGTGGCAATGGCGGTTCCGGCAGCGACGGACCCGGCCATTTCGACCTCAAAGCCACGCTTTTCCATGGCCTTGGCAAGTCGCCTCAGGAACGGTTCGTCGTCATCGACCAGGAGAAGCGACCTGTCATCCCCGAGATCCTCGATGCTGCGTTCAGCCAAGCGCTTTCCTCCCCGCAACCGGTGCGTGAGGTCGAGTATTAGCCGCGTAAACCGCGCTGGTCAAACGCATCTATCCCAGTCAAGAGGCGTCGATGTAGCAGGCCACCTGATCGGCCATTTCCTCTGGTGTCACTTCGCGGCGGAAGAAGTCGACAAAGCCCACCTCTGGCAGCACCAGATAAGTAAATGTCGAGTGGTCGACGAGGTAATAGTCGGGATCGTCATTTTCCTGTTTGCGGTAGTACGTCCGATAGGTCTGGCTGGCAGCCTTGACCTGTTCGGGCGTCCCGGTAAGGCCAATCATGCGCTCATGGATCAGTTCCGCAAATTCGCCCACGACCTCGGGTGTGTCGCGTTCCGGGTCGATCGAGATAAAGACCGGCGTGACATCGTAACCGCGTGTGTCAAGCTCATCCACGGCCTCGGCGTTTCGTGCGGTGTCAAAGGGACAGACGTCGGGGCAAAAAGTGTAGCCGAAATACACCAGGCTGGGCTTTGTGATCACATCTTTGTCGGTCACGGTTTCCCCGGCTTTGTTCAACAATGTGAACGGCCCTCCGATCTGTTCTGCGCCCCCCGCGATGCGGCTGGTGCGACATTGGGCATAGGGATCGCCAGAGGCCGTGCGCTGGGTGGCGTACCAGACCCCCCCGCTTACGGCGACAAGGGCGGCAAAGGCGGCAATTGCGGCAACACGCTGCATGACTTTCTAACTCCGGAATGTTTTATCTGTAGCTATCCGCTGACGGGCGGGGTGCAAGAGGGACGAAAGGGCGCAGATGGCGCAGGGGGACCTGGGACTGATTGGCGACGAGCAGCGCAGCAACTGGATTCGTCTCAGAACGATGATCCTTTTGCGGTGGTTCGCCGTGATTGGCCAGTTGGTCGCAATCACGATTGCGCAACGGCTGTACAACCTGCAACTGGAACTGGGGCTGTGCTATCTCGCCGTTGGGGTTTCGATCGTCGGCAATCTGATCGCAATCTCGATCTTTCCCGAAAACAAGCGACTCAGCGAGACTGAGAACTTCATGATGGTGATGTTCGACCTCTTGCAGCTGTGTTTCCTGTTGTACCTGACAGGTGGCCTGCACAATCCCTTTTCGCTGCTGGTTCTGGGGCCGGTCACGGTCTCGGCGGCGGTACTCAGCCTGCGGTCGACGTTTCTGCTGGGATCGACCGCTTTCCTGCTGGTGTCCGGCATGGTGTACTATCATCTTCCCCTACGGACAGAGCAGGGGTTCATCCTGCGCATTCCTGATATATTCGTTTATGGTCAATGGGTTGCGATCACAATTGCGCTGATCTTTATCTCCGTCTATTCGCGCCGCATCACAAGAGAGATGAACTCCATGTCCGACGCGCTGGCCGCGACGCAGATGGCGTTGGCGCGCGCCCAAAAACTCAACGATCTGGGGGGCGTTGTGGCGGCGGCGGCGCATGAACTGGGCACACCGCTGGCCACGATCAAGCTGACCTCATCGGAACTGGCCGAGGAGTTGGAAGACCACCCCGACCTGCGGGACGATGCCCTGCTGATCCGCGAACAGGCCGACAGGTGTCGCGACATCCTGCGCAGCATGGGTCGCGCCGGCAAGGACGACCTGCATATGCGGCAGGCCCCCCTGGTCGAGGTGATCCGCGAGGCCGCCGAACCGCATCAGGACCGCGGCAAGGAAGTGCTGATAGAGGATGGTCCCGGTCCCGGCGGCGAATACACCCAACCGCAGATCCTGCGCCGCCCCGAAATCATCCACGGGCTGCGCAATCTGGTCCAGAACGCCGTGGATTTTTCCCGCACCCGCGTCTGGATAGAGGCGATGTGGACGGATGACGTGGTGTCGATCCGCATCATAGACGACGGTCGCGGCTTTCCCCAGCATCTGATCGGGCGCATCGGTGACCCGTTCATGCGCCGACGACGCAGCGAAAGCGACAAGCGCGCGCGGCCAGAATATGAGGGCATGGGGCTCGGGCTGTTCATCGCCAAGACCCTGCTGGAACGGACGGGAGCCGAGCTCAGCTTTGCCAACGGGACGGACCCCTACACCACCGCCACCGACCAGACAGAGCGGCGCGGCGCAATTGTCGAAGTGGCCTGGCCACGCAGCAAGATCGTGGTCGAACCGACCAAGCCCGGAACCCCCTTGGGCGAGAACCGTCAGATTGAGATATAAACGTGAATTTGACGTGAACGTCGGCCGGTTAACGCCAAATTAACCAAATCCAACTCACAGTTTCCTGTAGGCAGAATTTAACTGAAAACACGGACAGGGTAAGGCGTTGGAGGACTATCTCATTCTGGCAATAGGGGCCGGCGCCGCTGCCGCGTTTCTCATTGTTGTCTTGGTCTTTGTGGCACTTCGGCCAAGACGGTCGTCCCGCATGCACGTCGGAATCCCCGAAACCGTGTTGCTGTTCCGCAATGGTGAGGTTGTCGATCATACCCCGGATGCCGCCGAACTGTTCAACCGCACCATTCTGACCGGCATGGGTTGGGACGAAGTGCGAGAGGCGCTTGCGCCCGGTTTTCCAGAGCTTCCGGCAGACTTGCCGGTCAGCCAGATGATCTGGGCCTCACCCACAGTTCCGAACGCCGAACTGTTGGCCGAACCCTCGGCGAACCGCCTGCATCTGCGCTTGCGCTGCACCCCCGACGGTGCCGCCAACCTGTTCCGCGCCCGATGCCAGACCGACGAACACGCCCGGCTGGTCGATCTGTCACGCAATGCGCCCGACGCGTTGTGGTGTACGGATGTCGATGGCACCCTGTTGTGGAACAACGACGCCTACGAGGAACTGTGCAAGGACGCCGGAAAGGCGGCTGAGGATTCCAGCCCGATCGACCTGAAACTGCCGGCGATGCGGGTTGAACGGACGACTCGTGTCAGCGTGAAACCCAACGGCCAGCCACAGCGCTGGTTCGAAGTGGTCTCTCGGCCTGTGCAAGATGGCTGGATGCACTTCGCCACCAGTATCGACAGCCTCGTCAACGCTGAAATGGCGCAGCGGAACTTTGTCCAGACCCTGACCAAGACCTTTGCCCATCTTCCCATTGGGCTTGCGGTGTTTGACCGGGACCGTCAGTTGGTGTTGTTCAATCCCGCACTGGTCGACCTGACCCACCTGCCGGTGGATTTCCTGTCGGCCAAGCCCAACCTGCTCAGCTTTTTCGATCACATGCGCGAAAACCGCATGATGCCAGAGCCCAAGAATTATGCGTCGTGGCGTGACAAACTGTATGATGTGGTCTCTGCCGCCCGCGAGGACCGCTATTGCGAGACGTGGAACCTGCCTTCAGGCCTGACCTACAAGATCACCGGCCGCCCGCATCCCGATGGCGCTGTCGCCTTCCTGATCGAGGACATCAGCGCCGAGATTTCCCTGACACGCCGCTTCCGCTCAGAATTGGAACTGACACAATCGGTGCTGGACTGTTTCGAAGATGCCGTTGCCGTGTTTTCGCGTCTCGGCGTACTAACCTTTTCAAACGCCGCCTACCGGACGCAGTGGGATTGTGACCCGGACAGCGCCTTTGCCGAAATCACCATTGTCGATGCCACCAAGGATTGGCAGCAGGCCTGCGATGCAAGCCCGATCTGGCCGGATCTGCGTGAATTTGTCCTGACCCTGCGTGACCGGACCGGCTTTGAAACGGTCCTGATCCGCAAAACCGGCGAACCGATGCGCTGCGTCGTGCAGCCGGTGGCCGCCGGTGCGACCCTTGTCCGCTTCTCTTCGGTTGCCGTTATTTCAGAGCACCACCAACCACCGCAAAAAGAACAACGCGCTGTCGGCTGAACCGGCTTGCAGCGCCGCGCGGCGCTTGTATCCTCCGCGCCATGACGTCCCGCCACATCACCCTGACCCTCGCCTCGCCAGAGGCGACCTGCCGTTTTGCCCGGCACATCGGCGCGATGCTGCGTCCAGGTGATGTGCTGCTGCTGTCCGGTCAAATCGGCGCCGGAAAGACCCATTTCGCCCGCTGCCTGATCCAGTCCCTGCTTGTGATCCCCGAGGACGTGCCGTCCCCGACCTTTACGCTGGTCCAGACCTACGACACGACCGCCGGAGAGCTTTGGCATGCCGATCTTTACCGCCTGACTGGCCCGGATGAGAGCGTGGAACTGGGGCTGACAGAAGCGTTCGAGAGCGCCATTTGCCTTGTCGAATGGCCCGACCGCCTGCAAGATCTGACGCCCCGCGATGCTCTGCTCCTGACCTTTGCCGCCGCGCAGACGGACGACACCCGCCATGTCACGCTGGACTGGCAGGCCCCGCGCTGGGATGACCTGAGTGTGGAGCAGATGGCATGATCGATTTTCTTCAAGCCACCGGCTGGGGCGATGCCCGCCGTGAATCTCTGGCCGGGGATGCCTCGACCCGGCGCTACACACGCCTGCACCGGGACGGACAAACCGCGATCTTGATGCAGGACCCGGATGGCGATGTGGGCCTTTTTACCCGTCTTGCGCGACATCTGACCGGGCAAAACCTCAGCGCGCCCCGTATCCTTGCCCAGGATACCGCCAACGGCCTGCTGCTGATCGAGGATCTGGGCGACGGGCTGCTGGCCCGCCTTGCGCAAACCCCGCAGAGCGAACAGGATCTCTACCTGCTGGCCACCGATGCGCTGATCGCGTTGCACGACACCCCACCGCCACCGGACCTGCCGCAGGCCACGCCGGACAGGATGGCCAGCATGGTCGACCTTGCCTTTGAGCATTATACCCACGCCCCGGAGGCGCTGGCGCAAGCGGTCGCGGCCTTTGTCCCGCAGCTGCAGACCCACGCCCAACCCACCGACGTCATGGTGCTGCGGGATTATCACGCCGAAAATATCCTGTATCTGCCAGACCGACAGGGGGCCGCCCGCGCCGGTCTGCTGGATTTTCAGGACGCGATGCAGGGCCACCGCGCCTATGATCTTGTCTCCCTGATCGAGGACGCCCGCCGCGATGTCGCCCCCGCGACTGCGCGGGCCTGCGTCGCGCATTACCTTGCCGCCACCGACCTGCCCGAAGACGCCTTTCACGCCGCGCTTGCCGTGCTGGGCGCCCAGCGCAACCTGCGCATTCTGGGTGTCTTTGCCCGCCTTGCCTCCAGCCGGGGAAAACCGCAATACATCGACCTGATCCCGCGCGTCTGGGGCCATCTGCAAACCGATCTTGCCCATCCGGTTCTGGCATCTGTCAAACCGATCATCGACGCGGCCCTGCCCGCGCCCGACGCCGCCCATCTTGAAAGATTGAAAGCCGCATGCCCGACGCCGTGATGCTCTTTGCCGCCGGGTTCGGCACCCGCATGGGCCCGTTGACCGCCGACACGCCGAAACCGCTGATCAAGGTGGCGGGCAAGCCGCTGCTGGATCATGCGCTGTCCCTGACCGAAGGCATCCCGACGCGTGTCGTCAACGCGCACTATCTGGCCGACCAGATTGAGACGCATCTGGCGGGGCGCGGCGTGCATGTGTCGACGGAACAGCCCGCTATTCTGGACACCGGCGGCGGCCTGCGCCATGCGCTGCCGATCCTTGGACCGCGTCCGGTCTACACCTTGAACACAGACGCGATCTGGCAGGGGCCGAACCCGCTCTCCCTGCTACGCGATGTTTGGGATCCGACCCGCATGGACGCACTGTTGCTGTGCGTGCCGCTGGCCCATGCGGTCGGGCGCAAGACGGGCGGCGACTTTGCCCTGCAACCGGACGGGCGGCTGACCCGCAAGGGTGACCTTGTATATACCGGCGCGCAGATCATCAAGACTGATGGATTGGCTGACATCACCGAACCTGCCTTTTCGCTCAATGCCGTCTGGAACACGCAGGCCGCAGCCAACCGACTGTTCGGCCTCACTTATCCCGGTCACTGGTGCGACGTGGGCCACCCAGAGGGCATCGCGCTGGCCGAGGAGATGCTGCATGTTTGACACCCCCGGACCTCGTCTGTTTGCGCTGCCCAGCGGCGCGGATTTTGCCACCGAACTGGTCGCCGGGCTGCGCGCCCGTATGCAAGGCACCCCGCCAGAAGCGATGGCGCAGGCCGAAATCTACGTCAACTCGGACCGCATGGCGCGGCGGCTGCGCGCGGTCTTTGACGCGGGCCCCGCCTGCCTGCTGCCGCGTATCCGGCTGGTCACCGATCTGGCGGACCCGCTGACGCGCGCCGCGCTGACCCCGCCGGTTCCGTCCCTGCGCCGCCGGTTGGAGCTGACGGGCCTTGTGTCCGGGCTGTTGGATCAGGCCCCCGACCTTGCCCCGCGCGCCGCGCTATTTGACCTTGCCGACAGCCTCGCCACCCTGATGGAAGAGATGCAGGGCGAAAACGTGCCACCCGAGGCCATCGAAAACCTGGATGTGTCCGATCAGTCGGGTCATTGGCAACGCGCGCTGACCTTTCTGAAGATCATCCAGCGCTATTTTGAAACCGACAGCGCCCCCGATGCGCAAAGCTATGCGCGCCTTGCGTTGAACCTGCGCCTGAAACAGTGGGAACAGACACCACCGCAGCACCCGATCCTCGTCGCGGGCTCTACCGGGTCGCGCGGGACCACCGCCGCCTTCATGACTGCGGTTGCACGCCTGCCGCAAGGCGCGGTGATCCTGCCGGGGTTCGATGCCGATACACCCGGGGATGTCTGGGCGCGGCTGGACAACGCCCTGACGGGCGAGGACCACCCGCAGTTCCGCTTTGCCCGTCTGATGCACATGCTGGATCTGACGCCGGGCGATATCCGCAACTGGACAGACAGGCCGCCGCCCAGTCCCGCCCGCAACCGCGTGGTGTCTCTGGCGCTGCGGCCTGCGCCGGTCACGCATCAATGGCTGTCCGAGGGGCCGTCCCTGCCGCCGCTGCCGGAGGCGATGCAGGACGTCACCTTGCTGGAGGCCACCAGCCAGCGGGATGAGGCGCTGGCCATTGCGCTGCGTCTGCGACAGGCGGTTGCGGACGGACAGCGTGCTGCCGTCATTTCACCGGACCGGATGCTGACCCGCCGCGTGACCTCTGCCTTGGACCGCTGGAATATCCTGCCGGACGACAGCGGCGGCACGCCTGCGCAACTGACCCCGCCGGGGCGGTTACTGCGCCATGTGGCGGAATTGTTCGTCAAGCCGATGACCGCCGAAATGCTGCTGACGCTGCTCAAGCATCCGTTGACCCACAGCGGCGCGGACCGTGGGCCGCACCTGCTGAACACCCGCGATCTGGAACTGTTCATCCGCCGCAACGGGATGCCCTATCCGCAGCCCGAAACCCTTTCCGCCTGGGGTGAGACGCGCGCGCGCGGCGATTGGGCCTCATGGGTCGGGCAACACTTTTGCGGTCACGATCAGGCGGGCAAACGCCCGCTGTCTGACTGGGTCGCATCGCTGCTGACCCTGACGGAAACACTCTGCGCCGGGCCGGGCGTCGAGGGATCAGGCGGGCTGTGGAAAGAGGCGGCTGGCCGCAAGCTGCACGGCGTCATGAAGACCCTCAGCCGCGAGGCCGAGTTTGGCACAGACATGACCGCCCGCGATTTTGCCGACCTGCTGGGCGCATTGCTGTCCCGCGAAGAGGTCCGCGACCGCGACGCCCCGCACCCCGACATCCTGATCTGGGGCACGCTGGAGGCCCGCGTCATGGACGCCGATCTGGTGATCCTTGCCAGCCTCAATGAGGGCAGTTGGCCGGAACTGCCCGGTGCAGATCCGTGGCTGAACCGTCAGATGCGCGCCAAGGCGGGGCTTTTGCTGCCCGAACGACGCATTGGCCTGTCGGCGCATGACTTTCAGCAGGCCGCCGCCGCGCCAGAGGTCTGGCTGACCCGGTCGATGAAATCCGATGAGGCCGAAACCGTGCCGTCGCGCTGGGTAAACCGGCTGATGAACCTGATGCGCGGCCTGCCGGATCGGGACGGTCCCGCAGCCATTGACCAGATGCGCGCGCGCGGCGTGCGCTGGCTGGACCTGGCGCGCGCCTCTGAAACGCCGATCAGCGCGCCGCCCGTGCTGCGCCCCTCTCCCGCGCCACCGGCAGAGTCGCGCCCCAAACAGCTGTCGGTCACGGAAATCAAACGCCTCGTGCGGGATCCGTTTGCCATCTACGCAAAGCGCGTGCTGCGGGTGAAACCGCTGGATCCCCTGATGCAGGCCCCCGACGCGCTGATGCGCGGCATCCTCACCCACAAGGTGCTGGAGGATTTCGTCAAAGCCACCCAGATAGAGCCGCTGGACCTGACCCCGGACCGGCTGCTGGGCTTAGCCGAACAGATCATCGGCGATCCCGATGAGGTGCCTTTTCCCACAACCCGCGCTCTGTGGCAGGCCCGCATGGCCCGCATCGCACCGTGGTTCGTGGAAACAGAGGTTGACCGGCAGGCCCAAGCCACCCCCAGCCAGTATGAGATCAGGGGAAGGGCCACAATCCCCGCATTGGGGTTCACGTTGACCGCCACCGCCGACCGGATCGACATAGACGGGCGCGGCGGGGCGCATATCTATGACTACAAGACCGGCGCCGCCCCTACGGCCAAGGAACAGCGCAGCTTTGACAAACAGTTGTTGCTGGAGGCGGCGATGCTGGACGACGGCGGCTTTGCCCCGCTGGAGCCGCCGCATGTGGAACGCGCGGTGTTCATCTCGCTGCAACCCAGCAACCCAAAGGAGGTGCTGGCCCCGCTGGAGGACGCGCCACCGGAACAGGTCTGGGCAGAGTTTGTCACGCTGATCACCGCCTATCATGATCCGAACACCGGCTTTACCGCCCGGCGCGCCCTGCAAAAGGACAACGATGCAGGCGATTACGATCACCTTGCGCGGTTCGGCGAATGGGACGTGACCGATACGCCGGTCAAGGAGATCCTGACGTGATGCGCGATGAGGCAACCCAGCGGCAGGTGGATGCCGCAGCACCTTGGCATTCCACATGGCTGGCAGCCAACGCCGGATCGGGCAAGACCCGTGTGCTGACCGACCGGGTGGCGCGGCTGTTGCTGGACGGGATCGACCCCTCACATATCCTGTGCCTGACCTACACCAAGGCCGCCGCGACAGAGATGCAGAACCGCCTGT
Source organism: Antarctobacter heliothermus (assembly GCF_900188425.1). Lineage (GTDB taxonomy): Bacteria > Pseudomonadota > Alphaproteobacteria > Rhodobacterales > Rhodobacteraceae > Antarctobacter > Antarctobacter heliothermus. The sequence continues at coordinate 43,046 of NZ_FZON01000004.1, forward strand.
TCAAACGGCTGGGCGCATGGGCCATGCTGGATGAGGATGGGCTGCGCGAGGATCTGACCCGGCTGGGGGTCGAAACGGACCTGTCCGGCGATTACTTGCGAGAGGCGCGCACACTGTTCGCCCGCGCCATCGAGACACCCGGCGGGCTGCGCATCCAGACGATCCATTCGTTTTGCGCCTCGCTTTTGCGGCGCTTCCCACTGGAGGCCCGCGTCACACCGCAATTTCAGGAGATGGAGGACCGCGCCGCAGAACTGATGCGCGCCGAGGTGCTGGACCGTCTGGCCGAGGGGCCACAGGCCCATCTGTTGCAGGACATCGCGCCCTATATCTCTGGCGATGATGTCGAAAAGCTGACGGCGCAACTATGCCGCCGCCGCGATGCCTTTGACCCGCCGATGAGCGCGGCGCAGATCAGGCTGGCCTATGGACTGGGAGAGGACGACAGCGAGGAGACGCTGCTGGGCTCTGTCTTTCTGGGGTCGGAACTGGCGCTGTTTGAGGCGCTGACACCCTACCTGCGCGACGGGGGCAAGACCGACGGCACGCTGGCCGACCAACTGGCGATGATCGAGGCCCCGGATGCCGCAGGGCTGGACGTGCTGCAAACCGCGCTGCTGACTCAGGCGGGCACCATCCGCAAAACCTTGGGCACCAAGAAACCGCGCGGCAACGCCCCCGACCTGTTCGAGGCGCTCGATCTGTTGGCCCGCCGCGTCGAAGACGCCCGCATCACGCAAATGTCGCTGGCCGCCGCCGCGCGGGACGCAGCCCTGCATGCCTTTGCCGGAGCGTTCCTGCGCGATTATGAGGCCGAAAAGATGCGGCGCGGCTGGCTGGATTTCGACGACCTGATCACCCGCGCCCGTGACCTGCTCAGCGATCCGGGTGTGGCGGAATGGGTGCTGTACCGGCTGGATGGCGGCATCGACCACATCCTTGTGGATGAGGCGCAGGACACCTCGCCGGTGCAATGGCAGGTGATCGAACGGCTGGCGCAAGAGTTTACTGCCGGTGAGGGCGCGCGCGCCGATGTGCGGCGCACCATCTTTGTGGTCGGGGACAAGAAACAGTCGATCTATTCCTTTCAGGGGGCCGATCCGTCTGAATTTGACCGGATGCGCGACGATTTTGCCGACCGTCTGCACCGGACCGACGCGCCGCTGGTGTCGATGGGGCTGGAATACAGTTTCCGTTCGGCCGAACCGATCCTGCGGATGGTCGACAACACCTTTGACGGCGCTCAGGCGTCGGGATTCGTCCCCGATCAGTTGCACCGCGCCTTCAAGGACGCGATGCCGGGGCGGGTCGATCTGTGGCCGCTGGTCGACAAGGTCGGCGACGAAGAGGACGGCGCATGGCACGAACCCGTCGACCGACCCAGTGCGACGCATCACACCGTCATCCTTGCGCAACGCATCGCGCGGTTCATCCGCCAGACCATCGACGCCAAGACCCCCCTGCCTGAGGAAATCGGCCATTCCGGCATCTATCGCGCGCGGCCCGTCCATGCGGGCGATGTGCTGATCCTCGTGCAAAAACGCGGCCGCCTGTTCAAGGAAATCATCCGCGCCTGCAAACAGGAACGCCTGCCGATTGCCGGGGCTGACGTGCTCAAGGTCATGGCGGAATTGGCGGTGCGCGACATCATCGCGCTGCTCAGTTTCCTGTCCACGCCAGAGGACGACCTGTCGCTGGCCACGGTCCTGCGCTCTCCGCTGTTTGGCCTGAGCGAACAAGCGCTGTTCGACCTCGCCGCGCGGCGGGAACGTAAATACCTGTGGGAAGAGCTGCGCAACCGGCGTGAGACGTTCCCGGAGGTGCTGCGCGTGCTGGACGATCTGCGCGGGCAAACCGACTACCTGCGCCCCTACGATCTGATCGACCGTATCCTGACCCGCCACAACGGACGCCGCCTGCTGATCGGGCGGCTGGGACCAGAGGCAGAGGACGGCATCAACGCGCTGCTGCAACAGGCGCTGGCCTATGAGCAAAGCGCCGTGCCCTCGCTGACCGGGTTTCTGGAGTGGGCGCAATCCGACAATCTGCGGATCAAACGCGCGCCCGACAGCGCCGGTGAGACGTTGCGCGTGATGACGGTGCATGGCTCCAAGGGGTTGGAGGCGCCCATCGTGATCCTGCCGGACTGCGCCGAACCAGACAACCGGCTGCGTGACGATCTGTTTACCGATGAGCACGGCCCCCTGTGGAAAGGCACCGCCGACGCCCAGCCGCCGCGCCAGCAGGCGGTGATCGACGCGGCCAGGGAAAAGGCCGCGCAGGAAAAGGACCGGCTGTTGTATGTGGCCATGACGCGGGCCGAAAAATGGCTGATCGTCGGGGCGGCGGGCGATCTGGGGAAATCTGGCGACGCCTGGTATGACAAGGTATCGCGCGCAATGGACCGCTCTGGACCGGAACGGCATATCTTTGATTTCGGCGATCTGGGCGCGGGTGAGGGTTGGCGGCTGGGCCTTGCGGAGTGGTCCCACCTGCCGTTTGAGGAGGCGACCCGCCCCGCGCCTGTGGACACGGAAATGCCCGCACATCTGCTCACCCCCGCGCCAACCCCGGCGGAGCCGATCAAGGCGCGGTCGCCATCCGATCTTGGCGGGGCCAAGGCGCTGCCGGGGGCGGCGGGCGACACGGAGGACATCGCCAAGGCGCGTGGCACGGCGCTGCATATCCTGCTGGAAAACCTCGCCCCCCTGCCGCCAGAAATGCGCGCCGACGCGGCAGAGGCTTTGGTCCAGCAAATAGCGGATGACCCCGATCTGGCGATTGTCGCGGATCAGCGACATCTCATCCGCGATGAGGCGCTGGCGGTGCTGGCCGCCCCTGCCTTGACCCATGTCTTTGCCGCCACGGCCCTTGCCGAGGTGCCCGTCACCGCCGATCTGCCCGGCCTAGGCCGCATCCACGGCGTCATTGACCGCCTGATCGTCACGCCGGAGACGGTGACCGCCGTTGATTTCAAATCCAACCGCACCGTCCCGGACAGCGCCGCCCGCGTGCCCGACGGGCTGCTGCGCCAGATGGGGGCCTACGCCGCCGCGCTGGCGCAGATCTATCCCGATCGCCGCATCGAAACCGCACTGATCTGGACCGCAACCGCCCACTACATGCCGCTGTCACACGAAGCTGTGACACAATCCCTCGCGCACATCGGCACACCTTGACGGGGCCTTGTGCGCTCCATACCTTTTGCAACCTGTCAGGCTGCCCAAACCCTTAGGAGAATCCCCATGGCCACTGTCGCCGTCACCGATGCCACCTTCGACGCCGAAGTAAAGAACTCCGACATTCCCGTTGTCGTCGACTTCTGGGCCGAATGGTGCGGCCCCTGCAAACAGATCGGCCCCGCGCTGGAAGAGATTGCCAAGGAAATGGAAGGCAAGGTCAAGATCGCCAAGGTCGATGTGGACAGCAACCCGAACACCGCCGCCGCCATGGGCGTGCGCGGCATCCCGGCGCTGTTTGTCTTCAAGGACGGTCAGGCCGTGTCCAACCTGGCCGGTGCCCGCCCCAAGGCCGCACTGCAAAGCTGGATCAAAGAGTCGATTTGAACCGGATAACCGGTTGATGTTTCAGGGGCGCCTTCGGGCGCCCTTGTCGTTTTGGCCCCTGTGGCCCATATCCGGGGCAACCGAAAGGAACAGGCATATGAGCGACGACAGCTTTCCCGGATGGCACGGCACCACGATCATCGGCGTCCGCAAGGGCGGTCAGGTGGTCATCGCGGGCGACGGGCAGGTCAGCCTTGGTCAGACCGTGATCAAGGGTACCGCGCGCAAGGTGCGCCGCCTGTCGCCCGGCGGGCATGACGTGCTCTGCGGTTTTGCCGGATCGACCGCCGATGCCTTTACCCTGCTGGAACGGCTGGAGAAAAAGCTGGAGGCCGCGCCGGGGCAGTTGCAGCGCGCCAGTGTTGAGCTGGCCAAGGATTGGCGCACCGACAAATACCTGCAAAAGCTGGAGGCGATGTTGATCGTCACCGACGGTCAGGACCTGTATGTCATTACCGGCGCGGGCGACGTGCTGGAACCGGAACATGACGTGGCGGCCATCGGATCGGGCGGCAACTTTGCCCTCGCCGCCGCGCGCGCGATGATGGACACGGACAAATCCGCCGAAGAGGTGGCGCGCGCCGCCATGGCCATCGCCGCCGATATCTGCGTCTATACCAACGGCAACCTGACCGTCGAAACGCTGGGCTGAGACGAATTTTCGTCGAAAATTCGCCCCCACCAACGCACAGGATTTCCATGACTGACCTGACCCCCCGCGAAATCGTCTCGGAACTCGACCGGTTCATTATTGGCCAGCAAGAGGCCAAGCGCGCCGTTGCCGTCGCTCTGCGCAACCGTTGGCGGCGCAAACAGCTGTCGGATGATCTGCGTGATGAGGTTTACCCCAAGAACATCCTGATGATCGGACCCACCGGCGTCGGCAAAACAGAGATCAGCCGGCGTCTGGCGAAACTTGCCCGTGCGCCCTTTATCAAAGTTGAGGCGACCAAGTTCACCGAGGTCGGCTATGTCGGGCGCGATGTGGAGCAAATCATCCGTGATCTTGTGGACGCCGCCATCGCGCAAACGCGCGAGCAGATGCGAGAAGACGTCAAGGCGCGCGCCCATCAGGCCGCCGAGGACCGGGTGATCGAGGCCATCGCCGGCAAGGACGCCCGCGAAGGCACGCGCGACATGTTCCGCCGCAAACTGAAAAGTGGTGAGCTGGACGACACCGAGATCGAGCTGGACGTGGCCGAGACCGCCTCGCCCTTCCCGACCATGGAGATCCCGGGTCAGCCGGGAGGCAACATGGGGATGATGAACCTGGGCGATATTTTCGGCAAAGCCTTTGGCGGGCGCACCACGCGCAAGCGTCTGTCCGTCGCCGAAAGCTATGAGATCCTGATTCAGGAAGAGGCCGACAAACTGCTGGACGATGAACAGGTCAAGGCCGCGGCGCTGGAATCGGTCGAACAAAACGGCATCGTCTTTCTGGACGAGATTGACAAGGTGGCCGCCCGGCAAGAGGCGCGCGGCGGGGATGTCAGCCGCGAGGGTGTGCAGCGTGACCTGCTGCCGCTGATCGAGGGCACGACCGTTTCGACCAAACATGGCCCGGTCAAGACCGATCATATCCTGTTCATTGCCTCGGGGGCGTTTCACATCGCCAAGCCGTCCGACCTGCTGCCGGAATTGCAGGGGCGTCTGCCGATCCGGGTGACGTTGCGGGCGCTGACCGAAGAGGATTTCGTCCGCATCCTGACCGAGACGGACAACGCGCTGACCCGCCAGTATACGGCGCTGATGGCGACCGAAAAGGTGACCGTCAGCTTTACCGACGCGGGCATCGCGGCGCTGGCCAAGATCGCCGCCGAGGTGAACAGCAGCATCGAGAATATCGGCGCGCGGCGACTGTATACGGTGATGGAGCGGGTGTTCGAAGAGTTGAGCTTTACCGCGCCGGATCAAGCCGGGGTCGAGGTGACGGTGGACGCCGATTTTGTCGAGGCGCACTTGGGTGAATTGACCCGCTCCACGGACCTCAGCCGTTACGTCCTTTAGGGGGCTGTCCACGCGTGGACAAGGTTGGCCACACGCAAAATCAAAGGGTTACAGAGACGGTTTTACCTTTCTGTAACCTTTGCCCACAAGTTGCCCCTACCTTTTGCGGCTTTCAAACAAGCGTGTTGGCCCGGTTCCGAGGTCAGAACCATGCAAACGCCGTCTGGCTCTGGGAGAGCATATAGTTGAAGAAAATCACATTGCCGGAACGACCGCATTGGCGCGAACATGCCAAGGAGGTTGGTTTTACCTTCGCGGATATGCATGGCGAGCCGTACTGGGACGAAAGCTCGGCCTATGCCTTTACGCTGGACCAGATAGAGACCGACCTTGAAGACCCGGCTACCGAACTTCATGCGATGTGCCGGGAGGCCGTCGCTGCAATCATCACCACAGAACGCCTGCTGGATCAGCTAGGGATTCCGGAGGCCCATCGCGATCTTGTCGCAGACAGCTGGAAGCGTGGTGATCCCGAGATCTATGGCAGGTTCGATTTCGCCTATGACGGCAAGGGCCCCGCCAAGCTGCTGGAATACAACGCCGACACTCCGACCTCGCTATACGAGAGCGCCGCCTTTCAGTGGCAGTGGCTGGAAGATCAACTGGCGGCAGGTGTGCTACCTGAAGGTGCGGATCAGTTCAACGGCATACACGAGGCGCTGGTCGCGCGGTTTGGCGAGGTCTTTGAGGCCGGAAGCGACCTGCATTTCACCGCCGTTTCCGGGAACCCCGAAGATTACGGGACGGTCGAAGCCATGGGCTGGGCCGCGCGGGAAGCGGGTCTAGGGGCGCATTTCTGCGATCTCGAAAAAATCGGGCTGAGCGATGACGGCCAGTTTCTTGACGATGAAAGCCGCCGGATTGCCGTTCTGTTCAAGCTATACCCTTGGGAAGATCTGTTTCTTGACGATTATGCCAACCATATCCAAGGCTCTGGTTGCCTGTTTCTGGAACCCGCCTGGAAGGCGCTGCTGTCGAACAAGGGGCTGTTGCCCGTGCTCTGGTCGATGTTCGAGGGTCACCCCAACCTGTTGCCCGCGTTCTTTGAACAGGACGTCGCTGATGCCATGACCGGGAAAGGCGCACCGTCGGACGCTGTCGCGGCGGCCTTTGGTCGGGCCGAAAAGGAAATTGAGGCGGGCCATGTCCGCAAACCGATCCTGTCCCGCGAAGGGGCCTCTGTCTCGATCCTGAAATCCGGTGAGGTCATTGAGCAAGCCAAGGACACCGAATATTCCCACCACCCGCGAATCATTCAGTCCTATGCGTCCTTGCCGCAGTTTGATGGATTCCGGCCTGTTGTCGGTGCCTGGATCGTGGGACAGACGTGCACCGGCATCGGCATCCGCGAAGACCGGTCCCGCATCACGCAGGATTTGTCACGGTTCAAGCCTCATTATATTGAACCGTAAGTCACACGACCAATCGACCGCCATCCCGGCAGAAAGAAGAATTGTCATGTCGAAACGTTCGAAATGGGTTGCAATCGCAATCGTCGGTGCCGCGACTTTTTCTTTGTCCGGGTGCAAGGAGGAAGAGGTCGACGCCGCCGCCTTTCCCGACCTGCAATCCTGCAAGGACCAGGCGCTGCAGGGCGGAATGTTCTCGGCGCAGGACTGCGAGATCCACTTTGCTGAGGCCCAGGCCCTGCACGTCGAGGCCGCGCCGCGGTATGACAGTGTCGAGGTCTGCGAAGAACTGCACGGTGCAGGCGCCTGCGGCACCGAAGCCGCGGCGAGAGAGGGCGGGTCCGGCAGCATATTCATGCCGCTCCTGGCCGGGTATCTTGTCGGAAATATGCTGAGTGGGCGGTCGGGAATGTCTGCGGCGCAACCGCTGTACAAGACCAAGGACGGGCGTTTTACCAATGCAGCGCGCAGCAGCACGTTTTCCAACAACCGTGGCGCTACCAAGCTGAGCACTGCCCAGTTCGCGCGCCCTGCAACCACCTTGGGAAAACAACCCATGTCCCGCGCAACCGCGATTTCACGCAGCGGGTTTGGCAGGTCCGGCAGCGATCGATCCAAGTTCGGGGGGTAAGGCGGGGTCCACTCCGACGTCCCGAAACAACAAAACGCCCCGCAGATCCTGCGGGGCGTTTGTTGTTGGCGATGTCCCGGGTCAGGCCCGGGACGAGTGGCCTCAGGCCATCCACCACCGTTCGGCCATGCGGGCGTTGTCCATCTGCCAGAGGTTGCCGACCGTGTCCGGATTGACAACCTTGTTGCTGACCGCCTGAACGTAGTTGGCGAACATCGGCAGCACGACACCGCCGTCGTCCTTGAGGATCTGCTGCATTTCGCCGTACATCTCGCGGCGCTTGTCCGAGTCCAGTTCGGCGCGGGCAGTGATCAGCAAGTCCTGGAAACGCTCACTGTCCTCGCGGCCCCACTGGGTATCGTTCCACGGCACACCTTCTTCGTAGGCGCTGGAGAACATCCAGTCCTCGGTTGCCCGGCCCGACCAGTAGCAGGCACAGAACGGCTTTTTCAGCCAGACGTTCGACCAGTAGCCATCCGCCGGTTCCTGCACCAGGTTGATGTTGATGCCAGCCGCCTTGGCCGACGCCTGATACAACTGCGCCGCATCAACCGCGCCCTCAAAGGCCGCGTTCGATGCCGACAGATCGATGTCCAGCGACGTCATTCCGGCCTCTTTGAGGTAGAATTTCGCCTTGTCCGGGTCGTAGGAGGTCTGTTCCATATCGGCGGCAAAATACTGGTTTGCGGGGCCGATCGGGGTGTCGTTGCCGACACGACCGTGGCCGAGCAGGATCTTGTTCACCATCTCTTCGCGGTTGATGGCAAATTTCAGCGCGCGGCGCACGTTGACGTCGCTGAACGGCGCGACGTTGGTCAACATGGGGAAGGTGTACTGCTGGTTGCCCGTCACCTCCTGGATGCGGACCATCGGGTTTGCCTTGAGCAGCGCCTCTGTCTTGAAGTCGATCCGGTTGATGGCGTCGACCTGTCCGGTCAGCAGCGCGTTCATCCGGGCGGTGTTGTCGTTGACCGCGATGTATTCGACCGAGTCGAAATAGCCCGCCTCATCACCCTTGTAGTGATTGTCGACACGGGTTGCGACCATGCGCACGCCGGGCTCAAAGCTTTCGACCTGGTACAGGCCGGTGCCGATGCCCTTGGCAATGGCCTCTTCGATCTGGCCTGCGGGGTACATCAGCAGGTGATAGTCCGACAACAGATAGGGGAAGTCGGCGTTGCCGCCCGCCAGAGTGAATTGCACCTGATGGTCGGTGATCTTTTTCATCTCTGTGATGGCTTCGATGATCGGCTTGGCCGCCGATTTCGCGCCATCGGCAACGTGCAACTGCAACGAGGCGATTACGTCATCGGCCCCAAATGCCTTGCCGTTGTGGAAGGTCACGCCCTGACGCAGGTTGAACGTCCACGTCTTGGCGTCGGCGGAAGCCTCCCAATCGGTTGCCAGTTCGCCGACCAGCGATCCGTCTGCCCTGATCTCTGTCAGGCTGTCAAAGACCGTGCCCTGCGCGCTGGCGATCATGTAGAGGTCAGAGTGGGTCCGGCCATCCCAGCTGTCGCTGGTGTTTGCGCCCGACAGGGCGGCCCGCAGGCGGCCACCGCGTTTCGCCTGAGCGCGCAGCGGCAGGCCCGATGCGGCCAACACACCGGCGGCGGCCCCAGTGGTCAATAGTCCACGTCTGCTGATTCTGGTCATATTTGGCTCCCTTGGTCATCGCCTGCCGGGGTTCATGCCCTGGCAGATCATCATTCTGTGGCGACAGTCTTACGACATTTTGCCGACGGCGGCATCGCCGATATTATCAACTCCGCGTTCCTTGAGCAGATTGGTCAGCCAATCCGGGTCCATTTCCGGCACCGAGGACAGCAGGAGATCGGTATAAGCGTGGTGCGGCGGGCGGAACATCTCTGTCTTGATGCCCTGTTCCACCACTGCGCCGTCTTTCATCACCACAACCTCGTCGGCAATCGCGCGGACGGTCGCCAGATCATGAGTGATGAACATGTAACTGAGGTTCAGCTCATCCTGAAGCCGGGCCAGCAGGCGCAGAATCCCCTCTGCCACCAGTTGATCCAGCGCGCTGGTCACCTCATCGCAGATGATGAATTTCGGCTCTGCCGCCAGCGCGCGGGCAATCCCGATCCGCTGTTTCTGGCCGCCGGACAGTTCAGAGGGCAGGCGGTGGAAATACTGATCTGCGGGCATCTCGATCTGGTCCAGCAGATCTTCGACGCGCTTGCGTTTGGCCGCCCCGCGCAGGCCCATGTAAAATTCGACCGGGCGGCCAATGATCTCACCGATGGATTTGCGCGGGTTCAGCGCGGTGTCGGCCATCTGGTAGATCATCTGGACCTGCCGCAGCTGGTCCTTTGTCCGCTGGCGATAATCCAGCGGCAGCGGCGTGCCATCCAGTTCGATCTGTCCGATACGCGGCGGCAACAGCCCGGTGATACAGCGCGCGGTGGTCGATTTGCCCGACCCCGATTCGCCGACAACGGCGACGGTGCGGCCGGCGTGGATGTCAAAGCTGACGTCTTGCAACACATCGACCGTGCCATAAGCCGCCGTCACCCCCTGAACAGAGATCACGGGGGTGGAATCGGTCGCAACGGGCGGTTTCTCTGGCCTCTCAAAGGCGCGCACAGCCCAGAGGCTTTTGGTGTAATCCTCTTTGGGGGCGCTCAGCATGGTGCGGGTGTCGGCCTCTTCGACCTCATCGCCCTTGAGCAGCACCTTGATGCGGTCGGCCATCTGCGCCACCACCGCAAGGTCATGGGTGATGTAGATCGCCGCCGTGTTGAACTCTTCCACGATCTCACGGATGCTGGCCAGCACCTCGATCTGGGTGGTCACATCCAGCGCGGTGGTCGGTTCGTCAAAGATGATCAGGTCAGGACGGCAGGCCATCGCCATCGCCGTCATGGCGCGCTGCAACTGGCCGCCCGACACCTGGTGCGGATAGCGAAAGCCGATCTCATCGGGGTTGGGCAGGCGCAGCTTGCGATACAGTTCCACGCCGTCGTGGGCGCTTTCGGCGCGGCCGGCAACACCATGCTGCACCGGCGCCTCGACGTGCTGATCCATCAGTTTGTGCGCAGGGTTAAAGCTGGCCGCGGCGGATTGCGCCACATAGGCGATGCGCTTGCCCAGCAACTGGCGCTTGACCTCGGAGCTGGCGGCCAGCAGGTCGACCCCGTCGAAGCTGACGCTGCCGCCAGAGATGCGCACGCCGTCGCGGCAAAAGCCCATGGCGGCCAGACCCAGCGTGGATTTGCCCGCGCCGGATTCGCCGATCAGGCCCAGCACCTCACCCTTTTTCAGGGTCAGGTCGACACCGTTGATGATGGGCATCCATGTCTCATCGGACCGGCCCTCGATCCGGACGCCGCGCATGTCCACCAACAGATCAGACATGGCTCACTCCTTCAGGCCCGAGCTTCGTTGCAGCATCCAGTCCACGACAAAGTTCACCGCCACGGTCAGCAGGGCGATGGCCCCCGCCGCCATCAGCGGCAGCGCAGCGGTCAGCGGCGAGAAGGCAGCAAAGTTGATGAACTGCGCAAGGTCGCGGACCATGGTGCCCCAATCCGCCAGCGGCGGCTGGATACCGACGCCAAGGAAGGACAACGAGGCAATGGTCAGGAAGACAAAGCAGAACCGCAATCCGAATTCGGCCAGCAATGGCGCCATGGCGTTGGGCAGGATTTCACGGAAGATCAGATAGGGCAGGCCCTCACCGCGCAGCTTGGCCGCCTCGATGTAATCCATCACCACGATGTTCATGCCCACCGCGCGGGCGAGGCGAAAGACGCGGGTGCTGTCGATCACGGCGATGATCAGCACCATGTAGATCGTCAGCAGCCACTTTTCCGACCCGGCCCAGGCGCTGGCGATGGTCATCAGCAGCAGCGCAAAGATCAGCGAAGGGATCGCCATCAGAACATCGACCGAGCGGCTCAGGATCTGGTCGAACCAGCCCTGTGCGACCGCCGCCAGAAACCCGAAGGTGCCACCCAGAAAGAAGGCAAGGCAGGTGGTGGCAAAGGCGATGCCGACGGTGTTTTGCGCGCCGTAGATCAGGCGGCTCAGCAGGTCGCGCCCGATCTGGTCGGTCCCAAGCAGGTGCGCCGGGTTGCCTCCGGTGGCGGCATTGCCGCCGGGCAACGCGTTGACCTGGTCAAACACCTCTGCCTGACCATAGGGCGCAATGGCCCCCGCAAAGATCGCGAGAACCGCATAGATCAGAATGACCAACAGGCCGAATGCCGCCGTCAGAGGCATCTGCCGGAACAGCTTTTTGGTACCGGCAGAGCCAACCATCCGGCCAAAGAAGCGAAAGATCCACGCGACAATGGCAAAGATGGCAAAACCCTGCACCGCCCAGCGAAAGAACAGCACACCCGCCACCGCCATGCCCTGTTCCGTCACCGCCGGTTGGAAATAGTACCAGACCGCAAAGACAATGACCGCGACACCCAGCACATAGCCAAAGGCCACCGCCAGCGACATGTCACGAAAGGCGGGTTTGTTGCCCGTGGCCATCTGGCCCGCAAAGCGCATGACCCAGCCAGCGGCCAACAGTGCCGCAAAACCGGCGGCGATCCAGAACAACGTCATCATTTTGGATGCCTCAGGCGGGGGTTGGAGAGGATCGACAGGATATCCGCCGTCAGGTTCAGCAGGATATAGGCGGCGGCAAAGATCAGGCAGCAGGCCTGCACCACCGGGATATCGCGGATCTTGACGCTGTCGACAAAGAGCTGCCCGATGCCCGGATAGACAAATACCACCTCAACCACGACCACGCCGGTGATCAGATAGGCAAGGTTCAGCGCGACCACGTTGATGATCGGCGCCAGCGCGTTGGGCAACGCGTGTTTGATGATCACGCGCATCGGCTTGATGCCCTTCAGGCGCGCCATCTCGATATAGGGGCTGGCCAACAGGTTGATGATCGCCGCGCGCGTCATTCGCATCATGTGGGCGGTCACCACCAGTGTCAGTGTCAGGGCGGGCAGCATTGTCTTTTGCAGCCGCTCGCCAAACCCCATGCCCTCATAGATGTTGGACAAGGACGGCAGCACCGGGTTCAGAACCGCCAGAAACAGGATCAGCACATAGGCCAGAAAAAACTCCGGGCTGGAAATCGAGGTGAGTGTCGAGATGTTCGCCACCTTGTCGAATACCGAATTGCGGTACAGCGCGGCCAGAATGCCCAGCATCACCGCAAAGGGCACCGCAATCGCCGCCGTGACCCCGGCAAGGAACATGGTGTTGGCAAACCGGGGCGCGATTTGTTGCGCCACCGACACCCGCACACCGGAATCGTCGCCCACAAAACTGGCAAAGTTGGCTTGCGCGAAAGAGTTCCCAAGGTCGCCCCTGAGCGCGCCAGACAGCCAATCAAAGTATCGCACGATGGGGTGCTGATCCAGACCAAGGTCGCGGCGGATGGAGGCAACCGCCTCTGGTGTGGCGCCTTGACCAAGAATGGCTTCGGCGAAATCCCCGGGCAGCATGTTGACTGCCGTAAAAATGACGATCGAGACGATGAACAGGGTCAATAAACCCAGCGCAAGACGCTGTAGAATGATCTTGAGAACTGAGTTCAAAGTCCCTGCCGATGTATTGTTTTCGTTGCAGTCACGTTAGCGCCTGAAATCCGTGTGTAAACCCCGCGCGTGACCGACGTTTAGTCGAACCCGATCGCAAGATCATCCATCACCCGTACCAGTTCCGCGCTGATCCCCGGCTCTGACAGGGCGTGGCCTGCGTTGCGGATCATGCGCAGATCCGCCCCGGGCCAGGCCTGAGCCAACTCCCAGGCACGGCGCGGCGGGCAGATCATGTCATAGCGTCCCTGCACGATCACCCCGGGCACGTCGCGCAGCCGGTCGATGTTGTTCAAGATCCAGCCGTCTTCGCCCAGGAAACCGGCATTGGTGAAATAGTGGTTCTCCAACCGGGCAAAGGCACGCGCATATTCCCCCGGCGCCATCCCGCCCTGACCGTTGGAATAGACAGAGGCCAGCGCGTTTTCCCAGGCCGACCAAGCCTGCGCAAAGCGCATTTCGGTGGGAAGATCACCGCTGAACAGCCGCTTGTGATAGGCGCCGATCAGGTCGCCGCGTTCCTCTGCGGGGATCATGTCGGTGAACCGCGCCCAGGGTTCGGGCCAGAACTGCCCCGCGCCGCCGCCATAGAACCAGTCCAGCTCTGCCTGCGTCATCATAAAGACGCCGCGCAACACCAGGTGCAAGGCCGCCTCGGGATGCGAAATGGCATAGATCAGCGACAGGGTGGCGCCCCAGCTGCCGCCAAAGATCACCGCCTTTTCAATGTCCAGCACGTCGCGAATCCGCTCGACGTCCGCCACCAGATCCCAGGTGGTGTTGTTGACGACGCTGGCGTGGGGGCGTGACCGGCCACAGCCGCGCTGATCGAACAGGACAACGCGGTATTTCTGCGGATCGAAATAGCGCCGCATCGCCGGGCTGCACCCGCCGCCCGGTCCGCCATGCAGGACAATGACTGGCACACCTTCGGGATTGCCGCATTGTTCCACATAGATCGCATGACCGTCGCCCACATCCAGCATCCGCTGATCAAAAGGATCAACCGCAGGATAGAGATACTGCACTGCGCGCTTTTGGCCCGGGATTTTGTCCATGCCCTACCTATATTGCCCACCAAGGCCAAAAGACCATGGGGAAAGTCATGACTACGACCGTCGACGCATCCGAGATCGCCAAGTTCGAGGCCATGGCCGCAGAATGGTGGGATCCAAACGGCAAGTTCAAGCCCCTGCACATGCTCAACCCTTGCAGGCTTGACTATATCACCCGCCAGATCGCCGAAGAGTTCGACCGCGACCTGACCGCGCCGCGCGCCTTTGAGGGGCTGCGCCTCCTCGATATCGGTTGCGGCGGCGGGCTGTTGTCCGAACCGATGGCACGTCTGGGGGCCGACGTGGTGGGCGTGGATGCCGCCGAACGCAACATCCCCGTGGCCCAGACCCATGCTATGCAATCCGGACTGGAGATCGACTACCGGTTCACCACCGCCGAGGCGATGGCCGACGCAGGCGAACAGTTCGACGCGGTGCTGAACATGGAGGTGGTCGAACATGTGGCCGACCCGTTGGCCTACCTGACCGCCTGCCAGCAGTTGTTGAAACCCGGCGGGCTGCACATCTGCTCGACCATCAACCGAAACCCCAAAAGCTTTGCCGTCGCGATTTTGGGGGCGGAATACGTCATGCGCTGGCTACCCAAGGGCACGCATGACTGGTCAAAGTTCATCACTCCGGATGAGCTGTATGACCTGATCCGCAAGGCTGGTCTGGACCCGGTGGACCGCAAGGGATTCGTCTTCAACCCGGTCACATGGGCGTGGCGCCTGTCGGACCGCGACCTGAGCGTGAACTATGTCACCGCCTCGCTGAAACCTGCGTAGGGAAAAGAAAGGGGGCTCCCGCCCCCTACCCTTCGAGGCGCAGGCGCAGTTCCCGCAGCACGGGGAGCGCCGCACGCACTCGGTCTTCGCCAAGGTCGCCCATCATCTCGTCGATCAGCGGCATGATCGCATTGAGGGCAGCCTCGCGCGCCGATTGGCCGGCGGGGGAGATCGAGACCAGTTTCCTGCGCGCGTCGTCCCAATCCGGGCGGATGTGAACGTAGCCGGAAATTTCCAGCTTGGACAATGTGTTGGTCATTGCGCCGCGCGTGACGTGAAAGGCGCGGGCGAGTTGTGCCGGGGTCCGCTCTCCGCCACGTGCCAGATGGTTGAGCACTGAGAAATGCGAGATTTCCATGCGGTTCGGCAGCACCCTGGTCAGCCGGGCGCGCAGCAGTTGGTCCGCCGTCAAAAGCTCGCTGAACAGTGAAATGGCAAGGGCGCTGGCCTCACTCATGTGTCTGGTCCGGTGAAAGCGCGGTCATGGGTCAGGGCGGGCACCTTGCGCCGCGCGTCGGCCACGGTGTCGAGATCAAGATCAACGGAATAGACGCCCGGGTCCGTGCCCGCGTCCAGCCGGACCTCTCCCCAAGGGGAGATCACCATGCTGTGCCCATATGTCTTGCGGGCGCGGCCCTTTTGCGCCCTGTGGGTGCCGGTTTGCGCGGGGGCCAGGACAAAACAGCCTGTCTCGATCGCGCGGGCCTGAAGCAGGGGTTGCCAGTGCGCGGGGCCGGTGCCGAGTGAAAAGGCCGCCGGGACTGTCAGGATCTGCGCCCCGGCCTGCGCGAGGGCGCGGTAGAGATAGGCAAAGCGGACATCATAGCAGATCGTCAGGCCCAGCACCGCCAGCGGTGTTTTGGCAAGCACCGCGCGGTCACCGGGAGCATAGCCCGAGGATTCGCGGTAGGTTTCCGTCTCTGACACCTGCACGTCGAACATGTGCATCTTGTCATAGCGCGCGGCGATAGCCCCATCCGGGCCAATCAGGAAAGATCTGTTGACAAAGCGCGGCTCCGGCGGATCAGCCTTTTGCGCCAGTGATCCGGCCAGCACCCAGAGGTCCAGTTCGGCCGCCGCCGCACGCAGGCCGGCCAGTACCGGGTCATCCGCCTCATGCCGCAGCACCGCCGTCTGGTGCGCGCGGTCCATCGAGACGCAGTTGCACACCTCGGGCGTGAGCGCGATCTGCGCGCCGTCCCCCTTGGCCCGGTGCAGCATGTCCTGCATCGTGGCCAGGTTCTCTGCCGGATCGTCCGACGAGGTCATTTGTAGCAGCGCGACCCGCATCAGCCTGCCAGCAGTGCGTCCAGCTTGCCCTGCCGCTCCAGCGCGGCAAGATCGTCATAGCCGCCCACATGGGTCTCGCCGATGAAAATCTGCGGGACGGTGTGGCGGCCATTGGCGCGGTCCATCATCTCTGACTTGCGCCCCGGCTCTGCCAGCACGTTGATGAGGGAATAGTCGACGCCTTTGCTGTCCAGCAGCCGCTTGGCGGCGTGGCAAAAGCCGCAGAGCGGCGAAGAGTACATTTCGACCGGTTGCATGTCGGTCCTCCGGATTGTTCGTGCGTTCCTGTCAGGGCTTAAGCATCTTTGGCCGCGCGCGCCAGCACAGTGACGCAAACCTCTGTTGCACCTGCGGCAAGACAGGCCTCAGTCGCGGCGGCAAGTGTCGCACCGCTGGTCATGACATCGTCGACGATCAGCACTGGCCGCCCTGTGATCAGCGGCACCCGGCTGTCGGCCACCCGGATCTGACCCTGAAGGGCCTCAAAGCGTTCCGCGCGTCCCTTGCCCTCCAGCGGTTGGGTGGCGCGGACCCGTTGCAGCGCGTCGGGGCACCAGTCGCAGCCCAGTTCCGCCGCCAGCGCCTGCGTCAGCAGCGCGGCCTGATTGAACCTGCGCCGCAGGTGGCGATTGACGTGCAGCGGCACCGGCACCGCCAGCATGTTGTCGCGCAGCATCCCCCGCGACACCCGCGCCATCCATTTTGCCGCCGGGCGGGCGATGTCATGCCGGTCGCCATGTTTCAGCCCCAACACCATGCGCCGCCCCCGGTCGCGGTACACCAGCGCCGCCCGCCCCTGCACCCAGGGGCGCGCCAGGGTCAGGCACTCGTCGCAATGTTCCGCATGATCGGATTGTCCCGGCAGCGGTACGCCGCAAAGATCGCAGGCCAGACCGGACACAAATGGCGTATCCCGCCAGCATGTGCCACAGAGACCAAAATCCGTCTCGACCAGCCCGCCACAAGACAGGCAGCGGGGCGGATAGACCATCTGCACCAGCGTTTGCATCCCCGCCGACCACAGCCTATGAGCCATTCTATGCCCACTCCCCCGCGCCTCACCGACCGGCACGCCCTGACCCTGCATCGCGCCCGCGCGCGCGACGACGCCGCGCTGTTTCTGCATGAGACAGCGCGCGACGACGCCAAGGATCGCCTGCAAATGGTTAACAGGTCGTTTACCGACGTGGCGATCGTCACGCCGTTCCCGCGGATCTGGCAGCCTGCCTTTCCGACGGCACGCTGTATCCCCGATGACGAGGTGCTGGCCGTTGAGGAAGGGTCATGTGATCTGGTGATCCACGGGCTGTGCCTGCATTGGGCGGATGACCCGGTGGGCCAGATGATCCAATGCCGCCGCGCGCTGCGGCCTGACGGGCTGTGCCTTGTGCTGACGCTGGGCGGGCAGACCCTGCACCAGCTGCGCGCCGCGCTGAGACAGGCGGAATCCGAGCTGACCGGCGGGCTATCGCCCCGCGTGGCCCCGATGGGAGAGATCCGCGATCTGGGCGCGCTGCTGCAACGGGCGGGCTTTGCCCTGCCGGTGGCTGATTCCGACCCGCTGACCGCCAGCTATGCCACGCCGCTGCACCTGATGCGCGAGCTGCGCGCCATGGGCGAAAGCAACGCCCTGGCGGCCCGTTTGCGCCGCCCGACCCGCCGCGCCGTGCTGCTGCGCGCCGCTGAACTCTATACGCAGGCCTTTGGGTCCGTGGATGGCCGCGTGCCTGCCACCTTCGAGATCATCACGCTGACCGGATGGGCGCCTGACGACTCTCAACCAAAGCCGTTGCGCCCTGGCTCTGCCGCGCAGCGTCTGTCGGACGCGCTGGGCACCGCAGAAACGCCCCTGAACGATTGACGTATCCCGGACCCGCGATATGTACAGCGAAACGCCTGACCACAGGACCATAGCCATGCTTGACGCCACTGGAACTGCCACCCGCCCCGACCACGCGCCCAGCGACCACCCGAAACTGCCAGCCCCCCGTGTCGGTGTGCTGCTGGCCAACCTCGGGACGCCGGACAACACCGACTATTGGTCGATGCGCCGCTATCTGAACGAATTCCTGTCCGACCAGCGCGTCATCGACTACCCGCGCTGGAAATGGCAGCCGCTGTTGCAGCTGATCATCCTGACAAAACGGCCGTTTTCGTCAGGCAAGGCGTACAAGTCGATCTGGAACGAAGAGGCGAACGAAAGCCCGCTGTTGACCATCACCAAGGCGCAGACCGCCAAGATCGCCCAGCGCATGGCGGAGCAGTACGGCGACAACGTCAAGGTTGATTTCTGTATGCGCTACGGCAACCCGTCGACCAAATCCAAGGTGCGTGAGATGGTCGAGGCAGGATGCCACAAGATCCTGTTTTTCCCGCTGTATCCGCAATATGCGGGCGCCACCTCTGCCACTGCGAACGATCAGTTCTTTCGCGCGTTGATGGAGGAAAAGTGGCAGCCGACCGCGCGGGTCGTGGACCCCTATTTCGACCATCCGATGTATATCGAGGCGCTGGCCCAGTCGATCGAACGCGCCTATGCCGCAGCCGAGTCGCGGCCCGATATCCTGGTCTGTTCCTACCACGGCGTGCCGCAACGCTACCTGATGGAGGGCGACCCCTATCACTGTCAGTGCCAGAAGACGACGCGCCTGCTGCGCGAGCGTCTGGGATGGGACGAATCGCAGATCACCACCACGTTCCAGAGTCGATTCGGCCCCGAAGAGTGGCTGAAGCCCTACACCGTCGAAGAGGTCGCGCGGCTGGCCAAGGAAGACGGCAAAAAGCACATCGCGGTCTGCGCGCCGGCCTTTTCCGCCGACTGCATCGAGACGCTGGAAGAGATCAACGAAGAGATAAAGGAAAGCTTTGAAGAGGCGGGCGGTGAGCAGTTCACCTATATCCCCTGCCTGAACGATGACGCCGCGCATGTTGACGCGCTGGCCCGCGTGATCGACGAAAATCTGGGTGGCTGGGTCTCGTGACCCGGTCAACCTCTAGGTTTTGTTGAGTTTAACGAACAAGATACACAGTGTTGAAAACGAAAAAAGGCGGTGCCGTCGCACCGCCTTTTTCCTAGTTTTAGAAACCGTTGACGATTAGTCAGCGGCAGCAGCTGCGATGATCGCGATCAGGAGCAGCGGGATCAGGATACCAGCGGAGGACGATGCCTCTTTGGTTTCTTCCACGATCACGACGGGCTCCATGACAACGTCGTCCTTAGCATAGGAACCGGCGAATGCGGTGGTAGCTGCGCCAGCGAACACGGCTGCGAGAGCGATTTTTTTCATGTTTCTTCTCCAAGTAATCGCCTATCGCGGTCATTATTAACCATACGACAGGCACCCAAGACTTACCTCGTAACTCTGTCTAAGCAGTATTTCAGAGGCTTTGCAATTGCTTCTTGGGGACCGGATTTGGCCCCCAAGCCCTATGTCGTCAAATTAGCAACACCTGTGTTCCGACGACGGCCATTTCATACAGTTGCTCGATGTGTTCGTTGTACAAACCGATGCAACCGTTGGACGACCGACGCCCGATCTTGCGGGTGTCGTGGGTGCCGTGGATGCGGTAGTAGGTCCATCCCAGATGCAGCGCGCGGGTGCCCAGCGGGTTGTCCGGGCCGGGGCCAACATAGTCGGGCCACTCGGGGTTGCGGATCTTCATCGAGGGGGTCGGACGCCAGTCCGGGTTGGGGTCTTTCAGCACCACGCTGGTGCGGCCGCGCCGGGTCAGATCCTCTGTCAGTGGCACCGAAGAGGGGTACAGGAAATAGGTGCCGTCCTGCCGCCAGTAGTGCAAGGCCCGCGATGAGATGTCGACAAGGATCGCGCCCTTTGTCAGGTTGCTGAAATAATCCTGCCAAGCCAGCGTGCGAAAGCTGGAGACGTTGCGGCGCACGATGCTGGTCACGTCACGCTCTATCTCTGTGCTGTCGTCCTGGGCCAGAAGGGGTGTGCCGATCAGCGCCGCGCCTCCGGCCAGGAATGCGCGGCGGTCAAAGGGTTTTCCTGCCGAATGGGTCATGGTGCAATATCCTCGGGGATGTTTTTGCTGTTGCAACATAATATGGCGCGAATGCCGCAGTCGCAATTCAAACGCTTGTCAACCGGCCTACTCACGCCGATGTGGGTTTGATTGGCAACGCGTCCTTCGGTATGGCAGGGGAAACGAAGAAATCAAGAGCAGCCACATGAACCGACGCGCCTTCCTTGCCATGTCTTCCGCTGTCGCCATGGCCGCCTGCACCACGACACCCATCAATACAGAGCCGCGCTTGGGCCCGGACGGTAAGCCGCTGCCACAGGTTTACCGGATTTCCAGTGGCCAGACCGGCCGGATTCAGTACCGGATGCTCGATTCGGTGAACGCACTGCGCAAGTCTGCCGGTGTTGCTGAACTGACGCTCGACTCCAAGCTGAACGCCGCCGCCGCCACCCATGCCCGCGACATGTCGGTGCAGAACCGGCCCTGGCACTTTGGGTCGGACGGATCGTCGCCCATCGATCGCGTGCGCCGGGTGAGCTATGCGGGACGTCTGGTGGGGGAAACGATTTCGGAAACTTACGAGACAGAGCTTCAGACCCTCGGCGCCTGGATGGAAGTGGAGAGCACGCGGAACGTGATTCTCGACGGATCTGCGCGCGATCTGGGATTTTCTTGGTTTCAGGAACCCAACGGCAAGATCTGGTGGTGCATGATCGTCGGCGCGCCCGGCGGCGGCGGTGCCGTGCCCGGCGGGACACCGACCGCCAGCTGATCGACCGGCACCCGGCGCAGGGCGGGGGGTTGCCCCACCGCCCGCCTGACACCCATCACGGCTGAATCGTGATCGGTGTTCCGTTTTTCACCATCGAATAGACTTGGCGCATCTCACGGTCGGTCACGGCGATACAGCCCGCCGTCCAGTCGCGCCCGCTCTTGCGATACTCACGCGGGCGCCCGTGGATAAAGATGTCGCCACCCGGACTTTTGCCCAGTTCGCGCGCCTCTGCGCGATCCTCGTTGTTCGGGTAGGACACGCCGATGCTGAGGTAGAACTGACTGTTCGGATTGCGCCGGTCGATGATGTAGGTGCCTTCGGGTGTTTTGCCGTCACCCTCGACCTTCTTGTCGCCCTCGGGCGCAAAGCCCAATCCAACATCGTAGCTTTTCAACACACCCTGACTGCTGAGCAGGTGCATCCGGCGCTCCCCCTTGTCGACAACCACATGTGTGACCGCCGGTCCATGATAGGTCGGAAACTTGCCACACGCCGCTGCGGAGAGCCCAAGCGTTGCCAACAGAAGAACCCTGAGAATCGTCATTTTACTGCCCCGTTCGTTTTTCGGGATTCTACCTCAATCGGGGCGATTTGCGTAGCTCACGTTTTCGCCATCGCGCGCCTGTTCGCCTAGACGCCGCTCGATCGCCTCCAGCCGGGCCAGAACCTCATCGCGGTACAGATCGGTGCGTTCGTTGTCCTCTTCGTGGTGGGCGTCCTGCATCGAGTTCACGATCAGACCCACCAGCAGGTTCACCACCGCAAAGGTCGTGACCATGATGAAGGGTACAAAGAACACCCAGGCGTAGGGGTAAACCTCCATCACCGGGCGCACGATTCCCATCGACCAGGATTCCAGCGTCATGATCTGGAACAGCGAATAGGCCGACATCCCGAGGTTCCCGAACCAGTCGGGAAAGCTGTCGCCGAACAGCTTGGTCGCCATGACGCTGCCGATGTAAAAGATGATCGCCATCAGCAGGAAGACGCTGCCCATGCCCGGCAACGCGGTGATGAACCCCTCTACCACCCGCCGCAACCGAGGTGCGACAGAGATCACGCGCAACACCCGCAGGATTCGCAACGACCGCAACACGGACAGTCCGCCCGCGCCGGGCACCAGAGCAATGCCGACAATCACAAAGTCAAAGACGCTCCACCCGCTGCGGAAAAAGCGCATCCCCCGCGCCACCAGCTTGGCGGCAATCTCGACGATGAAAATGCCAAGACACAGCCTGTCCAGCGCCGTGATGAACCCGCCGAAACGGCTCATCAAGGTCTCGGATGTTTCCATCCCCAGCACGACGGCGTTCAATATGATGACGGCAATGATGGCGTTCTGAACACGGGGCGCGTCGACGAAGGCACCGACGCGGGCGCGGAAATCCATGGGCTCACTTCTCCAGCTGCAATGAGGCGACAAGTTCCACATGGGTTGACCAGCGGAACTGGTCAACCACCTGCACCCAGTCAAGGCGATAGCCCGCCGCCTGCAACCGCACACAGTCGCGGGCAAAACTCACCGGATTGCACGACACATGCGCAATGCGCGGCACCCGTGCACGGGCCAATTCCGCCACCTGCGCCTCTGCCCCGGCGCGCGGCGGGTCGATCACCACCCCCTCGAAACGCACCAGCTCATCCGGCAGCAGCGGGTTGCGGAACAGATCGCGCACCGCATGGGTGACATGACGCAGCCCCTGCGCCTGCCGCCAACCCAGATCCAGCGCCAGGGTCATGGCCTTGTCGCCCTCAACCGCGTGGACGCGCGCCTTTTCGGCCAGCGGCAGGGCAAAGGTGCCGCAGCCCGCAAAGAGATCGGCAATATAGCTGGCCCCGTCCAGCGCCTCCTGCACAGCCGCCAGCAGCGCCGCCTGCCCGCTTTCCGTCGCCTGCAGGAACGCGCCCGGCGGCGGCACAACCAGCGCCGCGCCAAACCGCTGATGCGGCGGCAAAAACGTCAGCACATCGTCATCCCAGGCCAGCCGCGCCAGCCCGTCTGCCTGCGCAATCGTGGCCAATTCGGACCGCAGCGCATCGTCGATCGGCTTGCCGCCGGTGACGACGATATCCAGTCCCGACAGGCTTTCCGTCACCAGAACAGACAGTTCGCCCTTGCGCGACGCCCCGACAACCGCCAGCCGCTCGATCAAGGGCAACGCCCCGGCCAGGGCGGGCGTGACCAACTGGCAGCCCGGAACGGCCACGATCACCTCCGACGCCTTCTGGTGAAACCCGACAAGCGCGCCCTTCTTGGTCCGGCGCGCGGAAAAACTGGCGCGGCGGCGCGATTGCGTCGGAGAGGTGAAGGTCGGGCGCAACGGTGCGGACAGGCCCTGCGCCTCCAGCGCACGGCGCACCACCTCTTCTTTCCAGCCGGTGACAAACCCGTCCGAAGCGTGCTGCAACTGGCACCCGCCACAGGATTTCGCATGACGACAAGGCGGCGACACCCGGTCGGCCGAGGGTGTGACAATGCGCGGCGCGGAGATGGTGTCCCCCGTCACATCCCCTTCGACCACTTCACCCGGCAAGACGCCGGGCACAAACACCGGCCCCGGCGCGATCCCGTCGCCGCGATGGCCCAGCCGTTCGATCGTCACCTGTTGCGCGCCGTCGGACATGCTCGACCCCTTGCTGCTTCTTCTCTGTTAAAAATACCCAATATCCGCCACCCGAGGCGGGCGCCAGCACTGCGGGCTATTCCGCGGCCTCGGACCCGATGAAACCGCCCGATTGGCGCTCCCAATAGCGGGCATACAGACCCCTTTGCGCCAACAACGCCTCATGTGAGCCTGCCTCGACGATGCGGCCCTGATCCATGACCACAATCCGGTCCATCTGGGCGATGGTCGACAGGCGGTGCGCGATGGCGAGCACGGTCTTGCCCAGCATGACCTGCTCCAACGCGCCCTGGATCTCTGCCTCGACCTCCGAATCCAGCGCGCTGGTCGCCTCGTCCAGCACCAGAACAGGCGCATCGCGCAGGATCGCGCGGGCCAGCGCGATGCGCTGCCGCTGTCCGCCGGACAGTTTCACGCCGCGTTCACCCAGCCGTGCGGCATAGCCGGTGTTGCCCCGGTGATCCGTCAGACCAAGGATGAACTCATGCGCCGAGGCGCAGCGCGCGGCCTCGAACACTTCTGCGTCGCTGGCACCGGGACGCCCGTAGCGGATATTCTCCAGCGCCGAGCGGTTGAACATCGCGGTTTCCTGCCGGACCACGGCAATCTGGCGGCGCAGGGCGTGCTGGGTCAGATCGCGGATGTCGGTGCCGCCCATGGTGATGCGCCCTGATTCGACATCATACAGCCGCAAGAGCAGCGACACGGCGGTCGATTTACCCGCCCCCGAGGCCCCCACCAAAGCGACCTTTTCACCCGGCGCAATGGTCAGATCGAACCCCGCCAAGGCGCGAGACTCTCCGCCATAGGCAAATCCGACCTTGTCGAACCGGATTTCACCGGCCTGCGCCTGCCCCATGGCATCCGCGCGGTCCACAATTTCATGCGGCGGGGTCAGCGTGCCGATACCGTCCTCCATCTCTCCGATATTGGTAAAGATCGACATGGCCGTGCGGCCCAGACGGTTGGTCAGCATCGACAGCCGGGTGGTGATCATCGCCGTCACGGCGATGTCCCCGGCGCTGGCGGTGCCGCGGCTGTACAGGTAAAGCGCGCCAAGGATCGACACCACCGGCAGGATGCCCCCCAACGTCATCAGCACCATGCGGAAGATCGCCGAAAGATCGCCGAAATCCAGCGCGCGGGCGCGGTAGGATTCCAGCGCGGCACGGGTGGCGGCATCTTCGTCCTCGTCCCGCGCGAACAGCTTGACCGTGGCGATATTGGAAAAGGTGTCGACGATCTGCCCCGTCACAACAGTGCGCGCTCCGGCGCGGTCCTTGGACAGCTTTTGCACACGCGGGATGAAATAGCGCAGCGCCAGCGCGTAAAGCACCGCCCAGACGACAAAGACCCCCAGCAGGCGCATGTCGATGGCGCCCAAAAGCAGAAAGGCCCCGGTGAACATCGCCAGCGCGTAGACGATCACATCGGTCGTCTCCAGCACCAGATCGGTCAGCGACCGCGCCACCTGCAACGCCTTCTGGCTGAGCCGCCCGGCAAAGTCGTTCTCAAAGAACCGCATCGAATGGCCCATGACGTGGCGGTTCAGACGTTGCAGCACCATCGGGAACAGGTTTGGCCCCAGCATCACGCCGGACACACCGGCATCAAAGACAAACAGAACCGGACGGATCAGCAGGAAAAACACCAGACCAAAGACGATCAGACCCCAGTACGGCCCCCAAAAGGCCCCCTGCCCCGTGACCTCTGCCCCGTCGATCACCCAGCCAGTAAAGCGCGCCGCGACCAGTTCGGACACGCCGGTCAGCGCGGTAATCAAAACGGCCAGCAGGACCGGGCGTTCCGCGCCTTTCAGCGCCCAGCGTGTAAAGGCCCACAGGCCTTGCGGCGGCGCGCCATCGGCGGGCTGGAACGGGTCGATCTGCGGCAGGAGGCGGCGGATCATTCAGCCGCCTCTGTCGCGTCTTCGCCCAGAAACCCGCCCGATTGACGATTCCAGTACCGCGCATACAGCCCGCCCAGCGCCAGCAGGTCATCATGGGTGCCCTGTTCGGCGATGCGGCCCTGATCCAGCACCACGATCCGGTCCATGCTGGAAATGGTCGACAGGCGGTGCGCGATGGCCAGCACGGTCTTGCCCTCCATCACGCGGGCCAATGCCTCCTGGATGTTGGCCTCTACCTCTGAATCCAGCGCGCTGGTCGCCTCATCCAGGACCAGGATCGGCGCGTCCTTGAGGATCGCACGGGCCAGGGCGATGCGCTGGCGCTGTCCGCCGGACAGCTTGACGCCGCGTTCGCCCAGATAGGCGGCATAGCCCTTGCGCCCCCGGAAATCGCCCAGTTGCAGGATGAACTCATGCGCCTCGGCGCGTTTCGCGGCGGCAATCACCTCCAGTTCACAGGCGTCGGGTTTGCCATAGCGGATGTTGTCCAGCGCCGAGCGGTTGAACATCGCGGTTTCCTGCGTGACCATGCCGATAGCCTTGCGCAGGCTGGCCTGCGTCACGGTCGACACATCGGTGCCGTCGATGCGCACCTGCCCGCTTTCGGTGTCGTAGAGCCGCAACAGCAGCGACACCAAGGTCGATTTCCCCGCGCCGGATGCGCCGACGATGGCCAGCTTTTCGCCCGGTTTCACGGTCAGCGACAGGTCCGTCACACCGCCGGTCCGCCCGCCATAGGCAAATTCGACCGCGTCAAAGACGATCTCTCCCTCGGGCACAGTCAGATCCACGGCACCGGACTGGTCGGTCAGGGCATGGGGCACGCTGAGGGTGGACATGCCATCCTCGACCTCTCCGACATGGCTGTAGATCACCATGAGGGTAAAACTGATCCAGCCGGTCATCTGCGCCAGCCGGATCGTCACCGCGCCCACGGCGGCAATGTCGCCGGGCGACACGCCCGCACCGTGAAAGGCGATGGCGGTGCCGACCATGATCACCGGCAACAGCCCGGCGATAAAGATCAACCCAAGGCGAAAGGTGGTGGTCGCCTCGCCAAAGTGCAGCGCCTTGCCGCGCAGGGATTCCATCGCGCCCAGCGCGCGGCGGTCCTCATGGCTGTCGCCGGCAAACAGCTTGACCGTCTTGATGTTGGATATGGTGTCGACGACCTGTCCGGTGACCATGGCCTGCGCCTCTGCCCGCGCGGCGGATCGCGCGCGGATCTGCGGCAGCATCAGCCGCAGAAACCCCAGATACAGCGCAAACCACCCCGCCAGCAGCACCAGCATCAGCGGATGGATCGCCCCCAGCAAGACGGCGGTGCCAATCACCGTGGCCAGACCAAAGGTGACGGCGTTGACCGTCTCGATCACGATTTCGGTCAGCGACCGCGCCGCCTGCACCTTTTTCTGCGCAATACGTCCCGCGTAGTCGTCATCGAAGAACGTGACCGACTGGCCGATGGTCCAGCGATACAGGCGTGCCAGCACCAGCTTGAAGATATTCGGCCCGATCATCACCGATTGCGTCAGGGCCAACCCGCCAAACAGCAGCGGCCGCGCCACCAGCAGCAGCACGACGGCCAGCATCACCAGCCCGCCGTGATCCGACAGAAACCCCTGATCGACCGGCCCACCCACGGCATCGACGACCCGGCCCAGCAGGTACATCGACAGCACCTCTGTCACACCGGCGGCGACAGAGATCGCCACCCCCAGCCCGATGATCAGCCAGCCGCCCTGCAAAGCCCACAGGATGAACGGCCACAACCGATCCGGCGGCATGCCGTCCGCATGACGTTCCGGGTCGATAAGGTTTCCGGCCCGATGGATAAGGTTTTGGTAAAGGGTTCGCATCATTCCGCCGCCTGCGTATCAGGATCAAGAAAGCCGCCCGATTGGCGCGCCCAGAAACTGGCATATAGGCCACCCTGCGCCAAAAGCGCATCATGGCTGCCCTGTTCCACGATGCGGCCCTCCTCCATGACCAGAATGCGGTCCATCTGGGCGATGGTGGACAAACGGTGGGCAATGGCAATCACGCTTTTGCCCTGCATCATCCCGTAAAGGGTATCCTGAATCGCGGCCTCTACCTCTGAGTCCAGCGCGCTTGTCGCCTCATCCAGCAGCAGGATCGGTGCGTTTTTAAGGATAACACGCGCCAAAGTCACCCGCTGACGTTGCCCGCCCGACAGTTTGACCCCGCGTTCCCCAACCTGCGCGTCATAGCCACTGCGCCCCTCGGGGTCCGCAAGATCAAGGATGAACTCATGCGCCTGCGCCTGTTTGGCGGCTTCGATCATCTCTGCCTCTGACGCGTCGGGACGACCGTACAGGATGTTGTCGCGCACCGACCTGTGCAACAGCGCCGAATCCTGCTGCACCATGCCGATGTTCAGCCGCAGACTGTCCTGCGTGACCTTTGCGATGTCCTGCCCGTCGATCAGGATGCGCCCCTGTTCCACGTCGTAGAACCGCAAGAGTAGTTTCACCAGCGTCGACTTGCCTGCCCCGGACCGACCCACAAGGCCGATCTTTTCCCCCGGCGCGATGGTCAGGGACACGTTGTCCAGCCCGCCAGAGCTGCGCCCATAGTGGTGGGTCAGACCTTCAATGCGGATCTCTCCCAGCCCCATCTCCAGCGGTTTTGCATCGGGCGCGTCCAGCAGGGTGATCGGCTGGGCAATCGTTTCCATCCCCTCGGCCACCACGCCAAGCTGGCGGAAAAACGTCGTCAGCGCCCACATGATCCAGCCGGTCATGGCGTTCAGCCGCAGCGTCAGCGCCGTTGCCGCCGCCACCGCCCCGGTCGAGGCCGCGCCCTGCATCCACAGCGCGATGGCCCAGCCAACCACGCCGACAATCAACACGCCGTTCAGCAGAACCAGCACCACGTCCATGATCGTATACAGCCGCATTTCGATCTGAAAGGTCTGGCGCGTATCCTCGATCGCCTCTTTGGCGTAGTCCAGTTCGCGGGAATGATGGGCGAACATCTTGACCGAATGGATGTTGGTATAGCTGTCCACCACGCGGCCCGTGACCTTGCTGCGCGCGTCCGACGCCGCCTTGGACGCGGGACCGACGCGGGTCACGACCCAGCGCATCAGCACGGCATACAGACCCAACCAGATCACCAGCGGGATCATCAAACGCGGGTCCGCATCGCCCAGCAGAACCAGCGCGCCGATCAGGTAGGCCAGCGAAAAGGTGATCGCGTCAAAGACCTGGAACACCGCCTCACCCGCGGCCGGGGGCGTCTGCATGATCCGGTTGGCGATCCGCCCGGCAAAGTCGTTCTCGAACCAGCCAACCGACTGGCGCAGCACATGGGCATGTGCGCGCCACCGGATCAGTGTGCCGAAATTGGGCATCACACCGTTGTTCAGCAACAGCACGTCCAGCGCCTGCACCAAAGGGCGCAACAGCAGGATGAACACCGCCAGCCCAATCAGCGCGGTGCCGTGATCCTGCCAGACCTGCGTCGGATCACCGGACAGGATGTCGACCACCCAGCCCATGATCCAGAGCAACCAGATCTCGACCGCTGCCACAACAACCGAACTGGCCGCCGTCCAGGCAAAGATCGCCCGGAAGGGTCGGGCGTAATCCATCAGGAACGGCAGCAGGCGCTGCGGGGGAACATCCTTTTGCGGATAGGGCGCATAGGGATCGACGAGATTTTCAAAGAAACGGAACATGCCGGGGCGCTCCTTGGAGCAAATAGACAATGAAAAGGTAAAACGGGTCTGGCCAAAGCCTGCCCGCGCGTGCAGGTCGGCTCAGCCGAAGCTGATATGAATCCTGTCACGCACCATCATGTCTCCCGGGGAAAGGTTGAGTCGGAACTTTCTAGGACAGAAAAAACAGTCTGTCACCCCTCGTCAAGCCAGCGGCGCAGGTCCGCCTTGTCCGGGATGAACCCCTGAGCGATCCAGTGTTCTTCGGCCCGACGCAGCGCATCGCCAAGGGCGGCACCCTGATAGCTCGGCATCAAGTCTTTGGCTTTCAGAGGGAATTTGGCCTTCGCACCTTTGGCGATTGGCGCAGTTATGTCCTGCGGCAAAGGGCTGCCGAAACTGGCCGCGCGCAGGGCCACAACGGTTTGCGCCACGTCTGGCCCCTGCCGATAGGCCAGTTCCGCCGGGCCTTCCGTACTGCCCATGAGGTCGCGGTAGAGGTGCAGCTTGCGTTGTGCGGCCTTGGACAGGCGCAGTGCCTCACCGTCAAAAAAACCCAGCACTGCCATGCGCGCCATCGGATCGGGGGCGCGGCCCAACGCCGACTCAAACATCAGATAGGGGCCCAACGCGGTGATCCCGGCCCCCGGCAGGACATGGGCCAGCACGCCCAGCCGTTCCATCACCGAAATCGCAATCAGCGGATCGGGCGCCTTCAACAGCTTGACCAGTTCCACGCCCACCCGTTCGCGCGACAACAGATCCAGCCCGTCGATGTTGGCGGCGATTGCGGCCAGGGCATCCGGATCCATGCCCGCGTCCGGGTCACCATACCACGCCGAGAAACGGAAAAAGCGCAGGATGCGCAGGTAGTCCTCCTTGATGCGGGTATCGGCATCAAGAATGAACCGAAAATGCCGCGCCTGCAGGTCTGGCAGGCCGCCCAGCGGATCAATCAATGCGCCACGGCGGTCCGCATACAGTGCGTTCATGGTAAAATCGCGCCGCACCGCGTCCTCGTGAACATCATCGGCAAAGCGGACCACGGCCCGACGGCCATCGGTTTCCACATCCGCGCGAAAGGTCGTGACCTCGAACCCCTCCCCACCGGCGACCACGGTCACGGTGCCGTGGTCGACCCCGGTGGGCACCACCTTGAGTCCTGCGGCCTTGGCCAGCGCCATCACGCGGGTCGGGCGGGCATCGGTCGAGATGTCCACATCAGAGACCGGCACGCCCAACAGCGCGTTGCGCACACAGCCGCCAACCGCATAGGCCAGATGACCGGCGTCCTCCAGCATGGCCATCACGGTCTGCGTTGCCGGGGACCGCAACCAATCGCCGGTCACACGGGTCACGAATGGACCCAGTCTGCCAGTGCGCGCAGCATCCGGGCCGTCGCACCCCAGATGTAATACGGGCCGAACGGCGCAGTGTAATACAGGCGCCGTTGCCCGCGCCAGCGCCGTCCCTGAACAGAATAGCGCGCCGGATCAATGACATGGGCATAGGGCACCATGAACACCTCTTCGACTTCTCCCGGCTCTGGCACCGGGGTGAAATCGCCGTGCACCAGCCCGATGACGGGCGTGACCAGAAAGCCGGTCACGGTCTCATGCGGCGGCAGTGTGCCCAGCACCTCGACCTGCGCGGGGTCAAGCGCCACTTCCTCGTGCGCCTCACGCAGAGCGGCGGCGATCTCATCCGCGTCGCCCGGATCGACCTTGCCGCCGGGAAAGGCGATCTGGCCGGGATGGTGTTTCAACCGGCTGGAGCGTTTGGTCAGGATCAGGTCCAGCCCGTCATGCCCCGGTTTGAACGCCGCCAGCACCCCGGCAGGGCGCAGCTTGCGCCCCTCAGTCAGGACAACCGCAGGGTTCAGGTCGAAATCGGACGAGGGCGCGCCGGTGGCTTGGGGCGCCCGGCGCAGGGCCGTGATCTGATCACTTGTTGCCATCAGCGCTGAACCCCACGGTGGCCGGATCAAGCTCATAATGCGCGCCGCAGAACTGGCAATCGGCGGTCACAAGCCCCTCATCCGTCGTCATGTGGCCAATGTCCTTGGCCGAATAGATCGACAGGCTTTGGCGCACGCGATCCTCTGAACAGGTGCAGCCAAAGCGCACCGGCTGCATCTCAAAGACGCGCGGTTCTTCCTCATGGAACAGGCGGACCAGCAGATCGGTCGGCGGCACGCTGGGGCCGATCAGTTCCAGTTGTTCCAGCGTCGCAAGGTGGGCATTCACCCGGTTCCAGTTTTCTGCGGCGTCTCCGTCCACCAGATCCCCGGCTTGCAACAGACCCTCCTCACCCGACCCGCCATCCTTGGCAAAGGGCGAGGCCTTGGGCATGTGCTGCAACATGATGCCGCCCGCACGCCAGTGTTCCGGCACACCCGGTTCCGTCGAGCGGCCGTAGGACAGCGCAAAAGTGGTCGGCAATTGTTCCGACTGGGCGAAATAGGCCGCCGCGCAGTCGGACAGGTTGTTGCCCGCGATGGGGGTAATGCCCTGATAGGGCTGCATGCCCTTGCCTTGGTCGATCATGATCGCAAAGTAGCCCGCGCCCAGTTGCTGAAACGGCGGCGCATCGGTGATGCGGTCTTCGTCATAGCTGGCATAGGCGCGGATGCGGGCAGGCTGCCCCTCTTCTTCGGGACCGTAGTAATCGGTGGCGATCATCCGCACCGGGCCATTGGTCTGGACCTGCAGGGACAGTTTCCATCGCAGTTTGACGGTCTGGCCGATCAAGGCGGTCAGCAGAGCCATCTCTGCCACCAGCGCCTCAACCGGGGCGGGGTAGTTGTGTTGTTGCAGGACGCCGGACAACACACCGTCAAGCCGCGCAACGCGGCCGCGCATGTCCGACCGGTCAAGCTGAAAGGGCAGGACTGTGTCGTCCCAGGCGATTTTATTGCCGATGCTCATGGGGTTTCCTTGTCTGCCTTTGGCTGGCATATCGCGTGCATATAGGACCAATAGGGCGGGACGCAAAGGGGGCCGGACATGACGCCACGGTTTGGCAAGCCGCCACAGATGGACCGGCGGTATACGCTGAGGCCCGGCGCATATGCAATCCTGCCGCGCGATGGCCGCCTGCTGTTGACCCGACAGGACGCGCCCTGCCCGGAGGTGCAATTGCCCGGCGGCGGGATTGATCCGGGCGAAAACCCGTTACAGGCGCTGCACCGTGAGATCTTTGAGGAGACCGGCTGGCGGATTGCGCGGCCGCGCAGGCTGGGCGCGTTCCGCAGGTTCACATTTATGCCCGATTACGGCCTGTGGGCCGAAAAGCTCTGCATCATTTATACTGCAATGCCCGTGTGCCCGCATGGTCCACCGACAGAGCCGGGCCACACGGCAATTTGGCGCACTCCAGAGGCCGCAGCGCACGAATTGGGAAATCCGGGGGACCGCGCCTTTGTCCTGCGCCACGGAACGTCCGGATAACGACACAGCGGCAGGTCAGTCGGATCCGCGTTTGTCCTTGAGAACGTCAAATTCCAACAGAGTTGCCGATACGTCGTCGCTCAGCTTGCCAGCGCCGTCCATCTGCTGGGTCAGTCGCCAGTACATGTCCTCAAGGATTTCCGGCCCGTTGCCGCAGCGCGCACTTTCGCAAAAGATCCTGACCAGGCCGTCATCGCCCAACATTTCACCGTTTTTCATCACGGCCTCGGTGAATCCGTCCGAATAGAGCAACAACAGATCACCCGAGCTGAGGGTGAAATCATGCTGGTCGTAAGACACCTCATCCACCAAACCAATGGGCAGACCCCCGTCCCCGATAAATTCATGGCTGCCATCGGGATGCAGCAGCAGCGCGGGGGAATGTCCCGCCTGAACCATGCGCATTCGGCCCGTGGTCAGGTCGGCGGCAACATAGGCAAGGGTCAGGTATTCCTCGACCCCTGGATCGGCAGACAGTCTTTGGTTTAGCAGCCGCGCCGTCTCGGCGGGTTCGCGCATGGCGTAAAATTGATCAAACCGGCGTTCCAGCGCGATGTTCTGTTCCGGGAAGGTGGAGGAAAGATAGCCCGCGACCCGCGCCGTCACCATGGCCGAGGTGATGCCGTGGCCGGACACGTCGATGCTGTATAATCCCAACCGTCCGAAACCGGGTTTGAACATGCCCACAAGATCCCCGCCGACGTGGCCGCAGGGATGCAACAACAGGCTGACCCGCGATGTCAGGATCTCACCCACCCGTTCGGGAACCAGCGATTGCTGGATCGTGCGGGCCTGGCGCAGATCATTGTCGATGGCCGTGTGGATTTCGCGCAGCTCATCAAAAGCCTCGGACACC
The DNA here is from genome assembly GCF_900188425.1 of Antarctobacter heliothermus. Taxonomy (GTDB): domain Bacteria; phylum Pseudomonadota; class Alphaproteobacteria; order Rhodobacterales; family Rhodobacteraceae; genus Antarctobacter; species Antarctobacter heliothermus. The sequence goes on from NZ_FZON01000004.1 coordinate 76,644, forward strand.
TGGCGGTTCTTTTCGGACAATTGCCGTTCCATGGATACGATCCGCTCACCCGCAGTGATGCGGGCGCGCAGTTCGGGGGCATTGACCGGCTTGGTCAGAAAATCGTCCGCCCCCGCATCCAATCCCTCTGCGATGTCGCCCTTTTCGCTCTTCGAGGTGAGCAGGATGAAATAACCGTACCCCTCTGTTTTCAACTCACGAAAGTGCCGACAAAACTCAAGCCCGGTCATGCCGGGCATCATCCAGTCTGACAGCACAAGATCGGGCGGATGTTGGCGGCAGATCTCCAGCGCAGCCTGACCCGATTCCGCCGTCAGCACCTCATACCCCCAACGGCGGACCATGGTTTCCACCATCTTGAGTTGCGCACGGCTGTCATCAACGACCAGCACGCATTGGATTGCGCCAGTCACTTCGGATGGAATGCCTTTTCTCTGAGTCTGCAAGGCGGACCCTTTTCGAAATTATCCTGGTTCGCGACGTCTATACGCGGCAGTTTCTTAACGACCCTTGAATGGTAAAATACCGCCTATTCTCTTCGCGGGGCAGACCATTGCGAAAGGTGCTCTTTACCTCCCGGATTTATACACAGGCTGCCCGCAGGGTATCATTTGGCGCGGGTCATCGGTGGGGTCCGTCTTGCAATGGGGCCGGTATGATGGAGACAGGGTATGATTGACTGGTCACGCGTGGACGAATTGGTAGATGAAATCGGACCAGAGGATTTTGGTGAGGTTGCAGAGCTGTTCCTTGAAGAGGTCGAAGGGGCTGTTGCCCAGTTGGAGTCCAGTGAGGGCAATCCGGTTGTTACCGAGGAACAGATGCACTTCCTCAAGGGCGCATCGCTGAACCTTGGGTTCAAGACGTTGGCACAGATATGTCTGAAAGGTGAGAAATCCGCCGCCGCCGGCCATCCCGAGGCGGTCAGCCCCGCCCAGGTCCGCTCGATCTTTGAAGAATCACGCGACCAGTTCCAGAAAGGCCTGCCCGAACGGCTGGCCGCCTGACAGCGCGCCGCCTCAAATCTTGCGATGCAGCTCTGTCAGGTCGCGCGGCGGCCCTTCGGCAAAGGCATCGCGCCGAAGCCGTCGCATCCCGTCAATCCAGCGATCCATATCCGCCGCGCGCCTCTGGGCGTAGACTGCGGCCTCCGGGTGCGGCAGGATCAGAAATCTGCCAGCGCGCACGCCGTCGACCACCGACAGGGCCACATCGTCCGCCGTCAACACCCGGTCATGCGGGCGGTTGTCGACCCCTGTGTCGCCATATCCCAGCAGCGGGGTCGCCACGTAAAGCGGGCAAACCACTGAGACGTGGATACCCTCATCGCCGTGTTCGATGGCCAGCGATTGCGCAAGACTGACAGCGGCGTGTTTGCTGGCTGAATAAGGCGCATCGCCGATCTGGCTGAGCAAACCAGCGGCAGAGGCGATGTTGATCAACCACCCTTCGCCCCGGGCGCGCATTCCCGGCAGCACCAGCCGCGCGGCGCGCAGATGCGCCATGACATGCACATCCCAGCTGTCCTGCCACAGATCATCCGACGCGCTGCACGGGCCGTCGATGGCACCGCGCGCAAAACCGGCGTTGGAGATCAGCATGTCGATCCCGCCCAGCGCGGCCTCTGCCCGGCCGACAAGGGCGGTGATCTGGTCCGGGTCGCGCAGATCTGCCGGCGCGTGATCCGCGCCCACCGCATCGGCCACCTGTTCCAGCGCAGAACCCGCCACATCCGTCAGGAACAAATGCGCGCCATCCTGCGCCAGTCGAACCGCCAGCGCGCGGCCGATGCCCTGTGCCGCGCCGGTCAGCAGAACGCGCCGCCCGGCCAGCATCAGATCACGAACTGCGCGAGGATCTCATCCTCGGTGATGTCCTGATAGGTGAACCCATGCGCGTCCAGACTGCCGAAAAGTGTCTGGAAATTCTCCGGCGTGCTGGTTTCGATCCCGATCAGGACAGAGCCGAAGTTGCGCGCTGATTTCTTGAGATATTCGAATCGCGCGATGTCATCGTCCGGCCCCAACAGGCCAAGGAAATCCTTCAGCGCGCCGGGGCGCTGCGGCAACCGCAGGATGAAATACTTCTTGATGCCGGAATAGCGCTGGGCGCGCTCCTTGACCTCTGGCAGGCGCTCAAAATCGAAATTCCCGCCCGAGGTGATGCAGACCACGGTGCGCCCCGCGATTCCCTGCCCCAGATCCTGTAAGGCATCGACCGACAACGCGCCCGCAGGTTCCAGCACGATTCCCTCGACGTTCAGCATCTCGAGGATGGTCAGGCACAGACGGTCCTCGTGGATGGTCAGCGAATTGGCCAGGCCGACGCCTTTGAGCCGCTCAAACGTCCGCTCACCGATCCGGGCCACCGCCGCGCCATCGGCAAAGGTGTTCACCGACGGCAGCGCCACGGGGCGTCCCGCCTGCAAGGCTGCGCGAAGACAAGCACCGCCCAGCGGTTCGACAAAGGTATACTGCGACTCGGTCCCGAAATAGCTGATCATTCCGGCGGACAGGCCGCCACCGCCCACAGGGATGACAAGGTGATCGGGGGCACGGCCCAGCTGTTGTTCGATCTCGACCGCGACAGAGGCCTGTCCCTCGATCACGTCCTCATCGTCAAAGGGCGACAAGAAATGCCCGCCCTCGGTGGCACAAAACGCCTGCGCCGCCTTCAGGCAATCGTCGAAATAGTCGCCGGTCAATCGGATCTCGACCGCGTCGCCGCCAAACATCCGGGTCTTCTGGATCTTTTGCTGCGGCGTTGTCACGGGCATGAAAATCACCCCCTGCACACCGAAATGACGACACATGTAGGCGACGCCCTGCGCGTGATTGCCGGCGGAGGCGCAGACAAACAGCACCTCTCCGCGAGCCTTGCGCATGGCGTTGAACGCGCCGCGCAGCTTGTAGCTGCGCACCGGGCTCAGGTCTTCGCGTTTCAGCAGCACCTCGGCTCCGAAACGGTCCGACAGATGGGCGTTGCGCAATAGCGGCGTCGGTGGAAAGACGTCGCGCATGGCGGCCTCGGCAGCCCGGGCCTTATCCTTGAAATCAGTCATGTCCCTGCTGTGGCCCAAGCCCGGGCCGCGCGCAAGTCAGTCGATGTCGCGCCCCTCGACGCTGATCCCGTAAAGGGTGGTCAGAGCAGAGACACCGATCATCGTCGCAAACCAGCCAACGACAACGCTGTAGACTAGGTTGATCAGCGACTGGGGATCGGGATTCAGCCACGCAGGCAATTGCACCAGTACGCTGAAGAAGACCACGATCAGGGACAGGACCACGATTGTCCCATGTTCCTTGGCTGTTGCGGCCCAGGCTTCGCGCAGGGTCAACTTGCGGTCGATGGCCCCGGCGGGCAACATCACCCCGAACCGGAAAAACAGGTAAACGGCCAGCGCGACAAGCGCCAGCAACAGGGGCAGACCCGCGCCGGGGGCCGCAGCCATGACAATGTCAATCGGGATCATGGCGGCCACCACTGCCAGCGATACCAGCAGCGCGATCATCACCGACCGTCCAAGATAGGCCAACACCAAGCCACCTTGCCACTTCGGCAATGCGCCCTCGGGGATCTCACCGGTCAGAACAAACCTGTGCCATGCCACGGCAATCCACAGGCTGGCGACAATCGCAAGAAAGGCCGTTGCCAGAACCATCAGCGCCATGCCGGGACTGACAACCGTCTCACCAACGTCCCCTGTCGGCGTCGCCATCAGAATCAGCACCTGATTCAGCGCCTGCAAGGCGTAGAGAACCGCAGAGATACGGAACGCCACCTCCAGGTTGTTGATGACAATCCAGAAGGAGTGTTTGAAAACCAGCCAGCCGCGCATGGCACACCTTTTCGTAAATCCATTGGGGCAGGGGGTAGCACGCCAACCGCCCGCGTCAACGGGCCTTCCTTGCAGGCCCGCCGAAAACAGGCTAATCCGCCCGCCAAACCGCCCCAAAGGACAGATCCATGACCGCGCCCAAGAAAGTTGTGCTCGCCTATTCCGGTGGCCTCGACACCTCGATCATCCTGAAATGGTTGCAAACGGAATACGGCTGTGAGGTCGTGACCTTTACCGCCGATCTTGGTCAGGGTGAGGAACTGGAACCCGCCCGCGAAAAGGCCGTTATGCTGGGGATCGACCCGGCAAATATCTACATCGAGGACGTGCGTGAGGAATTTGTGCGCGATTTCGTCTTTCCAATGTTCCGCGCCAATGCGGTCTATGAGGGGCTGTACCTGCTGGGCACCTCCATCGCGCGCCCGCTGATCTCCAAGCGGCTGGTCGAAATCGCCGAGGAAACCGGCGCCGATGCCGTGGCCCACGGCGCCACCGGCAAGGGCAACGATCAGGTGCGGTTTGAGCTTTCCGCCGCAGCGCTGAACCCCGACATCAAGGTGATCGCACCTTGGCGGGAATGGGATCTGAACTCGCGCACCGCGCTGCTCGATTTTGCCGAAAAAAACCAGATTCCGATCGCCAAGGACAAACGCGGTGAGGCTCCGTTCAGCGTGGATGCCAACCTGCTGCACACCTCGTCCGAGGGCCGCGTGCTGGAAGATCCGGCAGAAGAAGCGCCCGAATATGTCCACCTGCGCACCGTGAACCCCGAGGACGCGCCCGACACGCCCGAGGTTATCGAAGTCACCTTTGAAAAAGGCGATGCGGTGGCGATCAACGGTGAGGCACTGTCGCCCGCGACGATCTTGACGCAGTTGAACGAATATGGCCGCAAGCACGGCATCGGACGTCTGGATTTTGTTGAAAACCGTTTTGTCGGCATGAAATCGCGCGGCATCTATGAGACCCCCGGCGGCACCATCCTGCTGGAGGCGCATCGCGGCATCGAACAGATCACGCTGGACAGCGGCGCCGGCCACCTCAAGGACAGCTTGATGCCGCGCTACGCGGAGTTGATCTACAACGGTTTCTGGTACTCGCCAGAGCGCGAGATGCTGCAAGCCGCCATCGACAAGTCGCAGGAACTGGTGTCCGGCACGGTCAAGCTGAAGCTGTACAAAGGGTCGGTGCGCTGCATCGGGCGCTGGTCGGACAACTCGCTGTACTCTGAGGCGCATGTCACCTTTGAGGATGACGCCGGCGCCTATGACCAGAAGGACGCCGAAGGGTTCATCACCCTGAACGCGCTGCGTCTGCGCCTGCTGGCGGCACGCAAGCGTCGGCTGGGGTGATCTGATATGACGTTACGCGGTGTCGCGTAACGTCACCCTATGTCTGCCTTTCGGTTTCACGCCATAGAGGGCATGAAACCGGAGGACACCATGACATTCGATGAAATCGCAAACCTGCTGCGCAAGGGTCTGGCGCACAAACCGCTGGACAAGTCGCTGAGTTTTGATTGTGGCGACGACGGCACTCTGCGTCTGGATGGCACAACGGTCGAACACTCCGATGCACCCGCCGACTGCACCATCCGCATTTCCCACGACAACCTGTCGAAGCTGGTTCAGGGCAACCTGAACCCGATGACGGCCTTTGCGATGGGCAAGCTGAAGGTGTCGGGGGATATGTCGGTTGCGATGAAGCTGGGCCAGCTTTTGTAGGCGGGGCCGCAGTCCGGGCCACCTAGCAACACGACGTGACCAAACAAAAATGACGGCCGCGCAGATCCGGAGCACCGGGGTCCGCGCCGCCGTTCACCGTACCCGAAACGCAGGTACGTCACCGCCGCATACTCGGCGGCGGTTGCCGGGCCAACTGACTGGCGCCAGCCCGGCTATGGGATCACTTGGCGGTGACCACGGTCATGACCAGTTCACCGTCCTGGCGGATCGGGCCATCTTCCTTGGCACCAAGGGTGTATTCAAAGATGCCGGTGCTCATGCCGCCGTCCTCGCCGTGCACCATCAGCATCAACATGTCGCCCGCCGCGACCTGTTCGGTCAGGATGGCGGTCACGTCCATGTTTTCGCCCTTGCGCAGCGGCGCGTAGCCGACAACGGGGCCTGGCTTCATATCCGCGCCGGTGCGGTGAACCACCAGCCAGCCATTGGCCGGGGCAACGATTTTCTCTGCCGAAACGGTGCCTTCGGCGACGGTCTGATCCATGGCCTCGACCATGGGTGCCATGCCGTGGCCGCCTGCGTAAGCGGCGCCGGCGAATGTCATCAAAGCAGCTGTTACAATCTTGAAAGTCATAAGTTTTCTCCCAGTCAGGTCGTGCGGCGCAAGCGGTCTTGCCAGCGCCTGGTGATCACAGTCACGAAAGGGTTTTCGGAGAAGTTTCGGTCGGAGTGAAATTTTTTAGCCAAGGTCACGCAACTCTCACCATCGGGTGAAGATGCGCTGCGCCGGATTGCCAGACAGGGAGGTCACAGGCAGGCTAAGGTGAAAGGAGATCTGCCATGACCCGTTTCACGTTTGCCCGCCCTGCCCTGTTGTCCGCCCTTCTGGTGCTGGGCCTATCCGCCCAAAGCCAACGCGCCGAAGCCGCCGAGATCATCGTCGCGGGTGGGTGTTTCTGGTGCGTCGAGGCCGATTTTGAAAAGGTTTCCGGGGTGAAGGAGGCCGTCTCAGGATACACCGGCGGCAAGACCGCCAACCCGACCTACAAACAGGTGACCCGTGGCGGCACCGGCCACTATGAGGCGGTCAAGATCAGCTATGACGCGGGCAAGGTGTCGGACCGTCAGTTGTATGGCCTGTTTTTCCGCTCCGTCGACCCGACCGACGCGGGCGGTCAGTTCTGCGATCGGGGCGACAGCTATCGCACCGCGATCTTTTACACGGATGCAGGACAGAAAGGGGCCGCCATTGCCGCCAAGGCAGAGGCCGAGAAAGCACTGGGCAAGAAGATCGTGACACCGATCCTGTCAGCCAAGTCCTTTTACCTCGCCGAGGATTATCACCAGGACTACTACAAGGGGTCGGATCGGGTTGTGACCCGGTTTGGCATTGTCAGGCAAAGCGACGCGTACAAGCGGTATCGCAAGGGCTGTGGCCGCGATGAGCGCGTCAAACAGCTGTGGGGCAGCGCCGCGCCCTTTGTGAACTGAGCGCGATTACCTGCCAAAGTCCCGAACATCGCGCAGGTCGGGGATCACGTCTGCGGTCCCCTGCCGCGTGACCATGATGGCCCCGGCGACCATGGCCTGTTCGATGGCCTGCGCCATCGGCATCCCGCGATCCAGACCGGCAAGCACATAGCCGGTAAAGGTGTCCCCTGCCCCGGTCGTGTCTACCGGCGACACCTTGATTGCATCAAAAATCAGTGTCTCCCCGGTATCGGTGTTGTGCCAGCGTGCCCCGTCACCGCCCAGCGTCACAATCACGTCGCGCACGGGTAAGGCCTCGGACGCGGTGCCGGTCGCCTCTTGCAGTTGCCGTGCCTCGACCTCATTCAGGAACAAGATATCCAGCAGCGGCAGGACTGCCTGCACGGCCACTGGATCAAAGGGCGCCGCTGCATAGGCAACCCGCATCCCCTTGGCCGACGCGATTTCAGCCGCTTCGCGTTGGCCATTGGTTTCATTTTGGGTGAGGAACACATCCGACGATTCGGCATCCTGCAACGCAGCGGCGATATGGTCGATCGGGATCGCCTGATTGGCCCCGGGATAGAGGATGATGTTGTTCTCACCCGCGTCATCTATAGCGATCAGAGCGTTGCCGGTGTCTTGGGATACTGTGAGAATATGTTGTGTATACACGCCGTATTCCGTCAGCCGGTCCACCGCCCAGACGCCATCGGCCCCAACCGCGCCGATATGCACGCAGCGCGCCGCCCCCCGCGCCGCCGCCACGGACATGTTGGCCCCCTTGCCACCCAAACCACGCTGAAAGGACCGCGCAGCCAGCGTTTCACCCGGACCGGGCAGATGGGGCACACGGTAAAACAGATCCGCGTTGATAGAGCCTAGATTGAAGATCGTCATGTCGCCTCTTCTCTCTGTGTACCTGGGCCAATGCCCGCCTGCGCCCCGGCCTATGCAATCTTGCCCTAGCTGATCTTGGCCGCTGCCAGCACCGCCATGTTCAGGATGTCATTGGCGGTCATCGAGGTCGAACAGATCTGGATCGACTCGTCCACCCCGGCAAGGATCGGTCCAATCACCGTGGCCCCGGCCATTTCCTGCATCAGCTTGACAGAGATCGACGCCGAATGGCGCGCGGGCACGATCAGGATGTTGGCCGGGCCTGTCAGGCGCTGGAACGGATAGTGTTCCTGCGCCTTGACGTTCAGCGCCACATCCACGGTCATCTCACCCTCGTATTCGAAGTTGACCCCGCGCCGGTCCAGCACGCGCGGTGCCACATGCATCTTTTCCGCCCTCTCTGACATCGGATAGCCAAAGGTCGAAAAGCTGACAAAGGCCACCCGAGGTTCCAGTCCAAGGTGCCGCGCGACACCGGCGGCGCGTTCGGCGATGGTGGCCAGATCCTCTTCGTCCGGCCATTCATGCACCAGCGTGTCAGAGATCAGCACAATGCGCCCCTTGTGCAGCAGCGCGGTCACGCCCGCCGCCCCATGGGCCGCGTCCGCATCAAAGACATGGTTGACCAGCTGCATCACATGCGCCGATTTGCGCGTGGCCCCAGTGACCAGCCCGTCCCCATGTCCATGCGCCAGCATCAACGCGGCAAAGACATGCCGGTCACGCGCCGCGAGGCGGTGAATGTCCTGCCGGTCCATGCCCTTGCGCTGCAAACGGTCGTAAAGAAACGCCTTGTAAGCCTCCAGATGGCGAGTGTTGGCGGCATTCACCACCTCCAGTTCGCGCACGGCGTCAGGCAGTCCTGCCTCTTCGAGTTTTTGTTTCACGTCCGATTCACGACCGACGACCATCGCCTTGCCCAGCCCGGAGCGCTGATACATGACCGCAGCACGCAACACGCGCGGGTCGTCGCCCTCGGCAAAGATCATCCGCGCCTGTGCCGCCCGGGCGCGGCTGTTGATCGACCGCAGGATGGAGGCGGTGGGGTCCATCCGTGTCTTCAGGTTGTGCTCATAGGCCTCGATGTCGACGATCGGCCGCCGCGCAGCCCCGGTTTCCATACCCGCCCGCGCGACCGCAGGCGGAATCCGGTGGATCAGACGCGGATCAAATGGCGTGGGAATGATGTAGTCCCGGCCAAAGGTCAGCGTCTTGCCATAGGCCAGCGCCACCTCGTCCGGCACATCCTCACGCGCGAGTTCGGCCAGCGCCTGCGCGCAGGCGATCTTCATCTCGTCGTTGATTGCGCGGGCGTGGATGTCCAGCGCGCCCCGGAACAGATAGGGAAAGCCCAGTACGTTGTTGACCTGGTTCGGATAATCGCTGCGCCCGGTGGCGACGATGGCATCCACACGGACCTCATGCGCCTCTTCGGGGGTGATTTCTGGGTCCGGATTCGCCATGGCAAAGATCACCGGGTTGTCTGCCATGCTGGCAACCATGTCCTGTGTGACCGCGCCCTTGGCCGAAACGCCAAGGAACACATCGGCCTGCACCATCGCCTCTTCGAGGGTGCGCAATTCGGTGGCCACCGCATGCGCCGATTTCCACTGGTTCATGCCTTCGGTGCGGCCCTGATAGATCACGCCCTTGGTGTCGCACATGAGGCAGTTCTCATGCTGAGCGCCCATGCGTTTCAAAAGTTCCAGACAAGCGATACCTGCCGCCCCTGCCCCGTTCAGAACAATCCTGACATCCTCGATCTTCTTGCCCGAGATATGCAGCGCGTTGATCAGCCCCGCGGCGCAGATCACCGCCGTCCCGTGCTGGTCATCATGAAAGACCGGGATGTCCATTTCTTCCTTGAGCCGCTGCTCGATGATGAAACACTCCGGCGCCTTGATGTCCTCAAGGTTGATGCCACCAAAGGTGGGGCCCATCAGCCGGACCGCGCGGCAGAATTCATCCGGGTCCTCGGTGTCCAGTTCGATGTCGATGCTGTTGACGTCAGCAAAGCGTTTGAAGAGCACCGATTTGCCTTCCATCACCGGCTTGGACCCCAGCGCGCCAAGATTGCCCAACCCCAGAACCGCCGTCCCGTTCGAGATCACGGCCACAAGATTGCCCTTGTTCGTATAGTCGTAGGCCAGTTCCGGGTTGGCGGCGATGTCCTCACACGGGACGGCCACCCCCGGCGAATAGGCAAGGCTGAGATCGCGCTGGGTGGTCATGGGAACGGTGGCCTGCACCTCCCATTTGCCCGGCGTGGGTTCCAGGTGGAAGGCAAGCGCCTCTTCACGGGTGAATCTGGCTTTGGTCATGTCCCCTCCATCACGCGGATTTTGCGGTTTTCCCCGCTCTTTGACAGCCTTAATGTCACGCGAAATCGTTGGGGGAAAGCTACGTGAGCGCTAACAAGAAGGGAAATGGAGCGGCGGAGGAGTCACCCGTCACGCCAATGATGGCGCAGTACCTTGAGATCAAGGCACGCTACCCCGATGCGCTGCTGTTTTACCGCATGGGCGACTTTTACGAAATGTTCTTTGACGACGCCGTGGCGGCCAGTGCGGCGCTGGACATTGCGCTGACCAAACGCGGCAAACACGCGGGCGATGACATCCCGATGTGCGGCGTCCCGGTGCACGCAGCTGAGGGCTATTTGCTGACTCTGATCCGCAAAGGATTTCGCGTTGCCGTGGGCGAACAGCTGGAAAGCCCGCAGGAGGCGAAAAAGCGCGGGTCCAAGTCGGTTGTGAAACGCGATGTGGTGCGGCTGGTCACACCCGGCACGCTGACCGAGGAATCGCTGCTGGAGGCGCGTCGGCACAACTATCTGGCGGCGCTTGGCCATGTGCGCGACGACTGGGCGCTGGCCTGGGCGGATATCTCGACCGGGGCGTTTCATGTGATGCCGCTGGGCCGCGCCAGGATCGGGGCGGAACTGGCGCGACTGGCGCCGTCAGAGGTTTTGGCCTCCGAGGGGGTCGCAGACACCCTGCGCGAGGTTCTGACCGATCTGGGACTCCACCCGACGGCATTGGGCGCAGCGTCTTTTGATTCCAGCGCGGCAGAGGCGCGGCTGGCCGCATTGTTCAAGGTGCAATCGCTGGCCGGTTTCGGAACGTTTGAGCGCGCCGAACTGTCGGCCATGGGGGCATTGGTCGATTACCTCGATATCACACAAAAAGGCCGTCTGCCGATCCTGCGCCCGCCGCGGCAGGAACAGGTCTCGCGCATTTTGCAGATCGACGCAGCAACCCGGCGCAATCTGGAACTGACCGAAAGCCTGCAGGGTGGGCGCGCAGGTTCCTTGTTGTCGGTGATCGACATGACGGTGACGTCGGCGGGTGCGCGGCTGCTGGAACGGCGCGTCGCCTCACCTTCACGCGACCCGGAGGTGATCAACGAACGGTTGGAGGCGGTGAATTGGGGCGTCGACGGCCCGATGGCCGACAGCTTGCGCGATGCTTTGAAATCCGTGCCGGATGTGGACCGCGCGTTGTCGCGGCTGGGTCTTGACCGGGGCGGGCCACGCGATCTGGCGGCCGTGCGCACGGCACTGGCACAGGCCGGGGTGATATCGGATCGACTGGCAGACGTGGCGCTGCCGGACTTGTTGACCCGCTCTGTCGCGGACCTCACGGGTCAGGAAGAGCTGTTGGCTCTGCTCGACGCTGCACTGGTGGCTGAGCCGGGGTTGCGGGTCAGCGATGGCGGTTTTGTGGCCACCGGCCATGACCCGGCCCTGGATGAGGCGCGGACCCTGCGGGACGAGGGCCGGGGGGTCATTGCCCGAATGCAGGGGGAGTATGCGAAAGAGACAGGCATCACCTCAATAAAGATCAAACATAACAACGTGTTGGGGTATTTTATCGAGACCACGGCCCTGCACGCCGAAAAGATGTACGCTCTGTCAGAGCGGTTTATCCATCGCCAGACCACCGCAAATCAGGTTCGGTTCACCACTGTTGACCTGTCGGATATGGAACGCCGCATCCTGAATGCAGGCAACGAAGCGCTGGAAATCGAACGGAGGATTTTCGAGGCGTTGCGCCAGGCAATCCTGAGCGCGGCACCAGTGTTGTCTGACCTTGCGCTGGGGTTGGCAGAGATTGACCTGTCTTTGGGGTTGGCAGAACTGGCGCGGCAGAGAGACTGGTGCCGCCCCAAGGTCGACAACAGCCGCGCCTTTGCGATCACCGGAGGACGCCATCCGGTAGTAGAGGCAGCCTTGGCGGCCAGTGGTGCACCGTTCATCGCCAATGACTGCGATCTGAGTGCGGAGGGGCAGGCGGCTGCGGTCACCCTGCTGACTGGTCCGAACATGGCCGGTAAATCGACCTATCTGCGCCAGAACGCACTTATCGCGCTGCTTGCGCAGATGGGCAGCTATGTGCCCGCGCAATCAGCGCATGTCGGTCTTGTCAGCCAGATCTTTAGCCGTGTGGGTGCCAGCGATGATCTGGCACGCGGGCGTTCCACGTTTATGGTCGAGATGGTGGAAACCGCCGCGATCCTGAATCAGGCGGACGACCGAGCCCTGGTGATCCTGGATGAGATCGGACGCGGCACGGCCACCTATGACGGGCTGTCGATCGCCTGGGCAACGCTGGAGCATTTGCAGGCCGTCAATCGCGTGCGCGGTCTGTTTGCGACGCATTATCATGAACTTACCACATTGGCGGGCAAACTGGACGGCGTCAGCAATGCCACTGTTGCCGTCAAGGAATGGGACAATGAGGTTATTTTTCTGCACGAGGTCCATGCAGGTGCGGCGGATCGGTCCTATGGGGTTCAGGTGGCGCAACTGGCCGGGCTGCCCGCGCCGGTCATCACCCGCGCGCGTGCCGTGCTGGAGGCGCTGGAAAAAGGCGAACGTGAGCGGGCGACGCCAAAGGCCCTGATCGACGATCTGCCGCTGTTTTCCGCAGCCGCCCGCGCACCCGAGCCTGTTGTTTCACAAGAAACATCCGCCGTAGAGGAAAAGCTGCGTGGGATTTTGCCCGACGACCTGTCGCCCCGGGACGCCTTGCAAGCACTTTACGATCTCAAGGATCTTCTGGATTGAACGTCAGCCCGCAAATGCAAAACGGGCGCACATGGCGCCCGGTGCAAGAGAGTGTGTCGCCGTGAATCCGTTCAGGACGCCGGGGTAGAACTGACGCCGACCTGCGCAGGGCGCAACAGCCGATCGTACAACAGGAACCCCTCAGCAGAGACCTGAATGATATCGCCCGCGCGGGTGCCGGGCAGCGGGGCCTCGAACATCGCCTCATGTTCCTGCGGGTCAAACCTGTCGCCGACCTTGGGGGTGATGCGGGTCACTCCGTGACGCTCAAACACCTTGAGCAGCTCCTTGAGCGTCAATTCGACCCCTTCAACCAGCGCGACAGAGGCCTGTGCGTCATCGTCCTGCGCCGCAGCCAGTGCGCGGTTGAGGTTGTCGTAGACGGGCAACAAATCGCGCGCAATCCGGGTGCCGCCATATGCCTGTGCCTCGCGCCGATCCTTTTCGGCGCGCTTGCGGGTGTTCTCGGCGTCCGCGAGGGCGCGCATGAACTTGTCCTTGAAGTCGTCCCGCTCTGCCCGCAGTTCATCTATCGCAAGGGCCACGTCATCAATTTCCTCGTTCAGGTCGGCGTGCTCTTCGGCGGCGGCCGCATCTATATCGTCGAGAAAATCATCCTTTTTCGGGTCTGCCATGCCTTCTACCTTTAACTCCGGTCGGCGATCATTCGGCCGACCAGTTGAGCCGTGTAATCCACGATCGGAACGATCCGACCATAATTCAGGCGTGTCGGTCCGATCACGCCCACCGCACCAATGATCTTTCGGTCCGCGTTCATATATGGAGACACCACCAGAGAGGAACCCGAAAGTGAGAAAAGTTTGTTCTCCGAGCCGATAAAAATGCGCACCCCTTCGCCTTCGTCGGCCAGTTCAAGAAATTCGGCGATGTCCCGCTTGCGCTCAAGGTCGTCGAACAAGCTGCGGATGCGATCAAGTTCCTCTTGGGCAGAGTCCTCTTCGAGCAGATTCGCCCGCCCGCGCACGATCAGACGTTCGCCGCTGTCGCCCTGACCATCCCAGACCGCGATGCCAGCGTCGATCAGATCAGCTGCCAAGCCGTCGATCTCTCGACGTCTGCGCGAGATCTCTGACTGCATGGTCTTGCGCAACTCGCTGAGGGTACGGCCCTCGACCAGCGCATTGGTGAAATTGGCTGCCTCTCGCATCGCGCTGGGGGTCAGACCGGGGGGCGGGGTAAAGACGCGGTTTTCGACGTGACCATCCGCAAAGACGATGACCACCAGCGCCCGGTCCCGCGCCAGGCTGACAAACTCGATATGTTTGAGCGGAGCCTCATGTTTCGGTGACAAGACCAGGGACGCGCCATGTGTGACGCCCGACAGTGCCGATCCGACCGCATCCAGCAGGCCGGACACATCGCCCGCGTTGCGGCCCAGCGTGGCGTCCAACTTTTCGCGGTCGTGGTGATCAAGGTCGCGCACTTCCAACAGGCTGTCGACAAACATCCGCAGTCCCAGTTGTGTGGGGATACGTCCCGCCGACACATGCGGGCTGTCGAGCAAGCCGAGGTATTCAAGGTCCTGCATGACGTTGCGGATTGTCGCCGCCGAGACCTTTTCTGACAGGGTGCGGGTCAGCGACCGCGACCCGACAGGATCGCCGCTGGACAGATAGCCTTCGACCACGCGGCGAAACACCTCGCGCGAGCGGTCATTCATCTGTGCCAGAAGTTCGCTTGCCTCAGTCATCACCTTGCCCTTGTCGGAGCCATTAAAGAGCGCGTGGCCGGAACGTCAATCGGGGTTGCATATCCGGGGCACGGCTGTCTATCCCGGATGTGACCAGAAAAGAGGACATACCATGCGACCGTCAGGACGTGATCTAAGCGAAATGCGCGCCGTTTCAATCGAAACAGATGTGACAAAACATGCAGAAGGGTCGTGTATGATCCGGATGGGCGACACGCATGTGCTGTGCACCGCGTCGCTGGAGGAACGTGTGCCGCCCTTTATCAAAGGGTCGGGACAAGGCTGGGTGACGGCCGAATACGGCATGTTGCCGCGATCAACCTCTACCCGGATGCGGCGTGAGGCTCAGGCGGGCAAGCAGGGTGGCCGGACGGTCGAGATTCAGCGTCTGATCGGGCGGGCACTGCGCGCCGGAGTGGATCGCAACGCCCTGGGCGAGCGTCAGATCACCGTGGATTGTGACGTGATTCAGGCCGATGGTGGGACACGCTGCGCCTCGATCACCGGCGGCTGGGTCGCGCTGCGTTTGGCGGTGAACAAGCTGTTGAAAGCCGGGGACATTGTCAGCGATCCGCTGATTTCGGAAATTGCCGCCGTCAGCTGTGGTCTCTATGCCGGACAGCCGGTTCTGGATCTGGATTATCCCGAGGATTCCGAGGCCGGTGTTGACGGGAACTTTATCCTGCGGGCCGATGGCCGTTTGATCGAGGTGCAAATGAGCGCCGAAGGGGCGACCTTTTCACGCGATGAGATGAGCAAATTGATGGACCTCGCCGAAAAGGGCGTTGGCGAACTGGTCGCCGCGCAGCGGGCGGCGGTCGGCTGATGCGACGGTTTACCGGAGACCGTCTGCTTGTCGCGACGCATAATCGCGGCAAGCTGGAGGAAATGACCCAACTGTTGGCGCCATACGGGGTGTCATGTGTCGGCGCGGCAGATATGGATCTGCCGGAGCCCGACGAAACCGGCACAACCTTTGTCGAAAACGCCCGGATCAAGGCCCATGCAGCGGCGAAAGCGACCGGGATGCCCGCGCTTTCGGATGATTCCGGTATCGAAATCGACGCGCTGAACAAGGCACCTGGAGTTTATACCGCTGATTGGGCCGAAACCGGATCTGGACGAGATTTTGTGATGGCAATGGAAAAGTCACACAAGATGTTGTTGGACGTGGGCGCGCCAGAGCCGTGGACCGCGCGGTTTTGCTGTACGCTTGTGCTGGCGTGGCCGGATGGAACCGATGCGGTCTTTCCTGGCGTCATGGAGGGCAGGGTGGTCTGGCCAATGCGTGGATCGCAGGGCCATGGGTATGATCCGATTTTTCAGCCAGAAGGGCACGAGATAACCTTTGGCGAGATGGATCGATGGGAAAAGAACCAGATTTCGCATCGTGCAGATGCGTTTCGAAAATTTGTGGCCGGGTGTTTTGACCCAAAATAACCTTGAGAATTGGCAGATCGGCGGGTTTGGACTGTATGTTCACTGGCCGTTTTGCGAGGCAAAGTGCCCCTACTGCGATTTCAACAGCCATGTGGTGTCTCACGTTGACCAGGGTCGCTGGGCGCGTGCCTTGGCCGACGAGATACGCCGGGCTGGTGCGGAGACATCCGACCGCGTCCTTGGGTCGATCTTTTTCGGCGGCGGGACACCGTCCTTGATGACGCCTGAGACCGTTTCAACCGTGATCGAAGCTGCACGGGACTGCTGGACCTTTGCAAATGACATTGAGATCACGCTGGAGGCAAATCCACGCTCGGTCGAGGTGCAGCGCTTTGAAGGGTATGCGCGGGCCGGTGTGAACCGGGTTTCTCTAGGCGTACAGGCTCTGCACGCCTCGGACCTGAAGCGGTTGGGGCGGTTGCACGACGTCGACGAAGCAAAGACCGCATTGGCTGTTGCCCGATCCGTGTTTGAGCGGGTCAGTTTTGACCTGATCTATGCGCGGCAGAATCAGACGCTGGACGACTGGCGGTCCGAGCTGGGCGAAGCTCTGGATATGGCCGTCGATCATCTGTCTTTGTATCAATTGACAGTCGAAGAGGGGACTGCTTTTTGGGATCGCGCCCGGGCAGGGGGGTTGCGCGGATTGCCGGGTGAGGATCTGGCGGCGGATATGTATGAGGTGACGCAAGATCTGTGTTCGACGGCAGGATATACGGCCTACGAGGTGTCAAATCATGCGCGTCCCGGCGCCCAGTCCCGGCACAACCTGATCTATTGGCGGTATGGCGACTGGCTCGGCATTGGCCCTGGTGCGCATGGACGTTTGGGGACGGCGACACAACGGGTAGCGACGGTTGCATGGCGTCAGCCGGGTCTGTGGCTGCAACACGCCGAGGCGGGCTCAGGCTTGGAAAGCCGCGCGTTTTTGGATGTGTCAGATCAGGCCGGGGAATACCTGATGATGGGTCTGCGTTTGGACGAAGGCCTAGATATTGAGCGCCTGCATAGACTGGATTCGACTGTCGCTGGTCCCGAAGCTGTGGCGGAGTTGGTTGATCTTGATTTGGTTCTATGGGACGGACCAGTTTTGCGGACCACCGCGAAAGGGCGGTTGGTCCTGAATTCTGTGGTCGCGGCGCTGTTGCCCTGAGGTGTCGTGTCAGCGGGCAGAGCTGAGTATCCCGCAAAGAACGTCGAGATGTTCCAGCGTGTCGTAGGAGATTGTCACGCGCCCGGCATCCTGGCCTGGCTGATGTTCAATCCGGACCTTCATACCCAAAGCCGCGCTGAGATCGCCTTCCAGAGCACGGGTGTCTGCATCCTTGTCCATAGAGAAGGCGCCGTTGGAGGCCTTTTTGCGAGGCTTGCCCTCTGGCGATCCTTGTTTGACGAGTTTTTCGGTGTCGCGCACCGACAGCCCCTTTGCCACGACGGTCTGAGCCAGGGTTTCCGAATCCGGGGACGTGATCAGGGCGCGCGCGTGGCCGGCGCTGAGTCGCCCTTCTGAAACATGCTGCTGAACTGTTTCTGGCAAGTTGAGCAGGCGCATCAGATTGGCGATGTGGCTACGGCTTTTGCCCAGGGCCTCCGCCAATTTTTCCTGTGTATGACCGAACTTGAACATCAATTGCTTGTACCCGGCTGCCTCTTCGATGGCATTCAGGTCTGCGCGTTGGATATTTTCGATAATGGCAACTTCGAGTACTTCGGTGTCGTCAAAATCTCGAACAAGCACAGGGACTTCGTGTTGCTGTGCCATCTGGGCGGCCCGCCAGCGGCGTTCGCCAGCGACAATCTCGAATTTGCTCGCATCGTGGGGCGAAGGCCGTACGATCAAAGGTTGAAGAACACCCTTTGTCCGGATCGAAGCCGCCAATTCATCCAGTTGAGTCTGGGTGAACGTGCGGCGTGGCTGATCCGGGTTGGGGATCAGCGCCTCTATCGGAATCATGCGGTCAGGTCGACGCAGGCCCTCTGACTGGGCGGGCGCGTCCTGAGTCGGTGCGACATCGGCCATGAGCGCCGACAGGCCTCTGCCAAGTCCGCGGCGGGTGTCCTTTTTGGGCTTTTCTGACATGCCTGTCCCCTTGTTGCGTCGCCGGTCAGGCCGCGCGTTGATCGTTTTTCTTCACCAGCTCTTCGGCCAATGCGCGATACGCCTGCGCGCCTTTTGATGACGTGTCATATGCCAGAACAGGCAGAGCGTAGGAGGGTGCCTCGGATACACGCACATTCCGCGGAATCACGGTTGTGAATACCAGATCTCCAAGGTTCGCGCGGGCATCCGCCTCAACATGTTGGGATAGGTTGTTGCGCGCATCATACATCGTGAGGACGATGCCTTCGATGCGGAGCGACGGGTTTGCGCTTTGCCGGACTTCGCGAATCGTCAGCATGAGTTGAGACAGCCCTTCGAGCGCGAAAAACTCACTTTGCAGGGGGACGAGAACAGAATGCGCCGCAACCATCGCGTTTACGGTCAAAAGGTTCAACGACGGCGGACAATCCACGAGGATCACATCAAAACCGTAGTCATCGAGAGCCGGCTGCCGAAGCGCGTCATGCAAAAGAAAGCTGCGTTTTTCGTTGGAATACAGTTCGATATCCGCTGAACTGAGGTCCACCGTCGCCGGAATCAACGAGAGATTCGCCGTCGATGTGGCCAAGATTACGTCGGACACTGCCACATCGCCCAACAGAAGATCATAGGTGGTATATTCGCGATCGTCGGTTTCTATGCCAAGACCGGTTGAGGCGTTGCCCTGCGGATCAAGATCGACCACTAGCACTTTTTGCCCCTGTTCGCACAAGGCTGCGCCAAGGTTGATGGTTGTCGTTGTCTTGCCGACGCCACCTTTTTGATTGGCAATAGCAATGATTCTAGGACCCGGGGGGCGTGTCGGATCAGACATGGACGAGGTCTCCGATTTCCAAGACTACAGCGTTTGGATTTGTCTTACTTGTATGCGGGGTGCAGGAGAATTGCCATTGCGCTCGAGCGTCCTCCACCTCTTTTCCCCAATTTTCGCCTTTCATGAGCAAAGCACTCCCCTGAGGAGAGAGGTGTCTTGCCGCAAAATCGAGCAATTTGGTCAGTGGGGCAAGGGCACGCGCCGAAACGGTGACGGCGTTTTGTGGTGACGCCTTTTCGATCCGCTCCGACAGCACTCTGGTCGTGAGATCCGTCTGGCGAATTACCGTCCTGAGGAAAGTGGCCTTGCGGGTATCAGATTCAATCAAGGTCACCCGTCGGTCCGGCGCCAGTTCTGTTTTCAAAATAGCAACGACCAAACCTGGGAAACCGCCGCCGCTGCCCAAATCAACCCAAGGCCCCGACTGCGCTTTATCCAGCGCGGAGAGTTGTGCCGAATCGATGAAGTGACGTTGAACTGCATCTTTTATCGTCGATCTTGCCACGAGATTGATTCGTGGATTCCACTTTTCGAGTAAGGCCAGATATAGTGTCAGACGCTCCGATGTTTCACGTGAAACAGCGTACCCAAGCATCTCTGATGAAATCATCCCGCGTCTTTACGCGCAAATTGACGGATTTTTGCCAAGATCAACGTCAGTGCCGCAGGAGTCATTCCATCGATGCGCCCAGCTTGGGCGATCGACTCTGGGCGTGCACGGTTCAGCTTGATCTTGAGCTCATTGGACAGCCCCGGAAGCGGATTGAAATCAAAACCCTTCGGGATCCGAACGGCCTCATCCTTTTTCAGGACTTCAACATCCCGCGCCTGACGATCAATGTAGTTGGCATAGAGCGCTTCGCGTTCCAGTTGCAAAGCCGTCGAGTCATCAATCTCTGCCAAAGCCGGATCAAGTTGAACAACCGTGGCAAAGGACACGTCCTTGAAAGACAAAAGCTGAAACGCTGTACGGCGCGTCCCGTCTAGATTCACCGCGACTCCCGCACGTTGAACTTCGGTAGGGCTAAACTGTGTCGCTTCCAGTCGTTTGCGCCCCTTTTCCAACGCCGAGAGCTTTTTTTCAAACCGTTCCTGGCGCGTTTTCGAAACACCGCCCAAGGCGATTGCCATGGGCGTCAGCCTCTGATCCGCGTTGTCCGCCCGAAGCGAAAGCCGAAACTCTGCCCGACTGGTAAACATGCGGTAAGGTTCACTTACCCCTCGCGTTGTCAGATCGTCTAACATCACACCGATGTAACTGTCGGTCCGGGAAAAACGGACAGGGTCCCGATCAAGTGCCGTGGACGCAGCATTCAAGCCAGCGACAAGTCCCTGCGCCGCCGCCTCTTCATACCCTGTTGTTCCATTGATTTGTCCCGCCAGAAAAAGGCCCGTCACATCACGAATTGCCAGTGTCGCGTCTAGGGCCCGTGGATCGACATAATCATATTCAATTGCGTATCCCGGCTGAAGGATCTCAACCTTTTCCAGGCCCGGAATGCTCCGGACATAGGCTTCTTGGACCTCCTCTGGAAGCGAGGTCGAGATGCCGTTTGGATAGATTGTCGAGTCGTCCAATCCCTCAGGCTCGAGGAAGACCTGGTGCGACGTCTTATCGGCAAAACGCACAACCTTGTCTTCAATTGAGGGGCAATAGCGTGGACCTACGCCCTCGATGTGGCCGCCGTACATTGCCGATCTCTCCAAGTTCTTCCGGATAATTTCATGTGTTTTCTCAGTGGTATGCGTAATTCCACAAGACACCTGACGCGCCCGAGGTTTATGGGACAGAAAGGAAAACAGGACGGGATCCTCATCCCCAGGCTGCATGTCCAGTCCACTCCAATCAATGGTGCGGCCATCCAGACGGGGAGGGGTGCCGGTCTTGAGTCGCCCGATTGGCAGAGACATCTCACGAATGCGATCAGCAAGCCGAACTGATGGATTGTCGCCCATCCGACCACCGGGGTGCTTTCGGTCTCCAATATGAATGACGCCGCGTAGAAATGTGCCGCTGGTCAGAACAACCGCGCGTGCTGCAATACGAGTGCCATCAGAAAGAACAACCCCATGAACACTATTTGACTCAAGAATGAAGTCGACAACTTCTCCTTCCACCACCGTTAGGTTGGGGGTTTCTGCGATCTCTGCCTGCATAGCCTTGGCATAGATTTTGCGGTCTGCCTGCGCCCGCGGTCCTTGTACGGCTGGTCCCTTGCGCCGGTTCAAAAGGCGGAACTGGATTCCTGCAGCATCGGCGATACGCCCAATGACACCATCCATGGCGTCAATCTCGCGTACCAGATGACCTTTCCCTAACCCACCGATCGCCGGATTGCAGGACATCACGCCTAGATCAGCGCGTCTCAACGTCACTAGCGCGGTCTGCGCACCCACCCGGGCCGACGCAGTCGCGGCCTCTGTCCCTGCATGTCCGCCGCCGACAACGATGACGTCAAAGCTATGATGTTTCACGTGAAACACTCCTCACTTCCCAATGCAAAAACTCGAGAAGATTTGATCCAGTACATGTTCGACATCCACATACCCTATCAGGCGTTCAAGCGCACGAAGGGCAATACGGATTTCCTCACTGGCAAGATCATACACATCAGTTCCGTCATCCAGAAACACCCTCGCTTGTTCAAGATGAGCCAAGCCATCAGTCAAAGCAATCCTGTGACGCTCCCGGGAAACAAGGCCAGCACCTCGAACGATACCAGACAAACGCGATGCGATCATGTCCAGCAATTCCGGGACACCCAGGCCTGTCAGTCCGGATACACCTACTCCCGCTACATCCCCTTTCGCGGTCACCACGATGTCACCGGAAACCTCGTCCAGAAGAGGGGATTCACCAACCGGGACCAGATGAACACGCAAATCTGCCGATGCCGCGCGTTCTCGCGCCCGCTCTACACCAATTCGTTCAACCTGATCCTCACTATCGCGCAGACCTGCGGTATCCAGCAAAGTTACAGCCAATCCATTGACTTCCATCCGAACTTCAATCACGTCGCGCGTCGTTCCCGCGACATCCGAAGTGATCGCAGCCTCTCGGCCGGCGAGATAATTCAATAGGGTTGATTTGCCGGCGTTAGGAGGTCCGACAATTGCAACTTCAAGACCAAGTCGCAGCCGTTCCGCCGAACTCATGCCACGCAATTCCGCCGCAACCTCAGCGCATACTGCGTCAAGCAGCTCTCGCACGTCGGCTGATACATCAACGGGCACGTCTTCATCCGCAAAATCTATGGTTGCTTCCAAAAGGGATACAGCCCGCAGGACCTGATCGCGCCATCCGCCAACACGTTGCCCCAGCGCCCCAGACAAAAGCCGCAGCGCTTGGTGCCGCTGTTGTTCTGTCTCGGCCTCGATAAGATCCGCCAAAGCCTCAACCTGGCTCAGGTCCAGCCGTTCATTGTCCAGTGCCCGCCGGGTAAATTCACCTGGCTCTGCGCTTCGCAACCCTTCCATTTCACCCAAGATTCGCAGCAAAGCCTGAACCACCGCCACACTACCGTGGACCTGAAATTCCGCCACCGGTTCCCCTGTGAAACTGGCACCCTCCGCGAAAACCAACACCAATGCTTCGTCGAGAAAATCACCGTCCGGCGCTACCAAGCGGCGAACAGACGCTACGCGAGGCTCCGGAATAGAGCCGGCCAGACACTCCACCGCGCGCCACGCGTCGGGCCCGGACACGCGAACCACGGACACCCCCGCCTTTCCGGCGGCACTCGTCAGAGCAAAGATGGTCTCCATGGCGCGATCAGCTGTTCATCGAATCAAAGAATTCGGTATTCGTCTTCGTTTGCTTCAGTTTGGAGATCAGGAACTCGACCGCATCCGTTGTGCCCATCGGGTTCAGAATCCGCCGCAGCACAAACGTCTTCTGAAGATCGATTTTATCCACCAAAAGCTCCTCTTTCCGGGTACCGGACTTGAGAATATCCAGCGCCGGAAAGACCCGTTTGTCGGCAACCTTGCGATCAAGAACGATCTCGCTGTTGCCCGTGCCTTTGAATTCTTCAAAAATCACTTCATCCATCCGCGATCCAGTATCGATCAACGCCGTCGCAATGATTGTGAGCGATCCACCTTCTTCGATATTCCGCGCCGCACCAAAGAACCGCTTCGGTCTCTGCAAGGCGTTTGCATCGACACCGCCTGTCAAAACCTTACCCGACGATGGCACCACCGTGTTGAACGCTCTACCAAGTCTAGTGATAGAGTCGAGGAGGATTACAACATCTCGTTTGTGTTCAACCAGACGCTTGGCCTTTTCAATCACCATTTCAGACACAGCGACGTGCCGTGTGGCAGGTTCATCAAAGGTTGAGGAAATCACCTCACCTTTAACAGACCGCTGCATGTCGGTTACTTCTTCCGGTCTTTCGTCGATCAACAGAACGATCAGATAGCACTCTGGATGGTTCTTCTCGATCGAGTTGGCAATATTCTGTAGCAGCACTGTCTTACCTGTCCGCGGCGGCGCCACGATCAACGACCGCTGACCTTTGCCAATCGGTGCGACAAGGTCAATAATCCGGGCAGAGCGATCACGGATCGTCGGATCCTCAATCTCCATTTTCAGTCGTTCGTCGGGATACAGCGGCGTCAGGTTGTCAAAGGCGATCTTGTGCTTGGCCTTCTCAGGTTCCTGAAAGTTGATCTCTTCCACGGAAACCAGCGCAAAGTACCGCTCTTCCCCATCCGGTGCCCGCATCTCTCCTTGGATCGAATCCCCGGTGCGCAGGGAATATTTGCGGATCATCTCGGGCGAGACATAAATATCGTCCGGACCCGGCAGATAGTTCGCTTCGGGCGACCGCA
Source organism: Antarctobacter heliothermus (assembly GCF_900188425.1). Taxonomy (GTDB): domain Bacteria; phylum Pseudomonadota; class Alphaproteobacteria; order Rhodobacterales; family Rhodobacteraceae; genus Antarctobacter; species Antarctobacter heliothermus. The sequence goes on from NZ_FZON01000004.1 coordinate 100,507, forward strand.
GAAACCCAAAGCCGTCCTGAAGAACTTCCAGCACGCCGTCACCAAAAATGATCCACCCTTCATCTGCGCGTTCGCGCAGGATCTGGAACATCATTTCGCCTTTCCGCATGGTCGAGGCGTTCTCGATTTCCAGGTCCTCCGCCATTGAAAGCAGATCTTTGGGGCTTTGTGCCTTCAGGTCGGACAGGTTAAGCTTTTCTTCGCTCATGGCACATAAGGTGAGACCCAAGGGCTCACACATCCTTTTTCTAGCGGGGAAACTGCCTCCGGACGAAGGCAAGGTTGGCGTAACGCATTCGCCGGGTGTGCGTCAATGAACTTTGCAAACGTTCACCGGGAACGACCCTATTCCTTAATAGTTAGAAAATAGAAAAGGTTTATGAAGTGTTAGTGACACGATTTTCTGGGGATTATCCAGATGTCCCCAGATTTTCGAACAGCGCAGGACTGTCTGGAAAACTTCGGGGATCAATTTTAGGTAAATCAAGGAATTCAGTAGTTAATTGTTTGGATACAGTATGTTAGCGTCTTACTTTCTAAAGCATTCCGACTGAATAACCTTAAGCACAACCTGGGTCTCGTGCGATTTTCCCGCATGCGAAACTTGTGCTTCCTCACAGGGTGACAAACCTTGCGTCCCCAAGGATGGATGCCACATCCACCCCCATGCTTGCATGTGCCTCGCTTTTTCCGCAGAAACATCCGCAAGCAAGCACACCGACCTGTCCCCGGTTTTATCCCCATGTCTTTTGATCTTCTTCTCGCTTCCAGTTCCCGGATCCGTGCCGACATGCTGCGTGCAGCCGGTCTTGTGATCCAGATCGAATCATCCAAAGTTGACGAGGACAGCCTCAAGGCTGCTTTGTTGGCCGAAGCGGCCAGCCTGCGTGACGTGGCCGACACATTGGCAGAGGCCAAGGCGCGCAAACTGGGCCAACGGTATCCGGGCGAAATGGTGCTTGGCTGCGATCAGGTCCTTGAGCACGCCGGTGGCCTCCTGTCTAAACCGGAAACCCGTGATGCGGCTCGCGAACAGTTGTTGCGTTTGCGCGGCCAGACCCACAGACTCCTGTCTGCGGCAGTTCTCTATCATGAGGCACAGCCGATCTGGCGGCATGTCGGAACCGCACGCCTGACGATGCGGGACTTTTCGGACAGCTATCTGGAGGCCTACCTTAACCGCAACTGGCCCGATCTCGACACGTCCGTCGGCGGCTACAAACTCGAAGCCGAAGGCGTCCGACTCTTTGCCCGGATCGAGGGCAATCATTTTACCATTCTGGGTTTGCCGCTCGTTGAACTGTTGACCTACCTTTCGAACAGAGGAACCATTCCGGCATGAGCCTCGCGCGTATACCACTTGCCGCTGTCATTGGATCTCCGGTGGCGCATTCCCGATCCCCGCGTCTCTTTGCCCACTGGCTGACGAGGCATGGTTTGCCCGGGCATTACATCCCGATGGACATCCCGGAAGTAAAGCTGGCAGAAACCATCCGCTTGCTGCCCTCCCTCGGCTTTGTGGGTCTCAACGTCACCGTGCCCTACAAGGAAAAGGTGATGGAGATCGCGGATCTTGTGTCTGACCGGGCCACGCTGATCGGAGCTGCCAACACGCTGATTTTTCGCGACGACGGGCGCATACATGCAGACAACACTGATGGCTACGGCTTTATGGAAAACCTGCATCAGAACGCACCGGACTGGAACCCCGCGGCGGGTCCGGCCACGGTCTTCGGGGCAGGGGGCGCGGCCCGGGCGGTCATTGCCTCATTGCTCGATGTTGGTGTTCCCCAAATCAGACTGACGAACCGCACACGTCAAAGGGCCGAAAACCTGCGAGAGACGTTTGGTCACCGGGTTGAGGTCTACGATTGGGTACAGGCCGGAAATATCATCGAGGATTGCGCTACGGTGGTGAACACAACCGCTTTGGGCATGGCCGGAAAGCCGCCACTGCGGGTGCCTCTGGATGCATTGGAACCTGGTATGCTGGTCACCGATCTGGTGTACACGCCGCTCGAAACCCGGCTTCTTCAAGAGGGTAGGGCACAGGGATGCACCGTGGTTGATGGCCTTGGAATGCTCTTGCACCAGGCCGTCCCGGGGTTTGAGCGCTGGTTCGGTGAGCGGCCAGAAGTAGACGAGGCTACACGTCTGGCCGTCCTGGAATGAGATTCAAGCTTGGCCTGACCGGTTCTATCGGTATGGGCAAATCGACCACCGCCAAGATGTTTTCCGACGCAGGATGTGTCGTATGGGATGCCGATGCCGCCGTTCACCGACTGTACAGCACGGGTGGGGCGGCTGTCGCACCTTTGGGTGTGTTATTCCCTAATGCAATCAAGAACGGCGCTGTATCGCGCGCGGAACTGCGCGAAACCATTGCAGCCCACAGGTCCGCGCTGTCCCAAATCGAAGCGGTCGTTCACCCGCTGGTGCAACAGGATCGCGAGACCTTTATCGAAAATCATCCTGATGCCATCGGCGTTTTCGACATTCCCTTGTTGTTCGAAACCGGCGGTGACGCGGCGATGGATGCAACAGTCTGCGTCAGTGTTCCACATGAAACACAATCAGCGCGTGTTCTGGCCCGTGGTAGTATGACCGCCGAAGATCTGCACCATATCCTGGCGCGCCAGATGCCGAACGAAGAAAAATGCGCCCGCGCCACCTATGTGATAGAGACCGACACCTTGGAACACGCCCGCGAGCAGGTGCAAGACGTGCTCAAGGACATCGAACAAAGGGGAAAACATGCGTGAAATCGTCCTCGACACGGAAACCACCGGGTTCGATCCCGAACAGGGCGATCGCATTGTCGAGATCGGTGCGCTCGAACTGTTTAACCATGTTCCGACCGGCCGAACCTATCACCAGTACATCAACCCGGAACGCGGTATGCCGGATGAGGCATTTGGCGTGCACGGCATCGGTCCCGACTTGCTCAGTCCTGCCCGTCCTGCAAATCCGGGCGAAGTCACGCTGAAGGACAAGCCGGTATTCTCCAAGGTCGTAAACGCCTTTCTGGAGTTTATCGGTGACTCTCGGCTGGTCATCCACAACGCGGCCTTTGACGTGAAATTCCTGAATGCCGAATTGCGTTGGACCAACCGCCCGCTGCTGCCCAAAGGTTGCGCCATCGATACCTTGGACATCGCTCGCCGCAGATTTCCCGGCTCACCCGCCTCGCTTGACGCACTGTGCCGCCGGTTCAGCATCGACAATACCGCGCGAACGCTACACGGCGCGCTGTTGGACAGTGAAATTCTCGCAGAGGTCTATCTGGAACTGATCGGTGGCAAGCAACCGGATTTCGGCCTGTCCACTTCCGACGGGAATTCCGGGCAAGACAGATCCGATCCACTCTGGCGTCCCCGTCCACGCACCAAAGAGCTTCCGTCTCGCCTGTCAGAAAACGAAAAGGCGGCTCACGCCGCCTTTGTCGAAAACCTTGGTGAAGCAGCGCTCTGGATCAAGACCTGAGCGCGGCCAAAACTTAGGCCTGGGCGGTGCCTTCCGGCGTTGCCTGACGGCGGGCAATCTCGTTGCGGTAAAGCGCAAGGAAATCGATCGTTTCTAGATTCAGCGGTGGGAAACCACCGTCGCGTGAGACGTCCGAAACGATGCGACGCACAAACGGGAACAGCATCCGTGGGCATTCAATCAGCAGGAAGGGATGCATCTGCTCTTCGGGCACGTTCTCGATCGAAAAGACGCCGGCATAGTCCAGCTCCATCAGGAACAGCACGTCATTGCTGCCCTTGGCCTTCGACTCGATCTTGAGTTTCATGACCACTTCGTACTGGTTTTCGGCGGTCCGCTTCTTGGCGTCCAGATTCACCTGAACCTGCACATCTGGCTGAACCTCTCCGGTCACACCCTTTTGGGACAGGATGTTCTCGAAGGAAAGGTCGCGAATGAATTGGGCCAGAATGCTCATCTTGGGCGGCTGTTGCGCCTGCCCTGCACCGTTGGTCTCTGCCATGGATCGGTCTCCCGTTGAAATCTCAGCCGGAGGCATAGCAGCGCCCGGCGGTACGCTCAATGCCTCGTCCAGCCTGAACCGGGGTGATTGGGTGACTTGTCCTTGGGAATCTCGGTAAATTCACCGTCGATTACGTCGCCCGGATCCCCGCGCGCTGCCGGATCGCGGTGAACCGGTCCTTGCGCTCCCGGTCCCATCTGAAACTGCGTCACATGAACGCGCTGCCGTGCCCAACGGAACACAGCCGTGCGCACCGGCGGCGCCAAAAGCGCAAATCCGACCGCATCGGTGAAAAATCCCGGAGTCAGCAACAGCACGCCAGATACCAAGATCATGGCACCATGCGCCAAAGGCTCACTGGGATCATCAAGGTCCGAAAAGCTGCGCCGCAGGTTGTTCATGGCAACCTGTCCTTGTGCCCGCACCAACCATGTACCGATAATTGCGGTCAAAACCACCACCGCCAGCGTTGGCCAAAGCCCGATCAGACCGCCAACCTGAATGAACAGGGCAATCTCGATCAGCGGAACCATGAGAAAAGCCAGGAATAGCCACATGGGAACGTCCTCCATATCCTGCGCGCAGGTGGACTCACCCATGCACCTCACCTACATAAGGATGCGACCGTGATCTTCAAACGCTCGCCGCAATGAGGTGCCGATGAACTCCCCTATCCTCCAGCTTCTGGTTCTCGCCGGAATCGCCATTTTTCTCGTTCTGCGACTGCGGAGCGTGCTGGGCACCCGGGAGGGATTTGAAAAGCCGCCGGCACCCGCGCCGGCCGATGACCGACGTCGCGCCTCCCGCGACTTTGAGGTGATCGAAGGTGGTCCCGACCATGACATCATCGACCACGTCGCCGAGGACAGCGACGCCGCCCGCGCGCTTGCCGCGATGAAGCGGGTCGAGCCCAGCTTTTCAGTCTCTGAATTTCTCTCTGGCGCACGGGGCGCCTATGAGATGATCCTCATGGGGTTTGAGCGCGGCGACATCGCCGGATTGCGAACCTTCCTTGCCGATGATGTCTATGACACCTTCGCCGAGGTCGTCGAACAGCGCGAACAGCAGGGCCTGACGATCGAGGCGGAATTTGTCGGTGTGCGTGAACTGACCCTTGCCGGTGCCAGTTTTGATGATGCGTCCGGTCTGGCAGAGGTCACCGTGCGCTACGTCGGAGAACTGACCTCTGTTGTGAAAAACGCCAACGGCGAGGTGATCGAAGGATCAACCAGCGCCGTCAAACGGCAAAAAGATATCTGGACCTTTGCCCGCACCATGGGTGCGGACGACCCCAACTGGCAGCTAGTCGCTACGGACGAATGATCAGGGTCTTCCTTGCAGCGTTTCTTGCCATATCCATCATGACCGGCCCCGCCTCCCCAGAGACGGGGCCGAGTTATGAAATTCTTGCCTTTGACGATCTTCAAGGCTGGGGCGACGACGATCACACCGCCGCCCTGACGGCCTTTCTGGAAACCTGTGGTGATCTGGATGACCCGGACTGGTCCGCGCTTTGTGGGCTGGCGCGCGAAACCGACGATGCGCGCGGGTTCTTTGAATTGCTGTTCCGCCCCATCCTGATCAGCGACGGCGAAGAGATGCTCTTTACCGGCTATTTCGAACCGGAACTGACAGGATCACCTTACCGGACCGAAACCTATCGCCATCCCGTCTATCAGATGCCGCCAGAGGCCAAGCGCAGCCGCCCCTGGTTGACCCGCCGCCAGATCCTGACCTCTGGCGTGATGGAGGGCAGGGGGCTTGAGATTGCCTGGGTCGATGACCCGGTCGAGCTGTTTTTTCTGCAAATCCAAGGATCCGGCCGAATTCGATTTCCCGACGGACGGATGATCCGTGTCGGCTTTGGCGGTGCCAACGGCCATCCCTACAGGTCCATCGGGCGCGAACTGGTGCGGCGCGGCATCTACCGGGCGCATCAGGTTTCGATGCAGGTGATCCGCAACTGGGTCGACCGAAACCCAGATATCGGTGAGGAACTTCTCTACCATAACGCGGCTTATGTCTTCTTCCGCGAGGTCAGCGAGGTACCCTCTGACAAGGGGCCACTTGGGGCGATGAACCGCTCGATTACCACATTGCGGTCTATCGCCGTTGATCCACGTTACACTCCGCTTGGCGCGCCGGTCTGGATCGAAAAGGCGGGTAAGGATCCAATCAACCGCCTGATGATTGCACAGGACACCGGATCAGCAATCAAGGGCGCGCAACGGGCCGATATCTTTTATGGCACGGGGGACAACGCGGGTCGCATCGCCGGGGCGATCAAGGATACAGGCCGCATGGTTGTGCTGATGCCGATCCAGCGCGCCTTTGCCCTGTTGCCTGATGAGGGCCTATGACCCGGCGGCGCAAGCTGCGCCCCGAAGAGCAAGGGCTCTGGAGGCAGGTCGCACGCACGGCGGATCCCTTGCACAAACGGCCTGTCCGAAAGGCGGCAGACCCGGGAGAGGGCCCGAAACAGCTGCTGCCGCAAAATCCCGGACCGCGTGATCCCTTGTCGCCGTTTGTATTGGGCGAACGGTCGATTCCGCGCACCCAGACCCACGTTTTTCCGAAGACCAGCGCCGATCACCTGCATGAGGCCCCTGTGCGCATGGACGCCAAGGCGTTTACCCGGTTGAAACGCGGCAAGCTGGACCCGGAAGCGCGCATTGATCTGCACGGCATGACCGTGGATCGTGCGCACGGCGCATTGAACCATTTCATCTTGAACGCACAGGCACGCGGTGCGCGGCTTGTCCTTGTGATCACGGGCAAGGGCCAGCGCGAAGACCCCTATGACCCGATGCCGCGCAGACGTGGGGTGCTCAAGTCGCAGGTGCCAACCTGGTTGCAAATGCCACCGCTATCCGGCGCAGTGTTGCAGGTTTCGCCTGCACATCGAAAACACGGCGGTGACGGGGCTTACTATGTCTATTTGCGCCGTCGCCGGTAATCACTACAGCATGCGCCGCGCCCGGCTGACGCCGATCCAGGTCATTCCCGAGGCAAAGGCAAAGTAGACCGCGACGCCGATGTATTGCGTTTCGATCCCCACACCGAAATCAATCAGAACACCAGTGATCCCTGGGCCCAGGGCTGACCCCAAAACCATCACCGCGGCTGCCATCGCCTTGATCGCGCCCAGATTTCGGGTGCCGTAGAACTCTGCCCAAAAAGCGTTGGGCAGAGTCTGGTTTGCGCCTGTGGTCATGGCCACAAACAGCAGTCCAACCAGCGTCCAACCCAGTGACCCGCCCAATGCAAAGCAAGAAAATCCTACAATCATAGGCAGTTGCGACCACGGGATAAGCCGTCCGGTGCCAACTCGGTCCAGCAGGCCGCCCGCAATCACCATCGCCCCGACCGCCGCAGCGGTATAGACAGGAAACAGCGTGGCCAATTCCAGATGGGTCCAGCCCTTAACTTCGGCGAAATGGACTTGCTGAAAAAAAAAGGCAGTGTTGAAGGCCGAAGGTCCCAACAACGCAGGCACCATGAACCAAAACAAATAGTGCTTCAGGACCTCCGGTCGACGCCAGTGCCGTTGCTCCATTCCCACCGAATGATCGGTTTCCGCGTGGCTTTGCGGAGTGCGCTCATGGGTCAACAGCATCAGTAGCAGCGGCACAGCCAGCAAACTGACGCAAGCAACTGCAACCCATAGCCAGCGCCAGTCCATCACCAGCATCAGCGAAACAAAGCCCACCGGCAATGCCGCTTCACCCAAGGCAAATCCCAAACCTGCAACCGACAGAGCTTTGCCCCGTGTCGCGACAAACCAGCGCGACATGGACACAACGGCGATATGACTTGCCATGCCTTGGCCGCAAAAGCGCAGCGCAAAAATCACAAAAGGCAGCAGAGCCGCCCAGGTGTTCAATGCCATGAACAAACATGAGGCTGCCAACAAGGTAAGAACGACTGCCCCAATCGCCCGGGTGCGGAATTGGTCGGTCAGCGCACCGGCCCAAATCATCAAGGCGGCAGAGGCGCTGGTGCCGATAGTATAGATGCCGCCCCATTGCCCGTGGCTGAGATCAAACTCTGCGCGGATCTCTCCTGCAAAGATCGAGATGAAAAAGGTCTGGCCGAAGCTCGACAGGAATGTGAGCAACGCGCCAGCCGACAGCCAGCGCGCGTTTTCGGCGAGAAAGCGAAAGACACCCATGTCTCGCCCCTGTCGCGTTATTTGTGGAATGGGGGGCGCGTGATCCGCGCCCTTGGTCAATCAGTTTGCAATGGCTCCAGCCTGAGCCGAGACGCCCAGAACTGCGCCAACCAGTCCAAACACGGTCTGTGCTGACGTGATCGGGCTTTCTGTGGCAAGCAATGTGTCGCCGGGATGGATCTGGAATTTCCGCGCGGCAAACAGCCCGTCAGCGCTGGTCAGGTCCAGTGTAAAGACAACCTGTTGCATCTTTGGGCCATAGCCATCGGGACGGATTACCTCTGCGGGGTATTCACGCAGCACCAGCACGCCCTTTGGGTCGGCGCGGGCATCGGACAGGCCGCCCATAAGGGAAACCGCCTCAAGCGCAGTCAGATAGTCCTTGGGAAAATAGATCAGGTTTTCGATACCGCTGGCACCCAGCGCGGTAAAGCTGCGCTCATCCGCTTCGATGATGACTGTATCGCGCGGGTGCAGCAGAGCGTTCTTTGATCCATCTGCAAATAGCTGATCAGCGGAAATCTCATAGGTCTTTGACCCCCTCAACAGGCGCACACGCGGATTCCGCATATCGGGCGCTACGCCGCCTGCGTCCGCCAGAACGTTGAGAATCTTGTAGTTCCGTGATGGCATCGGATAGGCACCGGGTTTGCCAACGCCGCCAACAACATCAACCGCGTGATCGCGACCTTGTTGGAGGTTCAACTGAACTTGCGCTGATGGCAGGATCGGTTCCAGCCGTTGCTGGATCTTTTCGCGCGCACCTGTCGCAGTCAGGCCTCGAATGCCAACCTTGTTGACGTAAGGCAGAAAGATCGAGCCTTGCGCGTCGACCTCGACCCCTTTGATTTCATTGAATCGTTGGCCAGGGTTCGTCAGCAGAGAGTTGTCCTGACTGTCCCAGATCGTGATATCGACGCGGTCGCCGGTTCGGATCACGGATGAGGTGCTGCCCTGACTGGTGAGGGGCCAGTGATAATGCCCGTGCCAGCCCGACTGTGACCAGGAGGCAAGGCCGGGGACGTTGGCCCGTGTCACTTCGACGACCTGAAAGGTCGGGTTATCGGCATCCTGCTGGCGCAGGACTTCGGATTGGACGGCAGCGCCGCGTGGCAGGCTGCAGGCTGTCAGCGACAGGACAGCGACAAACAGGGTGATCAGTCTCAATTTACCAGACACTCCAGTCCCCCAACCGGTCATTGACACTTTCTAGCGCCTTGTTCCGCTGATAGACAATCTGACGGTCGAAAGAAAGCGATTTGAGGTGCGGACCGTGGCAGGAACACAGCAATTCCGAAGCGTTCTGTTGCTGGGCGCCAGTGGGAAACTTGGTCGCATGGTCCGGACCTTGTGGCATCCAGAGGGTTTTTCTGTGGTTCCGGTGGTGCGCACCGGCCCGTTGGCCACAGGTGATTTGGTCTGGTCACCCGGCGACAGGCTGCCCAGGATCGCCGGGGTTTCTGCGGTGGTTGCCCTTTGGGGAGTCACGCCGGCTCCGGGGCGCAACCTGACAGAAAACACACATCTGGCGCTGTCCGCGATGGAGATTGGCGCTGCGCTGGGTGCCGATGTGGTGGTGCATTGTTCGAGTGCGGCTGTCTACCGGCCTGACCCAAACCCGATCCCTGAAACTGCACACCCCGAACCGGGGTCCGCGTATGGTCAAGCCAAACTGGAGATGGAACAGGCGATTTCCGCCCATCGGTCTCCGGGCGGGCCAAGGCAGGTTGTGCTGCGCATCGGGAATGTTGCCGGGGCCGACAGTCTGTTTGGCAATCTGAAGCCAGGCGGGCGCATCATACTGGACAGGTTTCCTGACGGGTCCGGCCCGATGCGCAGCTACATTGCGCCGCGGGATCTGGTCCGGGGGATAGAGGCCCTGATACAAGCGCAGGATGCAGATGGTGCTTACAACATCAGTGCTCCCCGACCGACCGGAATGGCAGAGATTGCTGGTGCGTGCCACGCGCGTGTCGATTGGCGTGCCGCGCCTGATGGGGCCGCGCAAATGGTCTGGTTGGACACCAATCGTCTGGGCGGCGTGGTATCTTTGCCGCCAAATGCACATACGGCCGCGCATCTTGTCCAAGGCGCGCGGGACAGTGGGGTCTGGACGTGAATCTGAATCGCAAGCTACTGTATCTTTTAGATTTTATTTATGCTGTTGGTCTGACGATCCTGATCTCGCCGCTTATCGTCTATGTTGCGTATGTTGTTTGGCGCAACGATGGCTGGCCCATCATTTACAAGTCGGAACGGATGCGAAGCCCGGACCGGGCCTTTATGTTGTGGAAGTTTCGGACCATGAAACGCGACCCGTCGGATTCCGGTGTCACAGGCCCGTCAAAATCTAGCCGGATCACGCCGACGGGGGCCTGGCTGCGGCGCAAACGTCTGGATGAGTTGCCACAGCTCTGGAATATCCTGCGCAGTGACATGAGCTTTGTCGGACCACGCGCCCCTCTGCGTCGCTACGTCGAAAAATATCCCGAGATTTATGCCGAGGTGCTGAAAGAACGGCCCGGCGTGACGGGCATGGCCTCGATGGCCTATCACCGGACCGAAGAACGGTTGCTGTCACAGACCAATACGGCAGAAGAGACCGAAACGGTCTATTGTCGGCGCTGCATCCCGCGCAAGGCCCGGCTGGACCTGCTGTATGCGAAACGACGCAACCCCTGCACGGACCAACGGCTTATGTGGGCAACAGTATTCAAGAATGTGACGATGCACAGACGCCGACGTCGATGATCAGCGGCGCAACACCTGCGATACTAGGTAACCCAGGTAGGGACCTGCCCATTGACGCCCGCTGAGGATATATCCATCGCCACCAACAACATAGGTGTTGGTAAAGTCAGGAGAAACTCCGTCCGCTGCGGTACATTTGGCGGTCACGACCTGTCCGCTTGTTTGCACCAGCCCCCCGGCGACGGGCACGGTGGCCCCAGTCGTTGTGTAACAGGAGTAGCGCCGGACAATGGTCACATCCTCAGGCGTCAGAAAGCGCAAGTCATAGCTTGCCCGTCCTTCAGAGCGGGCTTGCACGCGGTGCAAAAGTTGGTCTTCTTCGGACGACATCAGATCCCCGGCCAGACCACGGGTCGAGATGACCATGCCGTCACGCAGGACGACGACCTGACGGGACGCGTTGCCGTAGGTCTGATAGGGTCCGTTGCGCTGAATGTCCTGTAGAAGGGTTTGCGACTTACGCGCCTCGATCTCGAACAGGAAAACGGAGCCGGTGGTCGCCCCCAAAGCTTGAGCAATTTGTTGTGTTGTCAGCGGCTTGGGTTGTGTCTTCTTGGCAAAGAGCGACTTGGGTATTTGCCGCATGAACGCAGAGGTATCCTGGTTCGCGGTGCCGCAAGACACCAGCGCCAAAGCGGCGGTCAGGGCAAGGCCAATGCGTGTGAAACTGCGCAGGGTCATCGCCAGAACCTTCCCCAGGAATTGACTGCGTCCGGTTTGTGGTAGTCCCGAACCTGTTCGTAGAGCCGTCCATTGACGTTCAGGCGCGCGCCGCCATCGCGTGACAGCGATTGGATAACCACGTCGTTGCGACGACGCGAGGGTTGGCCAAAGAAACTGGCCAGCGGCATGGTAAAGCGGATGCCCTTGTCAAATGACCCTTCGCCGAAGTCGTTGAAAGACGCGTCGGTGAATGTCGCGTATGCCCCGATGCGCCATCCGTTTGCGAACTCGCGATCAAGGGCAATTGTGCCACCGTAGTCGCCCGCCAGGTAGCGACCGACGTCAAGCTGACCGTGAAAACCGTTTCCAAAGGCGTAGTAGGCAGAGATGTGGCCGTTGACGTTCGGGATCTCACGCTTTGCCCCGGTAACTGGGTCGACGGTCGTCATTGACTGGAAGCCGAACAATTGGTCGAAGTCGCGCCGCTGGACATAGTTGACCTCGGCCCCAAGGGCGAGACGGCTGGTCACCGGCTTCCACAGCAATTCGGCGGAGAGGCCACCGTACATCTGTTCCAGATACCCCACGGTCACCCGTGAATAGACGTTTTTGGTGGGCCGTCCGTAATGCGCCAGCTGAAGATATTCGATCGCCGGATCGCCCTGGGCCGAATACTGGGCCTTGTCGGTGCGCACGCGCGGCAGGCTCGATTCATCGAGCCGCTTTACCTGATCAAGGTTGCCGTTAAGCTTTTTGGCAACAGAGCCGCTGAGGATCAGGCTGGGTGTGATTTCCAGTTCGGCAGCGGCGCGCACGCCGACATCAGCGCGCACGGGGTTGTCCGGATCAAAGACAGAAAGCTGGAGATAGGGAGAGACCGACCAAGTAAATTTCGGGTAGATGCCCTGATCCGGTGGCGGCGCCTGCTGAAAGCCGTCTTCGAAGACGGTCCGCGCCAGCATTTCGTTGGCGGCGTCATGCTCCAGCCGTTCAAGATCGGATCGACGGAAGGTGACAGAGGACATCGCCATGCCGTTGACCACCGGCACAATCTCGAACACCTCGACCGATGCGGGCAGCGCACGGGTCATCGCCCGTGCCATGCGACCGAAGGCCTGCGAAGGCGCACCATAGCGCGGGTTGACCATACGGATGGTGACGCGATTGCTTTGCAGGTCGACGGCTTCGACCTCCAGCCCTTCCTTGGCGGCGAGCTGTTTCAGCGATGCTTTGGCGGACGTGGACCGCTGCGGGTCCAGCGTCCATCCCAGATCGGCAGCCGCACCGGGCGCGCGGGGCGCAACCGGAAGGCCGGATGGTTCTGAGCCACCGGGAATGCCGACCGTTTTGGGGTTGGTCACAAAGGTCAGTTGAGCGCCGATTTCGGTTCCCAGAATGTGATAAACCGACAGTTGGCCGCCATTTTTGAACCGGTAATCTACGCCAAAGTTCCACGGGCTGGTCTTGTCGAGGCCGCCAAGCTGCGCCTCGCGGGTGTAATTGTCCGAGGAGTATTCCAGTTTGAGGTTGAGCCGGTCGTTGGGGGCGTAGGACACCCCGCCAAATGCGGCTACATCGCCCCGAAAGAACCGATCAATCTCGGGCAGTCCGCCCGTTCCGGTAAAGCCGCCCGGTCGTGTCCCTGTTGTGGCAAAAGGACTGTACGACCCGTAGCGACCCCAGCCAAAACCGCCGGTGACCTTGAGTCCGGGGCTCAGCGTTTTGGTCGCGACAAGGTATTCCCCGCTATAAATGCCGGTTCCGATGAAATCCTTGAGACCAACGACAACCGAAGGTCGGCGGTCGGTTTCGGTCAGCAACTGATAGCGCAGATCAAAACTGCGGTCGAAAAGCGTGGTTGTTCCGCCGCCAAGGAAGTTCTCGATCGCCGAATAGCGAAAGCTGCCCGACAAGCGCGGCAGGATCTGGAAGTAGAGCGTTGAACGGGACGTGCCGTTCAGGTTGGCATAGGTTCCGGCAAGCGTCGCATCCGGCGGCACCTCTGCCGTGGGCATGTCAACCAGACCGGGAGAGCCATACAGGTTAAAGGACACCCTATCCCGCACGTCTTCCGCATTCAGGGCCCCGCCCAGCGCGGTCAAGAAGGTACCCGCCAGCGCAACGCGCCGCACGAGGGCCGATTTTCTGTTTTGAAAACCCGGCATGGTCCCCACCTCGTTGCCACCTCTGTTTCACCGTACTTGCTACCGCCTTCGGATGGCCCTGTCCATTCGATGAGGCCGTACAATGGCCTGTTGTGTGAAAATCGGCACGCCTGTGCCGGGTTATCCACATGAGGACCCTTGTGTGCTGCTTTAACCGAACATTTTTAATCGTTAAGCGCGTGGTAATCGGCGGCGGACTACACCTGTCTCGGGTGAGAGAAAGGTGGGAAAGATGAGTGGCGACAGCAATGTTGCGCCAGTCATCATCAAACGCAAGAAGATCATCGCGGCTGACGGGCATCATGGGGGCGCCTGGAAGGTGGCCTATGCCGACTTCGTAACCGCGATGATGGCCTTCTTCATGTTGATGTGGCTGCTGAACGCAACGACAGAAAAGCAACGCAAAGGTATTGCAGATTATTTCAGTCCGACCATCGCGATGGCGCGGGTCTCTGGCGGGGGAGCGGGGGCATTGGGCGGTGATTCTGTCTTTGCCGAGAATACCTTGCCGCGTGTGGGAACAGGGGCAACCAGCCTGAGACCACAGGCCGAGCGTACCAAGGATGATGCCTTTGACTCCAAAGATCCATCAAAGGACGGACCAGAGACCGACGAATTCAAGCAGGTCGAGGAACTCCTGATGGGTCGCGGCGGCGAAAGCATGGTCGCGGACGAACTGCTGGAACATATCGTGACAGAGGTCACCGATGAGGGGCTTGTGATCGAGTTCTTTGAGACAAGCCAGGCGCGCCTGTTCGACGAATTTGCCGAACCGACGCCTCTGCTTGAGGATCTGGCATTGGTTCTGGCGCGCGCTTCAGCCGTGGTGACAAATCCGGTCGCGATCGAGGCGCATACCGCGGGTTATCCCGTTGTTCTTGCCGACAATCCAGCCTGGAAGGTGTCGCGTGACAGGGCCGAGGTTTTTCGGGAACTGGTTGTTGATCGCGGGCTGGATGCGCAACGCGTCCGGCGTGTGACGGCCTATGCCGACCGTGATCCCAAGGCTGAAAATGTTATGGACCCGAGAAACAGCCGGATAGAGGTGATTTTCCTGCGGAGGAACTGATGCAGTTTTCCTAGGATTTTAGTTGTTAGGTCGGCGTTAAACCCGCGCGTCTATCTGTTGTCCAAGAATTTGAGATCGACAGCAGAAAGGCTAGTCCATGACAATCTCTTCTTCCCTCAACGCAGGTGTTGCGGGCCTTGCGGCCAACGCAACCCGACTGGGAACCATTTCTGATAACATCGCAAACTCTGCGACCAAGGGGTACAAACGGGTCGAGGCCGATTTCACCGCAATGGTCATGCAAGGCAATGGGGCGACCTACACCGCTGGTGGTGTGCGGTCGTCCACGCAACGCATCATTGATGAAAGCGGCGCTCTGGTCGCCACGAACAATGCCACGGATCTGGCAGTGCGCGGTCAGGGCTTTCTGCCCGTGGCGCAGGAATCGCAGGTTCTTGCCGGCAGCGGTGACCCGCAGATGTTTCTTACCACGACTGGATCGTTCCGGGTCGATGCTGATGGCTATCTCAAGACCGACTCGGGTCTGATGTTGCTGGGGTGGAAGGCAAACGCCGATGGGACGGTTCCGACCAATGCCCGCGACAGTTCGGCCGATCTGGAGCCCGTGCAGATCGCGCTCAACCAATACCTGAGTGAGCCGACCACATCGATGACTCTGGGCCTGAACCTTCCGGCGACAGAGACCTATTCGACAGCCTCTGGCGATCCGCTGACCCTGCCTGTTGAATACTATGACAATTTCGGGCGGTCGGAAAGCCTGACGATGACCTTTACGCCGACCATTCCGGCGTCGGGATCATCCAATGAGTGGTCAGTCGTCATCACGGATTCCGCCAGCGCAGGGGCTGTCATCGGCGAATATACCGTAACCTTTGATGGCACCCAGGCCTCTGGTGGTACGTTGGACACCGTGGTCGCTGGCACCACGGGCGGCGCTTATGATTCTGCCACTGGCACGGTGATCGTGACCACGGCAGGTGGTCCGATTGAAATCAACATCGGGCGACCCGGCACGAATGACGGGCTGACTCAGCGATCTGACAAGTTTGCACCCTTGAACATTGCCAAGGACGGCTCTCCGGCGGGCAACATGACCTCGGTTGAGATTGACGAAAACGGTTTCGTTTATGCCTTCTTCGATACCGGCATCACCTCGATCATCTATCAGGTGCCGCTGGTTGATGTCCCGAATCCGAACGGCATGGTGGCGCTGGACAAGCAGGTCTACATGCCATCCCCGGAAAGCGGAAATTTCTTCCTCTGGGATGCCGGTGACGGACCCACCGGCGATGTCGTCAGTTTTGCCCGTGAGGAAAGCACCACGGACGTGGCCAGCGAACTCACCGACATGATCCAGACGCAGCGAGCTTATTCATCGAACGCCAAGGTTATCCAGACCGTCGATGAAATGTTGCAGGAAACCACGAATATCAAGCGCTGACAGCGCATCTGTCACTTCATAAAGGGGGTCGCTAGATGTCTCTTTCAGGCGCGCTTTACAATGCCTTCAGCGGACTCAAGGCCAATTCCCGGGCTGCGGGCCTGGTGTCGACAAATATCTCCAATGCCACGACAGAGGGCTATGGACGACGGACCCTCGGACTTGTTCCCGGGGCCGTCGGCACCACCGGAGGCGTGCGCATTTCCGGTACCATCCGCTTTTCGGATCCGGTGTTGACCGGCGACCGGATGGTGGCGGACGCCGCGCTTGCCGATGCCGCTACAAAATATGACTTCGCCCGCCGGATCGAGGATCTGGTGGGCGAGTCCGGGGTTCCGGGCTCTCTCACTGACCGGATCAACGTGTTCGAGAATGCGCTGTTGAACGCGGCGTCCAACCCCGCCTCGACCCAGCGGCTGGAACTGGTGTCGAACAGTGCGGACTCCCTGGCGCGGTCGCTCAACGTTCTGTCGGACGAAGTGCAGGCCGCCCGGCAAACCGCCGATACCAGCATCGGCGCTCAGGTTGATACCTTGAACAGTGCGTTGATGCGGCTGGACGCGCTGAATGACAACATCGTTGCGGCGCGATCGACCGGAACGGAATCGGCCAGCTTTTACGACGAACGCCAGAGGGTGCTGGACAGTATCGCTGACATTGTTCCGTTGCGGGTGGTCGAGCGCGACAAGGGTGACATTGCCGTGTTTTCGCGCGGTGGCGCCGTGTTGCTCGACGGTTCGCCGGTCGAGATCGGGTTTGAACGCAGCTATGGGATCGGCGCGGGCATGACGTTTGGTGGCGGCCAGCTGAACGGTCTGACAATGAACGGCACGCCGGTGGATCTTAACGGATCGGTGCTTTTTGCCGGCGGCAGTCTTGCCGCACAGTTCGAAATCCGGGACGGAGCGGCGGTAGACTCTCAGTCGCAACTTGACGGCATTGCCCGTGATCTGATCGAGCGACTGGGACCAGGTGGTCCGGACAGCACGTTGGGCGCGACAGTCCCTGGTCTGTTCACCGATAGCGGACTGGCATTTGTACCTGTGAACGAGGCCGGGATCGCCAGTCGAATCGAAATCAATGGGCTTGTGGCACCGGACAGCGGCGGCGCTTGGCGACTGCGCGATGGCTTGGGTGCAGCTTCTCAGGGCGACGTGGGCGATGCACGCCTGCTGCAAGGGATCAGCGATGCATTGGGAGCCGCAACTGTACCCGGCTCTTCGGGTTTGACCGCAATCGCACGGAGTTTTGCCAACCACATCTCTGAATTTGCCTCGACAGCAACGGGGGAGCGTGTCCGGGCGGAAGACGCGCAGACCTTTGTGTCGATACAGAACACCGCGCTCAAGGAGTTGGAACTGTCCAAGGGTGTGGACACGGATCAGGAACTTCAACGCCTGATGCAGATCGAACAACACTACACAGCCAATGCCAAGGTCATGTCGACGATCGACGGACTGTTTGACCAGCTGATGTCCATATAAGGAGACCCCGAAATGGAAGTCATCGGAGACATGGCGCGCGCCCTTGTGTTGCGCACCAACCAGGTGCGCCTGCGTGAGGAAATGGATCAGCTTGCGGTGGAGGTCTCGACGGGGTTCGTCCGGGACGCTGGCAAGCATCTGCATGGTGATTTGACCGGATTGCTGTCGATCGACCGCGCCCTTTCGCGGATGGACACCTACCGGGTCAATACCACCGAGGCCAGCTTTCTATCGGGGTCGATGCAAACGGCGCTCGATGAGATCCAGGGGCGGAGCGAAACGCTGTCGCAGTCGCTGATCGCGGCGGAGCTTACGCCAAACTCGGCTCTGCTGGGCACAATGGCTGACGATGCGGAAAATGCACTCAGCCAGGTGATGAACGGGCTGAACCGTTCCGTTGCCGGGCGTTTTCTGTTTTCTGGAACGGCGACAGACCGTCAGGCTGTCCAAAGCGCCGATGACCTTCTGGTGGATGTGCGCGGGGCGCTTGTCGGGCAGACCGATATGGCCGGTGTCGAGGCGGTGCTGAACACGTTCTTTGGTGCGGGCGGGACTTATGAGACAACAACCTACCAGGGGTCGAACACCGGGCTTGCACCACTGAAGCTGTCCGAGACTGAGAGCGCAAATCTGGATATCCGGGCAACCGATCCGGTCTTTCGTGAAGTGTTGAAACCCATGGTGATGGCAGCACTGGCGACCGATGGCACGCTGGGGTTCGATCAGGACCTGCAAATCGAAATGCTGACCACTGCCGGGCAGGATCTGCTCGCCGCGCAACAGGATGTGGTCGAACTGCGCGCAGGTCTTGGCGCGCTGGAGGCGCGCGTCGAAGAGACAACAGCCCGAAACTCGGCGGAATTCACCGCCACGAATATCGCCCGGCTCGATCTGGTGGGGACCGATCAGTACTACACTGCGTCCCGCTACGAAAACATCCGGGGTCAACTGGAAAGCCTTTACGCCATTACTGCCAGGTCCCAGCGCCTTTCCCTTGCGGAGTATCTCTGATGTTTACACGTTTTTTCCTTTCGTTCTTCCTGACGCTGGCATTCGCTTTCCCGGCATCAGCCCAATCCGTCCGCATCAAGGATCTGGTTGAGGTCGATGGCGTCCGATCGAACGACCTTGTGGGGTATGGCTTGGTGGTCGGTTTGAACGGAACCGGTGACGGTTTGCGCAACTCGCCTTTTACCGAAGAAATCATGTCGAACATCCTAGAACGACTGGGCGTGAATGTCACCGGCGAGCAGTTTCGCCCGCGCAATGTGGCGGCGGTGCTCGTGACTGGCAAACTTCCTCCGTTTGCGCGGATTGGTAGTCAGATCGACATCACGGTTTCAGCCATAGGTGACGCCAAAAGCCTGTTGGGCGGTACGTTGATCATGACACCGCTGAATGCTGCAGATGGCCAGATCTACGCCGTTGCGCAGGGCACCATCATCGCAGGTGGTGTCGAAGTCGAAGGTGAGGCAGCCCGAATCGTCCAGGGCGTACCGACCGCAGGTGTGGTTCCCTCGGGTGCCCGAATTGAACGAGAGATCGAATTTGACTTTACCCAACTGTCGACGCTGCGATTGGCTCTCCGCGAGCCGGATTTTACTACGGCCGCACGGATAGAAGATGTGATCAATCGTTCCATCGGGCGGCGGGCGGCGACAATGCTGGATGCGGGAACGATCAGCGTGGACTTGCAACGTGCCGGGGCTGGGTCGCCGGCAAGGGCTGTCGTCGCGATCGAGAACCTGGCGGTTGAACCACAGCGCCGCGCGCGGGTGGTGGTCGATCAGAGATCGGGAACCATCGTGATGGGTGCTGATGTACGGATCTCTCGTGTGGCGGTGTCCCAGGGGAACCTGACCCTGCGGATCGAAGAAGCCCCGCTGGCGATACAACCCAACCCGTTCAGTGACGGGGACACGGTTGTGGTGCCGCGCACCGGTGCCCTGATCGAGGAAGAACCGGGAATCGGTCTGGCCGAGGTTCCGACGGGTACAAATCTGTCAGAGGTCATCGCCGGTCTGAACGCTTTGGGCGTCAGTCCGCGGGACATGATCGACATTCTCAAGAGCATCAAGGCAGCGGGCGCTTTGCACGCGGATTTTGTGGTGATGTAGCGGTGCTGAAGAGGCTTTCTTAACGGCTGGCTGGCAGGCTGGCGACGGCAACGGATCGGGAGAGCGCAGATGCTCGGAATCATTGGTATCGTGGTAATTTTCGCCATGGTCTTCGGCGGCTACCTGGCGGCTGGAGGCAAGCTCGGGATCATTATCAAGGCGCTGCCGTTCGAGTTCATGATGATCGGGGGGGCCGCCACCGGCGCCTTTTTGATCAGCAACGACGGTGCCACAGTGAAACACACGCTCAAGGATGTGGCAAAGGTCTTCAAAGGGGCAAAGTGGAAACCCGAGGACTATCGCGATCTGCTTTGCCTGCTTTTCGAATTGATCCGGCTGGCCCGACAGAACCCGGTCGCCATCGAGGAACATGTTGAGTCTCCGAAAGAGTCCAACATCTTTGGAAAGTACCCCAAGATCCTGGCAGATAGATACGCCATCGAACTGATCTGCGACACGATGCGGTCCGTTTCGATGAACTATGACGATCCGCATCAGGTTGAAGAAGTCTTGGACAAGCGGCTTGACGGTATGCAGCATCACGCCTTGCATTCCAGTCATGCGCTGCAATCCATGGCGGACGCCCTGCCGGCCCTCGGGATCGTTGCGGCGGTTCTTGGTGTGATCAAGACGATGGCCTCGATCGACCAACCGCCGGAGGTTTTGGGCAAATTGATCGGTGGCGCGCTGGTCGGCACGTTCTTGGGCGTATTCTTAGCATACGGGCTCGTCGGACCGTTTGCGACCAAGGTCAAGGCCGTCGCGGAAGAGGATCTTCAATTCTATCACCTGATCCGCGAAGTGCTGGTGGCCAATCTGCACAACCATGCAACCAACATCTGCATCGAGGTCGGGCGCCAGAACACACCAGACCACTTCCGACCGAGCTTTGAGGATCTTGAGGAAGCGTTGAAATCAGTCAAGCAGGATGCCGCATGACTCGCTGGATTGTCTGGATGTTGATTGGCCTCTGGCCAACCCTTGCGGGGGCGCAAACAGTGACCGTGCGCAGCGGCGAACACGGGGATTTCACGCGACTTGTCCTAGACGTCCCTGACGGAACTGAGTGGGACCTGATACCTGATCCGAACGCCGCGCTGGTCACGCTTTCATTCGGTGGTGGCCCGTATGGATTTGAAACATCGACGGTTTTCAACCGGATTGGAACTGAACGGATCGCCGGGTTGACGCCATCGGAAGATGGTCGCACGCTTGATATAAGGTTGAATTGTCAATGTGGAGCGGAAGCATTTGTTTTGAGAGGCACGATGCTGGTGATCGACATTGCGCCTTCTGATTCCCCGGCTCAACTGACGAGGTCCAGGGCTGTCCGGCAGGAAGCGGGGGCAGGGGATCCTGCCCAATCTCCATTGCTGCGCGAGTTTTCCCAGATCCGCTTCGGCGATGCACCGCAGATTGGACCTCAATCCAAGGGGACAAAAACTTTGCCCTTCTTGGCGGAACATGTGGCTTTGGATTTGGTGCCCTCCATCCTTGATCACCGGGACGGCGCCCCGTCTGCGTCACGCGATCTTGGCACCCGTCTTGCTGCAGACCTTGCCGTGGCGGCGTCGCAGGGACTTTTGGACCCGGCACTCATGGCTCCGACAACGCCAACTCCGGTTGTCGATCGCCAACCCAAACCCGGGATTCCCGATGAATTGGCTGTCGATCCCGGCACGCTCGCAAGACGGCTTGCGGCGGGCATGTCAGGCTTGGATCATAAAACATTGCAAGATGGGCGGATTTCGGTTGGCGGTGAGGTCTGTGTCCGTGACCGGGATCTTGCAATTGGTTCTTGGTCAAATGCCGATGACGATCCCAACCTCGTTCTGGCCGAAAAACGTGGCAAGGTCTTTGGTGAGTTTGACAGGATCGGGTCACAGTTACTCCAACAATATGCCAAGTCGTTGCTGTACTATGGTTTTGGTGCAGAGGCGCGTGCTACCCTTGCCCTACAACCTGAAACGCAAGCCCCGATCCTTGTCGCTTTGTCATATGTCATTGACGGCGAACCGGATCCAACCGGTCTTTTTGATGGGCTGTCCGGATGTGATGGCGCAGCCGCGCTTTGGTCAGTCCTGTCGAAGCCTCCGGCGCCGGAAGCCCCAAAAATATCTTCCTCAGCTATCCTCCGCAATTTTGAGACACTTCCCAAACATCTAAGGTCTCATTTGGGACCTAGGCTGGTCGATCACTTGTCCCGATCCGGCTACACCAACGTCGCGCGAGACGTTTTGCGCCGCTTGCAGCGCATGGAAGGTGGCGAAACCGACAGTATCGCTTTGGGAAAAGCGCAACTTGCGCTCAAGGACGGACGACATGGCGAAGCGGAAAAACGCCTGCACGATCTTTCCGTTGCTGGCGGACCAGAAGCGGCAAAGGCTGTCGCTGCAGCAATTGAACTAGCGGACGCGACCGATACACTGGTACCCGCGCGAATTGTCGAATTGTCCGACGCTTTTGCTACCGAACTGCGCAACACTCAGGATGGCCAGAAACTCTGGAAGTCACACGTTCGGTCGTTGCTGATAAATGGTGCGTTCGACGCGGCCTTTGCGGAATTCGACTCGCCGCACGGAATGCCACCTGATGTCGTCGCATTCATGAAGCAAGTCGCCCTGAAGTTTCTTGTGGAGAAAGCGGATGACTTGGCATTTTTGAAGCTGGCAACGCGGTCGCTTGCTGACGGCTTGCTGCCTGATCAACCCGCGACTGGAATCAGCATTGCAGAGCGTTTCCTGTCTCTCGGCCTGCCTGAAACTGCCCTTGAACAATTGGACGCAATGCCCGACGCAAACAGCCTGCCCGAGTCGCGCACAACCAGGGCTGCGGCGCTTCTTGCCTTGTCGCGACCCGAAGAGGCCGAGATCATCCTCATTGGGCAGCGCGGTGATAGGGTTGTCCGCTTGCGTGCCGAGGCGCGTCGCCAGATGGGTGACCATGTGTTTACCAAGGCCATCTACGAGAGCATTGGCGATGGCCCCGCAGCTGTGGACGCTGCCTGGTTATCCGGCGAATGGAAGGAAGTCGCCGAAAGTGACACTGTCCTCGCACCGGCAGCGGACCTCATGCAAACAACTCCGGTCGCATTTGAACCGTCGGAGCTGAGCCTTGCCGCTGCAAACGCACTTTCTGCGGCCAGCGCACAATCGCTGGAGACGCTGCGTGCGCTTCTGGATGCAACGGCCGTTCCAGCTGGCGACTGACCTATCCTTACGGTTTCTAAACAGTTCTGGCCTACCCAATAAGGTATGAAAAACTGAATGGAGAGGCCAGGAAATGGCGCAGGTCCACAATCGGCAGAATGCCGACCCGACCCGGACGCTTCAAACGTCATCGCGGCACAGCAAGTGGGATCGGAAAACTCCGGCAACTAGGTCAGGGTGCGTTCCAAGGTTGGGAAACCTTGCCCTTCATGTCCGGCCCTTCATGTCCGGTCCAAGTTTTCCGCGCTTCCGGTTTATGCGTCACCGATAAAATTTACGTCAAATTCCATCCGCCAGCACCCATCCGCCCTGATCAATAATCAACGCACCGCACCGGTCATCGGTCGAGAAATCATCGGCACTACAACCTGCAACATTGAACGGCCATCAAACCGCCGACGTCTGGCGTGACAGCGAGAAAGCAGCCCATGTCACCTTCAAGCCTCTTCAAACCGACGATCCTGATGGCGCTCGCGCTAATGGCGGTGATTGTCATGATGGTTTTGCCCGTACCCTCCTGGGTACTGGATGTCGGTCTGGCCGCGTCCTTTGGTCTTGCAATTCTGATCTTTACGGTCACGCTTTTTATCGAACGCCCGCTGGATTTTTCCGCATTTCCGACAATCCTTTTGACCTCGCTGATGCTGCGGCTGTCGCTCAACGTCAGCTCTACCAAGTTGATCATTGGTCAGGGGCACACCGGCACTCATGCGGCCGGTGAGGTAATCGAAGGTTTCGCCAATTTTGTCATGGGCGGCAGCGTTTTTCTGGGCCTTGTTGTCTTTGGCGTGCTGATGATCGTGAACTTTGCCGTGATCACCAAAGGTTCGGCACGCATGGCCGAGGTTTCGGCCCGCTTTGCGCTAGACGCGATGCCGGGAAAACAATTGGCCATCGATGCGGACATGTCGGCCGGAGCCATCGACCACGCAGAAGCCAAGCGCCGTCGTGAAACCGAACAGCAAGAGACAACCTTTTTCGGATCTCTCGACGGGGCGTCGAAATTCGTCAAGGGCGACGCAGTTGCCGGCCTTTTGATTACCATATTGAATCTTGTCATGGGGATCATCATGGGCACCGTGATGCACGGTATGCCGCTGAGCAGCGCGCTTGAGACCTATGCCATCCTGACCGTTGGTGACGGGCTGGTATCTCAGATCCCGGCTGTGATCATTTCGATTGCGGCAGGTCTCTTGCTGGCGCGTGGCGGGTCCACCGGCGCGACGGATGTCGCGGTTGCAGCCCAACTCGGGCGGCATCCCTCGGCGCTTTTGGCGGTTGCAGTGCTGATGGTGCTTTTTGCGCTGGTTCCAGGCCTGCCTTTTGTGCCCTTCATTCTTGGCGGCGGGGTTCTTGGCGGGACAGCATGGTGGTTGTCCAGACGTCCTCCTGAAACAGAAGACAGCACAGACACCACCGAGGAAGAGCCCGGGCCGCCCGTTCAGCATATGGGAGACGTTCTTGATCTGGACGACATCCATGTCGAGTTTGCACCCGATCTGGTCAATATGGTGCTGGATCCGGGCACCGGGCTGGACGTCAGAATTGCCAACATGCGGCGGCATATCGCGTCGCATTTCGGCCTCGTCCTGCCAGAAATCCGGCTGACGGACGCCCCTTCCTTGCCGACCGGCACTTATGTGATCCGCATCCACGGGGTCGAAATGGCGCGGGGTGAGTTGAATCCCGACTTCGTTCTTGCACTCTTGCCGGAGTTCAGCGGTGCCCTGCCACAGGGACGTGACGTTACTGAACCAGTCTACGGCGCGCCCGCACGCTGGTTGCGGCCCGAGGATCAGGAAAAGGCAGCGATCACCGGAGCGACAATCGTTTCACCAACCGAAGTGCTGGCAACCCATCTGCTGGAGGTTATCCGACGCAACTTTGGCCGCCTTCTCACGTTGAAGGCGTTGCGCCGTCTACTGGATGAAATGGTTTCTCTCAGCAACCAATCTCGGGCCGAAGCAAATCGCAAGCTTCTGGATGAGCTGATCCCGGACAAGGTGCAGATCGATACTCTGCTTCAGGTGCTACGTCTGTTGTTGGATGAACAGGTTTCAGTGCGCAACCTGCCGTTGATCCTTGAGACAATTGCCGAAATGCGGGGCCAGCAATCTCAGGCCGAAGCCATCTGTGAGCATGTGCGCCAGCGGCTTGGTTTTCAGCTTGTGGCTGGGATGCGGCGTGACGACGGGACGATTCCACTGGTGCAGCTTGCCCCGGAATGGGAAGAGACCTTTTTGTCCTATCAGGTCGAAAGCAGCCAAGGGGCGCTGGATGTGGCGCTGCCGCCGGACAAATTCGAGGCGCTCACCAGCGGTTTGGCTGATACCATCGGCGAAGCAGCAAACCGGGGCGTTTCTGCCGCTGTGGTCACATCTGCCCGACGCAGAAGGTTTCTGCGTACGGTCATGGTTGCCAAGGGCCTCAGCAATCCCGTCATGTCCTATGAGGAAATCGGGCTTGAGGCACGGCCCGCGCTGGTTGGGGTGGTGGCCGCGTGACCGCGCTGCAACCCTTGATGGAACACTTGTCAGGCGGGCTCTGGCTATCACTGGTGGTGTTTCTTCGGGTTGCGGCAACCCTTGCGGCGCTTCCCGGTCTGGGCGAACAGGTCATTTCCGTCCGTGTCCGTCTTGTCATTGCAATCATGTTGACGGTGATCGTCACACCGGCGGTAGCACCAGGGATCAATCTGCCGGACCCAACCCTTGGTGCGTTCCTGAGGGCGCTCGCCACGGAAACGCTCAGCGGATTGTTTCTGGGGATCATGTTGCGGTTGTTCATCCTCGCCATCCAGACTGCCGGCGCAATGGCCGCACAATCCACGTCTCTTTCGCAGCTATTGGGGGGGTCGGGACTCGATCCACTTCCGGCCATCGGCCATATACTGACGACGGCGGCACTGGCGCTGTTGATGGCCACCGGCTTTCACATAAAGGCTGCGGCCTTTCTTGTGTTGTCCTACGAATTGCTTCCGGCCTTGCAGTTTCCCAATCCCGCCGACGTGGCCGATGCAGGACGCCAGCGCGTGGGGCAAAGCTTTGCACTGGCATTTACTCTGGCCGCACCGTTTGTCCTGATGTCGGTGATCTACAATCTGACGTTGGGTGTGATCAACAAGGCGATGCCCCAGCTTATGGTGGCATTCGTTGGTGCGCCGGTCATCACGTTCGGGGCGATCGCGCTATTGATGATCTCTGCTCCGATCTTGCTTTCGGTTTGGTTGCAGGCCTTTGACGGCTTTCTTGCCGCGCCCTTCCGGTAGGCCACCATGTCGCAACAAGACGATTCGGCCGAAAAGAGCCATGAACCCTCCGAACGAAAACTCGATCAGGCCCGCAAAAAGGGTGAAATACCGCGCGCGCCGGACATTCTGACAGCGATGGCCTACCTTGGCATGCTGATCTGCATGGTGGCGCTGGGCGGTTCGGGTCTCACGCAATTTGCGGATTCACTCTTGCCCCTTCTGGAACAGCCCGACCGGCTGGAGGCGCTGTTCTTCGGGGATGGCGCGGCCGCAGTAGCTGGCTCAGTGATGTCGGCGGCCCTGATGCCGACGCTGCCCTTTCTCGCGGTGCCCGGGGTGTTTGTTCTGCTGACGCTTTTCGCAACCCGTGGAATGCTGTTCACCGGGTCAAAGCTGACCCCCAAGGCTTCGCGCATCAACCCGATCGAGAACGCCAAGAACAAGTTCGGTCGCAGAGGTTTGTTCGAGTTCTTCAAGAGCTTCGTCAAGTTGAGCGTCTATTCCATCCTGCTTGCGGTGTTTTTGCGCGGCAAACGGGATGTGATCATTGGCGCGCTCATGGGCACGCCGGGCGAGGTTGTTCTGAGCATGACAAGCCTCATCCAGCAATTCCTGTTCATCGTGGTTCTGATTGCGGTGGTGATAGGCGGAATCGACCTGTTCTGGCAACGGGCTGAACATATTCGCAAAAACCGGATGACCATGAAGGAGTTGCGCGACGAGATGAGGGAGTCAGAGGGCGATCCACACCTCAAACAACATCGCCGCATGCGGGCGCAGGAGTTGGCGCTGAACCAGATGATGGGTGAAGTTCCAAAGGCGGATGTGATCATTGTCAACCCGACCCACTTTGCCGTTGCCCTGAAGTGGAGCCGGATGGGCGGGTCTGCCCCGGTTTGCGTAGCCAAGGGCCAGGATGCCGTCGCGGCGCGCATTCGTGAGGCGGCAAAAGACGCCGGAGTTCCGATCCATTCCGACCCGCCAACCGCGCGGGCGCTGTACGCCACGACAAAAATCGGCGCGGAAATTGCGGCGGATCACTATCGGCCGGTGGCGGCGGCGATCCGTTTCGCAGACCGAATGCGTGCCAAGGCAACGGAGAAGCGCTGGTGACATCCAAATATGATGATCTGACCGAAGTGACAGAATTGTTGTTGGAAAGAGATCTCGAAAAACATCGAAGAAACCTTGCTGAAAGCAACAGGCTTGCAGGTGAATTGGCGCAGATCGACAGCTTGCGACAGGCTGCTCAATCGGACACCGGGGCGATAAACGCCAGACAGATATTGGGCGCGGACACGTTGTGGCAGGGTTGGCTGGCGACACGACGGGCAGAGATCCTGCGGCACAGCGCCATGGCCAGAGCGCAGGAAGCAGACAGTTTTGCGCGCGCAAGAACCGCGTTTTCGCGAGTCGAAGCAGCCAATAACCTGGCCCGCGAAGAGGTGGAAGCCCGCCAGAAACGTCGACTGAAGGCCGAGGCGGATGCCAACGACGCGCTGAGTATTTTGCGCGAAGGGCGGGATAGGGGTTTCAACTGATCCCTGAACGGCAAAGGCCACCCCGAAAAGGGTGGCCTGCAAGAGTACCGCACTTATCGCTTGGTCAGGCCGCGTCCTGGCGTGCGATTTCAGTTATCAACACATCCTGTACGTCCGATCCCAAAACTGAGCGCGCGGCATCAAGAAGGGCAGAGCGCAGAATTTCCATCCGGTCGCCGGACGTAAAGGGGCCTTCGAAACCGCCGATATTGGCATGATCGAACATGACCTGAAGAAAAACGTCCCGCAATTTCGGCTCGCGCGCATAGACCGTCTGGCTTGTTCCGCCGCTGACCTCCAAGCTCAAAGCCGCCACAACAAGTGCCTCAACCCTTTTTGCGCCCATGATGGGAATGACGAACTGATTGTTTAGCTTGACGTATTCGTTGCCCTCGCCGCCATGCGGATCCGACTTGTGTGTGTCGGCCGCCGCATGGGGGTCGTCAGAGGTGACGACGGCGTGCCCGTCACCGTGGTCCGCCACGTCCGGGGCATCCCCGTTTGCAGGCATCAGGAACAATCCGGCGCCGACGCCTGCACCGGTGCCGATCAGAGCCAGCACAATTGGGAGCATTTTCTTGAGCATGTACCGACCTCAGAAGGGCAGGATCGCATCCAGCACCTGCTGGCCGAGCCTGGGTTGCTGCATGTCGCTGATCTGACCGCGCCCGCCGTAAGAAATGCGGGCCGCTGCAATCTTGTCATAGGTTATTTCGTTCTGGCGCGAGATATCCTCGGGCCGGACGTAGCCCGATACCAGCAGTTCACGCAGTTCAAAGTTCACCCTGACTTCCTGACTGCCCTCTATGGCCAGAACGCCATTGGGCAACACATCGATCACCGTGACCGCGACGCGCAGGGTCAGGCTTTCGCTGCGGCGCACTGACCCGTCGCCACTGGCATCACTGGATGACTTGATCGAAACCGCGTCGTCGAGGCTTGCACCGTCAGTGATACCCTGATTAATTCGTTGCGGAATTCCGAACAGGGCAGGGACTCCCAGGCTTTCCGATCCCGATCGCGACCGCGAGGTTTGGTTCTTGATCTCGGCGCTTTCGTCGATCTCGATCACGACCGTCATGATGTCACCGCGCCTTACCGCGCGCCGGTCGCCAAGCAGAGACGTTTTCCCGCCACTCCAGAGAGAGGCGCGATCCGCTCCGCGTTTAGACGCGGCCCCCGGCGGCAAACCCGAGGCGATCATCGCGACACGCTCGGGACTGCTGGTATCGGGCGTGAAATCAGGTTCTTTGCCGATGTGATCGATCCGCGCACAGGCGCCTGCAGCCAGGGCCAGTCCGATCAGGCCAAATTGTCGCAACATTTCTGTCCTCACTTGTTCACCAGAATGCGGCCGTCCGGGGAAATCGTCCCGAACAGCACGGTGCGCGAATCCACGTTCATGACGCGAATACGCTCACCTGCCGCGCCGCGGCCCAGCGACCGCCCCTCGGCCTTGATCCGCAGGCCGGCGTGGGCATAGACCAATTCAACCGCCTGGTTGCGATCCACCAGCGCGGGTCGTCCGACGGCGCCGCGCATCACGGCGCGCCCTGGGTAGATCGCTGTCCGCGCCTCTTGTCCGATAACCGCGTCGAGCACTGCATAGGCACCAGTTACCTGCGCTGGATCGAGGCGCACGGCATCCGCAGTGATGATCTGTTGCGGGCGGATGGTCTGCGTGGCGACCACGGTTTCTGCTGCCGCCAGTGCGGGGACAAACGCAAACAGGACCAACCAGCGCATCAGCGCACCTGCGCCGTTGCGCCCATCATCTGATCGGCGGCGGAAATCACTTTGGAGTTCAGTTCATAGCCCCGTTGCGCCTCGATCAGGTCGGTGATTTCCTTGACGGCGTCCACCGAACTGTCTTCGAGGTAGCCCTGCCGTACCGTTCCCAACCCGTCCTGACCGGGCGTCGTCTGGAGCGCGGGGCCAGAGGCCTCTGTCTCGACGAAAAGGTTGGAACCGATCGCTTCCAATCCCTTGGGGTTGGAAAACCCCGACAGGGTGAACTGACCTAACAGCTGACCCTCGGGGTCGTTCTGGAAGTAGGCATAGACTTCGCCGTCGGCGTTTATCGAGATGCTGCGGGCATCCTCGGGTATGACGATCTCGGGCGAGACTGGGAAACCTTCGGACGTGACGATCAGACCTTCTCCCGTTCGTTTCAGTCCGCCGTCACGGGTGTAGCCCAATTGTCCCGACGGCAGCGTTACCTCCAGATACCCATTGCCCTCAATGGCAAGGTCAAGATCGCCGCCTGTGGCGGACAAGGCCCCCTGTTGCAACTGCATGGAAACGGCGGCGGGGCGAACACCAAGGCCCAGCTGGACCCCGGTGGGCAAAACCGTCCCGTCCGCGGCGCTGACAGACCCGGCACGGGCCAGTTGTTGATAGTGCAGGTCGGCGAATTCGGCCCGGCGGGCGTTGTAGCCCGTCGTGCTCATGTTCGAAAGGTTGTTCGAGATGACTTCGACCCGCATTTGCTGGGCGCTCATCCCGGTGGCGGCAATCTTGAGGGCTCGCATGTGACGGCTCCTATTTGATGAAGGCTTTCAGAGCGCTGCGGATGCGTTCATCCTCTCGCTCCATGAAACTCTGACCCAGCTCATAGGCGCGTTGCACCTCGACCATTCGGGCCACTTGCAGGATCGGATCGACGTTTGATGCCTCGACAAAGCCCTGCATGACGCGGGGATCCTCGACGGGTTCGAAACCGGCATCGCTGCGGAACATCTGACCGCCTTCGCGGATCATGCCCTGCGGTTCCAGCGGTTGCACAACCCCGACCCGTCCGATTGGACGACCCTCTGTGCTGATAGTGCCATCGCGGGCGATCGCGAGGCCAACCGCCTGCGGCGGCACAAAGATCGGCGCGCCGCTTTCGTCAAGAACCGGGTGACCGTCCGGGGTGACCAGCGTTCCTTCGGCGCTGGGCGAAAAGGCACCGGCGCGGGTCAGGCGTTGTCCATCGCCGGTTTCCACCAGAAAGAACCCGTCTCCCTCAATTGCGAGGTCATACAGACCGCCGGTCTGTTCCAAGGTGCCTTGCCGAAGCGAGGTGGAGCCGATGCGCCCGGCGGCCATGGCCACGGCGGCCATCCCGTCGCCTTCGGCAACGAATTCGGAAAAGATCATGCCCTCTTGCCGGTAGCCGGTGGTATTGGCGTTGGCGATGTTGTTGGCGATCACCTGCATTTCACGCATCAGGCTCGATTGCCGAGAAAGGGCGGCGTAGCCGGCAGTTTCCATGTCAGCCTCCGGTGATAAGGGGAATGATCTGCCCCTGGAAAAAATCCACGAGCGTGCGTGTCATAAAGCTCATCGACATCCAGAAGACGGCGACAATGGCAAGCAACTTGGGCACAAACGTCAGCGTCATCTCCTGGATGGAGGTGAGCGCCTGAAACAGGCCGACGCCGACCCCCATGACCAGCGCGGCGGACAGGATCGGCACGGAGGTCACGGTGGCGATCCACAACCCCATGCGCAACGTGTCGAAGAAGACGACCTCTGTCAGCATGGCGTCAGACCGGCATCCTGAGGATTTCCTGATAGGCCTCGACAACCTTGTCGCGCACCGCGACCACGGTTTCGACGGCCAGTTCGGATTGGGCCAGCGCCTCGACCAGGGCGTGCGGGTCGGCGTCGCTGGTCATCGCGGTTTTGGCTGTCTCCTCGGCTTGTCGCAGCTGATCAACGAACTCCTCCGTGATGCGGGTAAAGTCCTTTTCCAGCGGCACGGCCTGTTCGGGTTCGGGCTGCATGGCGGGGCGAGAGGCCGCATATTTCTGCGCGGCAAATAGGGAACGGACGTCCATTCTGGTCTCCTATCACTATGAATATCAGGGGGTTAACGACGCAACAGGTCCATCAGGCTGGTCGACATCTGGCGCGTCTGGTCAAACATCTTGAGATTGGCCTCATACGATCGCTGCGCTTCGCGGGCATCGGCAATCTCGATGATCAGGTCGACATTGGACCCAAGGTAGGTGCCGGTCTCATCGGCAAGCGGATGCGCAGGATCGTGAACAACCTCCAGATCCGTGCGATCCAGCGTGACATCACCCGCCTTGACTCCGGTCACATCTGCGGCGGTGGGCACGGCTTCGAACGGCATGGTTTTGCGGCGATAGCCGGGTGTATCGACGTTGGCGATGTTCTCGGACAAAAGACGCAGGCGCGCGGCCTGTGCCTGCAGGCCCGTTGTGGTCACTTTCAACGCGTTTGAAAAATCACTCATCGGATTATTCCTTTATCAACGGCCAAGACTGGCGCGCA
This sequence comes from Antarctobacter heliothermus, assembly GCF_900188425.1. Classification (GTDB taxonomy): domain Bacteria; phylum Pseudomonadota; class Alphaproteobacteria; order Rhodobacterales; family Rhodobacteraceae; genus Antarctobacter; species Antarctobacter heliothermus. The sequence continues at coordinate 132,598 of NZ_FZON01000004.1, forward strand.
GGATACTGAGGTTGCTGCGGTAAATGGCCAAAGCGCGGTCATGCTGACGCTTGGCGTCCACGGCTGTGACCATCTCTTGTTCAAGTGAGACAGTGTTGCCGTTGGGATCCAGCGCATCGCGGCGTTCGGAGATATCGACCGAACGGCCGTTGCTGCCGTTGAGGTGCCGGTCGCGCGACGCCCGCTGACCCATCATAGAGTCGCGCAAGGTTTCGCCAAATTCCGGCAATTCGCGGGCCCGGTAACCGGGTGTATCCGCATTTGCGATATTCTGGCTGCTGAAAGCCTGCTGCATGCCCGCATGCCGCGCCATGGCCATCGCCGTTCTGAAGACGTCCAAATTCTGGAACATCGGGGCTTCTCCCTCGATTGCTTAAATCAAGGCTTAACGCTGATTCCTTTAGATATGGTTTGCGAGGAATGAACGGAGCGAACGATGGACGAAGACATCAATGGCCTTAGGGCACGGATTTCGCAGATGCAGCCGGTGCGCGCCGTTGGGCGCGTGCAATCGGTGGACGGCACCATCATCTGGGTGCGGGGTCTGGCGGAACATGCCTGCATCGGCGACAGGCTGCGCCTGATGCATGGCAGCAACGTTCTTGGTGGTGAGGTGTTGCGTATTCGCGATGACCTGGTCGCGATGCTGCCGGATGAGGTGCCTGATGGGGTTTCCAAGGGGGATCGGGTTGCGGTGCTTGGTCCGCCGACGCTGGCCCCGTGCGACAGTTGGATCGGGCGGGTTGTCGATGCCTACGGGCGGCCGCTTGACGGGGCGCCACTTGGACCGGGTGAACGACGTCGCCCGTTTCGGGCCAGTCCGCCACCCGCTGCCGCGCGGCGCCGACTGGGTGCGCGACTGGGCACTGGACTGGCGGTTTTCGATACGCTTCTGCCGATTGTTCAGGGACAGCGGGTTGGCCTGTTTGCCGGGTCCGGTGTCGGGAAATCACGGCTGCTTGCGCAACTTGCACAAGGGATGGACGCCGACGTGGTCGTTCTGGCGCTGGTTGGTGAACGTGGACGCGAAGTGTTGGATTTCGTGACTACAGTTCTGGGCCCCGAGGGCATGGCCCGAAGCGTGGTTGTTGCGGCCACGTCCGACCGCTCGCCATTGGAGCGCCGCCGCTGCCCGCTGGCGGCGATGACGATTGCAGAGCATTTCCGCGATCAGGGCAAACATGTGCTCTATCTTGCGGATTCCATTACCCGTTTCGCCGAAGCGCACCGCGAAGTGGCCATCGCCTCTGGCGAATTGCCCGCCCTGCGCGGCCACCCGCCATCGGTGGCACATCAGATCATGCGTCTGGCGGAACGGGCAGGACCCGGATTGCAAGGATCAGGCGACATAACCGCCGTATTCAGTGTTCTTGTCGCCGGCTCAGACATGGATGAACCCGTCGCAGATATTCTGCGCGGGGTTCTGGACGGGCATGTTGTTCTGGACCGGCAGATTGCCGAAAGAGGGCGGTTTCCGGCAATCGATCTGCTGCGCTCCGTGTCCCGCAGCCTGCCAGAAGCGGCAAATGACCATGAAAACGAATTGATTCAAAAGGTGCGCAGCCTATTGGGGGCCTATGCGCGGTCCGAAACAATGGTGCGCGCGGGTCTGTATCGCGAAGGAGAGGATCCGATATTGGATCAGGCAATGAAGGTTTGGCCGGATCTGGACGGATTCCTGGCCGAAAAATCGCTGAATGGGGCGGCAGGGGCGTTTCAAAAGTTGGAGCTTATCCTGCGACGTAGCACAGTTGCTCCGCCGCGCCGCCCGCAACAGGGGCGACCTGTCGCTCGGGCCCGGTAGGCGGTCCGCTACCGCAGGATCAGGCGCGCTGTATGTTGATTGAGGACAACAGCGTCAGTGCGATCTGGTTCGATCCAGTGCCCGACGACTGTGCCACCTGTGATTGTAGTAGGTAACTGTGGATTACCTTGTTCAGGATTGCGGGATCCTCAAGATCGGCGAATTCCGAAATGCCGAAACGGCTTTGCGCTTTGTCGGTCAGTGTTTCCAACTGTTTGTCGAGGTCGATTTGGCTGAAACCATCGGGCAAGCCCAGTGCAGTTTCAAAGACGCTGCGCATCATCGTATCGCCCAGCACGTTGAACCACTTGGTGTTGTCAGAAGATGACAATCCGGCAAGTCCGGGTGCCGCGCGTTGAAAACTGAGTGCGGTTCCGATTGCCGCGTCAACTCCGCTGACGGCCTCTTCGAAAAGCTGCCATTGATGGTTGTCGATGATGTCATTGGCGAAATTTCCGGCCTGTAGGGCCGTCGTCGGTTCCGTATCAAATCCAAACGCCTGAGACATTTGGGCCAGACCCTTTTCGCCCAACACATTTGCGAGCGCGCCGGGTCCATCGCCGCCATCCTGCAATGCCTGCTTCAGGAGCTTGGGAGAATTGATCCATTTTTCGGCACCAAAGGCCCCCAATGCGACCTTCAATAGATCGGTATCTGCAAGGAAGTCATCAACCGATGTGATCGAACCAATGTTTTCTTCCAAATAGGCTTTGGTCGATTCCAGTACCAACAGAGTCTGTTCTTCCAATGCCGCAGCTGCGTCCGGATCGTTCACATATTCCGGTTGTGTCAAAAGCGCGGCAAGGTCGTCACGCACCTTGACATCGTAGGCTGCAGTGATGTCATCGGCAAACCCGTCGTCCTGAAAGGGAAAATCGATGGTTTCGGAAAAGTCGAATGCATTGGCCAACGCCACATAGCGCCCGTCGTTCAGCTTGTTGGCAAGGGCCGTGTTGTCTTCAGTCCCTTCTTCAAGAACGCGGTTGATCAGATAGGTGCTATCCACCTGGTCAGACAGACCAAAGGCAGACAGCGCCACACTCAACAAACGCCGATCGTCAACCAATTCCGCGCCGGATGAGATAGTGCCGATTTTCTCGGCAAAATACTCGGTATCCCGGGCAATCTCTGCACTGGCATTGAAAGACGTGCGCTGGGTGTTCAGCGTTGACTGCAAAACCTGCCAACCGACCAGGCCAGTGCCCGGTATCATCGGAGTGATGGCCATCACGATCTCCCGTTATTGCGGCGCTGGCCCAGCAGCCAAAAGCCTGTCTTCACGTGGAATCAAGGCGCGCAGAGCCTTGAGACACTGATAGAACTGTTCTCCAAGCAGGGCCTCGGTTGCCTGGGTCAGCAAACGTCGGCTGTCGGCATCGACCAGGATCTGGCTCAACTCCTCGATACGGGGCAGCAACTGTGCCCGCGCCTCTTCGGCGCTGGCATCTCCGGTCAGGATGAGTTGTGCGTGATAGCATAGCCTCCGAACCGGTGTCTTTGCCTCTCCGGGGTGGATCGCGTCGCGCAGACGCAGGACATTGGCATTGGGGGTCACGATCGACAGGCGGCTGCGGCGGTCGCCGTTTTCGATCACGGCCCCATTGATCAGCACGCGTTCGCGCGGACCGAGTTTCAGGACTAATCCACTCATTTCTGTATGCTCCTGCCGCTCAATCCCTTCAGGATCGCGGCGTTGATTTCCAGCAGCGGTCTGACACGCGCCTTTTTGGTCAGCACCTGTGAGGTTTGGTGCTGCACAAATTCTGCGAGATAGAAGATTCGGGCCCGCAATTCGGCTGGCAAGGCATTGTCACTGTCAGCCACATCCACCGCCAATGCAGTCCAAAGGCGTTGATTGTCGGAAAGCGCTTCGACCAGTTTCGGGTAGGATCGTGGACCCGCTTCGGCGGCAGCCTTGATCCGATGTGTCACCCGGGCGATCAGTTCATATTCGGTGCCGCGCGGGGTCTGGGTCGAGCGGGCATTCTGGGCATAGGCCCGGTGCGCAAGTGTCTGTGCGTTCACGTCAGAACCTTCTGGTTATGAGAGTATGGAGTTGAAATCCGGGGGCCGGTCAACCGGCCCCCGGTTGGTTGCATTAGCGGAACAGCGACAGCAGTGACTGAGGTGCCTGGTTAGCGATGGACAGTGCCTGAACACCCAGCTGTTGCTGGACTTGCAGTGCCTGCAGACGGGCCGAAGCTTCTTCCATATCGGCGTCGACCAATGTGCCGATACCCGATTTCAGGGCGTCGTTCAGGCTGGTCACAAAGTCGGCCTGGGTCTCGATCCGGCCCTGGGCCGAACCGAAGGCAGCTGCCGAGTCGATGGCCGTCTGAATCAGGCCCTCGATTTCTGTCAGGGCGCTGTCGACACCGGCCTGTGTGGTCACATCGACGTTTGAGAGCGTCTCAAGACGGCCGCCGATTGTGGTGTCGGCCACTGCATAGGTGCGCACCTGGACAGAGAAGTTATCGCCGGTGTTGCTAGCACCAGTAAAGTCCAGCTGGTTGGCACTGGTTCCGTTCACGGCAGCCGCGATGCCCAGTCCATCGGTGATGGCCGAGTTGTCCGAGACATATTTGTTGAACGCGTCTGCAAGACCTTTGGTCACGTCCGCCTCGGTATCGCCGTCGCGGGCGACATAGGTGATCTCTTGCGCGCCAGCCGTTGCGGTTGTGTTCAAGGTCGCGAGACCACCGGCACCAGCGGTAATTTCGATCGAAAAGCCGGTACCAGCTGCGACGGCTGCTGTTCCCGCACCTGCGGTTTGGCCGATGACCGCAAGAGTGGTCGGTTGGGCCGCGGGGGCAGACGCGCCAGTCAGCGCCACAGCAGCCGTGTTGGCCGCGCCAGAGGCGGCATCCGAGGCCGCAGCAACGGCCGCCGCCGACGCAACGTCGATCGAACCCGCAGAGGTGCCGAGATCCTGCTTGCCGACAGTGATGTCAGAGGCCGTCACTCCACTGCCTGATCGATCAAGTGAGGCAAGGATGTTGATGCTGCCCGATCCAGCTGCGGTTTCCGTGTTCGACAACAGGTTGAGGCCATTGAACTGAGCCGCGCCCACCACTGCGGAGATTTGATCGCGCAGCGCATCGATATCGGTCTGGATCTTGCCCCGGTCGACGTTCTCTTCCTGGGCGGCGACAATCTTGCCTTTCACGTCGGTCAACAATTCGGTCACGGTTTCTGCAGCCTGGCGGGCAACAGAAACGGTCGACTGGCCCAGATTGAGGCTGTCCGAGATCCCCTTGAAGCCTTTTACGTCGGCTTCCATGACCTTCGAGATCGCCCAGACGGCAGAGTTGTCCTTGGCGCTGGCCACGCTCTTGCCAGTCGAGATTTCCTTTTGTGTGTCACCGAGGCTGGAGTTGATCGACTTGAGAGTCTGGAGCGCCACCATGGCGCCGTTGTTCGTCAGGATGCTAGACATAGATTGTCCTTGCTTTCAAAAGGCGCTTTTGCGCCGGTTGCATTTGCCGCGTACGGCATCTCTGACGTCTTTCTGACGAATGCAGCCCGAGCTCTTTGCTGGTCTGCGCCACCGATTGTGGTGCGTCGCCAACTTGGCCTTTCAATCCTAACGGAGCCCTAATCCTCTCTTTCTCTATCCGGTGTATTTTTCACAAATTCTCAGGCTCTGCGTTCGAGCCGCTTAGTTGCTGGCGCGTCGATGGTTTGACGTTTGCCGTGCGCGTCGTAGGTGTCGGTTGCGCGACGCGCGCGGTTCAGATCGCCAATGCGTGTGGCAACATTGCGAATCCCGGCCATTGCGTGGTCGAAAAGTTCCTGATTTCGGCGCAATCCTTCCCGGAGGGGGGATACATCCCCGGTGGCCAGCGGGCGATGTGCCAGGGCCTCTGCAAGGGCCTGCTTTTCTTCCATCAGGTCGGACAGCCGGTCGAAATTGCCCTCCAGAAGCGCGGCACGCTCTGATTCGAGCAGTGATTTCAGGCGTTCGGCAATGGGTTGATCAGTCATTGATTCTCTCCTTGAGGGCATGAAAGAGCGACTCTGCAAGGCCGATTCCACCGCCTTCGGTCATCTGCCGGGCCTGTTCCAGGCGCATGAAGGACGCGAACTGGTTTTCTCCTTCGCCTCCGCCAAAGCCTTCGGGCGTTTCGCCCACCTTGGCAGCCTTGAGCATTTCTGCCAGAAAGTTTGCTTCCAGTTCGCGGGCGGCATCACGCAAGGCGCGATCCTGTGGCGGCAACGGCCCCGGTTGTGTCAGGGAAATTTCCATCTGCTTTGTCTCCAATTCGACTCGCTCCGTTCGATTAGGCCTGATCGCGGTAAAGAAGTGGTAAGGAGGATCGCCCTAGTGTGGCGACGTGGAAGAATTCCCGGAGCATCCATGCTGAGCCAACTGACCAGCCTGTTGGGCCTGACCCCCGCGTCACGGAGCCCGAACACACAGACAGGCGAAGAAGCGACAATCGATTTCGCAAGCGTTTTTGCCGACGTGGGGGATGAACAGCCGAGTTGGCGCCTCGACCCGGGGCCAATCGCAGAGACAGATGAAGGCGAAGAGCCCGATGGGGTCTTGTTGCCCGAAACCGACGGTGCGTTGCCGGATGAGGTGGACGTAGATCCCCCTGTAACCCAGAGGGCGGAAACGGACGACGGTGAGATTCCGTTGGCTTCAGGGTTGAATGGAGCTGACGATCTGGGCTGGACCGATGAGGATGGCACGGTTCAGCACCGGCATGCTTCAGGACAGGAACAGCGCGACCATGACGGATTTGTAGCGACAACTGTTGCACTGGTTTCGCGGAAGAAGGCTGAAAATGCACCTGTTTCGGACGCCAGCCTCACCGTGGCTTTGAAACGTGTGCCCGCTGTTCCACCCGCAATTGGTGGCAACAGGGTCCCAGCAACCAACAGAGACGGTGATACACCGACGGACACAACAGTATTGCCACATGCTGCCCCGGTCCCTGCCTTGGGTGACCGTGGTGCAATCGCTACTGTAGAACCGAAGGATCATTCTCAGCAAATCATGGCGACATCCGGCAGCAAGGGTGCCGCTCCGCTTGAGGACCAAGACCTTGTCGCGGCGTCATTGACCAAATCTCGCGCGAAATCACGGTCCACCTCGGCTGTTCTCGCGGGCCTTGAATCCAATGGCCGTGTCGATCCGGTGGCAAAAGGGGCCGTTTTGACTGATGAGCTGTCCACTCATTTGGTGGAGGTGCAGGCGTCAGGCGCAGGACGTTACTCAAGAATGGGCACCGATCTTGCAAAACAAGTAGAACCCTCTGACGCAGCATTGATTTCCAAGGCGACAACGGAAATTGGCAAGGATGTCAGGCCGATTGCAGGACAGGCTCTCAGGGACGCCGGACAGCGGGAGTTGCCGGTTTTTCAGCTAGGACTGTCTGCCGCCGACCAGTTTCCGCGACAGTTTTCCAGGAACGTCGCGCCGAAGGCCGCAGCGCAAAAGGTATCTGCCCCTCCGCAGGACTGGTCTACCCCGGCGACGGGGAAAGGTCCCGGGCCGGATTCCACTTGGCGGACGAAACTGTCCGCACCGACCGTCTCCGTGAGTGGCGTCACAAATCAGCAAACGCCGACGGACGTGCCCGTCGCTTTGGGCGCGTCGAGGCCATTGGGCGCGACCCCGGAAACAGCAGAAATCATTGCGTCCGCCGATACCGTGAAGCCTTTGACCGTTGGTTCTGTCCCGGCTGCGGACCGGAAAGGGGAACTGCAACTTCTGCCTGCGGGCCAGTCGCTGGATCACGGTCGCCCCGCGCCAGAAGTGACGAGTGTCCGAGATTCCCGGCCCGCTGTTCCCCATGATCAGCTCGAAAGGGACGTGGAGCGAGCAGATACCTCCATCCGGGTGACTGGGGTTGCTCCGACTTCGGATTCCAAAGGGCCATCTGTTCCAGAGCTGAACCGGACCACAATCGGGCTTGCCAACATTCCCCGGTCAAAGGAAATCGCTGACCCCCCAATGCCCTCAGCACCGTACGCGAATCGCGAAAAACCGGTCATGGAATCGTTTGGAAAATCCGGGCCGATGTTCACGCCCGATCCGGTCGAAATGGAGAAAACTCCGATTGCAGCCCATCAACATCTGACAAGGCGGAGCGAGGATCGCCATTTTCGGTCTGACAAATCGACGGCCGCCGATGGGGTTGTCGTCGATCGTGCGTCAGGAACGACTTCGACAGATCGGACCGCTTACTACTCCGGTCCAGTCGCCGTGGTGGGCAAAAGCGAAGCCAGTCCGGGAGTGGCTCGTGTGACATCCCCGATGTTGGCTGACGTATCCGAGGACTCGCTTTCGGTAGAGGTGCCGCGGACCGGGGCTGTTGCGGACGTCCGACCATCCGGCGCGCAGGTGATGCCAGCGGCATCTTACACACATCGCGCTGACGCTACGGCAACTGTGCGACAGGTGGCCGAAGGCATGGCGCGGCTATCGGAGGGAAGTGTTGAAATTCGTCTTTCACCCGAAGAACTGGGGCAGGTCCGCATGCAACTCTTGCCCTCGGATACAGGTATGACCGTGCATGTTTCCGCTGACCGTCCAGAGACACTGGATCTATTGCGACGCCACATCGACCAACTTGCCCGTGACCTTGCCGATGCCGGCTACGATGGGGCGTCCTTTACCTTTTCTGAAGGCGACAGGGGACAACGTGACGGGCATCCGCCGACGGACAGAGACGGCGCTATCGTGGCCACAGAAGACCAACACACAACTCGGGCCCCGGTTGCCGCTGGCGCAACCGATGGGCTGGACCTCAGATTTTAGGAGCCGACATGACGGAAGTCACCTCTACACCGCCGCTCTACAGCAGCAAAACCACCACTGCCGCCAGCGATCCAGTCGTCACGGAAACCAAGCAGGCTGTGAGTTCCGACTTTGACACATTTCTGAAGATGCTGACCGTGCAACTTCAGAATCAGGATCCGCTCAACCCGGTTGATTCCACGGACTACGCAACGCAATTGGCGACCTTTTCATCGGTAGAGCAGCAGGTTCTCACCAATGATCTGCTCCGCGAGGTCAGCGCGACTCTCAGCGGGAATGCTCTGCAAGAATTGAGCGGATGGATCGGAATGGAGGGACTTGTCCGCGGACCGACGTTGTTCAGCGGCACCCCGATTACTGTCCGCCCCGACTACGCCGAAGAGGCTGACGATGCCGCCCTGGTCGTGCGGGATTCGAGCGGCAACGTCGTTCAGCGGTTCTCCCTCAGTCCAGGCCAGGAAGAGGTGTTGTGGGCCGGCACGGATGAGACGGGCGCCACCCTTCCGATTGGGATCTACCGGTTCGAAGTCGAGAGCTACAAAGACGAGGCGGTCATCGACACCAAGATTGCCCAAGTCTACAGCCAAATCCAAGAAGTACGAAAAAAGGATGACCTGCTGCAATTGAGAATGTCCGGCGGTTCGGAACTCGATCCTGGCCAAATCGAAGGGCTGCGTGTGCCGCAATCCTGATGAGATTCCCAGTGTCCGGTGAATCCGCCGGCCGGATTGAAGTCTTGCCGCACTGCCCACAAAAATGGGGACGCGGCCCGATTTCAACCCGCAACAGCGACAGGTGCACATTGTTTTGGCGAATCATCGCCGAGACGTATGCCGTCAGTGTGGGGGAATCGGAGAAACCGGGCTTTCAGCAAGTAACTACATGACTTATGGGCAATATTCCCGACGGTTGGGGCGCCGCCCCAGTCGATGCTTACCCTTGGGAAGCTAGGTTAGGCAGCGGCTGTTGCGGATTTGACGCGCATTTACGCAAGCGCAGCAAGGATTTGGCGATTGGCTCGTAATTGTCATTTGAACGCGAAACGGTTTGTGTGTAGGTTGGTAACTGTCGGGCGCGCTGCGTCCAAGCTTGCACAGTTTTGGAGAATAACATGAAAAAGCTTTCGATCATTGCTGCCGCCGCAGCGATCGCAGCTGTAGCAGCCGCTCCGGTGGCCGCGCAGGAAAACACTCAGGATCCGTTCGTGTCGACCGCCGGCCCGGAAATCCCCGCTCTGGCCATCATTGGTGGCATCGCCTTGATCATCGCGATCGCAGCGGCAGGCGGCACCGACTGATATTCGGTCCAGGAATTCAAGAAAACGGCGGCTCAATGAGCCGCCGTTTTTTTTGGTCTCGTCTCTTGAGTAAACTACCCTGCGGCGCGTAACCGGATCATCCGGCCATCAGCAGGAACAGCATCGCCGCTGCGCCCAGCGCGGTGCCCAGCAAAGTCCATACAATCCGGCCCGGCCAAGGATTGGGCGTCACCGGTGTCTCCGGCTGAGATTGCCGGATCAGCGCCGCCTCGACGAGTTTTGGCAATCTTGGCCCAAACCGCGCCATCACCATCGCCGTCTTCCACAAGTCCTGCGCCACGGCCTTTGGACCAATCGACTCCTTGATGTAGGCCTCGACCACGGGATGCGCGACTTTCCAGATGTTCATGCGCGGGTCCAGGGAGCGCGCGACCCCCTCGACCACGACCATGGTGCGTTGCAGCAAAATCAGTTCAGTCCGCGTCTCCATACCAAAGCGTTCGGTCACCTCGAACAGGTAGGCCAGCAGTTTGCCCATCGAAATTCGGGTGGCATCCATACCAAAGATCGGCTCTCCGACGGCGCGCAGGGCGCGGGCAAATTCATCGACGTCGCGATCCGCCGGGACATATCCCGCCTCGAAATGCACTTCGGCCACGCGTTTGTAGTCCCGCTGGATGAAGCCAAAGAGGATCTCGGCGTAAACCCGGCGGGTGTATTCGTCGATATGACCCATGATGCCAAAGTCATAGGCAACGATGTCGCCATTGGCCGCGACCTTCAGATTGCCCTGATGCATGTCGGCGTGGAAAAACCCGTCGCGTAACGCGTGATTCAAGAACAGTTGCAGCACGCGTTCTGACAGGTTCACCCGGTTGTGCCCTGCCGCATCCAGAGCGTCGTTGTCGCCCAGCGCCACGCCCTCGACCCAGCCCATGGTCATCACGCGACGACCAGACCATGGCCACTTGACCGCAGGCAGGGCGAATCCTTCATCCTTCTCGGTGTTGGCGGCGTATTCGCTGGCGGCGGCGGATTCCAGACGCAGGTCCAACTCACCTGACACGACGCCTTCGAAATGTGCGATCACCTCTTCGGGGTGCAGGCGGCGCGCGGCGGGCGAGAGATGTTCGATCATCCATGCGGCAAAATAGAAGGCATCGATGTCCTTCTGAAAGGCGCGTTCGATGCCCGGCCGCAGCACCTTGACGGCGACGGTCTCACCTGAGTCGCGCAACACGGCCTTGTGGACCTGGGCGATGGATGCGGCGGCCACGGGCTCGCTGAAGGCCGAAAAGATTTCGTCCACCGGAACGCCCAGTTCTTCTTCGATCTGTTGCTTGGCGGCGTTCACCGGGAAGGGCGGCAGTTTGTCTTGCAGGACACGCAGTTCCAGCGCCATTTCATCCCCGACCACGTCGGGCCGTGTCGACAGGATCTGGCCAAACTTGATGTAGGCCGGTCCCAAAGCGGTCAGCGCCCGCACCACTGGCGGCATTGCAGGGTTGCCCTCATCTCCCAGCCAGCGAAAAGGTCGGCCCAGCACGCGCGCGGCAATCCGCAACGGCGCGGGGGCCTCCAGCGCATCCAGCACGGCGCGCATGGCACCAGTGCGTTCCAGCGTGGCGCCGGTCCGGATCAGCCGCCAGATGTTGTGCGGTCCGCGCATCTCAGAGCTTCCAGACAGAATGCAGGCAGGCCACACCCATGGTCAGGTTGCGATACTTGGCGTTCTCGAAACCCGCGCGCTGGACCATGTCCAAAAAGGTTTCCTGATCGGGAAACTGGCGGATCGACTCGACCAGGTATTGATAACTGTCGCGGTCCTGCGCGATCATCTGCCCCAGCCGGGGGATAATGTTGAAGGAATAAAGGTCATATACCTTTTGCATCATATCGTTGGGGATCTGGCTGAACTCCAGCACCATCAGCCGCCCGCCGGGTTTGAGCACGCGAAACGCCTCATTCAGCGCCTCCTGAGGGCGGGTCACGTTCCGGATGCCAAAAGAAATCGTGTACACGTCAAAGGTGCTGTTCGGGAACGGCAGCGCCATCGCATCCCCCACAACCCAGTCCAGCTGGTCGCTCATCGCGCCCGCTTCGGCCCTATTGCGGCCTTCGACCAGCATCGGCTCGGTCAGGTCCAGAACGGTGGCGTGGCCATGGCCCGCGCGTTTGAGAAACCGGAAAGAGATGTCGCCGGTGCCGCCTGCGACGTCCAGTAGGCGCTGACCGGGGCGCGGCGCGAGCCAGTCCATCATCGCGTCTTTCCAGATGCGGTGAATGCCAAGGGACATCGCATCGTTCATCACGTCGTACTTGGACGCAACCGAGCTAAAGACACCCTGCACGCGACCGGCCTTTTCGCCTTCCGGCACCTCGGAAAAGCCAAAATGCGTCGTTTTTCCGCTGTCTTCGCTCATGGGTCTTGCCGTCCTGTTGTGTCCAGCTTTCTTATAGGGTGCCGCCGGGGTGATACAATGTGAAGGACGCCGCCCGATGCCCGAATTGCCCGAAGTCGAGACAGTCCGTCGCGGGCTGGCCCCCGTGATGGAGGAGCAAGAGATCGTGCGGGCGCAAATCAATCGCCCCGACCTGCGCTGGCCGTTTCCCGACCACATGGCCGAACGGCTGACCGGCGCGCGGGTCAGCCGGTTGTGGCGGCGGTCAAAATATATCCTTGCTGACCTGTCGACCGGTGAGTCCTTGCTGATCCACTTGGGTATGTCCGGTCGGATGCTGGTGTCCGGCGATCCGCTTGGCCGGTTTGTGCATGACCACGCGGCGCCACAAAAACATGACCACGTCGTCCTGGACATGGGGCAGGGCGCGCGCATCACCTTCAACGATCCGCGCCGTTTCGGCGCGATGGATCTGCTGAGCACCGAAGCGGCAGAGCATCACCCGCTGCTGGCGGTGTTGGGGCCAGAACCGCTGGGCAACGGTTTCAGCGAATCCTACCTGATTGGCGTGCTGAAAGGCCGCAAGACACCCATCAAATCGGCGCTGCTGGATCAGAAAAACATTGCCGGGCTGGGCAATATCTATGTCTGCGAGGCTCTGTTTCGCACAGGTATTCATCCCGCACGCAAGGTCAACCAGATCTCTGAGGTCCGCCTTGCGGGACTTGTTCCGGTGGTTCGGGAGGTGCTGCAAGACGCCATCGCGGCGGGTGGTTCGTCGCTCAGGGATTTCCGCCAAGCCGATGGAGAGCTTGGATATTTCCAACACAGCTTTGACGTCTATGGCCGTGAGGGTCTGCCATGCCGAACCGAGGGGTGCACCGATACTGTCAGGCGCATCGTGCAATCCGGGCGATCCTCCTTCTATTGCCCGTCTTGTCAAAGATAGCTTGAACCATGTGACCGAAATGCTAAGGCTTGGCCCCTGACGGAACCGGACGGAGCCCCAGATCATGGCCTATGAGACGATCATCGTCGAAGTAGAAGACCACGTCGCCACCATCAAACTGAACCGCCCTGACGCCATGAATGCGCTGAACTCTCACCTGTTGGGTGAGTTGTCAGTGGCGCTGGCGGATGCGGATCAGAACGACAAGGTGCGCTGCATTATCATTGCCGGCTCGCCCAAGGCCTTTGCGGCGGGCGCCGACATCAAGGAAATGTCGGAGAAAAGCTATGTCGAGATGTTCCTATCGGACTTCTTCGGCCGCGAAGGCAACGCCATCACCTCGACCCGCAAGCCTATCATCGCCGCCGTGGCGGGCTATGCGCTGGGCGGTGGGTGTGAGTTGGCGATGATGTGCGATTTCATCATCGCCGGTGACAACGCAAAATTCGGTCAGCCCGAGATCAACCTGGGCGTCATGCCCGGTTTGGGCGGAACACAGCGCCTGACCCGCTTTGTCGGCAAGTCCAAGGCGATGGACATGAACCTGACCGGGCGCTTCATGGATGCCGAAGAGGCGGAACGCGCCGGGCTGGTCAGCCGTGTGGTGCCAGCCAAGAAGCTGATGGAAGAGGCGCGCAACGCCGCAGAGAAGGTGGCCGAGAAATCGATGATCTCGACCATTGCCTGCAAGGAGGCGGTGAATCGAGCCTATGAGACAACGCTGGCAGAGGGGCTATTGTACGAACGCCGCCTGTTTCATGCGCTTTTCGCCACCGAAGACCAGAAAGAAGGCATGGCGGCCTTTTCGGAAAAACGGACCGCGCAGTTCCGCGACCGCTAAGGAAATTTTGCACACCACATGCACGGTTTGTGCAAGTGGTGTGCATGCCGTGTGCATCCGCCTTTTGGGCGTGTGCGGGGCGACGGGCAGAAAGACCTTGCCCGCCTGCGGGTGCTCTACTATATACGCCCGTCATACATGCGCGTGATGCCCGCTTGGCAAGAATCGGTTCGGCACGGGATGCCGGGTCTGTCGGCGGCACGCGCTTTAATTACGAACATCGTCGACAGACAAGAAAACAGGACCGATCATCATGGCAAATTCGCCCCAGGCTAAGAAACGCGCCCGCCAGAACGAGAAACGCTATGCCGTGAACAAGGCACGCCTTTCCCGCATCCGCACCTATCTGCGCAAGGTCGAAGAGGCGATTGCTTCGGGTGACAAGGACGCGGCAACTGCGGCTCTGCGCGCCGCCCAGCCAGAGCTGATGCGCGGTGTTACCAAGGGCATTTTTCACAAGAATACCGCATCGCGCAAGATGTCGCGCCTGGCCGCACGGGTCAAAGCGGTCAGCTGACCCAAATCAATATCTAGTAGAATGACTAAAGGACGCTACATTATGTGGCGTCCTTTTTGCATCTATAACCATTTGATCACAGTGGAGATTCTTTTGGGCCGAACTCCGAGTCAAGCTGTAGTTTCGGTTGCCGCCTCTTGGCGAAGATTGCTAGTTTCACCAAGCGAGTCACCAGTCGCAGGGGGGACAAGGCTGCCGGTTGTTGTGCACTGTTGGGGTGCAGGCGATCATGCTTGTTGAAGGGCAGAAAGCCCATCGACGAGTCTCGGGGGAAACCCCGGCCATGTCCATAGGATAGAAAAATGCGGGCCGCATATCGGACGCGCCGAACGGGACTGATCCGGGGCGTCATGCGGTCTATAACTTGGGGTTCACTCCCCCACCTTTGCGTGCGCGCAAGGGGCGTTTTCGCTGTTCCTCCTGCCAGGTGTTCGTCGCCGAAGGTCATTCGGCGTGGGGATCGTGGAACGAGGACAAACTGGCAGATGACCAAAGACCAATGGGGGGCCTTGCAGGATCAGATCAGCAAGGCTGTCGGGCATAACAACTACAAGACTTGGATCGAACCGCTGCGCTTCGTCGGGACAAGCGCGGACGGAGTCGTCTCCTTGCAGGCACCTACGAACTTCTTCAGCAACTATGTGTCACAGAACTATGGTGACCTGTTGTTGCAGCATGTGTCGCGGGCATCGCAGGATGTGCGCAAGCTGGACATCAAGGTCGCATCGGCTGTAACCGAAACCGAAGCTGCGGCGCCGCAACCCAAACCCGCGCGCGCGGCTCCTCCGCCTGCCCGTGACCACCTGCCGGGTGCGCCGCTGGATGGCCGGTTCACCTTTGACACCTTTGTGGTGGGCAAGCCGAACGAACTGGCCCATGCGGCGGCCAAACGCGTGGCTGAGGGGGGGCCGGTCTCTTTCAACCCGCTGTTCCTGTATGGCGGTGTCGGCCTCGGCAAGACGCACCTGATGCACGCAATTGCCTGGGAACTGACCCAGCGCAATCCGCATCTGACGGTGCTCTATCTGTCTGCGGAACAGTTCATGTACCGCTTTGTGCAGGCGCTGCGCGAGCGCAAGATGATGGACTTCAAGGAAATGTTCCGCTCTGTCGATGTGCTGATGGTCGATGATGTGCAGTTCATCGCCGGCAAGGACAGCACGCAGGAAGAGTTCTTTCATACTTTCAACGCGCTGGTGGATCAGAACAAGCAGATCATCATCTCGGCCGACCGCGCCCCGGATGAGATCAAGGACCTGGAAAACCGCATCCGCAGCCGCCTGCAATCGGGGCTGGTCGTCGATCTGCATCCGACCGACTATGAACTGCGCCTTGGAATCTTGCAGACCAAGGTCGAAGGCTATCGTGCGATGCATCCCGATCTGCAAATCGACGACGGTGTGCTGGAATTTCTCGCCCACCGGATCAGCACCAATGTTCGTGTTCTGGAAGGGGCGCTGACACGTCTGTTTGCCTTTGCCTCGCTGGTTGGCAAACCAATCAACATGGATCTGGTGCAGGACAGCCTTGCCGACGTGCTGCGCGCCTCAGAGCGCAAAGTCTCGATTGACGAGATTCAGCGCAAGGTGGCCGAGCACTACAACATCCGTTTATCGGACATGATCGGCCCCAAGCGAGTGCGCAACTTTGCCCGGCCACGTCAGGTTGCCATGTATCTGTGCAAGCAACTGACCTCGCGGTCGCTGCCAGAGATCGGGCGGCGCTTTGGCGGGCGGGATCACACCACGGTCATGCACGGGGTGCGGCGGATCGAGGAACTGCGTCAGCAGGACGGACAGATCGACGAAGACGTCGAAATGTTGCGCCGGGCGCTGGAAGCCTGACCAGTTGTGGGAAATATGCGGCGCGCCGGGTCTGGTGCGCTGCAACGCCTTGACGCTTAGGCAAAAGAGCAACACAAATCCGTAAAACCGGCTTGGAGTGCTGGCCAGCGCGCGCTAGGCTGCGCCTCCCGGCAGTGCGGAGAGGGTAGGGCGATGAAATTCAGCATGGAACGGGCGGCGCTGTTGCGCGCAGTCGCGCAGGCGCAATCGGTGGTGGAGCGACGCAACACGATCCCCATTCTTGCCAACGTGCTGGTCGAGGCCGAAGGTGAGTCCGTGACCTTTCGCGCCACCGACCTGGACATCGAGGTTCTGGACCGCGCTCTGGCGCAGGTCGAAAAGGCAGGCGGCACAACCGTGTCGGCCGTGACCTTGCATGAAATCGTACGCAAGCTGCCTGACGGGGCGCTGGTGACGCTGGCCGCCGATCCCGGATCGGGCCGCTTGTCCGTCTCAGCGGGCCGGTCGCATTTTTCCCTGGCGACACTCCCGAAAGAAGACTTCCCGGTCATGGCGACCTCGGAATACGACTGCAACTTTTCCGCCAAGGCAGAGGTGCTGCGCCGCCTTTTCGACAAGTCGAAATTTGCCATATCGACGGAAGAGACCCGCTACTATTTGAACGGCGTCTACATGCATGTGTCTGATGGCGAAGACGGCAAGGTTCTGCGCTGTGTCGCCACCGATGGCCACAGGTTGGCGCGGATCGACGCGCCGTTGCCGCAGGGCGCCGATGACATGCCGGGTGTGATTGTCCCGCGCAAGACCGTGGGCGAGATGCGCAAGCTGCTGGATCAGGACGACATGGATATTGCGGTGTCGGTATCCGAAACCAAGGTCCGCTTTGCCACGCCGGACATCACTCTGACCTCCAAGGTCATCGACGGCACATTCCCGGACTACACGCGGGTCATTCCGCAAGGGAATACCCGCAAACTCGAAGTCGATGCATCGGAATTTGCCAAGGCGGTGGACCGGGTGGCCACCGTGTCCTCGGAACGCTCGCGCGCGGTCAAGCTGCAACTGGATGAGGATCGGCTGATCCTTTCGGTCAACGCGCCTGACAGCGGGGCCGCCGAAGAGGAATTGGCTGTCGCCTATGCCGATGAGCGGTTGGAGATTGGGTTCAACGCCAAGTACCTGCTGGAAATCGCCAGTCAGGTAGACCGCGAAAACGCCGTTTTCCTGTTCAATTCCTCAGGTGATCCGACCCTGATGCGCGAAGGTGATGACACCAGCGCGGTCTATGTCGTGATGCCGATGCGGGTCTGAGGTCAGGCGATTTTTCGTCGAAAAATCGTCTCTCGCCATGTCGCTCGCCCTGACCCACCTGAGCCTGTCGCATTTCCGGTCGCACAGATGGGCGGAAATTGCGGTTGATGCGCGCCCCGTGGCGATCTACGGGCCCAATGGCGCGGGCAAAACCAACCTGATCGAAGCGGTTTCGCTGTTCTCGCCTGGGCGCGGGTTGCGACGGGCGTCAGCGGCGGACATGGCGCGCCGTCCGCAAAGCCTTGGCTGGAAAATCACCGGCGATCTGACCGGCCCGGAGGGGCCTCAAGAGATATCCTTTGTCTCCGAGGACGGGGCGGCGCGCAGCATCACGATCAACGACAAGAGCGCCAACCAGATTGCCCTTGGCCGCATTGCCCGGACTGTCTGGCTGATTCCGGCGATGGACCGACTGTGGATCGAAGGGGCCGAGGGGCGGCGGCGGTTTCTGGATCGTTTGACCCTGTCGTTTTTCCCCGACCATGCCCAGGCATCGCTGGACTATGAAAAGGCGATGCGCGAACGCAATCGCCTGCTCAAGGACAGTGTTCGCGACCCGCATTGGTATCATGCGCTGGAAAAACAGATGGCGCACAGCGGTGCCTTGCTGACCGCGAACCGGCAAGAAACGCTGGACCGACTGAAAGCCGCGCAGGCCGACGCAGAGACGGCCTTTCCCGCTGCCGATCTGGATTTGGTGCAATCCGAGGGCAGCTTGCCGCCCGCCGAGAACGATCTGCGCGAGGCGCTGGCCGAAAGCCGCTTTCGCGACATGGGGGCAGGGCGCACGTTGGTGGGGCCGCACCGAACGGACCTTTACGGTGTGTTTGCCACCAAGGGTGTGCCAGCGGCCGAGTGTTCCACCGGTGAGCAAAAAGCCCTGCTGATTTCGCTGATCCTGTCCAACGCGCGGGCATTGGCACAGGATTTCGGCGCGTCGCCGATCCTGCTGCTGGATGAGGTTGCGGCTCATCTGGACGCAACCCGACGGGCGGCGTTGTACGGTGAGATCGTCGCGCTGGGCGCACAGGCCTGGATGACTGGCACCGGGTCAGAACTGTTTGCCGAACTGGGCGGGCAGGCGCAGTATCTTGAAGTCACCGAAGAGGCGGGCGAGTCCCGTGTACACATCCGTGATTGAGGTTATTGCCGAACAGAACCTGACGGCAGCGGATGAGGCGCGGATTGCCGAGATCCTGCGGCAGAGTTTCCCGACTGATTTTGAGGGTCGCAGCTTTTACCAACAACGTCCGCACATGCGCCTTGTCTGGCGCGAGGGCTGCGTTTTGGCGCACATGTCGCTGTTTCTGCGCGCGATCCGTGTCGGCGAAAACGTGGTAGACGTTGTCGGCGTCGGCGACGTGGCAACGTCCGTAGAGGCGCGCGGGCGCGGCCATGCAACTGCCTTGCTCGACAGGTGCAAATCAGTGGCCAGTTCGAGACGGGCCAGTTTTCTGATCCTTTTCGGGGACCGAGAGTTGTACGACCGGGCAGGGTTTCTGCCGGCTACGAACCAGTTTCGCCATTGTCAGATGGTTGGGGCCCGGACAGGCGATATTGTCGAAGGATCCAGTCCGTTTCTGCGGGTTTTTCCGCTGACGGAGGCCCTTTGGCCAGAGGATGCGCAGATCGATTTTCTGGGCCATCTCTTCTGAAGGCGGGACGGCGGGAATCGCCCGCGCGCGCGTTACCAAATATTGTGTCCGTCGCGTGACAATCCCCTGCTAAACCTCTATAGATTGGGCCAAAATAACAAAGGATCGCTCGATGTCCGACCAACCCGCGGCGCCCGATGAATATGGCGCCGATTCCATCAAGGTTCTCAAAGGCTTGGAAGCGGTGCGCAAGCGTCCCGGCATGTACATCGGGGATACCGATGATGGCTCGGGTTTGCACCACATGGTCTACGAGGTGGTGGACAACGGCATCGATGAGGCGTTGGCCAAACACGCCGACTATGTCCATGTGAAAATCCACGCCGACAGCAGTGTCTCGGTGCGCGACAACGGCCGCGGAATCCCGGTCGATATCCACACTGAAGAGGGCGTTTCAGCGGCAGAGGTCATCATGACCCAGCTGCACGCCGGCGGCAAATTTGACCAGAACTCTTACAAGGTGTCCGGCGGTCTGCACGGCGTTGGCGTTTCGGTTGTGAACGCGCTGTCTGTTTGGCTGGAACTGCGCGTCTGGCGGAACGGCAAAGAGCATTTTGCCAAGTTCGAACATGGCGAAACCACGGAACACCTACGCGTTGTCGGCGACTCGCATGGTGAAACCGGGACAGAGGTGCGCTTTCTCGCCTCGACCGGCACGTTTTCCAACCTCGATTACCAGTTCGAAACGCTGGAAAAGCGACTGCGCGAGCTGGCGTTCCTCAACAGTGGCGTGCGCATCCTGCTTGAGGATGAGCGCCCCGCAGAGCCAATGAAATCAGAACTGCACTATGAGGGCGGCGTTCGGGAGTTTGTCAAATACCTTGACCGTTCCAAACAGGCGGTGATGGACGATCCGATCTACATGGATGGCGAAAAGGATGGCATCGGTGTTGAGGTCGCGATGTGGTGGAACGACAGCTACCACGAGAACGTCCTGCCCTTTACCAACAACATCCCGCAACGCGATGGCGGCACCCACCTTGCTGGATTTCGCGGTGCGCTGACCCGGACAATCCAGAAATATGCGCAGGAATCCGGGATCGCCAAGCGCGAAAAGGTCAATTTCACCGGCGACGATGCGCGCGAAGGTCTGACAGCGGTCCTGTCGGTCAAGGTGCCGGACCCCAAGTTCAGCAGCCAGACCAAGGACAAGCTGGTCAGTTCCGAAGTGCGCCCGGCCGTTGAGGGGCTGATGAACGAAAAACTGTCCGAGTGGTTTGAAGAGAACCCACAGCAGGCCAAAGGCATCGTCGGCAAGATCGTCGAAGCCGCGCTGGCCCGCGAGGCAGCCCGCAAGGCGCGCGAACTGACCCGACGCAAGACCGCGATGGACGTCAGCTTTAACGCGGCCAAGCTGAAGGACTGCTCCGAAAAGGACGCCTCAAAGACTGAACTGTTCCTGGTCGAGGGGGACTCTGCCGGTGGCTCGGCCCAAACGGGACGTGACCGGCGCACGCAGGCCATTCTGCCGCTGCGAGGCAAGATTCTCAACGTAGAGCGGGCGCGGTTCGACCGGATGCTTGGCTCGCAGGAGATCGGCAACCTGGTGATGGCTCTGGGCACCGGCATCGGACGAGATGAATTCAACATCTCGAAAATCCGCTATCACAAGATCATCATCATGACCGACGCGGACGTGGACGGGGCGCATATCCGGACGCTGCTGTTGACCTTCTTTTATCGGCAGATGCCAGCGCTGATCGAACATGGCTATCTGTATATCGCGCAGCCACCGCTGTATAAAGTCGCGCGCGGCAAGTCCGAGGTATACCTCAAGGACCAGACCGCGCTGGACGACTACCTGATCCAACAGGGTATCGAAGGCGCGCAGCTGAAACTCGGCTCGGGTGAGGTGATCGTCGGACAGGATCTGGTGCGCGTTGTGGAAGAGGCGCGCTCGCTCAAGCGGGTGCTGGATGCCTTCCCGACGCACTATCCACGCCACATTCTGGAACAAGCAGCCATCGCCGGGGCCTTTGTGCCCGGTGCGGTGGACGCCGACTTGCAGGGAGTAGCGGACAAGGTGGCGGCACGGCTGGACCTGATCGCGCTGGAATACGAACGCGGCTGGACGGGCCGGATCACTCAGGACAAGGGCGTTCGACTGGCGCGTATCCTGCGCGGGGTCGAAGAGGTGCGCACATTGGACGGGCCGATGCTGCGTTCGGGTGAGGCGCGTCGGACCGGATCGTTTACCGAGAGCCTTCAACACGTTTATGGATCGCCCTCCACGCTGGAGCGAAAAGACCGGGGGCAACTTGTCCACGGGCCGTTGGACCTGCTCAAGGCCATTCTGGAGGAAGGCGAAAAGGGCCTTTCCCTTCAGCGATATAAGGGTTTGGGTGAGATGAACCCAAGCCAATTGTGGGAAACCACGCTGGACCCGGATGCCCGTACGCTGTTGCAGGTGACCATCGATGACATGGCCGGGGCAGATGATCTGTTCACCAAGCTCATGGGTGACGTGGTGGAACCCCGGCGCGAGTTCATTCAGCAGAACGCACTGACGGTGGAAAATCTCGACTTCTGATAAAGCCGCGGCAGATGCGTCAGGACAGAACCAAGCGCCCTTGAAGGCGCTTGGTCGCCACGCCAGTGGTGGCGTTTTCCAAGCGCCGTGATGATGGTTTCGGAAATGTCCTGCGAAGGACGTTTACCCTTCCCGATACGTTTCGGAGATGAAGCGCCGCTAACGCACGGTTCGCAAAAGCGTGGCGCAATGCGACACTGTATACATCTGCATACTGTAGACGCGACGGCCCTCTTGGCATAAGGAAGGGCCAAACCCGCCCCCATATTCAGAAAGGCCGGACACATGTCTGATTCGACTCCCGACATCATCTACACCAAGGTTGACGAAGCACCCGAACTGGCGTCGGCCTCGCTATTGCCGATCCTCAAGAAATTCGCCACTGCTGCCGGGGTTTCCATCGGCACCCGCGACATCAGCCTGGCGGGCCGCATCATTGCCACCTTTGCCGAGTCGCTGACCGAAGCGCAGCGCCAGTCGGACGATCTGGCCGCGCTGGGCGAACTGGTCAAAACGCCCGAGGCGAACGTGATCAAACTGCCGAACATCTCAGCCTCGGTCCCGCAATTGGTTGCCGCCGTCAAGGAACTGCAATCGCAGGGCTACGCCCTGCCCGACTACCCCGAAGCGCCCACAACCGATGAAGAAAAGGCCGTTCGCGCCAAATACGACACCCTCAAGGGATCGGCCGTAAACCCGGTTCTGCGCGAAGGCAACTCTGACCGCCGTGCCGCTGCCGCCGTAAAGAAATTCGCCCAAGCCAACCCGCACCGCATGGGTGAGTGGACCGCCGACAGCAAGACGCGCGTTGCCTCGATGCCCGGAGATGATTTCTTTGCCAACGAAGTCTCGGCAACGCTGCCCAAGGCCGCGACCGCCAAGATCGTGCTGGAAACGGCCAATGGCGAGACGGTGCTGAAAGAGGGCGTGTCCTACCCCGAAGGCACTGTCGTTGACGCAACTTTCATGTCGGCATCGGTGCTGGATACCTTCCTTGCCGAGGAAATCGAGAAGGTGAAAGCCGACGGCACGCTGTTCTCGCTGCACCTGAAGGCCACGATGATGAAGGTCTCTGATCCGATCATTTTTGGCCACGCGGTCAAGGCATGGCTGGCGCCCGTCTTTGAAAAGTACGGCGACGAAATGAAGGCGCTTGGCGTGAACCCGAACTCGGGGCTGGGTGACCTGCTGAATCGCGTGAAAGACAACGCCGAAATCACTGCGGCCATCGAAGAGGTCCGGGCCACGCGCCCGCCGATGTACATGGTCGACAGTGATAAGGGTCTCACCAACCTGCACGTTCCCTCGGACGTCATCGTTGATGCTTCGATGCCCGCTCTGATCCGCGCTGGCGGCAAGGGCTGGGGCCCGGATGGCAATGAGGGCGACACCACCTGCGTCATCCCCGACAACTGCTATGCGCCGGTCTACGATGAGGCGATCGAGTTCTTCAAAGCCAACGGCAAGCTGAACCCGGCCACCGCCGGCACCGTTCAGAACCTGGGCCTGATGGCGCAAAAGGCCGAGGAATACGGCAGCCACCCGACCACTTTTGAAATCCCCGAGGATGGCACCGTCAAGATGATCCTCGACGATGGAACCGTGCTGCATTCGCACAAGGTTGCCGCCGGTGACATCTGGCGCTCTGCCTCGGCCCGCAAGGCGCCGATCGAGGATTGGGTGAATCTGGCCATCGAACGGCAGAAGGCGACCGGCTATCGGTCGATCTTTTGGCTGGACGCAAACCGCGCGCATGATGCGCAGCTGATCAGCATGGTCAAACCGATCCTTGAGGCTAAAGGCGTGGCCGACAAGTTCGAGATCATGGCCCCGCGTGAGGCTACCCGCGCGTCGCTGGAGACGATCACCAAGGGTGAGAACACCATCGCCATCACCGGCAACGTGCTGCGCGATTACCTGACCGACCTGTTCCCGATCCTTGAACTGGCAACCAGCGCCAAGATGCTGTCCATCGTCAAGCTGATGAACGGTGGCGGGCTGTTCGAAACCGGCGCGGGTGGTTCTGCCCCCAAGCACGTTCAGCAGCTTGTCGAGGAAAACCACCTGCGCTGGGACAGCCTGGGTGAGTTCTGCGCGCTTGGCGAAAGCTTCAAGTTCCTCGGCGATGCCAAGGGCAACGCCAAGGCGCGTGTTCTGGGCGATGCGGTCGAGGTGGCAACGCAGGGCATCCTGGATCACGGCCACAGCCCCAGCCGCAAGGTGGGCCAACCGGACAACCGCGACAGCCATTACTGGTTCGCCCGCTACTGGGCCGACGCACTTGCCGCGCAGACGGACGATGCGGACCTGGCGGCGCATTTCGCACCGATCGCCAAGGTGTTGGCGGATGGTGAAGCGGCCATTGCAAGCGAACTGGCATCGGCTCAGGGCGCGCCCGCCGATCTGGGCGGCTACTATCACAGCGACGCGGCCAAGACCGCTGCCGTGATGCGCCCCTCCGCGACGCTGAACGCGATCATCGGCTAAGTCAGACGTCACAGCGACACGAAAAAGCCCGCCGGGGAAACTCGGCGGGCTTTCTTTGTTCAGGTTCCTCAGCGGTCAGCCTTTGGCGTTTTCCTCCCCGACCGGGGCTTGATCCGGTGGATCGTCGTAGATCGACCAGCTGTGCTCTCGCCCTGTGTCGGGGAGGTCGCCGCGCTTTAGGTTCATCAGGATATGCGTTTGCGCGATGAACAGGGTCGAGATCGGCGCCGTCAGGAACAGGAACAGCGTGATCATGAGTTCATGAAAGGACAGATGGTCCTTGACCAGCAACATGAACAGCATCGAGGCGATCAAAACGCCACCAACGCCCAGCGTTGTCGCCTTTGTCGGCGCGTGCAGGCGTTGCATCGTGTCGGTCAGCTTGAGCAGGCCCAAAGAGCCGATCAGGCCAAAGATACCGCTGACGACCAGAAAGAACGAAATGAGGACTTCTACCAGCATCGGAATCTCCGTCATTCGATGATGTCCCCCCGCAGCAAAAAGCGGCAATAGGCGACGGTCGAGACAAAGCCGACCATGGCAACCAGCATCGAGGCCTCGAAATAGACCGCCGTGCCTTGCAGGATGCCGTAGCAGACCAGCAGGGCGATCACGTTGATGACCATGGTGTCCAGCGCCAGTACGCGGTCCGCCTGACCGGGGCCCCGGACCACCAGCAAGAGGTTGAACAGCAGGCCCAGTCCGAAACACCCCATGGTGAAATAGAGCGCATAGGTGATCATCCGAAAATCTCCTTTAGCCGGGCTTCGTAGCGGGTCTTGATCTCATCGCGCACGTCGTCGGGATCATCTGAATGCAGACAATGCACCAACAGGCTGCCCCCGTCCGCCGCCAACAGGGCAGAGACCGTTCCGGGCGTCATGGTGATGGTGCCTGCCAGAACCGTGATCGCCTCGGGCGAGGTCAGGTCCAGCGGAACAACGATCCATTGCGAATGGATCTGGTTGCGCGGCTTGAACAGAACGATGCGCGCCACCTGGATCGAGGCGACGACAATATCCCAAAGCACGATGAAAATATAAGGAATCGTCAGAAACGGTCGCTTTAGTCCGGGGCGCCCGGGCCAATAAGGCGACGTCAGGATTGGAACCAGAATCCCCAGCACACCGCCCAACAGGACATTGCCAGGCGTCACCTTGTTCACAAGCATAAGCCAGACAAGCAGCAGCGACCGGCTGAGCAGCGGATGGGGAAAGATGCGTTTCAGCATGGCCTAGTGCTCCTCTTCCGCGAGTGGGTCCGGCGCGTGCGGGTCCGGTGCCTCGGGCTTTTCGACCGGGGTCAGTACCGCGTCGATATAGCCATCCGGCTCAAACAACTGGGTTCCGGCGGCGCGCATGTATTCTGTAGCCGGACCCGCCAGCACCGCAAGCGCTGCCAACAGAGCCAGCAGGGCCATCGTCGGGCCAACCTCGGCGGCGGTAGCCGGGGCAGGACGCGGTTCGGCGTCGATGGGTTCGGCACCCTCGGGCACCCTCACAGCGGTGGATTTCCAGAACAGAATGCTGCCCGCGCGGGCAAAGCCCACGATGGTGACCAGCGATCCGATCAGGATACCGCTCCAGGCCCAGGGCATCAGTGTGGGGTCGCGCAGCGCATCAAGGATCAGCAATTTGCCGAGGAACCCGGACAAAGGCGGCATTCCGGCCATCGCGATGGCCCCGCCAAAGAACAGCGCCGCAAACAACCCGTTCTGCAACAGCGGCGGGCGCACGGACAGGGTGTCTGTGCCGCGCCGCGAAATCACCAGATCCGCCAGCAGGAACAAGGCGGCGGCGGAAAAGGTCGAATGCACAAGGTAGTATAGCGCGGTTTCGGTGGCATACGGGTCTTGCGGTGCGACCGCCAGCATCAGCGTGCCCATCGACCCGATGACTGAGAAGGACAATAGCGGCATCAACCGTTTCGCGGCCAGCACACCAATGGCACCCAGGGCGACTGTGACCATGGCCGCCGGGAACAGCCATTCCTCGACCAGCCCGGCGGTTGGCGACGATTGCGGCCCATAGGCCAACGTGTGCAGCCGGATGATTGCATAGGCACCGACCTTGGTCATGATCGCAAACAGCGCCGCCACCGGCGCTGGCGCATTGGCATAGGTGCCGGGCAGCCAGAACTGCACTGGGAACAGCGCCGCCTTGATCATGAAGACGATCAGCAGCAGCACCGCAGCCACCCGCACCATCGCGCCTTCCTCGGCGGGGATCAGCGGCACCTTGACCGCAAGGTCCGCCATGTTGAGCGTGCCGGTCGTCGCGTACATCGTCCCCAGCGCAAACAGGAACAGCGTCGACCCGGCCAGGTTCATCACCAGGTATTGCAGGCCCGCCTGAAGCCGCACCTTGCCGCCGCTGTGGACCATCAAACCGTAGGAGGCGATCAGCAACACCTCGAAAAAGACGAACAGGTTAAAGGCATCCCCGGTCAGGAACGCACCAAAGATACCCATAAGCTGGAACTGGTAGAGCGCATGAAAATGCCGCCCCTTGGCGTCCCATCCGGTGGCGATGACATGCCAGAGCACGATCAGCGCCAGCGTCGCGGTCAGTAGCACCATCATGGCGGACAGCCGGTCCAGAACCAGCACGATGCCAAAGGGCGCGGGCCAGTCCCCTAGACGGTAGACATGCGTTCCGCCGTCCGCCGCCCAAAAGGCCAGCCCCAGCGCGATGAAAAAGAGCGCCACGGTGCCCGCAGCAGAAGCCACGCGCGCCAAAACGATGTCGTGCCGCATGATATAGCCAAGCAGCGGTGCCAGTAGGGCTGGCAGCACGACAGGGGCGATGATCCAGTGATTCATACCGCGTCGTCCTCCGTCTCGGCGTCTTTCATGTCGATGGTGTCATTTCCGGCCTCCAGATAGGCCCCCAGTGAAAACATCACCAAGACCGCCGTCATCCCGAATGAGATCACGATGGCGGTCAGCACCAACGCTTGCGGCAGCGGGTCCGTATAAGTTGCGTCACCGTATTTTTGCAGGATCGGCGGCGCATTGATCGCCAGCCGGCCGGTCGAGAACAAAAAGACGTTCACGGCATAGGACAGCAGCGACAGCCCGAGGATCACCGGAAAGGCGCGCAGTCGCAGGATCAGGTAGACCCCGCCGGTTGTCAGTACCCCGATTGCGCTTGCGACAAGGATTTCCATTTCAGGCCTTTCCCTTCTCGACCATCTTCGCGGGGCGCGACGGGTCATAGTCCAGCGGTTCCAGGTTGACCGTCTCACCCGCATGGCGTGCCATGCGCGACAGGCTGTAGAGCATCAGCATCACCGCCCCCAACACACACAGGAAAACACCCAGATCAAACAGCGCAGCGGTGGCCAGCTCAAACTCCTCAATCGGAGGAATGTGGACATACCCAAACGCCGAGGTCAGGAACGGCGTCCCCGACAGCCAAGCCCCCGCTCCGGTCAGCCCGGCGATCACCACGCCCCAGCCGATCATGGCGTGGTATTCGAACTGCTGCCGCCGCATGGTCCAGGCAAAGCCCGAGGCCATGTACTGCATCAGCAACGCGATCGAGAATACCAGCCCGGCGACAAAGCCACCGCCCGGCTGGTTGTGGCCACGCAGGAAGATGTAGACACCCACCATCAGGGCGATGGGCATCATCACGCGGGTTGAAACCACCATCATCAGCGGGTGCCGGTCGTGTGAGCGGTCAAAGTTGTAACCCGAATTGCGCAGCCGCGCGCCGGCGGGGCCGCTCAGCAGCGCCTCCATCAGGGCAAAGATCACCAGACCTGCGATGCCCAGAACGATGATCTCGCCGTAGGTGTCATAACCCCGGAAATCGACAAGGATCACGTTGACCACGTTGGTGCCGCCGCCCTCCTTGTAGGAATTGGCGAGGTGATAGAACGAAATGCTGTCCAGATCGCGGGTCATAAAGGCATAGGCCAGCGATGCCACACCCACACCTG
Source organism: Antarctobacter heliothermus (assembly GCF_900188425.1). Classification (GTDB taxonomy): domain Bacteria; phylum Pseudomonadota; class Alphaproteobacteria; order Rhodobacterales; family Rhodobacteraceae; genus Antarctobacter; species Antarctobacter heliothermus. Next base: position 160,871 of record NZ_FZON01000004.1, read on the forward strand.
CCGCCAGCGCCACGGCCCCGTCCAGTAGACGACGCGGCGTGTCCTTTTCGACCGGGGTTGTCTTGGGCAGAAAATGCAGTGCCAGCAGCAGCAGCATGATCGTCACCGTCTCGACAGAGATTTGCGTCAACGCAAGGTCGGGCGCGGAGAGGAACACAAAGCCCGCAGAGACCATGAGGCCGATGACTCCCAGCACCACCAGCGCGCGGTAGCGCATGTGGTGTTGAAAGACGACGACCCCGGTGGCGCAGACCAGCAGCACCCAGCCCACGGCAAAGACCGGCGCAATCGGCAACATCTCTCTGGTCTGCGGGGCGATGCCGCCGCCCAGATACGCCATGTACCCGGCGGTGACGGTCGCAGCGGTGAAGATTGCCAGATAGCGGCTGATCGCGCCGTTGTGCAGATTGTCAGAGATCACGCGGCTGAGCGATACGCAGCCCGAGATGACAGCGTCAAACGCGGATTTGGCGTAGAACGGCCCGGCCTTGATCCATGCGGCGTCCAAGGGGCGGTGCAGCAGCAGCAAAACGGCACCCCCGGCAACGGCGATGATGGACATGTACAGCGCCGGCGTCAGCCCGTGCCAGATCTTGAGATGCGCGTGGGTGGTGTGCCCGGTGACGGCGCTGGCGGCCATGTTGACCACCGGCTCTGCAAGGAAGGGCGCAACGCCGATCAGCACCACGAAGATGCACAGGAACGCAGGCGACAGCCACATGCCCATGGGTGGATCATGCGGCTTGGACGGATAGTCGTCCCGCACCGGCCCGCCAAAGACGTGAAAGATGAACCGCAGCGAATAGGCCACCGAAAACAGCGCTCCGACCGTGGCCAGCACGGGCACGATCCACGGGTTTTCCCACCAGTTGGTGTGGCTGGCTTCTTCAAGCATCAGTTCCTTGGACAAGAAACCGTTGAACAGCGGAATACCCGCCATCGACAACGCGGCCACAATGCCGATCACGGCGGTGATCGGCATGAGTTTTGCCAATCCTCCCAGACGTTTGATGTCTCGGGTGTGCGCCTCATGGTCGATGATGCCGGCGGTCATGAACAGCGCCGCCTTGAATGTCAGGTGGTTGAGGATGTGGAACACCGCCGCGATGGCGGCCGCCTCTGTCCCGAATCCCAGCAGCATCGTCAGCAGGCCCAGATGTGAGACGGTCGAAAAGGCCAGCAGCCCCTTCAGGTCATCCTTGAACAGGGCGATCACGGCGGCAATCACCATGGTGACAAGGCCCGTGGTGGCGACCAGATAGAACCACAGCTCGGTCCCCGACAGCGCAGGCCACATGCGCGCCATCAGGAAGACGCCCGCCTTCACCATGGTGGCCGAATGCAGATAGGCCGACACTGGCGTGGGCGCGGCCATGGCGTGCGGCAACCAGAAATGGAACGGGAACTGCGCGGATTTGGTGAACGCGCCCAGCAGGATCAGGATCACGGCAGGGGTGTACCAGTCGGACGCCTTGATCAGGTCGCCCGCCGCCAGAATGTCCGTCAGGTTATAGCTGCCCGCGATATTGCCAAGGATCAGCATGCCGCCGATCATCGCAAGGCCACCCGCGCCGGTCACGGTCAGCGCCATGCGCGCGCCCTGACGGCCCTCTGGCAGGTGCTTCCAGTAGCCGATCAGAAGGAAGGAGGACAGCGAGGTCAGTTCCCAGAAAATGAGCAAAAGCAGGATGTTGTCCGAAATGACGATGCCCAGCATCGCGCCCTGGAACAGCAGCAGGTAGGTGTAGAACTGCCCCACCGGATCCTCACCCGACAGGTAATAGCGCGCATAGAGCGTGATCAGCAGGCCGACGCCCAGGATCATGCAGGCGAACATCAGCCCGAGACCGTCCAGGAAGAACGCCGCCTCCAGCCCCAGTTGGGGCAACCACGGGATGCTGAAGGTGTAGACCGTGCCGTTCAGGACGCCCGGCGCAAGCACGCCCAGCATCACAAGGGCCAGCACGGTGGGAACGGCGGTGAACGTGGCGGTGGCGGTGCGCCCCGCCCGGATCATGACACCGGGGATCAGCGCGCCGAGGAAAGGCAATAGCGCGATGATGGGCAGAAAACTGCTCTCAGAGGTCATTCACGTCTCCGCAGGGTCAGAAAATTGAGGTTTATTGCGAAAAGCCCGGGCAAATTGCAACGCTGTTTCCGCAAACGGCGGGGCAATGCCGCAGGAGCAAAGCAGGCAGGTGGGGTCACAGACCCGGCGCAGCGCACCACGGGTCACGCAACCCGCACGGGCAAAAGCGGAACAGCCGCGTCGTGCCCCAAGACAGGCCGGGGGTCGATATGATCCTCTGATCCGTCAAGATGCGGTGTGTCCCCTCTTTGCGCTGTTTGGGCGCGCCCCTGTGGATAGTGTGGGATCACCGGGCCCCACTGCAAGGTCAAAGCAGCTTTTTTTGGTCAGCTTTGACCTGCAAGCCGCGCCTGACCCCGGATTTCCTGCGAGATCGGTACGCAAAGCCCCATGGCCAAGGCCCTGCTCAGGGGGTCAGCGGGTCGGAACTGTTGCGCGAATAGTAGCCACGATACCAATCGACAAAACGGGCGACACCCTCGCGGACCGGTGTGGCAGGCGTGTAGCCGGTCAGCGCGCGCAAGAGTGTGGCATCCGCCCATGTCGCGGGAACGTCGCCGGGTTGCATCGGCATCAGGTTGCGCTGGGCACGCAATCCGGTTGCCGCCTCGATGGCCTCGATGAAAGCGGTCAGTTGTACTGGTTCAGAGTTGCCGATGTTCACGACGCGGTAGGGCGCCACGGGCGACAGGCTGTCGCCTACTGGCACGATGCCATCCGTGGGCCGTTCCGGCACCGCATCAATCAGCAATCTGATGCCTTCGACCAGATCGTCAATATAGGTGAAATCGCGGCTCATGTCGCCAAAGTTGTAGACGTCGATGGGCGCACCACGCAGGATTGCGTCGGTGAACTTGAACAGCGCCATGTCCGGTCGGCCCCACGGACCGTAGACAGTGAAAAAGCGGAACATGGTGGTCGGCAGCCCGTAGAGATGGGCGTAGGCGTGCGCCATCGATTCGGTGGATTTCTTGGTCGCCGCATAAAAGGATAACTGGAAATCGGCGCGGTCGGTCTCCTGATAGGGCATCGCCGTGTTAGCCCCGTAGGCCGACGAGGTCGATGCCAGCAGCAAGTGACGTGGCGGGTGAGCGCGCGCCGCCTCCAGCAATTCGAATGTCCCGATGATGTTTGACTCGAGGTAGGACCGCGGGTTGTCGATCGAATACCGCACCCCTGCCTGCGCGGCGAGGTGGATGACCATGTCCGGCCTTTCACGTTCGAACAGCGCGGCCATGCGGCCAGGATCCTCGACCCGGCCAAGTTCCGGCACGAAATCCCCCAAGGGCGCAAGTCGCGCATGGCGCGCGTCTTTTAGCGTGACATCGTAATAGTCGGTCAGGGCGTCCAGACCGATCACCCGCAACCCTTCGTTCAACAGGCGCGCACAAACGTGGTAGCCGATAAACCCTGCAGAGCCGGTGACAAGGGCAGTGGGCATGGCGCGTTCCTTTCGGGTGCGGGACATGACGTGGCGTTTGCCTGATCGCGTCCGATGCGTCTAGTGTCCGGTCGGATAGAGGAGAGGCACAAGAATGGAACTGAAAAAGAACACCTTCAAGGCGGCAATCCTGGAGCGGCGCTTGCAGCGCGGCATCTGGTGCAGCATCGCGGACCCGTTGGCGGCAGAGATGATGGCCACCTGCGGGTATGACTGGATGCTGTTCGATTGCGAGCATTCGCCGATGGACCCGATCCGCGTGCTGCCGATGTTGCAGGCGGTGGCGGCACATCCGGTCTCTGCACTGGCGCGGCCTGCCTCCCTGAATGCGCCTGAAATCAAGCGCCTGCTGGACATTGGCGCGCAGACGCTGGTTGTGCCCTATGTGCAGAACGCCGATGAGGCCGCGCAGGCGGCGGCGGCGATGACCTATCCGCCAGAGGGCATTCGCGGTGTTGCGGGTATGACCCGGGCAAGTGGTTTCGGGCTGATCCAAGGCTATCACGCCGCGGCACGGAATGAATTGTGCCTGATCGTTCAGGTCGAAACCGTCGAGGCGCTGGCAGAGATCGAGGCGATTGCCGACGTGCCGGGCATTGACGGGCTGTTCATCGGTCCCGCCGATCTGGCCGCCTCCATGGGCTATCAGGGTCAGCCGTCCCACCCCGAGGTGCAGGCGGCGGTCGTCGATGGCATCAAACGGATCAATGCAGCGGGCAAGCCTGCCGGGCTTCTGACCATGGATGCCGGTTTCGGGCAAAAGGCGATTGATGCGGGCGTTGCCTTTATCGCGCAGGATCTTGACCTGATCGCGCTGCGCCGCGGCCTGTCGCTGACCTGAATTTTGCCTCGCGTCATGGCTTCTCCCCGATAAGGTGATGAAAACCAATATGGGAGGAGAAGACCATGCGCTGTGGTGTGATCGGTTTGGGCGATATGGGCTCTGGCCTGGCCAAGAACCTTGTCAAAGGCGGGTTTGAGACCTGCGGATTCGACATGACCCCGGCGCGCAACGCCGCGCTGGCGGACATGGGCGGGACACCATTGCAAAGCGTGGCGCAGGTCGGCGCGGCGACGGATGTGGTCTTTGTCATGGTGATGACCGGCGCACAGGCCAAGGCAGTGATTTTGGGCGACGGCGGCCTTTTGGAGACAATGGCGCCCGGCGGCACCGTGATCCTGACCGCGACGATCAAGCCCTCCGAGGCGCGAGAGATCGGCACCGCGCTGGAGGGCACCAGCCTGCGTATGATTGACAGCCCGGTATCCGGCGGTTTTCCCGGGGCGCAGGGCGGCACGCTGACCATGATGGCGGCGGGCGCGCCGGACCTGCTGGACCACTGCGCGCCGGTGATGGATGCGGTCAGCGCCAGCATCCACCGTGTCGGCACGACGGCGGGTGAGGGCCAGACGGTCAAGGCCTGCCTGCAATCGCTGCTGGGGTCGATCTTTTCCGCCACGTTTGAGGCGGCGGCGCTGGCGGCCAAGGCGGGTGTGCCGGGGCAGGTGATCTATGACGTGTTTTCGACCTCGGGCGGGGGCTGCGGCATCGTCAACACCGCGCTGCAAAAGATCATCGACCGCCAGTTCGAAGGCACCGGAAGCCATATCAACACCATGCACAAGGATCTGACCATCTCGATGGGCATGGCAGAGGATCTGGGCGTGCCGCTGCACACCGCGGCCTCTGCGATGCAGATTTTCACCGCTGGACGGACCAAATATCCCAACGGCGACAACTGGGTCGCGACTCGCGTGATCGAAGAGATCGTCGGCGCGGAACTGCACCGGGAGGCGGCGAAATGAAACTGGGTGTCATCTGTGACGGCATCAGCCGCGATCTGGCGCATACCGTCGATGTGATGGACGAATTTGCCATCGACTACGCCGAGCTGCAATTTGTCTGGGACGCCGAGGTGGGCGACCATAGCCCGCAACAGGTGCGCGAGATCGACACCCTGTTGCGCGACCGGGGGCATCCGGTGTGCTGCCTGTCGCGGCACATTTTTGCGGGAATGACCAAGGACAACGTGCCGGGGGACGCCCTGCATGTGAAACACATGGATGCGCTCACGCGTGTGATCGACATGGCGCATGTGGTGGGCAGCCCGCTGGTGCGGATCATGACGCCGCGCAAGGAGCAGATCCTTTGGGGGCTGAACGGGGCTGAGAAATGGAACGTGGCGCACGGGGCCTGGGACGCGATGCTGCCGCTGATCGCGCCTGCGGTCGATGTTGCGCGCGAGGCCGGTGTGACGCTGGTCGTGGAAACCGGCAACGGCACGCTGGTCAACTCCAACTGGACGGCGCGCAAGCTGATCGACGATCTGGACGCACAGGATGCGCTGCAAATCCTCTGGGATCCCGCCAACAATTGCTGGTGCCACGAAACCTGCTACCCTGACGGCTATGACACCGCGAAGGATGGCTATATCGGGCATATCCACATCAAGGACGTGTTGGTCGACACCCCCAAAGCCACGCTAGAGGTGCGCCCGATGGGCGAGGGGCAACTTGCCGGGCAATATCCGCAATTGGCCGATGCGCTGCGGGCGGATGGATATGATGGGGTTGTGTCGTTCGAAAGCGTCTATCACCCCGGCAACGGTGATTTCGAGGCGGGCTTTCGCCAGAATGTCGGGCTGTTCAAGGACTTGTTCGGCTAGAGGATCTCTGATCCCTCTTGGCCCGAAAACTTGACTCTACCGAGGCACCGCCGCGCATTTTTTTGCCTGCGCTCTGGTGACGGTTCGCGCATCGTGCCAGATACTTCGGTGCAATGATGTGGATCTCAAGATTTTTTCTCGGCGGGGCGGTGTTTCTGGCGCTGCTGGCGCGGCCTGTAGTGGCCGAGCCTGTCACCGTGTTCGCCGCCGCCAGTCTGAAGACCGCGCTCGACGACGTAGCGGCAGGCTATGACGGTGAGGTGACCCTGTCCTATGCGGGATCGTCCATGCTGGCGCGACAGGTGCAACAGGGCGCGCCGGCGGATGTGGTTTTTCTGGCGAACACTGACTGGATGGACGTGTTGGAGGCAGACGGGCTTATTGCTTCGGGCACACGGGTCGATCTGCTGGGCAATCGGCTGGTTCTGGCGGGCCCCGCCGGTGCCGCCCCGGTCGAGATCGGGCCACAGCTGGATCTTGGGGCGATGCTGGGCGACGGACGGCTTGCCATGGCCCTGGTTCAGGCGGTGCCCGCGGGCATCTACGGCAAGGCGGCGCTGGAGTCGCTTGGCCTGTGGGCGGCGGTCGAACACCGCGTGGCACAGGTGGACAACGTGCGTGCGGCGCTGGCGCTGGTATCGTTGGGGCAGGTGCCGTTGGGTGTTGTCTATGCCACTGACGCGCTGGCCGATCCGCATGTCGATGCGCTTGGGGTGTTTCCCCAGTCCAGCCACCCGCCGATCCGCTATCCTGTGGCCGCCGTCGCGGGGCGTGAGGATGCCGGCGCCGCGTTCCTTGCCTTTCTGACCGGGCCTGAAGCGCGGACAATCTTTGCGGCGCACGGCTTTGCCGTGCTGGGTGACTGAGACATGGAGTGGCTCAGCCCGGCGGAATGGGAGGCAGTGCGCTTGTCGCTGCGGGTGTCGTTCTGGGCGACGCTGGTGGCGCTGCCATTCGGGTTGTTCGTGGCCTACGCGCTGGCGCGCTGGCGCTTTCCGGGCAAGCAGGTGGTCAACGGGCTGGTGCATCTGCCGCTAATCTTGCCGCCTGTGGTCACGGGCTATCTGTTGCTGCTGGTGTTTTCGCCGCGTGCCCCGGTGGGCGGGTTTCTGCAATCTCTGGGGATTTCGTTTGCTTTTCACTGGACGGGGGCCGCGCTGGCCGCTGGCATCATGGGCTTTCCCCTGATGGTGCGCGCCATGCGCTTGTCTATAGAGGCGGTAGACCCCAAGCTGGAACAGGCGGCAGCCACGTTGGGCGCATCGCGGATCTGGGTTTTTGCCACCGTGACACTGCCCATGGTGCTGCCCGGTGTGTTGGCCGGCAGCATCCTCGCCTTTGCCAAGGCGATGGGAGAGTTCGGGGCAACAATCACCTTTGTGTCCAACATTCCGGGGCAGACTCAAACGCTACCCTCGGCGATCTACGCCTTTCTTCAGGTGCCGGGGGGGGAGGCATCGGCGCTGCGTCTGGTTCTGGTGGCGGTGGTCGTGGCGATGCTGGCGCTGCTTTTGTCGGAATGGGTGTCGCGCCGGGTTGCCGCACGGGTCGGGGGCGCGTGATGCTAGAGGTCGCGGTCCGACACCGGCTTGGGGATTTCACGCTGGACGCGGTATTCGACGCGCCGCAGGGGCTGACCGTTCTGTTTGGCAGGTCGGGGTCTGGAAAAACCAGCGTTATCAATGCTGTGGCCGGGTTGATACGGCCCGATGCGGGACGCGTGCGCGTCGGGGACCGGGTGCTGGGCGACACGGCACAAGGCATCTGGCTGCCGCCAGACCGGCGCGGTCTGGGGTACATCTTTCAGGAAGGGCGGCTGTTTCCGCACCTGTCGGTGCGGCAGAACCTGCTTTACGGGCGCTGGTTTTCCCGCAGTTCCTTGCCGCTGGACCCGGTGGTCGAGATGTTGGGACTGGGCGGACTGTTGACCCGGCGGCCCGGCGCGCTGTCTGGCGGAGAAAAGCAGCGGGTGGCCATCGGGCGCGCCCTGCTGGCCGACCCTGGTCTGATCCTTGCGGATGAACCGCTGGCGGCGCTGGATGAGGCACGCAAGGCGGAAATCCTGCCCTATTTCGAGCGGCTCCGGGATGAGGCGCGCTGTCCGATCCTTTATGTCAGCCATTCCGCAGCAGAGGTGGCGCGGTTGGCGACAACTGTTGTCGTGTTGCAGGACGGTCGTGTGATCCGACAAGGCACGGCGTCAGAGGTGTTGAGCGATCCGGCCGTGACCCCTGCGGGCATCCGCGCCGTTGGGGCCGTGCTGGAGGCCCGCGTTGCGGCGCATCATGAGGACGGGTTGACCGAGTTGGATGCCTGTGGGCTGTCGTTGTTTCTGCCGCGTGTGCGGCAAGACATAGGCGCGCCCCTTCGCGTGCGCATTGCCGCACAAGAAGTGATCCTGTCGCGCAATCGACCCGAAGGGCTGTCCGCGCTCAACATATTGCCGGGAACGGTGGATTCGATCCGTGAGGGCGACGGACCGGGTGCGATGGTTTCGCTGGACACGGCGGCGGGCCGGGTGCTGGCGCGCATTACACGCCGATCGGCCGAGGCGTTGGGTCTGGCGCCAGGCGTCTCTTGCTTTGCCGTGGTCAAGACCGTTGCCATCGCGCGTGAAGATGTTGGCGGCGCTTGATGCCCAGTCGCTGACCGCTATCTGGCGTTTCATGAAAACTGCTTTGATCATCGGAGACAGCGGCGGCATCGGCGGGGCAATGGCCGCGCAGTTGCGCGCGACAGGGCATGCGGTCACTGGCCTGTCGCGGTCACGCGACGGGCTGGACGTGACCGATGAGGACAGTGTGCGCGGCGCGTTGGGTGGCCTGGACGGGCCGTTCGACCTGATCTTTGTCGCGACAGGCGCGTTGCAGATCGAGGGCGCAGAGCCGGAAAAGACGCTGAAGACTCTGGATGTCGGGGCCCTGAAAGATCAGTACCTTTTGAACGCGATTGGCCCGGTCATGGTGCTGAAACATGCGCAGCCACTGTTGCCCCGCGACCGACCCGCGGTCTTTGCGGTGTTATCGGCGCGGGTCGGGTCCATCGGGGACAATCGGCTGGGGGGGTGGTACAGCTATCGCGCGGCCAAGGCGGGGGTCAATCAACTGGTGCACAGCGCGGCGATCGAGATGGCGCGGACGCATCGACAGTTGGCCTGCGTCTGCTTGCATCCGGGCACGGTCGAAACCGCATTCACCGCAAAATACGCTAGCCGCTATCCGACGGTCACGGCAGAGCACGCGGCAGAGCGGTTGGTGGCGGTGATATCGGGGCTCACGGCCAAGGATACCGGAAAGTTTCTGGATTATGCCGGTCAGGAGATCCCGTGGTGAACCGTCTTGTCTTGGTTCTTGGGGACCAATTGAGTGAGCGGCTGGCCTCGCTCAGGTCGGCTGACAAGGCGCGCGATGTGGTGGTCATGGCCGAGGTCGCCGATGAGGCCGGGTATGTGCCGCATCACCCCAAGAAAATCGCGCTGATCTTTGCGGCAATGCGCAAGTTTGCGGCACGGCTGCGCGAGGACGGTTGGGACGTGCGGTATGCCGAACTGGACGACACCGAAAACGCCGGGTCCATCTGCGGAGAGCTCTTGCGCCGCGCCGAGGATACAGGCGCGACCGAAGTCATCGCCACTGAACCCGGAGAATGGCGTTTGATCAACGCCTTGCAGCATTGCCCGCTAAAGATTCGGATTTTGGAGGATGACAGGTTCATTGCCTCACACGCCGAGTTCGACCAATGGGCGGACGGGCGCAAGGCGCTGCGGATGGAGTATTTCTACCGCGAGATGCGGCGCAAGACGGGGCTGTTGTTGGACGGGGACAGGCCGGTGGGTGGTCAGTGGAACTATGACCACGACAACCGCAAACCGGCGCCGGACGAGGTGACGCATGACCCCCTCTGGTTTGAGCCGGATGAAGTTACCCAAGAGGTTCTGGACCTTGTCGATGCGCGCTTTTCCGACAATTTCGGGGTTTTACGGCCATTCGGATTTGCCACGGACCGAAAGCAGGCCCTGCGCGCGCTTGGGCATTTCGTGGATCATGCCCTGCCGCGTTTCGGCGATTATCAGGACGCGATCCTGGATGGGAACCGGTTTCTGTATCACTCGCTCTTGTCGGCCTACATCAATATTGGTCTACTGGACGCGCTGGAAGTGTGCCAAGCGGTCGAAAAGGCGTATGAAAAGGGCAGTGTCCCAATCAACGCCGCTGAGGGGTTCATCCGGCAGATCATCGGTTGGCGGGAATACATGCGCGGCATTTATTTCCGCGAGGGGCCGGAATATCCAACCCGCAACGCGTTGAAACATGACCGAACGCTGCCAGCCCTTTACTGGGGTGCCGGGACAAATATGCGGTGCATGGCCAAGGCGGTCGAGCAGACGCGCGACGAGGCATACGCCCATCACATCCAGCGGTTGATGGTGACGGGCAATTTCGGCCTTCTGGCGGGCCTTGATCCCGGCGCGCTGCACGAATGGTATCTAAGCGTCTACATTGATGCGTTTGAGTGGGTCGAGGCACCGAATACCGTGGGTATGAGCCAATTTGCCGACGGCGGTGTCATTGCCTCAAAGCCCTATGTGTCCTCGGGAAATTACATCAACAAGATGTCGGATCACTGTAAGCTGTGCGCTTATTCGGTGACGAAAAAGACGGGTGAGGGGGCCTGTCCGTTCAACCTGCTCTACTGGCATTTCATGGACCGGCACCGTGCAAGGTTTGAGCGCAACCCACGCATGGCCCAGATGTACCGGACGTTTGACCGAATGGACGCCGACAAGCGGGAAACCGTATTGAAAGAGGCGCAGGATTTTCTCGACCGGATGGATGCTGGAGAACGGGTTTGACACCACTCCAAAACGACAGGACTTGCGGCGCGCCATCGCCCACATCAGGCGATGGCGCAACGCTCTATCACGGCTTGATATAGGTGTAGCCGTCTTGTTGCAGCTTTGACAGTTCGGCTACGCCCGAGGGCACGATATCATCGTCCCAGACGTCATAGAGATCGTCGGAATAGTTGATATTGCGTCCTGTGAGGGTGTTGTTGCAGACGTGAAATTTTACGTTCTGAGATTTCAACCCGCCGATGACCGTCTGTGAGCTATGCCCGAAAGTTGGTGATGGCGTAATCAGGCGGCTTGGTTAAGTTGTTTGATCCCGTCTTTGAATGCAATCCCCTGGATGATCTCTGGCATGCGGTTTGCTCCGTCGAGTTTGCGCCATTTCGTCTGCGCTGACATCATCAGCTTGAACGCCATGGCAAGGCCGGTTTTACGGCTGAGACAACCCTTGGTTTTGCCTGTGCGATGTCGGACGGTGGCGAAGGTGCTTTCAATTGGGTTCGTCGTTCGGACATGTTTCCAGTGCTCGGCTGGGAAGTCATAGAATGCCAAGAGAACGTCGCGGTCTTTGG